>NZ_JAMFLZ010000001.1:0-840377 GCF_023502325.1 Jejuia spongiicola
GGTTGCTCCATCATCGGTATAAATATCACCTAAGTCTAAGTTAACTGGAGATGAACCTATTAAAGTTATTACTGGTGCTGTTGTGTCTACAGAGCTTTGTACAATTACTGTATAATCTTCAACTTCTCCATCAAAATTTGTTTGACAGGAAGTAGGGTTAGAATTATACCTAGCAGAAACTCTCATTCTAGTACTTCCTAGTTGAGCACTAGCAGGAATAGAAACAGACAATGTTGGTAAAGCTCCATTTGGAACATTACTTATGTTACCTAAATCATATGCTTCTCCGCTATCTGTGAAATCTCCATTTTGATTCCAGTCAATCCAAACAAATGCATCTACTCTATAATTTCCATCAGTATTAACATAAACCGTAAGGTTTTCTGATGTCGATTGAGTAACTGTTGTACTAAGATTGGTAAAATCCTCATAACCGACATCTTTTGCTGGTCCATCAATATTATCAATTGCTCCAAATATTACCCTAGATACTGCTGTTTGATATGATGTGTTTCCACTAGAAGTACAGTAATTTAGCTGAACATTTGTTGTTGTAAAGTTAACAGAAGCACTGTAAACCGAACTGCTTCCTCCTGTACAATTACTTCTTACCTGCGCTTCATATTGTGTTGAAGCCGTTAAACCAGTTAAATTAGTTGACGCACTAGACAAACCATTAACATTGGTCCAATTTGATGCTCCAATTTCTCTATATCTTAAATCGTAAGTTGCTCCAGAAGTAGCGTCCCAACTTAAAGATGTTGTCGTAGCCCCAATATTAAATGCATTTAAACCGGTAGGAGCAACTGCGCCAATTGGAGTTAACAAAACATCAGCTAACGTTAGCGTTTGATAATCTGATATGGTTTGCCCAGATAAAGTAAACGACTGATAACAAGGTGCTTCAAATAGAATATCATAAGTTCCTGCTTTAACAGGCCTGTAATAATCACCTCCATTAGCATCAGAAAACGTATTCGATCCAAATGCATCATGACCTACAAGTGTTACTGTAGCTTCAATTGGAGTATTGGTACTCGCATCTTTAACAATACCTCTAAAACCATAAGTTCCTTGAGTTAAGTAATCTAATAAAGCGTCACGATTATAAAGCCAATAATTAACCAACTGACTTTCAGGAAGAAGCTTAGTATCAGATAGTTCAATAGTTACCTCTTTACATTGTTGATAAACATTCATATAATCCTGACGCCCTCCAAATACACGATACCACTCAGCTCCATGAGTTACTCCAGGGCTTGGATATACATTACTATCATCATCAGCCGTCATATATGTTGTGTCACCTAAGGCATCGCTATCATTTTGCGCATGCGTAGCATATTCTACTCCTGTAAATTCGAACCAATCTCCATCAGGATGTGTATATTGGCTTACATAAGCATTATCAAATGGGTAATTAAACAACTCTGTTCCTCCATGAAAGTTAGCAGATATAACAAAATGATTTGCATCTGCTAAAGCCATAAATGCTAAAGTTTCTGCTTGATAAGCTTCACCATCAGTATGAGCACCTTGAACATTATCTGGATAGTTTCTATTTAAATCTAGATTATTAATGTTACCTCTTCTAGCCCCAGCTACAGAGGTATTATTAGAGCTTCCATAATAAGTGCCATCTGGATTAGCACTAGGGTTTATCCAAATTTCCGTGTTTTCAACCAAGTTCTTTACTCTAGCATGATCAGCATGTCCCGTATCCGCGTAAACAGTTAATATGTAATCGATAAGAGTAAGCATCATTGGATACCCAGCAATTTCATCACCATGCATAGATGAAGTATACATAAGTTTTGGTTCTTGTTCGTCTGTTGTAACATTATCCGAAATTTTCACAAACAGTAGTTCTTTACCGTCATTTTCTGCTGTATTACCAATGCTAATTTTTTGTACAAGTGTTGGATTGTCATTTTCAAAATCCTGCATTTGTTGTGCATACTGTGCATAAGTTGGATAATTAGCTACAGGAAAAGTAAGCGTATTTGCAAAACTTTTTGAGGTCGTGCCTTTAAAAGACTTAGCCTGTTTGTTATCGTATATTATACTAGCATCAACTTCATTTTCGCTTTCTGGGACTTGGAAAGGAATGTTTTTTGTTTGAAATGCTCTAAACTGTTTTTCGTTTGCCCAAGCTGTGAGAGTTTTTGTTTTCTTATCGTAATTAACTATAGATAAGTTTCTACTAAAAGCTTCAACTTCTGAAGGGTGATTTACTTTAAAAGAAAATGTAAGTTCTCCTTTTTGCTTTAAAAACCTCTCTGCTTTTTGTTCATAATCTTGAGAGAATGCAAAAACTACATTAAATAAAATAACGAGGGGTAGTAATAGTCTTTTCATAATGGTTGGTTATAAGGGTTAAACAATTATTATAAATCTAGTTGTTTTTTTAAGATTAAATACAATTTTTACAGACAATCTTTATGTAATGTAGCTTTTTACGGAATAGCCATAATTTTTTTGAGGAAACAGATTACATTTTATAGTGTCTTATTTTTATTATTATATGTTTTCCGTTTGGTATCTTTGAAATTCTACTTAAATAGCTTTAAAATAATGTCATCAATTTTAACTATTACAGATTTATCTATTTCATTTGGTGAGAATGAAGTAATTCACAATGTTTCATATTGTCTGAACGAAAACGAAATTTTAGGAGTTGTTGGAGAATCTGGGTCGGGTAAATCTGTATCATCTTTAGCTATTTTAGGTTTGCTTCCTAAAAATATTTCTAAAATAAGTTCTGGAAGTATCATTTATAACAATGAAGATTTAACTAAGTTATCACCCAAAGAATTTCAAAAAATTCGCGGTAATAGAATAGCTTTTATTTTTCAAGAACCCATGAGTTCTTTAAACCCTTCTATGACCTGTGGTAAACAAGTACAAGAAATTTTATTGCTTCATACAAATCTTTCAAAAAAGGAAGCAAAAAAAGAAGCTATTGTATTATTTGAAAAAGTAAAACTTCCTGATGCAAATCGAGTTTATAACGCATACCCTCATGAAATTTCTGGTGGTCAAAAACAACGGGTTATGATAGCCATGGCTATAGCCTGCAAACCAGATGTTTTAATTGCTGATGAGCCTACAACAGCTCTTGATGTAACTGTGCAAAAAGAAATTATTAGTTTACTAAAAGAGTTACAACTTGAAACCAAAATGAGCATAATTTTTATTACGCATGATTTGGCTTTAATTTCAGAAATTGCAGATAGAGTAATAGTTATGTACAAAGGTGATATTGTTGAAAAGGGTAATGTATCTAGTATTTTTAACAATCCTCAACATATATACACAAAAGCGCTTATAAATTCTCGTCCTTCATTAAAAACTAGGTTGAAAATTTTACCAACTATCAATGACTATTTAAATGATGCTACTTCTCATGATATAATTACTGCTGAAGACAGAAAATTAAAACATGAAAAACTGTATAGTAATAAGCCTTTATTAGAAGTTATTAATGTTGAAAAAGAGTATATATCAAAATCTGGATGGTTTAGTAAACCCGAGATATTTAAGGCTGTAAATAATGTAAGTTTCAAGTTATACGAAGGAGAGACATTAGGGTTAGTTGGCGAATCTGGCTGCGGAAAATCTACTTTAGGGAATGCCATACTTCAATTAGATAAAGCAACAGCTGGCCAAATTTTGTATAGCGGGGTTGATATCACTCAATTATCTAATTCTGAGATAAAAAAACTAAGGAAAGACATTCAAATAATCTTTCAGGATCCTTATTCGTCTTTAAACCCAAGAATTCCAATAGGAGAAGCTATTTTAGAACCTATGAAAGTTCATAATTTATATTCAACAGATAAAGAACGCAAAGAAAAAGTAATTGAGATTTTAAAGCGTGTTGGCTTATCTGAAAATTATTTTAATAGATATCCTCATGAATTTTCTGGCGGGCAAAGGCAGCGTGTTGGAATTGCTAGAACTATAGCATTACAACCTAAGCTTATTGTTTGCGACGAATCGGTTTCTGCATTGGATATTTCTGTTCAAGCCCAAGTTTTAAACCTGTTAAATGAGCTAAAAGAAGATTTTAACTTTACTTATATATTTATTTCACATGATTTGGCCGTAGTTAAATACATGGCAGATCAGCTACTAGTTATGAATAAAGGTAAAATTGAAGAATTAGACGATGCAGATATAATATACAACCAGCCTAAAAAAGATTATACTAAAAAGTTAATTAATGCTATCCCTAAAGGGTTATAACATAAATATTTTTTTTGTTAAGTATAGTAAGCTTTTTACAAATCGTAAATTTTCTTGAAGCGTCTCTTTCAATTTGCTTTCACTTATTGTAGATTGTTCAGGTAGATTTGATTCCATAATTCCGTAGGTTAAGTTTAATGGTAGATTTGGGAAAATCTATAATATTGGTTTGGTTAATTTGGGGAAAGCAAATATGAAACATATTTTTAAAAAACCAGTTTAAAAACATATAAATTCGATGAAATGCATATTTTTTTAACATTTAGTATGCTTTTGGTCGATTGAGACTTTCTTATAAACTCATCTCAGGAATATCTCCTTCAACAATTAATGTGCCTTCTGTAGCATTTTTAATATCCTCTACAGAAACCCCTGGAGCGCGTTCTAATAGTTTAAAACCAAGTGTTGTAACTTCTAGTACTGCCAAATTGGTTACTATTTTTTTAACACAACCAACACCTGTTAATGGTAATGAGCATTTTTTTAATAATTTAGATTCGCCTCTTTTATTAGTGTGCATCATCGCCACAATTATATTCTCAGCACTGGCAACTAAATCCATAGCTCCGCCCATGCCTTTTACCATACGTCCTGGTATTTTCCAATTTGCAATGTCTCCATTCTCAGCAACTTCCATAGCTCCTAAAATTGTTAAATCTACATGTTGCCCTCTTATCATTGAAAAACTCATTGCAGAATCAAAAAAACTTGCTCCTGGTAATGTAGTTATAGTTTGTTTACCAGCATTAATTACATCGGCATCTTCTTCTCCTTCAAAAGGAAATGGTCCCATTCCAAGTACACCATTCTCGCTTTGAAATTCTACTTCTATATCGTTTCTAACATAATTTGCAACTAAAGTAGGAATGCCTATTCCTAAGTTAACATAATAACCATCTTTTACTTCTTTAGCTATTCGTTTTGCAATACCGGTTTTATCTAACATCTATCTTTATATTTTTAATGCTCCTGATAACGTACGCAGGAATCTTTTTAATTGAAAGTAAATTCCTGTATAAACAGGAATACAATATCTATTCTTTTACTCTTACCGTTCTTTGTTCAATCCGTTTTTCATAGGTGTCTCCTTGAAAAATACGTTGCACAAAAATTCCAGGAATATGTATTTGATTAGGATCTAAACTACCTAAAGGCACTAATTCTTCAACTTCAGCAACAGTTATCTTTGCTGCTCCACACATATTAGGGTTAAAATTTCTGGCAGTCCCTTTAAAAATCAAGTTTCCAGCTTCATCTCCTTTCCACGCTTTTACAAAAGCAAAATCTGCGTCAAAAGCATGTTCTAAAACATACATTTTTCCGTTAAACTCTCTAGTTTCTTTTCCTTCTGCTACCTCAGTTCCAAATCCAGCAGGCGTATAAATTGCAGGAAAACCCGCTTGAGCTGCACGACAACGTTCTGCTAATGTTCCTTGCGGAATAAGTTCTACATCCAATTCTCCTGAAAGCATCTGGCGCTCAAATTCATCATTCTCTCCCACATAAGATGATATCATTTTTTTTATTTGACGCTCTTGAAGCAATAAACCTAACCCAAAATCATCGACCCCAGCGTTATTAGAAATACATGTTAATCCTTTAACACCATGCTTAACCAATTCTGCAATTGCATTTTCGGGTATTCCACTTAATCCAAAACCGCCAAGCATTAAAGTCATGTTATCTTTTACGCCTTGAAGCGCCTCTTGAACGTTAGCTACTTTTTTATTAATCATTATCTAAATTTTTGCTGTATAAAATTACGAATAATTGAATAATTACATCAAAGTATTATCAAATAAAAAAACCATCCTAAAAAAGAATGGTTTTTTTATTTTAAGATGTAATACGTTTCTAATTAGAAATCCAAATCATCTGGAATCTCATCACTTCCATCATCTGTAATCGTTTTATTTTTGACTTTAGAACAGTCAACATTTATAGAAAGGTTTGCTGGTTCTTCAAAAGCTTCCTTAGAAATATTTAAATCTTTATCGGCATAACAACTTTTCATATATATACCCCAAATTGGTAATGCCATAGCTGCTCCTTGACCATATTTAGTAGTCCTAAAATGAATCGATCTTTCTTCTCCACCTACCCATACACCAGTAACCAAGTTAGGTACCATTCCCATAAACCAACCATCACTTTGATTTTGTGTGGTTCCTGTTTTTCCTGCTATTGGATTTGTAAATTCGTAAGGGTATCCTGTTACTACTTCTCTAAAATCTGCTCTATAAGCATCTGCCCCTTTTGTTCTTAAACGAACTCCAGAACCTGATTGTGTAACCCCTTCCATAAGCTTTACAGTTACATACGCGGTTTCTTCACTTAATACATCGTTGGTCTCTGGCGTAAACTGATATAAAATCGTGCCGTTCTTATCTTCAATACTAGTAACCATTACAGGTTTTGTATACACCCCCTTATTAGCAAAAGTGGAGTATGCTCCAACCATTTCGTAAACGCTAATTTCTGGCACCCCTAAGGCAATCGCTGGCACTGGTAAAACTTCAGATTCAATTCCTAATTTTTTAGCTAAATCAACAACGGTTTGTGGTCCTACTTCGTCAATAAGTCTTGCCGTTATAGTATTTACTGAATTTGCTAAAGCATTTTTTAAAGTTCTTTTTCCCCCATAGTCACTATCGCCATTAGAATTTTTAGGGCACCATGGGTCAGGATTCCCGTGTTTATTTGCTTCTATACAATATGGCGTGTCTGGGTATTCGTCGCAAGGCGATTTATGTAATTGATCTATGGCTGTTGCATATACTAAAGGCTTAAAGGTTGAACCTATTTGGCGCTTCCCTTGTTTTACCATATCGTATTGAAAATGTCTGTAATTCATGCCGCCAACCCACGCTTTTACATGACCCGTTTGCGGATTCATAGACATCATCCCTGGTCGCAAAAACGATTTATAATAACGCATCGAATCGATAGGTTTCATAATAGTATCTTTCTCCGAAGGTTTTCCGTCTTTCCATTCAAATACAGTCATTTGTATTGGTTCGTAAAACGATGCTTCTATTTCTTTGTTAGACTTTTTTAAATCATATTTTAAATGATTCCATCTCTTTCCTCTTCTCATTGATCTAAGCATCAGCGTATCAATAGCGCCTCGAGTTAACTCTAAAAATGGAGCTGTTGGATTTCTTTCTGGTGTGTTTTGATGAAAAAACTCTGCTTGTAACCTAGGCATGTGTTGTTGTACAGCATCCTCAGCATGTTTTTGCATACGTGAATCGATAGTCGTATAAATTTTTAATCCATCATTATATAAACTCCATTTAGTCCCATCCGGTTTTGGGTTCTTTTTTATCCAATCTTTCATAAAACCAGAGAGGTATCCTCTAAAATAAGTAGCAATTCCATCACGATGCGATTGAGGTGTAAAATCTAAATCTAATTCTGTTTTTTGAAGAGAATCTTTTACTACCTCATTAATATGACCAGATTTTTCCATCTGAGATAAAACTACATTACGTCTGTTTTTTACGCCTACTGGATTACGACTAGGTATTGGGTTGTAAAAGGAAGAATTCACACACATCCCTACTAACATGGCGGCTTCTTTAACCTCTAAATCTTTTGGTTCTTTATTAAAATAGATTCTTGAAGCGCTTCGAATACCGTCTCCGTTGTTTCCAAAATCATAAATATTAAAATACTGTGCTATAATTTCTTCTTTAGTATATTGGCGTTCTAAACGGATAGCAATAACCCATTCCTTCATTTTTTGTATTATCCTTTTAACAAAATTACCTGATGCTTTTTTAGTAAAAAACAATTTAGCTAATTGTTGGGAAATTGTACTAGCCCCACCTTTCCTGCCTAAAAATATCGCAGCTCTTAATGTTCCTCGAGCATCTATCCCTGCATGTTCATGAAACCGCACATCCTCAGTAGAAATTAAAGCATTCACCAAATGTGGTGACAAATCATCATAACTAACAGGTGTTCTGTTATCATTAAAGTAAAATTTCCCTAAAGTTTTTCCATCTGAAGAAATTATTTCAGTAGCAAGATTCGATTTAAGATTTTCTAATTGTGTATGATCTGGTATTTCGCCAAAAACACCCCACGATGCCATTAAAAACATTAATACGATAGAAAATATACCTCCCATAAACAATATCCAAAACCATCGAATATATTTTGAAAAATCTTGTATATTTTTTGTTTCTTTCTTTGCTTTTGTTTTTGCCATAATTAAGTGCCTAAAATTATGAATGCTATTTTTTTATTGGTTTTTCTATCCTAAAACCTACATCTGTAATACCATCAAGCTCTGTTACGCCATTAACTTTTCCATTTTCTCTCATAGCGTGCTGGATGTTAACAATATACTCTCCAGTTTCCTTAAATACAACTTGTTCTTTATACCACAGTTTATTTTCTTTTACACCTGTTATTCCAGTTCCTAAAAGTTTTCCGCTTGGGTCTGCCATTCTGTACTCTAATGTGTCCTTTATTGTTTTACCGTATGGAAAAACCATCTCTACAATTAAAAACAGATTGTTAAATTTATAATCGTTTGTGTTTCTTAAATTAACAAACAAGTTATACGCATTTGTTGAATCTGGCGGATTCACCTTAAAGCTTACAATACTATCTTTATGCCACGAACTTGGAACAGATTTGTAGGTGTCAAATACACGATTTGAATCGCATGATGCTAAAACAAGAAAAAAAACTAGACAAAATAATACGGCATTACTTAGCTTCATTTTTATTTTTTTGAGGTTTTCTTTTGTTTTTTCTGTTCCTATTGTTTCTGCTCTTATTATTTTTACGTTTGTTATAGCGTTTTGGACTATCGAAACGTGTTAAACTATCCTGTCCTACAACGTTCTCAAATTCTGTTTTAGTATCTTCAATAAGATCTGAAGCATATTCTTCAAGGCTTGCTATTTTTTTATTCTTCTTATTGGCTTCTATTATTTCGTTGGCTTGTGCTGTGGTTATTTTATGCCAATTCATCCACTCTCCTTCATAAGCATACCACATATGTCCTTTAAAAATATCCGTCTTTTGACAAACTGCAGTGCCTTTTTCGGTTTTAAGTTTAATATCTGTTTTAGGAAAATCTTTTAAGGCATCTAAATATGTATCTAACTCATAATTTAAACAGCATTTTAATTTTCCACATTGACCAGCTAATTTTTGAGGATTCAAAGATAATTGCTGGTAACGTGCTGCTGATGTGCTTACAGAACGAAAATCTGTTAACCAGGTTGAGCAACATAATTCGCGCCCACAAGACCCTATACCACCAAGCCTTGCTGCTTCTTGTCTAAAACCTACTTGCTTCATTTCTATGCGCGTTCTAAACTCGCGTGCAAAAACTTTGATAAGCTCTCTAAAATCTACACGCTCCTCTGCTGTATAATAAAACGTTGCTTTACTGGCATCGCCTTGAAACTCGATATCTGAAATTTTCATTTGCAATTTCAAATCGATAGCAAACTGGCGTGCTTTAACCTTCATCGATTCTTCTTTGTCGCGCGCTTTTTGCCAAATGTCAATATCTTTTTGACTTGCCTTTCGGTATATTTTTAAAATATCGTCGCCCTCAGTCGTAATGTTTTTACGTTTCATTTGAACGCGTACCAATTCTCCTGCAAGAGTAACCATACCAATATCATGACCAGATTGCGCTTGAGTGGCAACCACATCGCCAATGCTTAACGTTAAATTTTCAGTGTTTTTATAGTAATTTTTTCGTCCGTTTTTAAAACGAACTTCAATCCAGTTGAATGGTTTTTCTCCATTGGGAAGTGACATATTTGCAAGCCAATCGAAAACAGTTAGTTTATTACAACTATCTGTTCCGCAAGTGCCATTATTTTTGCATCCTTTTGGTTGACCGTCTTTTCCAGTTGAACAACTGTTACAAGCCATATGTTTTTATATGTTGAATTCGCTAATAATTAGATTATTACGAATGAAGGTTTATAAATCTTTTAAAACGTAAATATAAGATTATTCTAAAGACTTAAAACAAAGAATTTACAGTTGTTCTTTTCGGCTTAAGTTTAGGCCTCTTTATTTTTTAAAACTTCAAAAATATTTCTTAAATCTTTTTTATATGGCAAATGGTCTGCGCGTCCCTTTTTAAATATATCATTACTATTACCTTGTCCTTTACGGAGTTCTTTTTGCTCTTCGTAAGGCAAAGCATGTATTTCTTTGCAATTTGTTGAACAACAATTATTCATCTCTTTTTTGCAATCATCACATTGAATAAATAGTAAATGGCAGGCGTCATTAGCGCAATTGGTATGTATATCTGCTGGTTTTCCGCATTGGTGGCAACAAGCAATTACATCATCACTAATTTTTTCAGCTCTACGTTCATCAAAAACAAAATTCTTCCCAACGAATTTATTCTCTAAGTTGTTTTCGTTTACTTGTCGTGTATATTCAATAATTCCACCTTCTAGCTGATATACGTTTTTAAAACCTTTATGTTTAAAATAGGCACTTGCCTTTTCGCATCGAATGCCTCCTGTGCAATACATTACTAGATTCTTATCTTCTTTATGTGTTTTTAAATCGTCTTCAATAATATCCAACGATTCTCTAAAAGTATCAACATCTGGTGTTATCGCATTTTTAAAATGTCCTATTTCGCTTTCATAGTGGTTACGCATGTCTACCAATACAGTTTTACTGTCCTCAATAAGTTCATTAAACGTATTTGCATCAACATGTACGCCTTTATTGGTAACATCAAAAGTGTCATCATTTAAGCCATCTGCAACAATCTTATCTCGTACTTTTACTTTAAGTTTTAAAAACGATTTATTGTTTTGCTCAACAGCGATATTTAATCGTATTCCTTTTAAAAAATCAATCGTATCTAAATGAGATTTAAAGGCGTTAAAGCGATCTGCTGGAAGCGACAATTGTCCGTTAATGCCTTCATGTGCGACATAAATTCTACCTAGAACATCTAATTCATTCCAAGTAATAAATAATTGATCTCTAAACTCTTGAGGATTGGTGATTTTAGCGTATTGATAAAAAGAAAGTGTCAATCGATTTTTTCCTGCTTTATCGATTAATTCTGCTCTTTCTTTAGCGCTTAATTTATTGTACAGTTGCATGCTATACTAATGTTTTTAAGGTTAAAACCGCATAAAGCGGAATAAAGAAATATTTTAAAATGCAAAAGTACACTTTTATAAGAATAGAACAATTTTTTGCATAAAAAAAGCACCTTAATTTACATAAAGTGCTTTGATAAAATAGTTCGAGTTAGTTCTATATTCAAACCATTGTAGGTAAATTTCATAGCAAAAATTTTCCTGCGTTTATTAGTAGATGCAAAATGTTTAAAAAGGTTGCGTGATAAAATTGTATTCTGATAAAAGTTATAGTATTTTAGCTGCTATTACTTCAGAAAAAAATATTAGAAATGAGCAACGAAAAAGAAGCAAAATTAAAAGCACTAAAACTTACTTTAGATAAATTAGATAAAGCTTACGGGAAAGGAACCGTAATGAAAATGAGCGATGCCGCTATTGAAGATGTTGATGCTATTCCATCTGGATCTTTAGGCTTAGATATTGCTTTAGGCGTTGGTGGCTATCCGCGTGGTCGTGTTATTGAAATTTATGGCCCTGAATCTTCTGGTAAAACAACATTAACATTGCATGCCATTGCAGAAGCGCAAAAAGCAGGAGGCATTGCTGCATTTATTGATGCTGAACATGCTTTTGATAGATTTTATGCAGAAAAACTAGGTGTAGATATTGACAATTTAATTATCTCTCAACCTGATAATGGAGAACAAGCACTTGAAATTACTGATAACTTAATTCGCTCTGGTGCTATTGATATTGTTGTTATAGACTCTGTAGCAGCCTTAACACCTAAAAGTGAGATTGAAGGCGAAATGGGAGACTCGAAAATGGGTTTACACGCACGTTTAATGTCTCAAGCTTTAAGAAAGCTAACAGGATCAATAAGTAAAACTAATTGTACTGTAATTTTCATTAATCAATTACGTGAAAAAATTGGAGTAATGTTTGGCAACCCTGAAACAACAACAGGAGGTAATGCCTTAAAGTTTTATGCTTCGGTACGATTAGATATTAGACGTTCTACTCAAATTAAAGATAGTAATGGTTCTGTTTTAGGAAATAAAACTAGAGTTAAAATTGTTAAAAACAAAGTAGCTCCGCCTTTTAAATTGGCAGAATTTGATATTATGTATGGAGAAGGTGTGAGTAAAGTTGGAGAGATTTTAGATATCGCAGTTGAACACGAAGTCGTTAAAAAGAGTGGCTCTTGGTTTAGCTATGACGACACTAAACTTGGACAAGGGCGAGACGCTGTAAAAGCAATTATTAAAGACAATCCCGAGCTCATGGACGAGCTAGAAGATAAAATAAAAGCAGCTTTAAAAGTATCCGAATAAAAAAAAATCCCGATGAATCGGGATTTTTTTTGCAATTAAGCGAATAATACACGCAACCTTTTAGTTTGTTTGACATCTATAAATACAAAAACATGTATTAAGTAGAAATATTAAAAATTATTTGTAATGAAAAAGTTAGTCGCCCTAAGCTTTACTTTACTTTTATTTGTATCATGCAGTCTTGATGATGATAATTCAAATGATGGTAGTGCAAACTATAGCTTTGAAATATTATCTGTAGAAAGTGTTGATATTCCGGATGCTTTTACTTTAGGAGAAGTTTATCCTATAACGGTTTCTTATTTTAAACCTTCAACCTGCCATTCTTTTAAAGAGTTTTATTATTTAAAAGAAAACAACATACGTACTGTAGCCCCAATAAATTACGTATTTGAAAACAACAGTTGCGAAACGCTTACAAACGAATTAGTAGAAGCAACATTTAATTTTATTGTTAACAGTAACGGATCGTATATATTTAAGTTTTGGCAAGGAGAAGACAATAATGGGGAAGACCAATATTTAACTATAGAAGTACCCGTTACAAATTAAGTTTAAGTATTAATAAATACGTGTTTTAATTTGAGTTTAAATCAACTCATAGAAAATTGTAGAATTAATGATACTAAAGCCCAAGGGGAATTATACAAACTCTTTTCGAGTAAGTTATTCTCTGTATGCTTAAAGTATTCAAGAAACTATGCCGAAGCAGAAGATAATTTGCAAGACGCATTTTTAACTATTTTTAATAAAATAGAGCAATATAAAAACAAAGGCTCTTTTGAGGGGTGGCTAAAACGAATAGCTATAAATACAGCGCTACAGCGTTACAGAAACGAAAAAGTTTTTGATATAGTAAATGAGAATATAGAAGATGATGTAGAATTAGAGATTGATGAAGATCATGTTTCTTTAGATTATCTCTTAAAAATTATTCAAGAACTACCTGATCGCTATCGGCTAGTTTTTAACCTTTATGTGTTAGATGGTTATTCGCATAAAGAAATTGCAGAAATGCTAAATATAAACATAGGTACCTCAAAATCAAATTTAGCAAGGGCTAGACAGGCTTTGAAGGAGACTATTGAAAATTATAAGACAACAAAAAGTTTACAATCCTTATAATGAGTGATAAAAAACATATAGACAGATTATTTCAGGAACGTTTCAAAAATTTTGAAGCAACCCCTAGCGATGCTGTTTGGGAAAATATAGAAGCCGAGCTTAACAAGAAAAAGAAGAAACGACGTATTATCCCTATTTGGTGGAGATATGCTGGCGTAGCAGCTTTACTTGTGCTTTTACTAACAGTTAGTGGCTTGTTTAATGGTAATAACTCTGATGATATTCCCACAAACCAGGTTGTTGAAACTGAGAATGTGAAACCTGAGAATCCTAATACTGCTCCAGACGATAATTCAACTAGTAATATTAAAAAGGAAAATGGAATTATAGA
Source organism: Jejuia spongiicola (assembly GCF_023502325.1). Lineage (NCBI taxonomy): Bacteria > Pseudomonadati > Bacteroidota > Flavobacteriia > Flavobacteriales > Flavobacteriaceae > Jejuia > Jejuia spongiicola. The sequence continues at coordinate 14,139 of NZ_JAMFLZ010000001.1, forward strand.
TGTGAAAGATGCTGTTGCGGAATCAAATACAGAAAAAGAACCTGCTGAAAAAGCTTCTGAAATTAAAAATAATATTACCCCTTCAAACAAAACATCAGTTGCAGAAAGCACATCTTCAAAACATAAAAACGAAGGCACCCAACAAACTCAGCTTTCTTCAAATAAGAAAACAAACGCTTCTAATATTATTTTAAATAAAGACGATAAAACGGCTATTGCTGAAAATTCAACAGAAAAAAACAATGAGGTTATTCAAAATAAGACCCCTCAAATTGATATAGATAAAGCAAACGAAATAATTAGCAATTCTACAAAAAACAATACTGCTGTTGCAGATACTAAACAAAACGAAAATACCGAAGATATAGTTAAAGACGAGGTTAAAGAAAGTACACTTACTATTGATGAGGTTTTAAATAAAAACAAAGATATTATTGAAGAAGAGAAAGACGAAAACATAAGCAGGTGGAGTATTGCCCCAAATGCGGCGCCTGTTTATTTTAGTAGTTTAGGAGACGGCTCTTCAATAGACCCACAGTTTAACAATAACTCGAAAAGTGGCGAGCTTAATATGAGTTATGGTATTAAAGCCAGTTATGCTGTTAATAAAAAGCTAAGTATTCGCACGGGTATTAATAAAGTTAATTTAGGTTACAATACTAACAATGTGGTCGTGTTTCAATCTCTTAGTGCTAACTCGAGTTCACTACAAAACGTAAACACGGTTAACAACACAGCTAATGCTGTTTCATTTATAAGTAGCGACAATTTGAGTTCTGCAAAAAGCCCTGAGGTATTTTCAAAAAACTCAAACACATCTATTAATCAAGACATGGGTTACATTGAAGTGCCTTTAGAAATTCAATATGCTCTTACAAACAAAAAATTAGGCGTTAACCTTATTGGTGGTTTTAGTTCTTTCTTTTTAAATAAAAATGAGATTTTCTCTGAAAGTGCGGGGTCTAAAACACTTTTAGGTGAAGCAAGTAATTTAAATAAAGTAAGCTATAGTGCCAATTTTGGTTTAGGGTTAAATTATAAAGTTTCAAAAAAAATAGATTTGAATTTTGAGCCTATGTTCAAATATCAAATCAATACGTTTAATAATACGTCTGGTAATTTCAAACCTTATTTTATTGGGGTTTATACCGGATTTGCTATTAAGTTTTAGGTTTTTGGTTAGATCTAGGCGTTGGTTTCTTTTAAGCTCAGAAATCAACATCAAAAAAACTGCTCTCCCCAGAGCAGTTTTTTATTTATTAAATACCTGCAATTGCTTTAAAATTATTTGCCTTGCTTCTTGGTTTAAAGCTTTTGTATCCTCCACTGTTAAATTTTCAGTAGATAAAAACTTATGAATTTTTACACGCATTTTACCTGGGCTTCCGCTAAAAAAAGTATACGAAAAACGTTTTTTATTATCAGCAAAAGTTAATGGAACAATTGGTGTTTTATGGTTAATAGCTAGCCTAAAAGCACCATCTTTAAAATCATCTAATTCAATATGTTCTTCTGGCACACCGCCCTCAGGAAAAATGCAAATGCTTAAACCAGATTGTAATCGACGTTGTGCTCTTAAAAAAACAGCTTGCCTACTTTTTGCAGAACTTCTATCAACCAAAATACAAGTACGCTTATAAAAAAAGCCGAAAAGCGGAATTTTGGCTAGTTCCTTTTTACCTACAAAAACAAATGGGTTTTTAACCGAAACCAGCATAAGCATTATATCTGCCATAGAAGTATGGTTAGCTATAAACATATAGCTTTTGCCCTTTTCTAGGGCTTGTTCGTGCTTTATAATGGTTTTAAAACCCATGCCAATTAAAATGATTTTTGCCCAGAATCTTGCCAATTTAAAAAAGAACGGATACCACGACTCTTTTAAGATTGAAATTAGAAGAATTGGAAACATAATAAGTATAGGCAATGCTACAAGAATGTAGAACCAAACACGGTACAGAGTCCAGAAAATATGTTTTACAATTTTCATAAGTATCAAAAATACTATTATAAATTGATTATATTTAGAACATATTAACTTTAAAACAACTAAAATTATGGGTTTACTGTATTCTCTTTTAATTGGAGCCGTTGCTGGCTGGTTAGCTGGCAAATTGATGAAAGGTGGCGGATTTGGACTACTTCTCAACATTATTATTGGTATTGTTGGAGGTATTGTTGGTAATTGGCTGTTTGGACAACTAAACATTTCTTTAATGGATGGTGTTGTTGGAGATATTTTAACAGGAGCCATTGGTGCGTCTGTTATTCTATTTGTTGCTGGCTTATTTAAAAAATAAGAAAAACCCTAACTTAATATACTAAAAGTGGCCTTTGCCACTTTTTTTATTGCCTAACAAATACGTATTTTCGCGATGTTATTTAATTAAAATAAAATCCTGTATTTACAGGGCATATTATGGCAAGAATACTTACAGGCATACAAAGCACAGGAACACCGCACTTAGGAAACATTTTAGGTGCCATTATTCCTGCAATAGAAATGGCTAATAACCCAGAAAACGATTCGTTTTTGTTTATTGCAAATCTGCACACATTAACACAGATTAAAGATGCTGAAACATTACGAGCTAATACATATTCTACTGCCGCAACCTGGTTAGCTTTTAATTTGGACATTGAAAAAACAGTGTTTTACAGACAAAGCGATGTGCCACAAGTAACCGAGCTATCCTGGTATTTAAGTTGTTTTTTTCCATACCAACGTTTAACATTAGCACATAGTTTTAAAGACAAAGCTGATAGACTAGAAGATGTAAATTCTGGATTATTTACTTACCCTATGCTAATGGCTGCAGATATTTTATTGTACGATGCCAATATTATTCCTGTAGGGAAAGATCAATTACAGCATATTGAAATGACACGGGATGTAGCTTCTCGTTTTCATGCTAAAATGGGAGAAACATTTGTATTACCAGAAGGGAAAATACAAGAAAACACCATGCTTATTCCTGGTACCGATGGCGAGAAAATGAGTAAGAGTAGAAATAACATCATCAATATATTTTTGGATGATAAAAAACTACGTAAACAAATTATGACCATCCAAACCGATAGCACTCCACTTGAAGAGCCAAAGGATTGGAGTACGTGTAACTGTTTTGCTATTTATAATTTATTAGCTTCTGATGAACAAATAACTACTATGAAAGCTAATTATGAAAACGGTGGCTATGGCTATGGGCATGCTAAACAGGCTTTATTTGAATTAATTGTTGAAAAATATGCTCCCCAACGCGAGCGTTATAATTATTATATGAATAACCTCAACGAAATTGATGCCGCTTTAGCAGTTGGTGCTTCAAAAGCAAAGTTAGTTGCTGATGGTGTTTTAAATAGAGTTAGAGAGAAGACTGGGTATTAACAAGTTCATGCGAAGACAAACATTTTAAACAACCTCAAACAATTTTCCCGGTAACGGTCTAATAACACTTTTTAATTCCATAGTCAGCAAAATACTGGCTACTTTAAAAATAGGCATGTTGCAATTAATAGCAATAATATCCAATTGTTGTTTGTCATTTGCTTTTAGATAACTGTAAATCGTTTTTTCGTTATCACTTAACTCAACAAATAGTTGTTTCTGTATTGCAAGCTTTTCATTTTCTCCTAATTGCCAGTTTAAAATATAAGGCACGTCCAAAGGGTTAGAAAGCATATGTGCTTTTTGATGCTTTATTAAATTGTTACAACCCACACTTTGCGAATCTGTAGTGCGTCCAGGAACTGCAAACACATCACGATTGTATGAATTAGCAATATCAGCAGTTACTAAGCTTCCACCCTTCTCAGCAGATTCAATAACAATGGTAGCGTTGCTTATACCTGCAATAATTCTATTTCGTTTTAAAAAATTGTTTTTATTAAAAGTATCACTACTCCAAAAATCAGTATAAAACCCACCATTCTTTTCAATATCAGCCATATACTTTTTATGCACTTTAGGGTAAATGGTATGCATACCATGTGCTAAACAGCCAATGGTTTGCAAACTATGCTTTAACGCTGCTTTATGTGCTGTAATATCTGTACCGTATGCAAAACCAGAAACTATAATTGGGTTATAAGGTACAAGCGCTTCAATCAGTTTTTCACAAAAAGTGACACCGCTAGTGGTAATTTTTCTTGCCCCAACAATGCTAATAATATGTTGTTGGTTTAAATTAATATGTCCAGATTGGAAAAGCAAAATAGGTCCGTCAATGCAATGTTTTAGCTTTTCAGGGTAACTTTCATCTTTAAAATAGAAAGCCTTGAGTTTATTTTCTTTTATAAACCTTATCTCCTTTTCTGCTTCTTTTAAGTGGTAAACTTCAAATAAGTCGCTTAAAATCACATGACCTATTCCGTCAATTTTTAACAGATTTTGCTTTTTTTCTTTTAATACAGCTTCCGCAGAACCACAATGTGCAATAAGTTTTTTAGCAGTAATATCTCCAATATTAGGTACATGTTGTAAAGCTAAAGTATAAAGCAAATCGTTTTCTGTCATTCTAAGCATTTGGTTTTAAAGCTACAATAAAAGCATTTTTACTCAATAATTAAGGATTAAAATTTTGGTATTAGTCACAAAAACTAATAAGTTTCTTTCAGCTTCAACCCTAATTTTATAGGAAGATTTGCCATTGTTAATAAATTTTTAAGTTGAAATTTTATCTGCTAGCTTAATTTTTTAACTTTGTTTTTATGCAATTAGAAACTTACATAAGCGATTTATTATATAGATATGAATGTGTTACTATTCCTGAATTTGGATCTTTTTTAACGCAGCGCGTATCAGCTACCATTAACGATTCTACAAATGCTTTTTACCCACCTAAAAAAGCAGTATCGTTTAACGAACAAATTCAGCAAAATGATGGGCTATTAGCGCATTATATTGCTGATGTGGAAAAAATCCCTTTTGAAGTAGCTATTAAAAAAATTGCCAAACGCGTTAAAATACTTAAATCGTACCTAATACAAGGCGAAACACTTACCTTTAAAAATATTGGTGAAGTAGTTTTTAATAACGAAGGTAAAATTTTATTTGAACCCACTTATAGCCTTAATTATTTAACCGATTCTTTTGGTTTATCCCAATTTGTATCACCTTCTGTAACTCGCGAAGTTTATAAAGAAGACGTTGAACAAATTGAAAAGGTTATTCCGCTTACCATTACATCTGAAAAGCGTAAAGCTAAACCTTATTTAAAATATGCAGCTGTGGCTTTAATAGCCTTAACCCTTGGAGGTTTTACTGCTTCAAAGTTTTATGTTAATCAAATTGAAACGCATAATCAATTAGCTCAAGAAGAAGCCGCAAAACAACTAGACACAAAAATACAGCAAGCCACTTTTAGTTTAAGTTCTCTTCCTGCAATTACGCTAAGTGTTACTAAACAAACTGGTAATTACCATATAGTAGCAGGCGCTTTTAGAGTTGAAGAAAATTGTGATAAAATAATAACTCAGCTAAAAAAAGAAGGTTTTAGCGCTAGAAAAATTGGTGTAAACAAATACGGTTTACACGAGGTTGTATATGCAAGCTATGAAAATGGAAAAGATGCACTTAAAGCTATTCGTGAAATTAGAAAAACACACAATAAAGATGCTTGGTTGTTAGTTAAAAAGCTTGATTAATTTCTAACATAATTCACACCTTTTTTACTTCATTAATACTTAAAAGCATAGTACCTTTGCAACATCATTAAAACACAAGTGATGCAAGCAAAAACACCTGAGCAATCTAAAACAACACTTACCGATATGGTTTTACCTGGTGAAACCAATCCTTTAAACAATTTATTTGGTGGCGAATTACTTGCACGAATGGATCGTGCCGCTAGTATTGCTGCTAGACGACATAGTAGACGTATTGTGGTAACAGCATCAGTTAACCATGTTGCATTTAATAAAGCAGTACCTTTGGGTAGTGTGGTTACCGTTGAGGCTAAAGTATCTCGTGCCTTTAAAACCTCAATGGAAGTGTTTATTGATGTATGGATTGAAGATAGAGAGTCTGGTGAAAAAACTAAAGCTAACGAAGCTATTTACACATTTGTAGCTGTAGACGATACCGGTAGACCTGTTTCTGTTCCAGAAGTCCATCCACAAACCAATTTAGAAAAAGAGCGTTTTGATGCTGCTTTACGTCGTAAACAATTAAGCTTATTATTGGCTGGTAAAATTTCTCCTGATAAAGCTACAGAACTTAAGGCTTTGTTTGAGTAATTAAACCTTTTAATTTTTAGCAAGTCCTATTAGCAATAAAACCCAAAATCTATATTGCTATGAGAACTATTGTTATTTTATTTTCCGTTTTATTTATACTATCTAGCACGTCTTGTGCAACTTATGTAGAAGCAAGACCTGCAAATGTTACTATTATTAAGTCAACACCTAAGCGCTACAAAATTGTAAAGGTTAAAGGAAAGCGTTACTATTTTTGGAATGGCAATCATTACAGAAAAACTAATAAGGGGTATGTAATTGTAAGAGTTTAAATTAAGTTAAATATCATTCAGAGCGAAGCGTAAGAGTCTGTTTATTGTTTCTTTTATATGAGTTTTACGTTTCTAACTCCTTATTAATGAACGTAAACCACTGTGCTTTAACCCAAGTAAATGCTACATTTTGTAAATCCAAGATGCTGGATTTTGAGTACTACTCTCTTTAAAGATACTAAAGCTTAAAATGGTTTCTCCGTTAGAAGGGTTAGTAAATACTTCTCCTATTTGCTGCTTGGTTTTTACTTTATCTCCTTTTTTTACAAAAACTTTATCTAAGTTTTTATAAGCTGTAAAATAGTTTCCATGCTGTACCATAACAACCGTATTAGCATTTCTTATTTTAATAACCGCAGTAACCTCTCCATTAAAAACCGCTCTAGCTTTGGCTTTCTTTTCAGTTGCAATCCTTACACCATTACTTTTAATAGTTAATGATCTATTGATTGGGTGTGGTTGAGTTCCGTAGCGCATTTTTACAATACCCTTTTCAACTGGCCAATCTAATTTCCCTCGGTTCGATTCAAAATCTTTTGCTAAAGCTCTACCAGCTGGAGTTAACGCAAATGTTTTTGAACTTGAAGATTTTCCTGCCTTTTTATTTGATTTAGCAATTGCAGCTTTAATAATTTTGTCAATTTCTGCATCAATCCTATTAGCTTCACGCTGCCTTTTATTAATTTGAGATGTATAAAGGTTAATGTTCCTTTTAATAGATTTCATTAAAACCTCATGCTGTTTTCGCTCTCTTTCTAGTGATTTTTGAGTGACTTTATTCTCAGCAATTAACTTTTGCTTATCTTCTTTTTGCTTTAATAAATTGGTATTGATGTCCTGTAATTCTGTAGTTTTAGCTTTAATAGTTTCACCTTGAAGTTTTTGATGGTCACTATATTGTTTTATGTATTGTAATCGTTTATAAGCTTGTTTAAAATCGTTTGAAGACAATAAAAACATAATCCTACTCTGTTGGTTTTTGCTTTTATAAGATTTAACAATCATTGCTGCATAATCCTCTTTTAATTGTTTTAATTCATCTCTAAGTTTACTTATCTTCTTTTGGTTCGAATTAATTTCTCTAGTAATTAAATTTGCTTGCTGATTAGTAACTTTAATTAAATTATTTAATACATTAATCTTATAATTAAAATCTTCTATTAGAGATAATTGCGACTTTTCTTTTGACTTGTTTTCTAAACGTAATTCGTTAATTTTTCGAATTTCGCGTCGCAATTCTTGACGGCGCGTTTCTAGTTCTTTTTGTTTGTTGTTTTGAGAAAAACCTAGAGCACAAAACAAGCAAACAAAGAGTAATATTGAATATTTATGTACGTGTATTTTATTCAATGTTATAATTTAATTTCTTTAAAACCAGATGGTATTTTAAACGGAAAACGTAACTCTTCGTTTAACGATACATTTTTAAATTCTAATTTTATTATAGTTTCTTTATTGGTTTCAACTGCATTAATTTTTATATGCTGTGGCAAAGTCTGACTATTTACTTCTTGATATGTTAAATAATCTATTTGCAAATGCCTAAATTCTTTTGGTTGGGAAATTTGCTGCGATTTTACTTTAAAATGCGAAGGGTCTAGTAAGAAGAAAATTTCGAATAAATCGCGTTGTTTTTTAGGTTGAAGTACATAAACATTATTATCAACACTAGATTTATAAGCATCTTCTTTTAAATTAAATAACGTTTCTCCAAATAGTAAATTTTGGACTTTTTGAAAATCTAATTCTGTGCCTAACAATTCGCTTAAATACTTGTAATCTCCTTCAAAATAAGTGTTGTCCAACTTATTGTAAAAGCTAACTTTTTCTGGTGTTACCTTAGCTCTTATAACAGAAAAAGTTGCACTAATCCATAAAATTTCATCTTTCTTTGCTCGAAATGAAACCGAATGAGTTTGTTCTTTTTCGTTTTGAAAATAGGTTATTTTAAGTTTTGCTTGCAGCGTTTTAAAACTTGCTGTTTGCTTTGCGTTTTCCTTTATTAATTGCCTTGTTGATAAGTTATAGTTAGCTTCACCAGCACTTATTGTTTTGCTTGATTTACAACTAAATGCTAACATTGCAACAAGCGTAAAAGTGATATAAGAAAATCTATTCATTAATTTGAAGTTTCTAATTGTTTTGCCTTATCACTAAACGTTTTTGCTTTGGCCGTATTGTTTAATAGCGCATACGCCTTACTTAATTGACTATAAAAATCTCCTTCCATTTTAGTGTCATCGATAATATAATCTAATCCAGACTCTAGAATTTCTACTGCTTTTTTTGGTTGATTCAATCCGTTTAAAGCCACACCATTAATCAAGTAAAATATAGGTTGAGATGGGTATTTTTCTAAGGCTTTATTACTTTTTTCAGAAGCCAAATCATATTGCTTTAAATCCACATAAAGCAATAATACGTTTCGTAAAATTTGAAAATTATCAACTTCTAAAGCTAAGGCTTCTTCGTAATACCTTAAAGCTTTTGCTTTATCCTCTTTTTTTAAATAATACTGTGCTAATTCAACTAAAGTTTTACCATTATTACTATCGCCAACTAAGGCCGTAACCTCAACTAAGTCTGATTCATATTTTGGGTTAGCACGTACAAAATTCACAAAATCTGATAGCACTTTAAGTTTCGCTTCTGGTTTTATTTGGCTGCTTTTTATAACTATTTTCATAGATTCTATAGCCTTTTCAGTATTATTATCATCTAAATAAAACTTATATAAAGCTAGATGAACCATTTGCGAGTTAGGGTTTATTTTAAGTAACTCTTTGGCGGTTTCAAAAGCTTTTTGCTTTTCGTTGTTTTCGCTATAGCGAAAAATGAGCGCTAAATAATTCGATTCTTTATCAGGGTTATTCTCAACGCGTTCTTCTAGGTTTTTAATTTGATCTTTTTTACGTCCAGTAGCATCATAAATTTGATTACGAAGAATATCTCTTGCTACTGATATTCCAAATTCTAAATCTAATTCATCTAAAATTTTTAAGGCGTCATTGTAGTTTTTAGTTCTTACATAAAGTGATGCCAAATCTTCTTTGTAATCTGGGTGATATTTTACTAGTTGCTTTACTGTTTTTATAGCCTTATCATAATCATTTTGCTGCGCGTAAAAGCCATATAACTCATCCAAAAACCACTCGTTGTCAGGCTCAATTTTAATTGCTTTTTTAAGCGCATCCTCAGCTTCTCCAAAATTTTTAAGCTTATTATAATTTTTACCTAGCTCAAAATACAAAACAGGTGCAGAGTCGTCTATTTCAATACATTTTAAAAGCGCTTCAACCGAACGGTCGTAATTTTCAATACCTTTTTGTTTTAATGCTTCGTAAAAAAGTTCTTGGAATTTATCATCAACATTTCCTAAATCGTCATCTGGTTTTTTATTAAAATCTACTTGCGCATTATTTGTCTGAGGGCAGATAAATAACCCTAAAAAGAAAATAAGTATGTATAAATTTTGTTTCATAAATAATGTAATGTCTCGCTTTGCTTTGACATAACAAATAGCTTTCAAAAGTTATTCCAAAATAGAGTAATCTCCAATACTAATGCTAGTAAAATTGCCATCATATTTTACATGATTACCAATCATGGCGTTGTCTAAATTAGCATTTTTAATAGTTGTATGGGTTTGAATTAAGCTATTTTTAACGGTTGTGTTTTCTATAACGCTATTATTTCCAATAGAAACAAATGGTCCAACAGTAGTGTTTTTAAGCACTACGTTGTCTCCAATAAAGCAAGGTTCTATAATATTCGAATTTTCTAATTCAGCCGAAGATGATACCAATTGCTCTTCACCATCAGCTTTTAAAAAGCCTAACATACGTTGATTTGTTTCAATAGTTATTGGTTTATTTCCACAGTCCATCCATTCATCAACAGTGCCGGTTTTAAAAACTTTTCCATCTGCCATCATACGCTTAATACCATCATTAATTTGATATTCACCACCATTCGTTACGTTTTCGTCTAAAATCTCTTGTAGTTTATCTTTTAAAACGGCTACATCTTTAAAATAATAAATACCAATAACGGCTTGATCACTTACAAAGGTTTCTGGTTTTTCAACAAGCTCAACAATCTCTTCATTTTCATTAAGTTTAACTACACCATAAGCTTCAGGGTTTTCAACTTGTTTTGTCCAAATAACAGCATCGGCTTTATCGTCTAAATCAAATTCTGCTCTAATTAATGTATCGGCATAAGCAATCACAGCAGAACCAGAAAGTGATGGTTTAGCACACATAATAGCATGACCCGTTCCTAAAGGCAAGTCTTGTCGATAAATAGAAGCTTTAGCCCCTAAGCTTTGTGCTAAATCTTTCAAGCTGTTAACCACATCTTCTCCAAACCATGCAGGGTCTCCTAAAACAAAAGCTATCTCCTCGATAGGTTGTTTTAAAACCTTAGCTATATCTTTTACTAAACGATGAACAATGGGTTGTCCTGCAACTGGAATTAATGGTTTTGGTACGGTTAAACTATGTGGGCGTAGGCGAGAACCTCGTCCAGCCATGGGTACTATTATTTTCATGTTTTTGAGTTGATTTGTGTGTTTGTTAATTTATTTACTTAACTCCTGTGCTACCAAAACCGCCTTCTCCTCTAGAAGTTTCTGATAATTCATTTACTTCAATCCATTCAGCACGATCGTGCTTTGCTATTACTAATTGTGCAATACGCTCGCCGTTATTAATAACAAACTCCTCATTTGATAAATTTACAAGGATAACGCCTATTTCTCCTCTATAATCTGCATCTATAGTTCCTGGTGCATTTAAAACAGTAATGCCTTTTTTTGCAGCTAGTCCACTACGAGGGCGCACTTGCGCTTCAATACCTACTGGTAATTCTATAAATAACCCAGTGCCCACAATACTTCGCTCTAATGGTTTTAGTGTTCTTGATTCCGATATATTTGCTCGTAAATCCATTCCTGCTGAAGCAACAGTCTCATAATGTGGCAAATCATGGCTAGATTTATTTATAATTTTGATTGTCATTTATTGATAAATATTTGTTTTAATTCTTTTCGTTCTAAAAAAACCATAAAGGCTAGATATAATAGCAAAAATACAGTTCCTAATAATATATTTCTATCAAAAGAATAATAAGTTATAAAACTTAGTCCAGAACTTAGGAATAAGTATAACCCTATTCGAGAAACTTGATAAGGTACTGGGTAATATTTTCGTCCTAAAACATACGAAATAAGCATCATTAACCCATAGGCAATTAGTGTAGCATATGCAGATGCCATAAAACCTATTCTTGGAATAAAAATCAGGTTAAAGGCTATAGTTATAATTGCCCCGGTAATTGAAATATACATCCCAAAACGTGTTCTATCTGTAAGTTTATACCAAATAGATAAATTATGATAGATGCCTAAACAAAGATTAGCCAATAAAACAATTGGTACAATATCTAAAGCTAACAAATAACTTTCTTTTTTTATAAAAACAGGTCTTAGAAGATCAATATATATAACAACTATCATTAACCCCAATGAACCAACAATAGTAAAATATTTTAATATCGTTGCATAAGTTTCCTTTGCATTTTTTTTACCTGAATGATTAAAGAAAAAGGGTTCCGCTCCCATTCTAAAAGCTTGGATAAAAAGCGTCATAAAAACAGCTAATTTATAGCAAGCGCTATAAGCACCGTTTACAAATTCTCCTTCCATATCTGGCAACAACCATTTATCAAAATTTTCATTAATTACAAAAGCTAAACCTGCTACCATAATTGGCCAACCGTAAGCTAATAATTGTTTCAAAACTTTTACTTCAAATTGAAGCTTTGTTTTAAAGAAATATGGAAGTACTAAAACTAAAACCACTGCGCTAGCAATGAGGTTAGCAATAAAAATATATTCTACATTGTTTTCAACACTAAATAGTTGCCTTAAATTATCTAGACCGTAAGTTTTTGAAAGCAAAAGAACGTTTAAAAGAACAATAATTAAAACATTTATTAGCTTAATAAAAGCAAACCTAACTGGTCTTCCTGTAACTCTTAAATAAGCAAAAGGGATAACAATTAATGTGTCTATAAGTGTAATACCAACAAGTAAGCTGTAAAAATCTGTATTAATTCTTAATGTTTCTGAAATTGGAGTTCTGAATAGAAACAGTAGTATTCCCAAAAAGACAGTGGTTAACACGATTGTTATCATTGCTGTTGATAATACTGCGTTTTTTTCTTTGTTCTTGCTAAAAAACCTAAAAAACGAAGTTTCCATTCCATAGGTAAGAATGACATTAAAAAAAGCTGCTACAACATAAAATTCGGTGTTTTCGGAGTAGTCCTCGTTAGGGAGAACATCTGTATGCAAACGTACTAGAAGAAAGTTAATAAGTCTAGGCAATACTATTGCTAAACCGTAAATAACTGTGTCTTTAAAAAAGGTTTTAAGTCCGCTCAATTACTGGTTGTTTATATGTATAAAAATACGTTTTTAGCTAACGTAAACCAAAGATAAGTTATTGCTCATTAGGTTTGGTATCAAGATTACGCTTCGATTCCTTTTTAATAATATTTGAAATTTTATAGTATTTAAGTGTGCTTCCTTGTTTGTAACTAATAATACACTCTCTATCATTTAATTTAAAAGGAAAATTTTTGGAAAGCTCTGGTGTTTCATTGCCATATTCAGCATATGGATCGCTACTCATGATAATATCTTTTTTTTGATTTGTATCCGTTTTAAAACGACCAACAAAAAGTGTTTGATCCATGCTTTCAAGTTTAGATTGTTCTCCTCTAAAATAGGCACTATCTAATATTATATTTTTAGGAGCTGATTCGATGGGTATAAATAAATTAAATCCTGAACCCCCGTCTTTTATACCAGCAGTCCAATATTGATAATACACTTCTCCAATTTCAAAAGGTGCAGTGTTTTGGAGCTTTTTAGTAGTTGAACATTTAGAAAAACTAACCATAGTTAAAAGTATTAGTAACGTCTTCAGTATGCTTTTAATGGCTTTCATTACATAGAATTGAATATTATAAAGATACTATTTGCAAAATGAATGCCATAAAAAAGCCTCACTTTAAGTGAGGCTTGATATTGTGAAAACTGAAAAGAAATTCAGTATGAATATTAGTTATTCAAAGCTTTACCTCTTTTAATAATTTGACTTCGCTCGGCTTCGTCTAATTGTTTAAAGCTTCCGCACCACCAACAATTTCCAAGATTTCATTAGTAATAGCTGCTTGACGTGCTTTGTTATAAGTTAACTTAAGCTGGTCTCTTAACTCAGTAGCATTATCTGTTGCCTTGTGCATTGCTGTCATTCGAGCACCATGTTCAGAAGCAAAAGAATCTCTTATACCTTTAAACAATTGTGTTTTTAATGATTTTGGAATTAATTGCTCTACAATTTCTATTTTTGATGGCTCAAAAATATAATCTGCATTGTTGTCGACTTCTCCTTCAACAGGAACAATTGGTAAAAACTGCTCAGTCATTACAATTTGAGTAGCAGCATTTTTAAATTTGTTATAAACGATTTCGATTTTATCAAATTCACCTGTAACAAATTTTTCCATTAACATTTCAGCAATTTCAGCAACATTATCAAATGTTAAATCGTCAAAAACTTCACTTTTATTAGCGATAACAATATTTTGTTTAGCAAACGTATCATTCGCTTTTTTTCCTATAGCTACAACTGAAACCTTTTTATCGGCATACACATTACTTATTAAATTTTGTGTTTGCTTAATAATATTAGTGTTAAAAGCACCGCATAAACCTCTATTAGACGTAATTGGAACAATTAAAACGTTTTTTACTTCACGTTGTGTCGAAAATTTACTTCCAGAATCTGCATCTAAAGTCGCACTTAAGCTTTGTAAAAGCTCTGTTAACTTATCTGCATAAGGGCGCATTGCTGTAATGGCATCTTGCGCTTTCTTTAACTTTGCAGCCGATACCATTTTCATGGCACTAGTAATCTGCATCGTTGAAGATACTGATGATATTCTGTTACGTATTTCTTTAAGATTCGCCATAATCTCTTTTTGTCATTCCGTACTTGATACGGAATCTATTTTAATTAAATTTAAAAACATGAGATTCCTGCTTTACTCATTAATTCACGTTTTACAATATTGTATTCGTGAATCTACGATTTTGCAGGAATGACAATTATGCTTTATATTTAGCTGAAAGGTCTTTACATACATTCAATAATGTATCCGTAACCTCATCAGTTAATTTACCTGCTTTTAAAGTATCTAAAACATCTCTATGCTTTGCATTTAAGAACTCTATAAAATCTCTTTCAAATTCTTTTACTTTATTTACAGGAACATCCTTTAATAAGTTTTTAGACCCTGCGTAAATAATTGCAATTTGATCTTCAACAGTAAATGGATCGTTTTCAGCTTGTTTAAGGATTTCAACGTTACGTTTTCCTTTTTCAATTACATTTAAAGTAACCGCATCTAAATCTGAACCAAACTTTGCAAACGCTTCTAATTCACGGAAAGCTGCTTGATCTAATTTTAAAGTACCAGATACTTTTTTCATAGATTTAATCTGAGCATTACCACCAACACGAGATACTGAAATACCTACGTTAATTGCTGGTCGTACACCAGAGTTAAATAAATCTCCATCTAAGAAGATTTGCCCATCTGTAATAGAAATTACGTTAGTTGGAATATATGCTGATACATCTCCTGCTTGTGTTTCAATAATTGGTAAAGCTGTTAAAGATCCTCCTCCTTTTACCATTGGCTTTAATGAGTCTGGAAGGTCATTCATTTCTTTAGCAATAGCATCATCATTAATTACTTTTGCAGAACGCTCTAATAAACGCGAGTGTAAATAGAATACATCTCCAGGGTACGCCTCACGTCCTGGTGGACGACGTAATAATAAAGACACCTCACGGTATGCAACTGCCTGTTTAGATAAATCATCATAAATAATTAAAGCTGGACGACCAGTGTCTCTAAAATACTCTCCAATTGCAGCTCCTGCCATAGGTGCATAAACTTGCATTGGCGCAGGATCAGATGCGTTTGCCGCAACAATAGTTGTATAGGCAAGCGCTCCTTTTTCTTCTAGCACTTTAGCAATATTTGCTACTGTAGATGCTTTTTGCCCTACTGCTACATATATACAGTATACAGGCTCACCTGCATCATAAAATTCTTTTTGGTTTAATATCGTATCAATACAAACTGTTGTTTTTCCTGTTTGTCTATCACCAATTACCAACTCACGTTGACCACGTCCTACAGGAATCATTGCGTCAATAGACTTAATACCTGTTTGTAATGGTTCAGTAACTGGCTCACGATAAATTACTCCTGGAGCTTTACGCTCTAGTGGCATTTGGTAAGTATCTCCAGCAATAGGACCTTTACCATCTATTGGTGTTCCTAGTGTGTCAACAACACGACCAACTATACCTTCACCTACATCTATAGATGCGATACGACCAGTACGCTTTACTGTAGACCCTTCTGCAACTGCTTTAGAGTGTCCTAATAATACAATACCAACGTTATCTTCCTCAAGGTTAAGTACAATTCCTTCAAGACCTCCATCAAATTCTACTAACTCACCGTATTGTGCGTTAGACAATCCGTAAGCACGTACAATACCATCACCTACTGTTAATACTGTTCCTACCTCATCTAACGAAGCACTTGCTTCAAAACCTGATAGTTGTTGTTTTAAGATTGCTGAAATTTCAGCTGGTTTTACTTCTGCCATTTTATTTTAATTTAAAGTAAATTCTCTTTTTAACTTATTTAATTTGTTTGCTATACTAGCATTGTATTGTTTGTCTCCAACACGTAATATGAAGCCTCCTAATATATCTGCATCAACAATATTTTTAACTTCAACATCTTTTCCCGTAAGTTCTTTAGCTTTTGCTAAAACCTTAACTTTTAAATCATCTGTTAAAGGTATTGCAGTTGTTACTTGTGCAATTTGTACACCTTTTAATTCATCATACAAACGGTTATAACTAACAGCTACATCATTTAAAAGTGCTAATCTTCTGTTTGTAATAAGTGTATCTATCATATTAGTTGTCATTGCGTTTGAGTCTTTAAAGACTTCAAGCAACACATCTTTTTTATTTGATGATTTAATTACAGGACTTTGAAGCATGTTGTTTAAGTCTTTATTGTCTGCTATAGTTGTAGCAATTAGCTTCATATCATTATTTACAACCTCAGCTATATTTTGGTCTGATGCTAAACTTAAAACTGCTTTTGCGTAACGTATTGCTGCTCTTGCTCCTGCCATTTTTTCTTAGTTTAATTTTGCTTCACCTAACATTGACTCAACTAATTCTAACTGCTTGTCTTTGTTTGATAATTCTTGACGCACTACTTTTTCTGCAATATCTAATGATAATCCTGCAACGTGATTCTTAAGTTCAGCCATAGCAGATTTCTTTTCACTTTCAATAGCTGTTTGCGCTTGCTCAATCATTTTGCTTGCCTGCGCTTGTGCTTCATCTTTAGCATCAGCAATCATTTTTGCTTTAATATCGCGAGCTTCTTTAAGCATTGTTTCTCGTTCTGCACGTGCTTCTTTTAAAATGCGCTCATTATCCGCATGAAGATTCTCCATCTCTTTACGAGCTTTTTCTGCAGATGCTAATGCGTTTTTAATTCCATCTTCTCTTTCTTCAACTGCTCCTAAAATAGGTTTCCAAGCAAATTTTCTTAAGAGGAATAGCAACACTAAAAATGTAATTGCAGTCCAAAAAACCAATCCAAATTGAGGTGTAATTAAATCCATTTCTTTTTTTGTTTTAAATAACTTAAATTTTAAAAAACACTGAAGCAACCAACCGTTACTTCAGTATTTCTAGTTTTTTACCCTTGTAAGAAAGCAACAACAACACCAAATAGTGCTACCGCCTCTACGAAGGCTGCTAAAATTAATGCAGAAGATTGAATCTTTCCGTGCATTTCTGGTTGACGAGCCATAGCTTCCATAGCTGATCCACCAATTTTACCAATACCAACTCCAGCTCCAATAGCTGCTAAACCAGCTCCAATAGCTGCAATTCCAGTAATAGTCATAATATAAAATTTAAATTAATTAATGATGTTCTTCTTCAGTTGCCATCCCAAAATAAAGAGCTGACAATATTGTAAATATATATGCTTGTATCGCCGTAACAATAATTTCAATAACTGTAATAAACAATGAGAATGCTACAGACACTGGTGCAATCGCAACGGACTTAAATACAAATATTAATGACATTAATGCTAATATAATAACGTGCCCTGCTGTAATATTAGCAAACAAACGAATCATTAACGAGATTGGTTTTACAAACATCCCGATAATTTCTATTGGCATTAAAAATATTTTCATTGGTACAGGAACTCCAGGCATCCAAAAGATGTGTTTCCAATAATTCTTGTTACCGCTAAATGTTGTAATTATAAAGGTGAATACCGCTAGTGTACATGTAAAGGCAATATTACCACTTAAGTTAGCGCCATTTAAAATTGGAATTAAACCAAATATGTTGTTAATCCAAATAAAGAAAAAGATGGTTAGCAAATAAGGCATATATCTCTTGTATTTATGCTCTCCAATCATTGGCTTTCCTATTTCGTCTCTAACAAATATTACAAGAGGCTCTATAAAACCTGCAATTCCAGTTGGAACATTATCTTCAGATTTTTTATAGCGTCTTGCAGTAGCAAAAAAGATAAACAATAAAACAATCACAGAAACCCACATCATAAACACATTTCTTGTAATAGAAAAATCTAATGGTTTATGTGCGTTTGTTGGATGATGTGCTTCATCAAATACCACACTACTTGCGTTAGCATCTAATTGATATATTTTTTCGTGAAATTTTACGAACTTACCACCATTCTTTTCTACAATTGTTTTACCAGAATCATCGTGATGAAATGCACTAGACATAAACGTCGTTAAACCATTATCTGTCCAAAGTATAATTGGTAAAGGAATAGATATTGGCTTATCATTAATGTCAATAATATGAAATTCATGAGCATCTTTTACGTGATGCAAAATCATTTCTTTAGCATTGAATTCTTTATCGTCTTTGTTGTTTGAATCTTCTGTTGCATATCCAGCAAATGAAATTGCTAAAAATAATGCAGAAAATAATACGCTTTTAAAGGTGTTTAATGTCATTATGTGTCGCTTAAAAATACCTTGCTTTAAATTCGGTGCAAATGTACACACATAAAATGAATTGACAAATAATAATTTAATGATTATTTAGCCTTCCTTTTTTTAATTAATAGTGCTGATAAATTAGTTACTTTTTTTGAAGTATTCTAGTTACAGAATACACTTCAAATACAAGAAAAATAAAATAAGGAATAAAGAAATTGGCAAGATCGTAACCTTTTTGATCTGGTTTAGATAAAATCCATGGCAATAAAAACACAATGGTTAATATCATTTTTAGTAGCATCCCTAATATAAAAGTATTGAACACCTCTGTATTACCAACAGATTCTCTATAGTTGATTAATGTATAAATTATAATAACAGTAATCACATGAAATACGTAAATATGCCATAGCGGAAAAAACAACTTAACATCTTTCACGAAGTGAAAGTTTAAGTAAACATGAATTCCAAATAATAAAATACTTAAAGCAGTAAGTTGAATAAGAAAGTTAGATTCTCTTTTTTTAAAAAGATTATTCATTTTATTGTTCTTCTTTAGAAGTTGCAATAATACGTCTAATTATATATATTATTGATATAATTACTGAAGACAATGCGCCAAAAAGCGTAAATAATCTATGCTCATTGGGGTAATTCTCATCTAATTTATAACCTATAAAAGTTCCAACACCAATAATGGCAAACATTTGAATAGCAAGTCCTGAAAAGCGAGCGTAGGCGTTAAGCTGTTTTTTCGGTTTCCGACTGTCGTTGTTGTTGTCCACCTTTATTTATTTCTTTTACCGTCCCTTTCATAATACAGGTAACATTAAATGTTGCTCCTGGTTCAACCGCAAGCTTTCCAACAACAACTTCTCCTTCAATATGGGCAGCTGTTTTTAAAGTAAGTGTACCTGATAGCGATAACTTTCCTGAAAATTTTCCTTCAAAATAAGCATCAGTGCCTTGCAAGGTTCCTTTTATAAAACCAGCTTTACCTACAACTACTTTTCCTGTGGTTTTTATATTTCCTTCTATAATCCCATCCACTCTAAAATCGCCTTCGCTATTAAAGTCGCCTACAATTTTAGTGCCTTGAGATATAATGTTTTGACTAGATGTTCCTTCTACCATTTGTTTGTCTTTTTTATTATCAGAGAACATAATGTTGTTAATTTTAGTTATTGCTGAGGCTTAAATACGTATCCAGATTTTTATGAATCTGAACGATTTGATAGTTTGCAGATGATATTGCAAAATATGGTTCGGTTACTTTTCGTTTATCTTCTTTGGTTAATAGCTGGTCAAATGTTTTGGCTACTTGAGCATTTTTTAAACCATGAATAATAACGAGCGTTGTATTAGGCTTATAAACATCAACTGATGTTTTTAAATTGTAATATTTTATGTTTTTTAAAACAGAATCTAATGTTTTTTGGAACTCTTCAATTTTATCTGATTTTGCATTTTCAAACTTATAAACTACTTTGAAATTTGTTGAAGCATCATCGGTTTCTTCAACAAAATCACTACTAGCTATTTTTGGTAGAATCTGAGACTCTACTTTTTGTGCTTGCTTGCCTTCTGGTGTGTTGGCAAAAGTTATAGCAACGTAATTAATAGCTTTTTTATAAGCTTCGTAACCAAATAATCGACCTGTTGCTGTTGCCTTTAAAAGTTCGAATTTTGAAACTATAGGATCGCCATCAAACACATTAATATAGGTTTCGCATTTTGATATTACTTCTGCGTATTCTTGGTTTTCATGCATTGCATATACGCTTTCATAAACATTTTCTGGGCTATTCTCATCTTTTAAACCAGCTAAGTCTGGATTATTTAAAATAGTTGCGTAACGAGATTCCGGGTAGCTATTTATGATTTCATTTTTCGCAATTGAAGCTTCGTCATTTTCATCTAATAATTCATGAATCTTATACAAATTATACTTTGAAGGTAATATTAATCGTTCTTCTGGGTTACTATTTAATAAGTTTTGAAACTTGCTTTTAGCTAAATGGTATTCTTTAAACTTTTCTTTGTAAATAAGCCCTAATTGATAGTATGCAAAATTGCGTTCTTTTGAAATGCTATCGATTGCCTTTTCTTCAGATGGGATTTTAGATATATAAAATTGAGGGTCGAATCTTTCTTCTTCAGATGCCGAGGCTACTATATCATTATCTAACGCATTATTATTTCCACTGCCAGAAGTTGTTTTGTTAGACCATCTCCAGTTATCCTCTAAAGCTCTGTCTCCCCAAATTTTAATAAACTCGTTTTTTCCGTAACCAACAGTTGTTGGGTTGTAAAAATAAAATGCAGCCGCTTGATTTGGCAAACCGCTTTTTGGCCCTTGTACTCCAATTACGTTATTAGCTGTTACTAAACCACTATTGCTATTACGCTCTGCCGCTTCGGCTCTTTCTTTTTCTTCTTCAGCTTTAACTTTCAATGCTTCAACAAAAGATTCAAAATACTCTAATCGTTCTGTTTCGGAAAAATTCACCAATTGCAAAACACTATCGTTTACATGAGCTACATTTTCATAATAAATAACGTCTTCTAAATTGTCTCGCTTCTTTTTAATAATACGATATGGCTTAGAGTTTAATACTAAGTTTGCCATTGTGCTATCGTAATAGCTGCCTGCTATTTCGTATACAGATTTATCGAAACTCATGTCTCCAAGAGTTTGATAATTCTTGGCTTTTAATAGCTTGTCTTGCGAGTTGGTTCTTAAAGATTTGTTATAATAAGCAATAGCCAAAGAGTCTGATTCATTATTTAAATGATACTCGCCTATTTGATGGTAAATTTTATCTAAATACGGTCTGTTTTCTCTGTTCTCTTCAAGTTCCGTAAGATGTTCTAAAAGAGCTAATTTATCTTCAGTTTCATAATCGAAATTTTTAATTTTCTCAATATGAGCACTAATCATGTAAATTCTAGGTGTTTTTCTATTAAGCTCAATAACTTTATCAAACGCTATATTAGCACTGTCTTTATATCCTAATTTATTGTAAAGCTGCCCTTGAATAAAACGGTAACGACCGCGCTCGTCATTATTTTTTGTAGCGTTGGCAGCAATCTCTAATTGTGTGATGGCACTATCTACAGATTTTGTGTTTAAGTAAGCTTGAGCCAATATAGAAGTGGCATCAGCTAAATCTTGATCTTCTAACTCTTCCTCGTCTAATAATCGTTTTAACTTTTTTATAGCAACCTCATCATTTTCTAAACGAATATTAGCTTTCTCACGCCATATTTTTACCTGATTTATTTTATCACTTGTAGGGTATTTATTAAGAATATTGTTAAACGCTGCAAGTGCAGGAACAAATCGCTGATCGAAATAGCGTGCCTTTCCTAAAAGCAAATATGCTTCGTCTATTTGTGGATTTTTTTCTCTGCCTTCAATATTTATACTATGCTTTTGAATAGCTTTTACCGCTTTTTCTTCAGCTCGATTAAAATTCTCGTTTTTAGATTGCCCTGGTAAAACAACTTCTTCTTGTATTTGCATACGCTCTATCGGGAGGATATCCCAATAATTATCGGCATAACTTTCGTTTAGGGCGTTTCTGCCTTGCTCTAAAGCTAAGTAGCCGTTATAAAGCGCATTAAATTCGGCAGTAACTGCATGGAAATTTCGACTAACAAAATTGTCTTTTTTTCTTGAACAACTTGTTACTAAAACAATAGAAAATGTTATAAGTAGTATGGCTTTAATAGGTGCTTTCAACGCTGGCTTTTTAGTCTAATAAATAACTAAAAACTCTAGTTATTATTATATATAAACGTAAAAATAAGCATCTTTTTGGATTTACCTATAAAATCAATTGGCTTTTAAATAGCCTCTGTACCAGAAAAATGTGCTTCAAGCTCTTTTAAAGTGGCTTCGCTAGTATTTAAATCTTTAACAATTTCTCCTTTTTCAAGAACTACAATGCGTTCGCAAACATCTGTTACATGTAATAAATCATGGCTAGAAATTAAAACGGTTACGCCTTGTTTTTCTGCTAAATCTTTAACTATGCCTTTAAGGCGAATTTGAGTTGTTGGGTCTAGATTTGCAAAAGGTTCATCTAAAATAATAACATCAGGGTTTCCAATAAGTGCTGCAACTATACCTGCTTTTTTTTGATTTCCTTTACTTAAATCGCGCAAATATTTTTTCTGTCCGAGAATTTCACCATGAAAAAAGTCTTCAAATTGACCAACTAGTTTATCAACATCTGCTTTGTTTTGTCCGCGTAACTCACCAATAAAATAAAAATATTCTTCAGCTGTTAAATAGCCTATTAAAAAACTTTCGTCAATAAATGCCGAGGTAAACGGTTTCCAATCTTCACTTTCATGAACCAAAACATTATTGTTTTTTATATGCCCCGTTGTAGGCTGAATTAAATCTAATAACAAGCTAAAGTACGTGGTTTTTCCAGCTCCGTTATTACCAACTAAACCAAAGCTTTGACCTTTAGGGATATCTAGATTTTCAATATTTAAAACAAGGTTGTTGTTGTATTTTTTTGAAAGATTTGATGTTGTAATCATAATGTTTTCTTTTAATTGTCTTGATCAAAAGCGTTGATCATTTTATATTTTGATTCTAAGTATTTTTGTGTAATTGTTGTCATTAATTTTTGATGAAAAACAATACCAATTATGCCTAATATGGCTAGTATTAAACAAGCTATTTCAAACCCTATTAAAAAATAAAATAAAGCAAATAATCCCATAGGTAATAATAAAAGAGGAATACCAATAAGCCATTGGACTGCTCCAGTTCCTTGATAATTAAATGCTGCTTTTTGGTTTAAATCTATTTTCTTTCTGTTAAAAGATCCTCCATACAAAATAACATGTGTGTTAACGCCTACATTATAAATTGCCGCAGCAAAATGTGCTAATAAAATTTTCCATCCAAAAAACACATACGGGATTCCTAACACAAACAAAATAATTACACTTACTGCCATTAATGTGAATTTCGATTTTAAATACTGCTCGTATTTAATGTTTTGGCTCATTAACAATTTATAATAACCACTATCCCAAGCTGGAATAAACTGCCCAAAATTAATTAAGAAGATTCCTGTTGAAAATACGCCAATAAACATAAAAAACCAAGGCATGTTTTGATACATGGGTTGTGGATAAAAAAACAGCCCATAAAACAATCCAATTAATACCAAGAAAGCTGATGATTTAGTACGCTTGTTACGCCAAATCAATTTTAAATCTAGCTGCATAAAAGGCGCTATGTCTCCAAAGTTTTTAGTCCATTCAAGATTAGATGTGTTTACTTCCTTCACTTTAGCTTTTAATCCGCTATCTAAAAACAATTTTTGTCTTAGAATTTTAAAATTAAAACGGTATAAGCCTATTAATATTAAAATTGGCACTAATATTAAAATTGGATTAACTGTAATTGCTGTGACACCTTTTGAAAGTGCTTCAGAAATATTAATTATATTAAAATGATTTAATGCAAAAAGAGAGCTTGAAAAAACAATAATGGGCAAAAATGATAATTCAGTCTTTGCCGATAAGCTTTCAATAATAAAGTTTAAAAAGTTGTTAATTAACGTAATTAGTACAATAACAAACATCCAAACTAAAACAATTGATACGCTGTAGTCGCTTGCTATTAATTTAAGCCCAAAAGGTACAATCGCAAATAGTGGTAAAAAATTAATGAATGATAATACCGATTTACCTAAAACAAAATTAACTACAGATTTTCGTTTTACAGGTAGTGTCAATAATGGTTTTACACTCATTACTGGCAATTTTTGAAAGAAGAATCGAATAAGCAGGTCTCCAATAATCCAAAAAAACAAAAGCCCATTAAACGCAACCAATAGATCTAAATCTGGATATGCTTTTTTTAAGATTTTATCCATTACAAATCCCATCCCTAAAAACATAGCCATAAAATATAAGGCGAAAAATCCCATTAATATTTTAATGGCTAAACTTTTGCCAAAGCTTGCGGATCTAAAAAAAGACTTCCATTCTAAACTTATAAAATGCTTAATCATAGTTTTTGGTTAATTAAATTTTTAAATTTAGCTCAATGGGTTAGTAAGCCTTTTATATCAATTGTTACAAATAAAGCTAAATTTTAAAAATATACTTCACTATTTTTGTCAAAAACTTTTACATGTCATCATTTCATAAACTCACTATAAAACAAATAAATAGGGAAACTAGTAAAGCTATAAGCATTAGCTTTAATATCCCTGAAAACTTAAAAAGTGCTTATGCTTTTAAAGCCGGACAATACATCACTTTAAAAACTGTAATTGATGGAAACGAAGTACGACGCGATTATTCGCTTTGTTCTTCACCTAAAAGCGGTGATGTAAAGGTTGCTATTAAGGAGGTTAAAAATGGTACATTTTCGGCTTATGCCAATAACACATTGCAAGTTGGTGATGTTATAGAAGTTGCTCCACCAAAAGGACGTTTTGTTTTTGAACCTAACGATTCTAAAACTAAAAACATTGCAGCATTTGCTGCCGGCAGTGGCATAACACCCGTTTTAAGTATTATAAAATGTGCTTTAGAAGAAGAAGTTTACAGTAAAGTGATTTTGGTTTTTGGTAATAAAACAACCAAAGACACTATGTTTTTAAACGAGCTTTTAGAGCTTCAGCATGAATATAAAGATCGCTTTTCTATTCAATTTGTGTTTAGTCAAGAAGATGAAGACGATGCTATTTTTGGCCGTATTGAAAAAAGTACGGTTAATTATGTGATGAAGAATAAGCATAAACATATTGATGTTGATGCATTTTACCTTTGTGGGCCAGAAGCCATGATTCATACAGTTAAAGATGTTTTAACTGAACACGATATTGACGAAAACCGCATTCATTTTGAGCTTTTTAAAGCTGCAAAACCTGCTGAAATAACGGAAGACATTGTTCATAGTGGCAAAACAAAGATAACTGTTGTTGTAGATGACGAGACAACAACTTTTGAGATGTCTGCTAAACAAACAGTACTTGAAGCTTCTTTAGATGAAGATTTAGATGCACCTTACTCTTGTCAAGGAGGCATCTGTAGTAGCTGTATTGCTCGCATTACTGAAGGTGAAGCTACAATGAGGCAAAATAATATCTTAACTGATAGTGAAGTTTCAGAAGGCTTAATTTTAACTTGTCAAGCACATCCAACAACTCCTACACTTGTTGTTGATTATGATGATGTTTAGTTTAAACAATTAGAAGTCTACACTTTTAGATAATAGACATAATTTTTTCAACAATTACGTCTGGAGGTATACTTCTTGAAGCTTCTTTATAAAGTTTAGGATATTTGTTTCCATAAACTGACGTTGGAATTTTAGGGTATTGATTTCTATCTGCAAGCAATGCATAATCATCAGGTTGATTAAATGGCATAAAGCCAGCAAACGGATGTGTTACACCCCAAACAGTAACAACTTTAACGCCTAACATTGCAGCAATATGGGCATTTCCAGAATCCATAGAAAGCATTACATCTAAATTAGAAATAATATCCATTTCTTCATCAAGAGAAAGTTTTCCTGCTATATTAACCGTGTTTTCAAATTCATTTTCAAAACCATTTAATAAATCTATTTCGTGAGTTCCTCCACCTAATAAAATGATATTGTGAGCTTTTGAAAGCGACTTAATAACTTCTTTCATTAAGTCTAAGGGGTACATTTTACCTTCGTGAGCAGCGAAAGGAGCAATCCCAATTCGCTTTTTTGATTCATTGCTCAAAATTAATTGAAGCTTCTGGTTTAAAACTGATTTTTTAGGAAATGTAGGTTTTGATAAGTTTAAAGGGAAACCTAATGTTTTAAATACATCAGCATACCGCTGATGTGTGGTTTTTAATTGCTGAAACTTCTCTCCAGAAATTAATACTTTTTTCTCGCCTCTTCCTTTATCAATTTGAATAAATTGCTTTCCAAAAAAAAAGCATTTTAAAATATTACTACGCAATACATTATGCAAATCTGCAACAGCATCAATGTTAGTTTTTTTTAGTTCTCTTGAAAGTGTGTAAAGCCCAAAAACTCCTTTATGCTTCTCTTTAATATCTGCTTCAAATATTGAAACATTTTTTAAATCTCTAAAAAAAGGTTTAAAAAAAGCACGAGTAAGAATTGTTAATTTAACGTCTGGGTATTGCTGTGTAAAAGCTCGTAAAACAGGGACTGACATAGCAACATCTCCCATTGCTGAAAAACGAATGACTAGGATGTGTTTTAGTTTTTTTGGCATCTCAACAAAGTTTGATGAGATCCTGAAACTCACTTCGATTATTTTTAGTACAAGAGTTCAGGATGACAAAGTCTTATTTTTGACTTCTTAAAACAGGATTAAGTTCATCATCATTATACATCTTCATCTGCTTGTAAACTTTCATATACTTATCGCCGTTTTCAATATCACTTAATAGTGTATCTATTGCCGTAGATAAATCAACTCGCTGCTCTAATAAAACATCCAATTTTGTTTGACAAGCTGTTCTATGAGTATCAGAAGCATCTGCTCTAGTAGCCTCTTCATTCATGTGATATACTTTTAAAGCCAAAATAGATAATCTATCAACTCCCCAAGCTGGGCTTTCTGTGTTAATAGTTGCATTGTTTTTTACAACAGTATCTTTGTATTTTTCAAGAAAATAGCTGTCAATATATTCAACCATATCAGTTCTGTCTTGATTAGATGCATCAATTTGACGTTTTAAAGTTAAAGCTGCTACAGGATCAATTTGTGGGTCGCGAATAATGTCTTCGTAATGCCATTGTACAGTATCAATCCAACATTTTCTGTATAATAAATGTTCTAATAAATGAGTGTTTTCATCATAAACATTAGTAAAAGGCTGGTCAACCGTATTTATAATGTGATATTTCTCTATAACGTCTTGAAAAATTTTATTGGCCTTACTTGTAAACATATTGTTATTAATTTTAAAGTGTAAATATACTTCTAAATAATTAACTTTACTATTTCAAAATAACAAAAACCCAAGATGCATATTCATAATTTATCTCAACAAAATTCTGTATTAAATACGTTTATTTCTGAAATACGAGACGTAATAATTCAAAAAGACAGTATGCGTTTTAGACGCAATATTGAGCGTATTGGAGAAATATTGGGTTACGAGATGAGCAAGTCATTAAATTATGAAACCTCAGCAATTGAAACGCCTCTAGCCACTTGTTCTATAGATTTGTTGGATAATGATATTGTTTTGTGTTCTATTTTAAGAGCTGGCGTACCCTTGCATAATGGATTGTTAAACTATTTTGATAATGCTGAAAATGCTTTTATTTCGGCTTATAGGCATCATAAAGAAAACCCTGAAAGTTTTGAAATTATTGTTGAATATTTGGCTTGCCCAAACTTAGAAAACAAAACCTTAATTCTTGCAGACCCCATGCTAGCAACAGGTCAATCTATGGTTGCCACTTTTGAGGCGCTAAAACCTTTTGGCACACCCAAAGAAGTACATTTAGTAAGTGTTATTGGTGCTCAAGAAGGCGTCAATTATGTTAAAAACACCTTTGATGAAAACACGCATTTATGGATTGCTACAATTGATGAAACTTTAAACAACAAAGGTTATATTATTCCTGGACTTGGGGATGCTGGAGATTTGGCTTTTGGTAAAAAGCTACAACAATAAAATCACAAAAGGGGCAATAATAATAATTGAAAGGAACAACTCTTTGAACCATCTTTCTTGAATGATTTCAATATAATTAGCTATTATTATCGCTAATGGTGCAAATAAAAATAAAAACTCACTACCGTTTTTATTTGGCGCAAAAACTATAATTAAAAACCCAATAAGTACCGCAAATAAAACCACATAATAAGATGGCCTTAATACTTTCTTTTTTTGTTTTATGTTTTTTATGTAAAAAATTGATGCCCATACTCCAAAAGAAAATAGCATTGTTATTATAATTAAATATTGAATTGAATTATAGTTGCTAAAATTATAACTCACTTCTGGTAAACTGTCAAATATTTCAAAAAAGCTATCATACCAAATTATAGACAAACAGACTGATATTAAAAAAACAGCTAATAATCCCGTAAAAGGAATAAGCCAATGCTTTATATTATTATCAGTATATAAAAGAAGAGAAATAACAATTAATAAAAAAAACAATATAGCCCAAAAATAAAACAGGGCTGCAATACCAAACCAGAAAGCGGCATCAAACAACTTTTTATTTACGCTTATTTGAGAGCGTAAACTAATTATTCTTCTATAACCTAGTAATACAAAAAAGTTGGCATAAATAATATCTGGGTTACCTACGGTTTGAGGGATAGCTAGCAAAAAAAGGCTATAAAGAACAATTTCATAATTACTTTTTTTTGTTAGGCTATTTTTTCCAACAATGAAACTGAGACCTAAAATAGATACATAACAAACAAAAAACAAAAAAGCCTGTTTTAAAAGAAAAGTAGCTGTAATTGACTCTTCTATACGCTTTATGTTAAGTACAATAAAAGCCAAAAACGTAATAAAAAAAACAATAGTAAAATTTATTGGCTTAGATTTATTAAAAATGCTTGTAATCATTAACTGTTTTTGTATTTTTGTGCTGTAAATATAATACTTATTATAATGAACTATTTTTGGAAAGATTTATGGGAAGCAATTGCTAACTTATTTGTTGATGTACTTTTTGCTCCTTATGATGCCTTAAGAGCATTGGAGTTAGATAACTGGTTTGCGGCAAATGTAGTTTCTTGGATTTTTCTTGTTATTGGTTTTGTTGCCACAATTTATTGGATGAAGCAACTTAGAATATTTGATGCAAACAATGAAGAAGATAAAAGTATCTCTTCGCACTCTTATTTATAAGTCGAAACCAATATCTTTACGATAATACATCTTATCAAAGTGTAGTTTTTCTATATTTTGATAAGATTTTTTTATGGCTTCTTGATAAGTATCTCCGTAAGATGTAATTGCCATAACACGTCCACCAGAAGTGATTATTTTACCGTCTTTTATTTGTGCTCCTGCATGAAATGGGATAGAATCTTTAATAGTATTAGTTCCTGTAATTTCCTTTCCTTTGTCGTAAGCTTCAGGATAACCACCACTTACCAACATAATAGTTGTCGCTGCACGGTCGTCTATTTCAATATTAACAGTATCTAATGTTTGGTTAGACATGGCCCGTAATATTTCAACAAAATCATTCTTTAAACGCGGTAAAACCACTTCGGTTTCAGGGTCGCCCATCCTTACATTATACTCTATCACTTTAGGATCGTCACCAACTTTAATAAGTCCAATAAAAACAAAGCCTACATACGGTAAATTATCTTTCTCAAAACCGGCAATGGTTGGTTTAACAATGCGCTCTTCAATTTTATTAAGAAACTCTTCAGTAGCAAAAGGAACTGGAGAAACAGCTCCCATACCTCCTGTGTTTAATCCTATATCACCTTCACCTATACGTTTATAGTCTTTAGCCGTTGGTAAAATTTTATAGTTTTTTCCATCTGTAAGTACAAAACAACTTAATTCAATACCGTCTAAAAACTCTTCAATAACAACTTTTGTGCTAGCCTCTCCAAATTTGGCATCAATCAACATACTTTTTAATTCAGCTTTTGCTTCATCTAAATTATTAAGAATAACAACGCCTTTTCCGGCTGCTAATCCATCGGCTTTTAAAACATATGGAGGGTTTAAAGTTTCTAAAAAAGTATAGCCTTTTTCTACCGTTTCTTTTGTAAAACTCTCGTAAGCAGCTGTTGGTATATTATGGCGATATAAAAACTCTTTAGCAAATTCTTTACTGCCTTCTAATACTGCTGCTTCCTTTTGAGGACCTATTACCGAAACATGTTTTAAGGTGTCATCATTTAGAAAGTAATCATGAATTCCTTTTACTAAAGGGTCTTCAGGACCAACTACAACCATATCAATTTTTTTATCTAAAACCTGTTCTTTAATAGCTTCAAAATCCGTTACTCCAACATTTATATTAGTTGCTATTTCTGCAGTTCCAGAGTTTCCTGGAGCAACGTAAAGATTTTTACATAATGGGCTTTGAGCAATTTTCCATGCAAAAGTATGTTCTCTTCCGCCAGAACCAAGTACTAAAATATTCATTGTGGTGTAGTTTTTTATAATGCGCAAAAATAAAACTAATGCTACGAATACACGAATATTTTTTATTTACTTTACAAAAATTATCTTTTCTTTTGAAATTATTTGATCTTTCATTAAAACTAAAAGGCTTTCCTATAAAAGAAGCTAAAACTCATTTGAAATTTATTCAAAACAAAAGTGATGCTGACTTTAAATCTTATCAGGAAACTAAAAAACAAGATATTGTTGCTTATCACTTAAAGCACAATTCGTTTTATAAAGCCTTTGCAAAAAGTGCTAGTCCTTTAGATTGGAATAGTATTCCTGTGATGACAAAACACGATTTGCAACAGCCTCTTGCTAATAGACTTTCTAATGGTTTTAATATTAAAAAGGTACACAAACACAAAACTTCAGGGTCTTCTGGTACGCCGTTTATTTTTGCTAAAGACAAGTTTTGCCATGCCCTAACTTGGGCTATTTTTATTGACAGATATAATTGGTATAATATAAACCTCAACACTTCTAAACAAGCCCGTTTTTACGGAATTCCATTAGATAAAAAAGGTTATTTTAAAGAACGGTTTAAAGATGTTTTAAGTAAACGTTATCGGTTTTCAACTTTTAATTTAAGCGATATCCAATTCAATAAAAATTTAGAGAAATTTAAATCTACTCCATTTGATTATATTAATGGCTATACAAGTTCTATTGTTCAATTTGCAAAATATTTAAAGCGTAAAAACAGTATTCTTAATACGGTTTGCCCTTCGCTAAAGGCCTGTATTGTAACTTCCGAAATGCTTTTTGAAGAGGATAGATTGTTGTTAGGAGCACAATTAGGTATTCCTGTTATTAATGAATATGGTGCAGCAGAATTAGGTTTAATTGCTTTTGAAAACACTCAAAAAGAATGGCTAGTTAATACAGAGGATTTATTTATTGAAGTTCTTGATGAAAACAATACCGCTTTACCTTATGGAGAAGAAGGGAGGCTAGTTATAACATCGCTTTACAACAAGGCGCATCCTTTTATTAGATATGATTTGGGCGACATTGGAGTGCTTTCAAAGTCGAGTACTATTGAAAAGCCTATACTTGAAAAACTTGTTGGGCGAAAAAACGATATTATAAAACTCCCTAGTGGTAAAAAAGCTGCTGGTTTAACTTTTTACTATGTTACCAAAACGGTTATTGAAGATGATGCAAATGTAAAAGAGTTTATTATTGAGCAGATAAAACTTGATACATTTAAAATAAGCTATGTGAGTTGTGAAGCGCTTTCTGAGTTTAAAAAACAAACTATTGAAAAAACTATTGAGCGTTATTTAGAGCCTGATTTAACTATTGTTTTTGAATCGAAAGCATCTTTAGATCGTTCCAACAGAGGGAAACTTAAACAGTTTACTAGTTATTTATAGAAACACTTTGTTTAGATTTTACAAAGAAATGTTCTATTAAGAATATTATTAAGTAATAAACTGCCTTTACAGTAGAAAAGCTTAACCCTTTTTTATAAACCCAATAATTGTACTTAATTAAATTTAACTTGTTTGAAGACATAGAATCTTGCCTTACCCTATAAAAGGCTAAAGATTCCTTAATGCCTTTTGCCTCTTTTCCTGATTTTTTTATTGCAGCTAACCATAACAACCAATCTTGTCTTTTACGCAAATTAGGAGAAGTAACTTTACCTAATACCTTTGCATTATATATCCCTGTTAAATTCCCTATATAATTACTTTTTAGCAACTTTTTATAACTCAAAACAGGTAATGCTTCTATCTGAATATTTAAAGGTTTTCCCGCTTCATTTATTTGGTTGTAACTACTATAACATACATAACAATTTTCAGCTTGCATAAAAGCTAGTTGTTTTTCTAATTTCTCAGGTTTCCATAAATCATCTGCATCTAAAAATGCTATATAATCGCCCTGGGCTGCTTCAACACCTTTGTTTCTTGAAATAGCTGTACCTAAATTTGTATTGTTTTTTAAAAGCTTAATATTGGAGTTTTCTTCTGTGAAAGACTGCGCCATTTCTAATGTTTTATCATTAGAGTAATCATCAATTAAAATCAGTTCCCAGTTTTTGTGAGTTTGATTTAAAACAGTAGTTATGGCTTCTGAAACAAAAGCTTCTGAATTATACATTGGCGTAATTATGGAGACTAGACTTTTCAAAATAATTTTTAATATGCTTTTTCTTCTCCTTTTATAATATTTATAGTAGTTTGAAAAATAATCTTTATATCTAATAGTAATGACCAGTTTTCTATATAAAAAATATCATACTTTATACGGTTAACAATATCGGCATCAGACTTTATTTCACCTCTATACCCTTTTGTTTGAGCTAATCCCGTAATTCCTGGCTTTACATGATGTCTAAGAATAAAGCTGTATTTATCTATTTTTTTGGAATAATCATCTGTATATGATACCATATGAGGCCTAGGTCCAACAATGCTCATATCTCCAAAAAAAACATTAATAAATTGAGGCAATTCATCAATATTGGTTTTTCTTAAAAACTTTCCAACTTTAGTTAGCCTGCTGTCATTAGGTTTTACATAAGTCCCTTTAACTTCTTTTGTTGTTTTTAAAGACCTATATTTATAACATTCAAATTCCTTATAATTAATTCCATTCCTTTGATGTTTATAAAACAAAGGGCCTTTAGATTCCAGCTTTAGAATGATAAATAAAATTACAGAAAGCCAAGAAAGAATAAAAATTATTATTAATGTAGAAAATAAAATATCGAACCCCCGCTTAACTAATTTGTTAAACTCGCTATTTAAAGCAACATTTGGAATTGATAAAACTGGTAGATAATTATAATAGTCTACTTCAAAGTATTTATTAAAAAACTTTAGAGTATTAGGAACAAATTTAATATTGTAATGGTTTTTGGTTGCGTGCTTAACAAACTCATTTATCTCCCCAGGTTCTATTCCATCAATATCACAATAAACTTCATCTATATTATTGTTGTTTAAGTATTTAAAGCTGTCTTTTATTGTTCCTATTACATTATTATCATAATCACTAAAAACAGCTTTTAAATTGTAGCCCAATTCTTTATTATTGGTGAAAATTCTTTTAAGTTCTTCTACTGCCGTTCCGCTTCCAACAATAATAACATTTCTCATATTTCCTTTTAAATATAAGCGAACCTTTTTTAAAGCATAAAAACTTAAAACCTTAATAGCTCCTATTGCAATAAGCGAATAAAATAAATATTCTATAACTGTAAAAGCTTGTATATTGATACTTCTAAAAAATCCAATAAAGGCAAAAACACAAAGTAAAAAGGCTAAAAACTGCTTAGCTAAAAGCGATAAAATATTAAGTATTGTAGTAAACCTATATACCTCATAAAACTTTAATAAAAAAGCTAATGGAAGCCAAATAAGTATGGCATAAACTATATAAAGTACGTGCTTGTTATTAAATAATTCAATTGAAAAAAAGTATAAATTCTCATTGTTGAAATTAAATAAATAGATTGCTAAAAAGTTGATTACAAAAAGATCATACACTATTAATACAGGTCTTAATAACCATGAGTATCGACCTCTTTTATAGTGCATTACTTATTAATATAGTTGGAAAAATCTTTATGTTCACTTTTATATAATTGCTCTTTTGATAAGGATTTAAAGTAATCAAAGGTTTTTTTCATGCCTTCTTGTCTTCCAATTTTCGGCTCCCAATTTAATAATTTTTTAGCTAATGAAATATCTGGTTGCCTTTGCATGGGATCATCCACAGGTAATTCTTTATAAATTACTTTTTGCTCTGTTCCTGTCAATTTAATTATTTCTTCAGCAAAATCCTTAATTGTAATTTCATGAGGGTTGCCAATATTTACTGGTTCAGCGTAATCACTTAATAATAATCTATAAATACCCTCTATCTCATCATCTACGTAGCAAAACGATCGAGTTTGCAATCCATCTCCAAAAACCGTCAAATCTTCTCCTCTTAGCGCTTGCCCCATAAATGCAGGAATAACTCTACCATCATTAAGTCTCATTCTTGGCCCATAAGTATTAAATATACGAACTATCCGTGTTTCTAATCCGTGAAATCTATGATATGCCATGGTTATAGATTCTTGAAAACGCTTAGCTTCATCATAAACTCCACGAGGACCAATAGTATTTACATTTCCGTAATAACCTTCAGTTTGTGGGTGTACTAAGGGGTCTCCGTAAACCTCAGATGTTGATGCTATAAGTATTCGTGCATTTTTAGCTTTAGCTAATCCTAATAAATTATGAGTGCCTAGCGAACCCACTTTTAGGGTTTGAATAGGGATCTTTAAATAATCAATTGGGCTTGCTGGAGATGCGAAATGTAAAATGTAATCTAACTTGCCTTCAATTTTAACAAATTGTGTTACATCGTGTTCTATAAATTCGAAATTTGGATTAGGCTCTAAATGATGTAGGTTTTTTTTATCGCCTGTGATAAAATTATCCATTCCAATAACCTTATACCCTTCATAAATAAAGCGGTCACACAAATGTGATCCTAAAAACCCTGCTGCTCCTGTTATTAATACTTTTTTCATACTTTACTTTCTGCCAATTGAACTATAATAAAACCCCTCTTTTCTCATATCTTCCAAATCATAAAGATTTCGACCATCAAAAATTACAGACTGTTTTAAGTTAGCTTTTAATTTTTCAAAATCAGGTGTTCTGAACAAACTCCATTCCGTACAAACAATTAAAGCATCAGCTCCTTTTGTTGCTTCATTTTTATTTAATGAATAAACAATTTTGTCACCAAATCTTCTTTCAACATTTGGCATTGCTTCTGGATCAAAAACTTGGATTTTTGCCCCTCTATTTAACAATTCTTCAATGATATATAATGCAGGAGCTTCTCTTATATCATCAGTTTCGGGTTTAAATGCTAATCCCCAAATAGCAAAAGTCTTTCCGCTAATATCATTATTAAAATACCTTTCAATTCTAGGAATTAAAATTTTCTTTTGTGTTTCATTCACTCTTATTACCGAGTCTAAAATATCAAAATTATATCCTACTTCTTTTCCAGATTTATATAATGCCTTTACATCTTTTGGAAAGCAAGAGCCTCCATACCCAATTCCAGGAAATAAAAAGCGTTTTCCTATTCTAGAATCGGTTCCTATTCCTGCTCTAACTTTATCCACATCGGCTCCAACTTTTTCACAGAAATTGGCTATTTCATTCATAAATGTAATCTTTGTTGCTAAAAAAGAATTAGCAGCATACTTAGTAAGTTCAGCAGACTTTTCATCCATAACTATTACAGGGTTTCCTGAACGAACAAAAGGTTTGTACAGTTTTTGCATTAAGGCAATTGCTTTCTCTGAACTAGACCCTATTACAATGCGTTCTGGCTTCAAAAAATCATCAACGGCAAATCCTTCTCGTAAAAATTCTGGATTTGAAACTACATCAAATTTCACATTCGTTTCTTTAGAAATTACTTCGGTAACTTTTTCTGCCGTCCCTACTGGAACTGTACTCTTATCAATTATAACTTTATAATCTGTTATTAGGCGACCAATATCTTTAGCTGCTCCTAATACATATGACAAATCTGCTGAGCCATCTTCATCTTCTGGAGTTGGTAACGCTAAAAAAATAATGTCACCATGCTCTAATCCTTCTTTTAAAGATGTAGAAAAACTTAACCGATTAGCTTTAATATTTCTTTGAAATAATACATCTAAATGAGGTTCGTAAATTGGGACTAACCCTTCTTGCATTTGCTTTACTTTTTCTTCATTGATGTCAATACATAATACATCATTTCCTGTCTCAGCCAAACATGTTCCGGTTACTAAACCGACATATCCCGTTCCTATTACTGATACTTTCATTCTTTTTTTTAATTATTTTTAATATGCCTTATCTTCTCCTTTAAATACATTTACTATTGTTTGTACAATGATATTTATATCCATTAATAATGACCAGTTCTCTATATAGAAAATATCATATTTTGTTCTATTTACAATATCCTCTCTATTTTCAATCTCTCCTCTATATCCCCTAACTTGTGCCAACCCTGTAACACCCGGTTTAACAAAATGTCTAACCATATACTTAGGGATTTTTGTTCCATAAATTTCGTTCTGCCTCCATAAGTGCGGTCTGGGTCCAACAACTGACATTGATCCAAATAGAACATTAAAAAACTGAGGCAATTCATCAATACTAGTTCTTCTAATAAATTTGCCTACTCTAGTTATCCTAGAATCATTTCTTGTTGCTGACTCTTCAGATCTCGAATTTAAAGTCATAGAACGAAATTTATAGCACCCGAATCCTTTTTCTTTGATACCCGGTCGATTCTGAAGAAAGAAAATAGGTCCTTTGCTTTCCAATACTATAATCAATCCTAATATAGGGATAAGCCAAGAAAGAAGGAAGAATACAATAATTAAAGAAAATATAATGTCAAAAGCACGTTTAGTAATACTTTTTATTGGATCATCTAGAGGGATTTCTCGTAAAGATAATACAGGAACAATGTCATAATAGTTTAACCGTAAATTTTTAGCATATAGTTCTTTATTATCAGGAATAAATTTTAGCGTCTTCATGTTGACATCACAAAATTCAATAAATTCCCTGATTTGATTGTCATCGAGTTCATTAACCGAACAATATATCTCATCTACATGATTTCTCATTATAAAATCAAAACTTTGAGATAAATTTCCAAGTTTATTTGCGTCCTTCTTGTTAGTTAAAAAACCGAG
Organism: Jejuia spongiicola; assembly: GCF_023502325.1. Lineage (NCBI taxonomy): Bacteria > Pseudomonadati > Bacteroidota > Flavobacteriia > Flavobacteriales > Flavobacteriaceae > Jejuia > Jejuia spongiicola. Next base: position 51,730 of record NZ_JAMFLZ010000001.1, read on the forward strand.
AAATTTATATCCAAACCCTAACTGCTCATTAAAAAATTTCTCCAGCCGTTTTGTACTATGATTTGACCCAACTATAACCACTGTTACATAATTGCTCCCTGTTATTATTCTATACTTTCTAAAAATTATATGCAAAGAGATTCTCCAAAAATTAAACAACCCAAATAGCAAAATTGAAAGTTTCAGAATATCGATATAATCGATATCTGAGTTCCTTACATACAAATAAGAAAAGATTAATAGTATAAATACCGATATTTGCTTAGTAATTAAAGAAACTAATTTTATTATTTTGGTAAATCTATAGACATTGTAAAAGGAATAACAAAAAGATAGGAATAACCAAAAACCAATAAAAAATATTAAATCAACAATATCCTTTGTTAAAAATAAACTAATTAAAAAAGAAATAATTAACAAGTCTAATATATATAACAAAGGCTTTATTAAAATGGAAAATCTTCCTTTAATGTTCATATAATGCTCATATAATAATTTGCCAAATATTTTGAATGGCAAATATAATTATAAAAAATCAATGCTTTTGCTAGCTTTTACGTTTTTCGCCAAATAAACCTCTATGGGTTTGAAATCCATCTTTTTAGCTAAAAAAAGAAATTCTTATTCGACTTTATCATAATATCTAAATATTTTCTGCAAGAATAGCTTACCCTTGTGCATTCGTATTTTCCTAAACCATCTTATCTATTTTTTTGCAGCATACTCTGTAGCAAAAAATCGCAACCAATATTTTTTGCTAAGCAAAAAAAACCTTATATTGATAGGAGATCTCCTCTAACCCTTTATCGCCTAAACACCCTTTTCTATTAAACCTTTTAACTCTTGAGCTATTTAAACCTAGACGCTTTATGAATCTAAGGTAAATTATATAACTTCATCTATTAGTACTGGAGTGGTTTGCTATTTCATTTTAGTAAAGATTAGAAAAATGACAAAGTGTTTTTTCTATACAAAATTCGCTTTAGCTTCACTTTCTTAATATTTAAAGCAACTCAAATATTATAAACATTTATACTTTTAAGGCATTGAAGTCGTATAAATTATAAATACCTACTCAGAAAACTCAAATGGGGAAAACACAAAAACAGTAAGTAGTACTGAGTAAAACATTATACCATATTGTCTTTGAAAAATAGTCTCAGTAATACTAAATAATATCGTGATAATTAAAAAATAACTCATAATTTTTTTTTTGGCTTTGATTGAATATTTAAATAATGAGAATAAACTTGACATATAAACAATTAAACCTAAAAGCCCATTAGTTAACCAAATTTCTAAAAATTGATTATGAGTATTATATCCATCCAAATAAAATTTGAATTCCTTTTGATAGTAACAGTAGTCAAGGTGTTTTTGATAATCTCCTATTGGAATAAAATTCAAATAATTGTTAATTCGTATTTTTTCCAAAACACAATCCCATATAGTAACCCTTGGGTCTGGGCCTGATACTAACGATTTAATTCTGTCTAAAAATGGCTCAAATATTATAAACATTAACAATACTAAAAAGAATAAAATAATTGAATATAAAACAGCATTTCTTGTGTTAAATTTTGAAAAAAAAATTAATACTAAACATATTATTAATGTTATTAAGGCCATTTTTGAAGATAAAAAAATGAAACTTAAAATTAAGACACAGTTTAAAACAATAAAAATGGTTTTAAACTGTGTCTTAATTTTAGAATACAAAAAAATAGAAGAAACTAATACGAATATATTATAGGTAGCTAAATATACATGCTGAGTTGGATATATATAAAACAAATTCTTAGAATCAAAAAAACTATCTTTTTCTAGATAAAAAACAAAACCTTTTACAAGTCCATAAAAATTAACTAAAGAAAAACCTATTAATAACACCCAAAAGAAAGATATAAAGTCTTTCTTTTGGATATTTTCACATGCTAAAATTCCGATAAATGGAACCAGAAAGATAGGAAGCCTTTTAACTAGAATACTTATTGCATTTTCAACATCATATGAAAAAACAAGAGACACTAAGGTAAGCCAAAACGGAACCGATATAATTAAAAAAAACTTAATGTTTTTTTTAGAGAATTTTCTCTTTTCAAACAAAAAAAAAGAAAGCGCAAGTGAAAAAAAAAGAGTTAATGAACTAATGAAAAATGAAAATAAAACAGAACTTAAACTTAATGATAGCAACAAAAATACAACTAAGGAAATTTTTTTTTTATTTATCATCATCATTTAAATTCTAAATCTTAATTTAGCTGACTCAAATATATAAATTTTGTATCTAAATGAGTTTTAAATTATCTAAAAACACTAAAGTTTACATTGCTGGTTGTGGTGGCATGCTTGGAGAAGCAGTATATGAAGCTTTTAAAGAAAAATGTATTGTAAAAGCAACAGATATAAATCTTACAGAACCATGGTTAGAATATGCTGATGTCAGAAATTACACCGACATAAAAGAATCTATCTTGGAATTTGAAGCTGATCTTATTATTAACTTAGCTGCACTTACCGACCTTGAGTATTGTGAAAAAAATCAAGAGGAAACTTGGCTCACAAATGCTCTAGGACCTGAAAATATAGGTCTAATTGCAAATGAGCTTGATATTCCTTTAGTATACATAAGTACCGCAGGAATAGTTGACGGCTTACAAGATGTTTATAATGACTTTGACCAGCCTAACCCCTTAAGTATTTATGCAAAGGCTAAATACCATGGAGAATTATTCACTCAATTTCACGTGAATAAGTTTTATGTTTTTAGAGCCGGATGGATGATGGGTGCTGGGCCTTCAAAAGACAAAAAATTTATTAACAAAATATATAAACAAATTAAAAGCGGTAAAAAAGAACTTTTTGTTGTTGATGATAAACTTGGCACCCCAACTTACACGAAGAGTTTTGCTAAGGGGATCATGCATGTAGTACAATCAGGAATGTATGGTGTGTATAATCAAGTTTGTAATGGGGATTGCAGTAGATATGATGTTGCTAAAGAGTTCATTAACCTTTTAGGCTTAAAAGAAACCATTAAAGTTACTAAAGTAAACTCAGATTATTTTAAAACTGAGTACTTTGCTCCTAGACCATACTCTGAAAAACTTACGAACTTAAAACTTAATAGTAGGGGTCTTAACGTAATGCCTGATTGGAAAGAGGCTTTAGAAGATTATGCTAAGGTATATATTAAAGATTTTAATAATTGAAAATAGCAGTAATAGGTATAAGAGGGCTTCCTGCTAGCTACAGTGGTTTTGAAACTTGTGCAGCTCACACAACTAAAAATTGGGTAAAAAACAATCATGATGTTGTTGTATACTGTAGAAAACACCTTTATAAAAATCAACCCTCTACAACAGAAGAAGGCGTCTGTTTAAAATATCTTCCATCTATTAGAATAAAATCTATAGAGACTTTATCTCATACTCTCTTTTCAATATTACATTTGTGTTTTATAAATAGAAAAATTAAAACTATCCACATTTATAATTGTGGAAATGGAATCTTTATACCTATTCTTAAACTTTTTGGAAAAAGAACTTTTATCTCCGTAGACGGCTTAGAGTGGAAAAGAAAAAAGTGGGGGTTTATTGCAAAATTCATGTATAAACTTGGTGCATTAATGGCAATAAAATTTTCAGATCAAGTTATTGTAGACAATAAGGTTGTGGAAGATTTTTATCATAATAAATTTAATAAAAAAACTACTCTAATTGCCTACGGATCTAAGATTATTACACAAAATATTGTGGGTTCTAAAAAGATTCTAGACAAACTCGAATTATCTCCCAAGAAGTACTTTCTTTTTGTTGGTCGATTCGTAAAAGAAAAAGGTGTTAAAAATTTAATTGAAAGCTATTTTAACTTAAAATCAGAATTGCCATTAGTAATCATAGGAGATGATATAGAGGGAAATGAATATCGTGATTATATCTTCTCTACCTATTCGTCTCACCCTAAAATAAAATTGTTAGGTTACCGGTTTGGTAAGGAATATGAAGCAATTTTACATAATGCATTATTGTATATATCTGCCAGTGAACTTGAAGGTACTTCTCCATCATTATTAGCCGCCATGGGTGCCAATGTATGTACTCTGGTAAATGGGATTGAAGAAAATTTAGCTACCTTAGGGAATTCAGGTACCGTATTTAAAAAGAATGATTACAATAGTCTAACTGAAAAGTGGCAATATTTTATAGATAATCCTTCAGAAATTGAAAACATGGCTCAAATTGGCCATCAACATGTTTTAGACAATTATAGTTGGGAAAACATATCCCAAAGATACATTTCTTTATTCCAAAACTCATAAATACTGGTTTAACGAGTAGGATTTACGTATTTTTATTTCCATAAAACAATATTAGAATGATTGCAAAAATTAAAAAGAAAATTAAAAAGAAAATAATTAGCCTAACTAGACCTGTAGGGCATTTAAAAAGGAATGTCGAATGTCCAAATAAATGGTATGGGGGAGATTATACTGGGTTTTATGTTTGTCCTAATCTTCTAAATAATCAGTCTATTGTATATTCATTTGGTATAGGTGAAGATATTTCTTTTGACAAAGCGATTATAAATAGTCATAAATGTAAAGTTTTTGGTTTTGATCCAACACCTAAATCCATTAATTGGGTAAACGCTCAATCTACCCCTGTTAATTTCAACTTTAACAATTTTGGCATTGGCATAAATACTGAAGACACCCTGTTTTATCTTCCAGCAAATAAAGAGCATGTTTCAGGAAGCCTTAAAAAACATAGTAATGTAACAGATAAAAAAAGTGTTAAGGTGCATATGAAATCTTTTCAAGATATAACTAGTTTATTAGGTCACAAAAAAATTGATTTGCTTAAAATGGATATTGAAGGTGCTGAATATGATGTTATTGAAAGTATTCTGAAAAGTGATGTTGTTATTGATCAAATCTTAATTGAATTTCATGATAGGTTTTTCGATGATAAAACTCCTAAATCTTTAAAATCTGTAAACCTCCTAAGGGCAAAAGGATATGAGATTTTTGCAGTATCTGATTCTTATGAGGAGATCTCTTTTATTAGAAAACATGTTTTAAAAGAGGTTAATAGTATTTAGAATAAAGTGTTTTTATTTTTTTACGATTGCATTATCGCTATTTGTATAGAAAATAAATATTTTTGAACATACTAAATCTGATGAAAAAAATATATTCTTTATTATTGTTTATACTTTGCTTTGTTGCTTCTACCCAGTTGATAGCAAAATATTGGATTCCCTATATTTATTTTGATGATGTGTTATTTTTAATAGTCACCATAATTTCTGTATTAGATTTAATAATTTCAAACAAATTTTCACGTACCTACAGTTATTTAGGTGTATTATTTATAATATTCATTTTAATTTCCTTTATATTCAATTTTTATAGTATTGGTGCTTTTTTTGCTAAAAGTTTTTTTTATGGGAAACCTCTTTTAACTTTTGTATTCGTAAGTTATTTGGCAAACAAATACATGCTCTTAAAATATAAAAAATATCTCTATAACATTTTTATATTTATATGCCTTTTTTCAATATTTGAATTTTATCTTGTTCAGTATATAGACTGGAGCTATATCCACTATTTTGCTTATTCTACTAGATTTGGGCTTTATAGAGTATCTAGCGTTACTTGGCACCCTATCTCTCTAGCATTGTTAGCTTTTTTTTCAATTATTATTGGAAAAGAGGTGTTTAATGACAAACGAAAATGGCCTTATATCCTATTTATATCTTCAATTATGCTCTCGGGCACAAGGTTTGTGATACTTCTGATGTTTATTTATTATGCTTACAGATTTGTTATCAGTAAAAAATTGTTAATCAATAGATATAAGTTACCATTGAAATATTTCTATCTATTCTTCTATCCGATAATTTTTTTAGCCTTATTTGGCTTATCTACTTATATAAATATAAAAGATTACAGTACTTTAAGAAGCATTACTTATAGGTCTGGCATAGAGTTACTAAATGATCCGAAAACACTAATTCTTGGCACAGGAATTGGAAGTTTTGGTTCTGCAGAATCTGTTGTTTATAAATCAGATGTTTATGACAAAATAAATTTCCCGCAACATTATAAAAATATTCTGGCATCTGGAAATAATAGTAAATCAGGAACCGAAAATTTCTTTTTTATGGTCTTGGTTGAATTCGGAGTAATAGGCTTATTTCTTTATTATGCTATTATATTAAAAACCACTAACATTAAACTTACTTACTTCTCTACTTTTTATATTTTAATTATTGTTTCAATTACTTTTGTTTACCCAATAAATGCTTTGCCATTTATGTATTTGGTAAATATATTTTTCCCTTTTGGGAAACTAAAAAATAAATAAAAGCTATTTCTTTACATATACTTTTAATTTAGCAGAATTACAATATATACTTTTGTTTTCCTTACTACAAAAGTGTAGATAGTTTCCTGTCTTTTCTTGTTCAAGTCTTAACAAAAAACCATTAGTTTTTATCAATTTCTTTTTTTTATTTATTACCAACTCACTAATGTTGAATCTAAAATCTTGCTCAAACGTTTTGTGCGCTCCAAAGTATAGCTTTTTCTTTCCTATTTTTGGGTATTTACTCCAATTGATTTTATCTTCACTCCAATTACTTAATACATTTTCAACAATTAACTTTGTGTTTCCTGAATGTCCAGGTTTTTTAATTTTGTACAGCCCAGAATTATCATTAAAAAATAACTGTAGGACCACACTATCAACTTCTACATTTTTTGGTAATTCTTCAAGGTTAAAATCTAATATTGCTCGATTTATATATTTAATTCCGTTAATGGTATCACAAAAAATATTGATTTCTATATGATCCCCATAATTATTTTTGGTTTTAGGGAAGCTTAATACTGCATCGTTACCTCCATTTGAAATATCAAAAGTATACTCTAAATTACCTTTTTTCACACATGAAACGAAAAAAAAAACTAATAGTTTTAATCCTATAGCCCTAAGGTCTGCCATACCCTCTCCTTTTTATCATTTTAGCAGGAACTCCAACCATGACAGAATTTACCTCAGTATCTTTTGTTACTACAGCACCTGAACCAATAACCGAGCCCTCTTTAATTATAACACCTGGCATAATAATAACATTTGCACCTATCCAAACATTATCTTCAATAACTGTTTTAAACCTGGTTTCACCTTGACACTTAATAGGGATGTTTAAGTCATCGAAATTATGGTTTTCAGATAAAACGGTTACTCTTGGTCCGAAAATCACATTATTTCCTATTAAAACCTCTCCCCTTACTCCAATAAAGCAAAAATGATTAATTGCAACATCATTACCAATAACCAGCTTATTCCCTGGAGCTCGAAGAACCCCAGTACACTCAATAATAGCGAAATCGCCTAACATAAAATTGTCTCCTATTTCTACGCCATGAATACTCAAAGCCATTATTTTACTATAACGCCCTAACGTCAAATTTTTGCCACATTTAACTTTGTGTTTAAAACAAATTTTTGAACCCTTCTTTGCAAACAAAAGGCCTTTGTATCTCGCTCTAAATTTAAACTTTAGGAAGCCTCTTATTATTTCTATAAACTTACTGTTGAATATTTCATAAAGTTCTATAAATGGAAAACTATAAGATAAATTATATTCTTCTTTTTTTATTTTAGAAATAATCCATGAAATCATAATTATCTATACTAATTTAAAATATCCTTATATATATTTAACAATTTGTTTAAATGAACCTTTTCTCCATAATTATCTTGATAGTGGCTTATGATCTTTTTTGATTCAAAATGATATGGTTTACTTAGAATTTTTTTTAAACTATTTATTGCATTTGCGTCATAAAAATCAAGTAAATACCCAGTATCTTCTGTTACCATTTCTTTTAGTCCACTATGATTAGAGGTTATAACAGGGGTCCCAACCATATATGATTCAACTAATGTCATTGGGCAATTTTCATACCAAAAAGAAGGGTGAATAGTAAATTTAGCATTGCTTATGTACTCAAAGAGCTCATCTCCATACTTAGGCCCTAAAAACTCAATATTTTCATACCCTGGGGAGCTTATGTCTCCTTTACCAATAACTTTTAATTTTAAGTCAATATGCTTGAATATTTCAAAAAGCTTATGTAGACCTTTCTCTATAGAGAGCCTTCCAAAAAATAAAATATAATCTTCTTTTCTGCTTTTATAATTTAGATTTTTATTTTCAACACAATTAGGAAGAACAATTATATTTTTTTTAATTACTGGCTGTATAAGGTTTTTAAAAAATTTACTAGGGCTTATAAATGCGTCTATATTCTTATTATAAATGTTTAATAAATTATGGTTAAGATAAGATTCAAAGCTTCCTATAACACTTTTCGAAAATGATCCGTCAAAACATTTATTTAAAGGCGCATTATAATATTTCTTATTTAAACATTTAGTACAAACCTCATTTTTATGTGGAATATATAGTCTATGATTTGGGCATACTAATTGAGAATCGTGTATGGTATGTACAACTTTAATCCCTCTTTTCTTGATTTCTGATAAAATCGATGGTGTCAACTGAAAATTATAATTATGTATATGAACAATATCAGGTTTGAATTCATCCAGTATAATTGCCAATCTTCTTCTGTTTTGTTTAGAATATATTACATTTACAGATTCTTTTAATTTGGATTTAAAGTCTTTTGTTGTATTGAAGTCGATTCCTCTGGCAAAACAATTATATGTATCTATTGCTTTATTGTTTTTATCTTCCATTCCCCAAAACTCTACTTCAATTCCGTTTTCAGTAAGAGCCCTTGCTAAATTAAACATATATGTTTCTGCTCCTCCTACAATTTTCATGTATTTATTAACCTGCAGTACTCTCATTATTCCATTTAAATTTATGTATTCCGAATATTAATAAAAAAGTAATTATCTCAAATGAGCTAAAGACTATTGCTGCAAAATAAAGACTTCTTGCTGTCAAGACAAAATATATAACTATTTTTAAACAAAATACTATTCCAAAAGCAATAACGGTTTGTAAAGTTCTATTTCTATAGTTATTATAGAATAGCTTTAACTGATATCCAGCATAGAATGGCAACGCTAAAGCCATTATTGCAAGCACTAGAGCTCCTGGTTTATAATCAATAGGATAAATAATAGTATAAATACCCCTTAAGTATTTGAAATAAACGGTTACTAAAATTAAATTGCTAATTAAAAAGAATAAAAAATATTTTAATTTTAACTTGTTAAATAAGGATTTAAGGTTTGCAGTAATGAAAGCTAAAAAAAACAATGTCACTGCACTATATAAATTGTAGGCTGAAGAAAAATACGCTACGTCCTTGAAGTCCAAATGTTTTTCTAAAAAGAAAATGTCCATTCGACCAATCCCAATCTGAAAAAATTGATAAAAGAAATATTGTTTAGTTTTTCCTAGTAAAGCTATGTGTTTTTTAAAAGGAGGAATAAAAATTTTAAAATTGAGTTTTTTTAGGTTAATAACAAGAAATATTATTGTAAGAACTAAGCCAATTATACTAAAACCAATACAAATACCTAATAAAGAAATTTCGATATTAAAGGCATATAAAATAACCATTAATATTAGCCTAGCTATAGGCTCTGAGCTTACAAGAATAATATCATTTTTACTTTGCTCAAAACCTCTAAAAATATTTTGCAAAAACTTTACGAATCCTGTATTAAGAAAAAAGAAAGTAACTAAAAATGTTATTAAAATTGAATTAGAGCTTCCAATAAAAAAGAATGGTACAACAAGAAGAACAAACAATGATTGAAACAATCTCGAGTTTATAGATAAATTCAATACCGATGTTTCTCGTTTTACAGCATTATTAAATGTAAACCACCCAACACCCATATCTGCAAAAATGGTAAACCAACTTGCTATCGCTATAGAAAAACTATATACACCATAATCTTCAGTAGAAATTATTCTAGTCAATAAAATAATTACCAAAAAGGAAATGACCTTTGCACCTACCTCAAAGAATGGTACAAGAATACGAGAAACATTAATTGTTTTCAATTTCATTAATTATCATAAATTCTACATTTTTTATCCAGAAAATTAAATTCGTTTTTTAACAAACGTTCTACTATTTAATAAATTAATTATTGCTGTAAGGTAGATAATTATTAAATGATTCTTATTCCAAATGACTAATCAGTCTTTCTATCCATTGTTCTGAAGAAACTTTAAGCACATAATTTTTATACGATTTTCGATTTATATTCTTTAATGTCTTAAGTTTATCGTAGATCTCTTCGGTAGAATTCAATATAAAATTGTCATCATCAATATAATCCGATTCTGTACCATCAGCTCCTCTAATACACAATACTGGTAAACCATAAAGTAAGGATTGCAATATTCCTAAACCTCCATCCCCTGGAAGCACAAATAAGTCGCTTTCAAAATAAAAGTTTTTAAGCATTTCTTTATCATAAATCGGGCCATGAAATACAATTTCCTGATTGTAGTATTGATTTCTTAAATATTCAAGTTGATTACCTTCCCCTATAATATTAAGAACGAACTTTCTAGGTCCCGACAATTCATTAAGTTTGGTAACATATTTTATTAATTCCTCTACTTTTTTTCGTTTTTCTACAACACCAACATATAATAAGCGAACCTGAGTATCCTCAAAATTATAACTATCAATACTGCTATTCGCCTCGTTTTGGATAGACTCAAAATAGTTTGTATTTATAGTATTTAAATTTGTGAAACAATTTTTTGCTCCCATATAATTTTTAAGATATACCTCTCCCATAGAAGAGTATGCCATCTGGATTTGAGTTAATTTAACGAAAGGTTTAAGTATTGCATCTATTAATTTGCGCCGTTTTGTTCTTACAGCTCTAGAATATCCTGGATCCCACCAAATCATCTTTTTTCCAAATAATCTAGAAATGGGTACTAGGTAACAGTTATTTATAAGATTAGTTACTCCTTCAAGTAAAAGTACATCGTATTTGAACATTTTAAATACCACTTGTGGATATAAAAAAAATGAAGTCCCTCGTGACTCACCCGTATAGGATATCTTCAATGAAGATAATTCATAAATCTTTAAATTCTCATACTTTTTTAAATAGGTCTGATAAGAAACTAATTTAAGAGTTCCTTTTTCTTCACCTTTTGATGTAACGATTCCAACTTCCTCAAATTCTTGGCATAACTCTACCAGCAAATCCAAGCGATACGATGTAATCACCCTTTGAACTATTAGTATTTTTTTATGCTTCAATGATTTATTATTATTTATTTAGAGCACCACAAAAATCTAAAACGATTTTTTCTTTTATGGCCTTGTAGTTTTTAAATTCATCATGAGCTACTAAAAATACTATTATATCTGCCTTGTCGATAGCCTCTTCATAAGATGTAAGTTTAAAAACTTTATGTTCATTTATATTGGGTTCTACAATATAATATTCTTCATCATTAGCATTTTGCAAAACTTTTTGAACGATATATTTGGCAGGTGATTCTCTTAAGTCATCAATATTAGGTTTAAATGCCAATCCCAACAATGCAATTCTTGGTTTTCTACCATGTTGTAATTCAAATTCAAGTTTTGCATTCTTTACTTTTTCAGCACACCAAAATGATTTATAATTATTAATCTCTCTGGCAGTACCAATGATTTTTGATTCCATCGGATAATCCGCTACAATAAAATAGGGGTCAACGGCTATACAATGTCCTCCTACACCACATCCTGGTTGTAAGATATTTACTCTTGGATGTTTGTTTGCTAATTTTATTAATTCCCAAACGTTAATATCGGCTTTATCACAAATCAGGGAAAGTTCATTAGCAAAAGCAATTTGTACATCTCTTGAAGAGTTTTCCACAAGTTTACACATTTCCGCTGTTCTTGCGTTAGTTTTGTGTAAATCCCCCTTAATAAATTGTCTATAAAAATCTACTGCTTTTTCTGTAGATTCATCATTTATTCCTCCTATCACACGATCATTATGCACTAGTTCATACATCACATTTCCTGGAAGAACTCGTTCAGGACAATATGCAATATTTAATTTGTTCTTAAGCTCTGGTCTTTCAGAATAAATTAAATTCATCATCAATTCTGTAGTTCCTATAGGAGATGTTGATTCAATAATATATAAATCATTTTCTTTTAAAAGTGGTATTATTGCTTTGGTAGCTGATTCCACAAAAGAAATATCAGGTTCGTTTTTACCCTTAAATGGTGTTGGCACAACTATTAGATATGAGTCAGCTTCAACTGGTACAGTCGAGGCGTACAAAAATCCATCTTTAACAGCATTTTCTACGGCATTATCCAGTTCTGGTTCAATAATATGAATTTTCCCAGCATTTATCGTTTTTACAATTTCCGGATTAATATCAACCCCATGAACGTATGTTTTGTTTTTTGCAATCAATGCTGCGGTTGGTAATCCTATATACCCAAGACCAACCATTACTACATTAGGTTTATTATCCATAATAATTTTCTGAAATATATTTTACTATTCGCTCACATGCTTTACCATCTCCATATGGATTATGAAGTTTGCTCATATTCTCGTATAAAGCATTATCATTTAGAAGCTTTTTAGCTTCGGCTACTATCGTTTCCTCATCAGTTCCTACTAGAATTACAGTTCCTGCATCTACGGCTTCTGGTCTTTCTGTAGTATCTCGCATAACAAGTACAGGTTTTCCAAGACTAGGTGCCTCTTCTTGAACACCCCCACTATCAGTAATTATCAAAAAACATTTATCCATCAGCCATACAAAAGCGGGGTAGGACAATGGTTTAATTAATTGTATATTATCAATATCACTCAATAATTCGTATACCGGTTTTTGTACATTCGGATTCAAATGTACAGGGTAAATTATTTGAGAGTCCGGATTTTCAATAGCGATCTTCTTTAGTGCTTTACAGATATTAACAAACCCTTTTCCGTGATTTTCTCTTCGATGTCCAGTAACCAAAATAATACGTTTATTTAGATCAACTATTTTATTTAAATCAACTATTTCACTATCACTAAAGGTATTCGATTTTACTTTATTTACACTGAATTCTAATGCATCTATAACCGTATTCCCAGTTATCAAAATTTGATTTTCCTGAACATTTTCATTTAATAAATTTTGTTTAGAAACCTTGGTGGGAGAAAAATGATAGTCTGCAATACTCCCAGTTACTGATCTGTTTATTTCTTCTGGAAAAGGAGATCTTTTATCAAAAGTTCTTAAACCCGCTTCAACATGACAAACTTGAGCGCCAGAATAAAAAGCTGCAATTCCTGAAGCCATTGTTGTAGTTGTATCCCCATGAACAAATACATGTTGAGGTTTAAACTCCTCAAGAACTGGTTTTAAACCTGTAATTATATCTGCAGTAAGGTTATATAAGTTTTGATTAGGCTTCATTAAGTTTAAGTCATAATCAGGTATTATTTCAAAAAATGAAAGCACCTGATCAAGCATTTCTCTATGTTGAGCAGTTATGCAAACTTTTGTTTCAAATCTATTCGAATGTTTCCTAAATTCCTGTACCAAAGGAGCCATTTTAATAGCTTCAGGCCTTGTTCCAAAAACAATTAGATTTTTGATTTTGTTCATTCCGAAATTTTAATTAATACCTTATCCAGACTATCTTTCCAGTTAGGAATTTCTAGTTTTAAGGCTTTCTTTATTTTGGATTTATCTAATAAGCTATAACTTGGTCTTTTAGCAGGAGTAGGGTAATTCTCTGTTGTTGTTTTAGATACTTTTAAATCCAAATTTGATTGTTCAAAAATTGCTTTTGCAAAATCATACCAACTTATAGCTCCCTCATTACTATAATTATACAACCCAAAAGCAGTTGTTTGAGATTCAATAATTTCAGCCAGCAGCAATGCAAGATCTTTGGCATATGTTGGAGAACCGATTTGGTCACTCACAACACTTATTTCATTTCTTTCTTTTCCGAGACGAAGCATTGTTTTTACAAAGTTATGGCCATGCTCTGAATACACCCATGAGGTACGAATAATAAAATACTTGTCTAAAATTTCTTGAATGTATTGTTCTCCTTTTAGTTTTGAAGCTCCATAAACATTAATGGGGTTAGTTTTATCGCCTTCTTGATAAGCGGTGTTCTTTGAACCATCAAATACAAAATCTGTTGAAATATGTATAAATACTGCATTATTAGCATTGCAGGTTTCAGCTAAATATTTTACCGCTTCTGCATTTACTAAAAATGTCTTTTCTTTTTCTGATTCAGCTTTGTCGACAGCAGTATATGCAGCACAGTTTACTAAATAATCAAAGTTTTTTTGGTCAAAAAGAGTTTGAATACTTTTGGGGTCGGTTATATCCAATTCTTTTGACGTTTTAAAAACCCATTCTATATCCTTATGGTTTAAAGCTACATCCTTAAGGCATTGTCCTAGTTGACCATTTGCCCCAGTTACAAGTACAGAAATCATAATTTTAAGCTTCTAAAATTTGGTGATAACTTATCTTTCTCAGAAATAATAATATCTTCTTCATCAAGCCTCCAGTCAATTTTTAAATCTTTGTCATTATATATTATACCTCTTTCAGATTCTTTATTATAAAAATTATCACATTTATAAGAAAAAATGGCGGTATCACTTAAAACAACAAACCCATGAGCAAATCCTCTTGGAACATAAAGCTGTTTTTTATTTTCCTCCGTTAACTCTACTGTAACATGCTCTCCAAATGTTGGTGACTCTTTTCTAAGATCTACTACTACATCTAAAACCTTTCCTTTGACTACTCTTACTAATTTAGCTTGCGCATGTTCACCTTTTTGATAGTGAAGGCCTCTTAAAACTCCTCTTGATGAGAAAGATTCGTTATCCTGAACAAACTTAATATCATTTCCAATAATATCTTTAAATATTTCTTTATTATAACTTTCTAAGAAATACCCTCTTTTATCATTAAAAACTTTAGGTTCAAAAATGAAGCACCCTCTTATTTTGGTTTCTGTTATTTTCATTGCTTTCCTTTCAATAATCCTAGTAAATTCTTTCCGTAACCACTTTTTAACAGGGAATTTGCCAAATCTTCAAATTGCTTATCATCTATATATCTCATTTCAAATGCAGCGGCTTCAATCGAGCCAATCTTTAGCCCTTGTCTCTCTTCTATGACCTCAACAAATTGAGATGCCTGCATTAAAGACTGAAAAGTCCCTGTGTCTAACCACGCTGTTCCTCTATCTAAAATACTAACGCTTAATTTTCCTGCCTCAAGATATTTTCTGTTTACATCTGTGATTTCAAGTTCTCCTCTTAAACTTGGTTCTATATTTTTTGCTATTTCAACAACATCATTATCGTAAAAATAAATCCCTGGAACAGCAAAATTTGATTTAGGTTTCTTTGGTTTTTCTTCTAAAGATATAGCCTGTCCTTTTTCACCAAACTCTACGACGCCATAACGTTCTGGGTCGTGAACTCTATAAGCATATATAATTCCACCGTCTGGGTCATTATTGTTTTGTAAAAGCTTAGATAGACCTGACCCATAAAAAATATTATCACCTAAAATAAGAGCTACTTTATCATCTTTAATAAAATCTGCTCCAATTATAAAAGCTTCAGCTAGACCTTTAGGTTGTTCTTGTATAGCATATTCAAATTTACATCCATATTTTTTACCATCTCCCAATAAATCTTTAAATAAAGAAAGGTCTTTAGGTGTTGAAATAATTAGTATTTCGTTAATCCCTGCATACATTAAAGTAGATAGAGGGTAATAAATCATTGGCTTATCATAAATAGGCATCAACTGCTTACTTATTGTCAATGTTAAAGGGTGAAGTCTTGTTCCAGATCCACCGGCTAGTATAATTCCTTTCATCTGCTAACTGTATTGTTTTTTATAATACGTCTTATATGCACCACTCGTTACATTATTAAGCCAGTTTTCGTTATTTAAATACCAATCTATTGTTTTAGAAAGTCCTTCCTCAAAAGTTACTGACGGCTTCCACCCTAACTCTTTTTTGATTTTTGACGCATCTATAGCATATCTTAAATCATGTCCGGGGCGGTCTTTAACATAAGTTATTAGTTGTTCAGACACCCCTTTTCCATATCCTAATTTATCATCCATTTGCTTACAAAGCAATTTAACTAGGTCTATGTTTTTCCATTCATTAAACCCTCCAATATTGTATGTTTCTCCTAGCTTTCCTTGATGAAAAACCAAATCAATTGCTTTTGCATGATCTTTAACATATAGCCAGTCCCTAGTATAGTTTCCGTCTCCATAAACAGGTAACTCCTTTTTATTTATAATATTATTTATAAATAAAGGAATTAACTTTTCGGGAAATTGATTCTGCCCATAATTGTTAGAGCAATTACTAATTACATAGGGCATTCCATACGTTTCTCCGTAAGCCCTAACAAAGTGATCCGAGCTTGCCTTTGAAGCTGAGTACGGCGAATTTGGATCGTATGAGGTTGTTTCTGTAAACAGCCCTGTTTCCCCAAGTGTCCCGTAAACTTCATCAGTACTAATGTGATAGAATAGTTTATTGCTAAAATCAGCCTTCCATAGGTTTTTAAAAGCATTTAATAAAATCATTGTTCCAATAACATTAGTTTTTACAAATGCTAGCGGATCTTTAATAGATCTATCTACATGTGATTCTGCAGCCAGATGAATCACTTTCTGAAATTTATAGGTATTAAAAAGAGACTCTATAAAACCTTCATCGGTAACGTCGCCTTTGATAAAAGAATAATTTGGCTTCTCTTCAATATCTCTTAAGTTTTCTAGATTCCCAGCATAAGTTAGAGCATCTAAATTGAAAATGTGGTGATTAGGGTAAGAGTTAGTAAACAACCTAACTACATGAGACCCAATAAAACCAGCTCCTCCAGTAATTAAAATATTCATTATATCTTATCTTTAAAACGTTCTAGAAACTTAATAAACTCTAATCCTGACAATATTAAAAAAGTAAGTACTAGTAAAATAAACGCATAATATATTTTTGAACTAATGGATTTACCAAATATTTCTTTTCTGTTATCAATTGATCCACTATCTTGTTTACTGGATGTTATTTCAATAATATGTTCTTTATCATTAATATCTCTTTCAAATTCAACCAATTCTTGTCTCAATTCTAAGTCATTTTTGTAAAGATCGTATTCCCGAGTCTTTTCCTTGTCATTTGCTCCCTCAAAAGTAATACCAATTTCTGAACCTGTTTTATTGTTAATAGTTTTTTCAAGCACTCTTTTATAAGTGTTTTGTAAAGATTCAGATTTTATTAATGCTTCTTTTATATAATCTACTTTATTAGATAGTTCTTTTAGGTCTTTCTCTTGTTCATTTTTAAAATACTCATTTTCTTTAATGTTATCAATAATTCTACTAAAAGCAGGTTTAAAACTATTTCTTTGCTTTGCTTTAATTGTTATTTGCTGGTATTGATGATTATAATCTCTATCATTCTTTAAAAAAGATTCATACTCAACAGTAGTTGCTACAGTTGAATCAAGTGTTTTTAAATAGTTATTATACTCTTTAAGTTTTTGGTTTTCACTAATTATAGATTCTATTTCAAATTCTATAATAGAAGACAACTCATGTTGTTGCATTCCTAAAACATTTTCTAAAGTACTTATGTCTTTTTGAGCAATTAAATCATTATAATAGCTAATTGCATTGTATAAATTCTCACCTGTTGGATAATTTTGTTTAACCGTAATATAAGATTTATATACAGGTTCTGATGTTTTTTCAAGCAATATTCCTAATGCAATTCCAACTACTCCTGCTATAACAAATTTTACAAAGTGTTTCTTTAAGAAAAATACGCACCATACAAATGCTAAAAACAACTTGTTAAAAACGCTACCAATAAACTTAAACAATCTTTCAAACATATTGCCAATAAGCTTGAACAATTGTCCTAAATCGACTTCTTCAGATGGGTTTGATTGTGGCAAATCTTTACTCATAATTTTATTGTATTAATTAAATAGTTGTTCTAATATTTTTCTTGTAATTAAATATGTTGGTTTTACACCAGAAGTTCCTAGTCCGCCTGATGCTAAAGTACTTCCCGTTTCTAAGGGGTTATCACTCGCATAATACGCATAACGTACTTTTACATTTGGATTTATACTGTTTCTAACTTTTGATGCTGCTTGAATAGCCTTCTGATAATGCGCGCCTTCCATCTCTAAACCAATAACACTCCATGTTGAGTTGTAAAAGAATTTTAAAATGTCTTTATTCTGTAGCGACGTGCCTAAAACCGTAATCATTGATCCTTCAAAAACATTTACACCTTGCCCTTCTAAATCTGTTTTTTTTAATTCATTTGTAAAGGGGTAATTGTCTGCTGTTCCTTCAAAAATATGTGCAGTAGGAATCATAATATCGCCTTTACCTCCTTCTAAAATACCTGCTTTACCCATTATAGATATCGATTCTACGTCTAAATGTATCTTATTTTTCTTTACCTTATAGGGTTTCAATAATTCATCAATAGTTTCATAGGCTTGCTCTCCAAAAGCATAATCCATAACTACAATCACTGGTTTTTTTGATTTTAGAAACGTTTCGTTTGCTTTTATGTCAATTTTTGAAGCATCCATTTTATCAGTATCAAAAATCTGAACGTCTATATTAGTGCCTGAAGTGTCTTCTATATAAATCATACCGCGATGCAACGCTTCCTTTGTTACTTTATTTCTGAGGCTTTCACTTTCTTTTTGACTTAAAGACTCATAAACCTCAAAAATATCTTTTTTTGATTTTAAAGCATTTGGTGCAAAAAGCGTATTCATAACACTATGCATATTCGCACTAATAATATGTATAGGTCTTTCTAATAAATTATTTTTATGTAAAACTTCCTTAATTGTATTTGCCCAAATCTCACCATGTATGTGGTGTCCAAGGCGTTCTCTTAGCACAGGGCTAAAAGTAACTGTTCTTTTGTTATTATTTATTTGCTCTTCGATAGCCAACTTACCTAACCAATACACAATGTGTAACAAGCGCTCTGGTTGTTTTGGTGTTGCAAAATTAGAATATACGTCTCTTAATTCATTAAAAGTACGACCTAAAATATTTGCAGTATGCGTAATAGCAATTTCTCGCTCTGGTTGTGTTAGTTTTTTAGTTGATAAAACTGCTTTTTCTAACTTAACCCAATCTCTTGTTGTGTTTCCTTTATCGTCAATAATAACACGATTACTTATTTTATGAGACTCTACAAAAAGAAATGTGAGGTGTGTTAAAATATCGTAGATTTCTGAGCGCCCTCTAGTAATCTCAATATTCATTTGTTCGTCATCAATTCTATAACAATTACGCCTTCTTTTTGGTGGAATTATAGGTTTGAAATGAGAATCCGAATAGCCTTCGTCACTTGTTAAATTAATAAAAGTACATTCTTCAATTCCTATTGGCAATCTGTCAATTACATAAAGTAAACCTTCTAATTCTGCTTTTTCATCTCCTATTGATCCATATATTTCTGGTCTCAATAATAACAATGACTGTCGCAAAGTTTCACCAGACACGCCCATTGGTTTATAAAAACCTCTGTTAAACAAATGGCGCATAGTAATGTACATTCTCTCAATGGCATTCGAACTTTCTTGCGCTCTCGTTCTTTCGTGATGTCTCTTTTTACTCATAAATTTTAATTCTTGCAAAGATAATACTATTTGCCTTAATTAATTTACGAAAAATCTTTAACAATGTTTCTGTCGTTTGATAATCGAGGAATTTTATTTTGACCACCCAGTTTCCCAACAGACTTCATATAGTCTTGAAACCCTCCTTTTTTTACTTTAGTGATTTTTAGTGGTTGCAATACTTTACCTTGTATTAAATCAAAATAATAACTGTTTTGTTTTTGAAGCGATTCATCTATTTTTTTCGCTAAAGCGGAAAGGTTTTCTGGTTCGTTTTCAAATTCCACAAACCACTCATGGTAAGGCAATCCTTCTTTTGGGGTTATTTGGGGTGCTACTGTAAACTCTGAAACACTAATGTTAGTATTTTTTATCGCTTCCTGCATAGCTTGTTCAACTTCTTTACCAATTACATGCTCACCAAAAGCAGATATAAAATGTTTTATTCTACCAGAAACAATAACTCGATAAGGTTTTGTTGATGTAAACTCTACCGTATCACCAATATTATAAGCCCAAAGCCCTGCATTGGTTGAAATTATCATCACATAATTTACACCTACCTCAACAGCTTCAAGGGTTATCCGCTTTGGGTTTTCACTAAAAAAATCATCAGCTTTTATAAACTCATAAAAAATGCCTGAATTTAACTGAAGTAGCATTCCTTTCTCGCTTTGTTTGTCTTGGAAAGCAAAAAAGCCCTCGCTAGCAGGGTACAACTCAATACTATCTACTTTTCTACCTATAAGGTTTTCAAATTTTGCTCTGTAGGGTTCATAATTTACTCCACCAAAAATAAAGAGATTAAAATTTTTGAAAATATCGCCAATCTGTTTTCCTGTTTTCTGCTGAAGTTTTTCAAAATACATTTGAACCCACGATGGAATGCCAGAAATAATCGTCATGTTTTCAGACAGTGTTTCCTCTACAATTGCATCAACTTTTGTTTCCCAATCATCAATACAGTTTGTTTTATAAGAAGGCATCCTGTTTTTTTGAAGATATTTAGGCACATAATGAGCAACAATGCCTGAAAGCCTTCCTAATTGAATACCGTTTTGCTCCTTTAAGACTGGGCTTCCTTGTAAAAAAATCATCTTACCGTCAACAAATTTTGCCTTTCCAGTCTCTTTAATATACATTAAAATAGCATTTCTTGCAGCATCTACATGTGTAGGCATACTTTCTTTTGTGATAGGAATATATTTAGAGCCTGATGTTGTTCCAGATGTTTTGGCAAAATAAATCGGTTTGCCTATCCAAAGTATATTTTCTTCGCCAGCAACTACTCTTTCAACATAAGGTTTTAAGGCTTCATAATCTCTAATTGGTACACGCTTTACAAAATCAGAATGATTGTTTATGCTTATAAAATCATGGTCTCTTCCAAATTCAGTTTCTACGGCTTTACTTATTAAACTTTGAAAAACTTTTTCTTGGGTTTCAATAGGTTTCTTTGCCCATTTTTGAATACTCTTATAAACACGTTTTGCTAAGGATTTAGCTATAGCTGGTTTTAATGATAGCATTTATTTAAAATCTATAAAGTTTGTTGGGTTAATTGGGTAACCATCGTTCCAAAGCTCGAAATGTAAATGTGGTCCTGTTGAAAGCTCTCCAGAGCTTCCTGCTGTAGCAATTACTTCTCCTGCTTTTACCAAGTCGCCTTGAGTTTTTGTTAGAGCTGCATTATGTTTGTAAACTGAAATTAACCCGTAACTGTGCTCTATAATAATGACGTGCCCTGTGCTAGTTGTCCATTCTGCAAAAATTACAATACCATCTGCTGTGGCCTTTATTGGCGCATCTTTAGCAACAACAACATCTACTGCATAATGCTTTTCTTTAAGGTTGTATGGTTCACTTATAGTGCCATTTACTGGAGGGAACAATACAAAATTTGCAGCCGATGTAGCCGATTCAAATAAATTATACTTATCCTCTTTATCTACTTTTTGGCGTAATAATGAATCTTCTAGGTTTGGGTTTAAATCTACTTCACTAATTTCTAGTTTAGCCGCCTCAATTATAGAGTCTTTATTGAAATCTGTAGCGCTAACATCTCCTTGTAAAACTTTTTTAATTGAAGAGTAATATCGCTCGTTCATTGAAATAACTTGTTGTAGCGAGTCGGTTTTATAATTAAGTTCTATAGCCTTCTTTTTTAGTTTAGTAGAAGAATATCCAGGAATATACTCCCTTAGCGGAGTGAAAGCAATCAATGCATAAGTGGCCGTTATTAAAACAATGACAGATATTGATGCTAATACAAAAACATTTAATCGTGTTAATTTAAAAGATAAGCGTTCCTCGAAAGTGTTTTCATTAAGAATAACCAACCGATACTTATCAAGAAGTTTTCGTTTTATTTTTTTAGATTCTTTTTTTTTCTCCTCCATTTAAAAACAAAAATATGTAAAATTATTGCACAACATGATTCTCTTTATGCTAAAGTTATGCTTAAAACGAGATTATTAAACTTTAATTATTAACTTTGCTTTTAAATTTAATATTATGAGTTTATATATGTTACCATTAGCAATTGGCCCAATGCAAATAACATTAATTGTTGTTGCTGTTTTATTATTGTTTGGAGGTAAAAAAATACCAGAGTTAATGCGTGGTCTTGGTAGTGGCATTAAGGAATTTAAGGATGCTACTAAAGATGAAGACAAATTAAATGACGACAAGCAAAAAAACGCTAAAAAAGAATAGAGATATATTTTTTTAAATAAAAACCAGCACAATGTGCTGGTTTTTTTGTTTTCATTTATAGCTAAAAAATTGTGTTTAGTTTATTTTAATAGATTTAATAATAGCTTCGAGCTCGAACATATAGGCTCTTTTCTCTACTGAAGGTGCAAAAACAAAACCTTCAGCAATAATCCATCTATTATTAATTTTATCTTCAATAGCATAATTTACGAAAGGTCCTGCCATAAATGTTCCTCCTTTTAAATCCCAAAGCCCTTTTGTTTCAAGAGCAGGTTTATTATCTAAAATGGTTTCTGAATTAAATGGTGTATAGGCATCTTCTGTTGCCATGTATGATCCTTCTACAGCACCTTCAACAAACCTTTTCCCTATAGAGTCTCTAATTTTAATGATTTGGCTTACCAAAGTTGAGTCTCTATTTATGGTCTTTAATGGTACTTGATATAATAGTACATTTAAGTCTCCCGAAACATTTGAGCTTGCCTTGAAATCTTTTTTTACCCAAAAAAACTTATCTTCTTTTGTTGCTGTTGTTTTTGCTATTCTATATGCTGTTGGAAAGTTAATGTTTAGTCCTAAGCTCTCTTGAATGTCTTTAGCATTATAAAGCGATTTATTTATAAGTCTTTGTTTTTCTGTTAATTCGGTGTTATTAAATTCATTAGTTATTTTTTTTGCATTTTCTTTAAGCAATTCAATAACATCGCTCTTTGTTTTTCCTGAAACTACAATAACTTTTTGCGGTTGTGCATATACATTTTTTGCAATCTTAAATGCCGACTCTTTGCCTAATTCAATTTTTAAAATGGTTCTGTTCTTTGTTACAAACCCAGAAAAAACTGAAGAAGGTATTTGGTTTATTTTAAACATTGGCTCGTCTTGCGGCAAACCATAAATAGGTGTTGAAAGTACATTTCTAATTGTCTCTCCAATACTCCCATTCCATAGGTCATTACTTACCACAACCGATATGTTGTTGACTATTCCTGATGAATCAAAAAGTATTCTTTGGTTTGACGATTTTTTGTCTCCGCAAGCTGTTAGCAGTATTAGCACTAATGTTGTTAAAAGAAAATTACGCATAATTAAGTTTTGGTTTTTTTAGGAACTTATCCTTTTGATATTTTAAGCTTCATTCCTGGTTTTAATTTACTACCACTAATATCGTTCCAATCTTTAATATTTTGAACAGAAACTCCCGGAAACTTTTGCGCAATGCTCCAAAGTGAGTCTCCATTTTTTACTGTATAAGTAATCACATTACCAGAAATGGGCTTTGCTTTTGTTGTTTTGCTTACTGGCGAAGCACTAGCTACATAAGGTTTTCTGGGGTAGATTGTTAATCTCTGTCCTATTCTTAAATTATTGCTTCTTAATCCGTTCCATCTTTTTATTTGACTTACCCGAACTCCATATTTTCTGGAAATTTTCCCTAAATAATCACCAGATTTAACTCTATAACGTATCCTATCGTTAGCGTTAAAAAATTGAGGCAATGGTTTTTCTCGTTTCGCAAACTCTTCTTTAGCAAAAGCATAGATTTTCTCTTCATTATTTACAAAACTCCCAACAACATCTCTTGGTAAGCGCAACACATAATTTTCTTTGTCTATAAAAGGAATAATATCTAATTTATATGAAGGGTTTAAAAACTGCAGCTCTTCAACTGGTGTGCCAGTAACTTCTGAAACTTGATCGAGGGTTATCATGTGTTTTACTCTAACGGTATCTGTTTCAACTAATGCAAATTCTGGTTTAAGGTTTTCAAACCCGTGAGCTTCGGCATATTCAAAAATATACATATTTGCTAAAAATGCAGGTAAGTAGCCTGCGGTTTCGCGAGGTAAATTATGCCTAATATTCCAGTAGTTTTGATATCCGCCAGAGCGTCTGATGGCTTTGGTAACATTTCCTGGTCCAGAATTATATGCAGCTAAAGCTAAATCCCAATCACCAAAAATTTTATATAATTTAGATAAATACTTTGCTGCTGCTTCAGTAGATTTTATTGGGTCGCTCCGTTCATCAACATAACTACTCACGTCCAGCCCATACTCTTTACCAGTGCCAAACATAAATTGCCATAAGCCTGTTGCACCAACTCTAGATTTAGCTCTAGGTTTTAATGCTGACTCTACAATAGCTAAATATTTTATTTCTAACGGGATATTATGATTATCTAACTCGCGCTCAAACATTGGAAAATAAAAAGCACTCAAAGTCATTAGTTTTTGCAAATGCTTTCTTCGGCGCTTTAAATATGACTTTATAACACTTTCTAATGCTGGATTGTATTCTACATTAAAAGGTGTTCTAGCATCTAGCTCTTTTAATCGTTTTTTAAGGGTGTCCGTTGGTAGTTCTGGATAATCGACAGGCTCAAAAGTAAGCTCAGTAACCGATTTGTAAATCGTATCAAAAAGATTGTTGCTATATAACTCCTCTAACCATTTTTCGTCTATTTTCGCAGCAAATTCTAGGTCTCCTAGTTTTTTAATTGAAGTGCTGTCTTTTTCTGCTTCTATTTTTTTTACACTATGCGTTTTCCCATCAATTATCGAATCTTTAGCAGATTCTTTTTTAGGTAAGATAGAGTCTTGAGTTTGCGATAAACAAATCCCAAAACTTAAAAAAAAGCATATTATAAAAAACCGGAAAGCCATAAAATCTATTCAGTTGGTTATTGAACGATTGTATGGCTAAAATCGTATTTTTTAAGCGAATTTGAAAACTTAATTAAGTTTATTCTAAAATTGCTGCAATTCCAGGAAGTGTTTTTCCTTCTAAGCTTTCTAGCATTGCACCGCCTCCAGTGCTTACATAGCTCACTTTATCTTGAAAGCCAAACTGCTTTACGGCTGCTACAGAATCGCCTCCGCCAACTAAAGAAAATGCGCCGTTTTTTGTGGCTTCTGCGATAGAGTTTCCTAGCTCAATTGTACCGTTTGCAAAGCTTTCCATTTCAAAAACACCTAGCGGTCCGTTCCAAAGTATAGTTTTACTTTGCGTAACAACATTGTGGAAAATTTCTTTTGACTTTGGTCCAGCATCTAGACCTTGCCAACCATCAGGAATTGTAGTTACATCTACAATTTGAGTCTCGGCATCGTTACTAAATGCATTAGCTGCAATTACATCAACAGGTAAGTGTATTTGAACATTTTTTGCTTTGGCTTGGTTTAATATATCTAATGCCAAATCCATTTTATCATCTTCACAAATTGAATCTCCAATTTTTCCGCCTTGTGCTTTTATAAAGGTAAAGGTCATGCCTCCACCAATAATTAAATGATCAACTTTATCCAAAATATTCTCAATGATAGTAATCTTAGAAGAAACTTTAGCACCACCTAAAACAGCCAAAACTGGTTTTTCTCCAGTTTCCATAACTTTTTTAATGCTTTCAATTTCTTGAGCTAATAAGTTTCCAAAGCACTTTTTATCTTGAAAAAACTGAGCTACTATAGTTGTTGAAGCATGTGCTCTGTGTGCTGTTCCAAAAGCGTCATTAACATAAATATCTCCTAGTTTTGATAGTTTTTCTGCAAACCCAACATCGCCTGCTGTTTCTTCTTTATAATAGCGCAAGTTTTCTAACAATAATATTTGTCCAGGTTGTAAATTGGCTGCTGCTGCCTCTACTTCTTCTCCAATACAATCTTTAGCAAACTTAACCTCAACACCTAAAACATCTTCTACTTTACTAGCAATATGTTTTAGTGAAAATTCCTCTTGAAACCCTTTTGGGCGACCTAAATGTGACATTAAAATACAGCTGCCTCCATCCTCTAAAATTTTAATGATTGTAGGTTTTGCCGACATAATTCTTGTAGCATCTGTTACTTCAAAATTTTCATTTAAAGGCACATTAAAATCAACGCGAATTAATGCTTTTTTATTTTCAAAATTAAAATCATTAAGAGTTTTCATTATTATCGTTTTAATAGATTGTGTCACAAATGTAACTAATTAAAGAGAGGTATAAAATGAGTTTTTTTACGAAAACGTTTGAAGAGTTAAATAATTTTTAAAAACTAACTTTCTGTTGGCTTATTTAATGAAAAACCAGAACCTATTAGAAGTACAAGCTCTTTTATGCTTTCTGATATGTTGGCTTTAAGTTTCGATTTTAATAAGGGTTTCATGAATATCCCGAAAGGCTTAAAATCTGCGAAAACCTCAATATTTAATTTTGTGTACCCTACCTGAGTTTCTTCTAAAATAAAATAACTATTCATTTGTTTAGTGAAAGGCACATCGGTTGTCGATTCGGCATAAACTAACTGATGCTTTTTTACTTTTTTGGAAACTGTAGTTTGCACTACATCGTCATTTTTATTAAATAAACACTTGTGCTTTTCTCCTATACGATTTACTTTATTTTTTTCGTACTCCATTTTGTCAACACCCTTTGTCCAAAGTAACCTGTAATCAAAATTACTTATTACTTCATACAAATCGTTAATTGGAAGTTTTATAATTTCTGTTTCATCAAATAGTTTGTGCTTTGGCACATTATCAGGAATAGGGTTTATTTCGGGGATCCTTTCTTTTAAGTGCTTAAGGGAGTTATAAGTAAAACTTATTTTTCCAAAATCGTATGTTGCTGTTATTGTTTTTTTAGAATCTACAACTATCTTTTTTATATTTTCAGTAAGAATAGCATACTCATCTATTGGCACCTCATTTTTAAGCAGACGATGTACTTTTATAACATCGCTCCCATATGGTTTTTTAGATTCTTTTACAGTTATAAACTCTATTTCACCATAATGCACTACAAATTTCAGCTTTAAATTATACGCAGAAGAGCATGCTCCACAATGACAAATGCGTTGATATTCATAGCGTTTTAAATGTGTATGAAACGCAAGATACATTGTTTCTATTTGCTGTTCTATTATAGAAATATCAACCTTGTTTTCTATTTTATATAAAAAAAGAGCATCGCCTTCAATTTCAGCTAATTCTAAATCCGAAGTATTACTATCAATCAACAATTCCAATAACTCAGACACAATATGTCGGCTATGGCTTATTGCTGTGTGATGCACAAACTCAGTGAAGCCTGAAATATCTGGAATAAATAGAATAGCGTTTTGTGCCATTTTTTAAATTATAGGCTGTTGTTTATCCTATAAAAATAAGTCGATTTATCTTTAATTTATTACAACATAATGTTAAAAACATAAGTTATATTTGTTTGATGCTTTTTGAAGATATATTAGGTCAAAATCATATTAAAAACCATTTAACACAAAGTGTTGACAATGGCAGGATACCACATGCTCAATTGTTTGTGGGTAACGAAGGTTGTGGCACATTGCCTATGGCAATTGCTTATGCGCAATACATTTTGTGTTCTAACTCTAGTGGAGAAAACAACTCTGGAAATGAGACGTGTAACCTAAAATTTAAAAACTTTTCACATCCCGATTTACATTTTGCATTTCCTGTTACAACTAGCGATAAAGTTAAGAGCAAACCAGTATCTAGTTTTTATTTAGAAGAGTGGCGTCAATTACTGAAAGAACAGCCTTATGGGAATTTGTTTGACTGGTATAAATTACTTGGTGTTGACAATAAGCAAGGACAAATAGGGGTTGATGAGGCACATGAAATTGTAAAATCGTTAACACTAAAATCTTATGAAGGAGGTTATAAAGTAATGCTTATTTGGATGGCAGAAAAAATGAATACTGCTTGTGCAAACAAACTTTTAAAACTTATTGAAGAGCCTCCAAATAAAACAATCTTCCTTTTAGTTGCTGAAGATGAAGAACAAATAATTAATACTATAAAATCGCGTTGTCAAGTTTTACACTTTCCACCTTTAGCAGAGGATGTTATAAAAAGCGCCTTAGTTAAAAGTTATGGTTTAGAACTTTCGGTAGCAACAAAAATAGCACATCAATCCAATGGAAATTATAATAAAGCTTGCGATTTAGTATATCAAGATTCTGAAGATATACAATTTGAAACTTGGTTTATTTTCTGGATTCGTAGTGCTTTTAAAGCTAAAGGCAACAAGGCAGCGATTCATGATTTAATTTCTTGGAGTGAAGACATAGCAAAAACTGGTCGTGAAACTCAAAAACAGTTTCTTAATTTTTGTTTAGATTTTTTTCGTCAGGCTTTGCTTTTAAATTATAATGCTACAGATTTGGTGTTCTTGGAACCAAAAACCGAAAAGTTTAAACTGGAAAACTTTGCGCCTTTTGTGCATGGTAATAACATTTTAGAAATTAGTGATGAACTACAAAATGCCATTTACCATATTGAGCGTAATGGGAATTCTAAAATTATTTTAACCGATTTATCTATTAAACTAACAAGGTTACTTCACAAAAAACCAGCATAACAGCTTTTAAAACTCTATTCTGAACACTAAATTAGGTGTTATACCTAAAGATGTTTTAGTTGTTTCTTGCAAAAAATATGGAGTATCTGGGTCGGTAGATAATCTAACTCTATTGTCTCTACTTAAGATGCTTTTTTTATTATATACATTAAGTAATGAAAAACCCAATTTACCTCTCCATGTATCGCTTTTTGAAATATTAAATTTATATGTTGCTGAAAAATCTAAGCGATGATAATTTGGAAGGCGCTCATTATTAATTTTATCGTAAAGAATAGAATATCCATCATCTTGCAGCCCCAAAGCTTTTGTGTAAGGTATACCTGTTCTAAATCGCCACCCTAAAGAGAAATCAAAAGCATTTAATTTATACGAATGTGACCAATAAAGCTGATGCGCAATATGAAAATTACCAGAAAATGACTGAGAATTGTTTATATCATTAAAGTTAAAATCCTTTTTTGTTGTTGTATAACTTAACCATGTTCTATAATTATTTATTCTCTTTTTAAGCAAAATATCAATACCTGAAATACTGCTTTCTCCTTCTGAGTAATTTGCACCCGTGCTTTCAAAACCCCTAGTTAATGATGATAAGCCTTTTGTTTTTATTTTATAAAAGTCAATGTCTATATTCCATCCATTATCATTAAAATTAAAACCTATAGACAGCTTATTGCTTCTTTGTAGTGGCACATAATCATCTTGAGCTAAAGCCCAAACTTGGTTTTCTAATCCGAAATCTCTAGTGTTAAATTCTAAAATTTGACTTAAGTTTTGATGTCTTCTCTCTAAAGCGATTTTAGCTTTAATTGGCTTGCTTAAATAAACCTCTGTCAGCAACCTAGGTTCTAAATAAAACTTCTTTAATAATGATGCAAAATCACCCCTAAGTCCTAAATATATCAGCCACTTTCGTGTTTTTTTAAATTGATAGTCGGTATAAATTGTATTAGTGCTATTACTTTTTCTGTTTATATCTTCATAAAGATCATCTGGAAAATAATTATTATCGTATCCCAAAGAAAAGTCTACTTTATTTGAAGATAATTGATATCCAATAGCTAAAGAGTTTTCCTTATTAATTTTCCAATTGGTATGAATTGAAATGCCTTTATCTAGAATGATATTATTTTTAGTTGTTTTATTAAAAAGGTCGTTAGGGTAATTATTTGTGCCCTCATAATCCAATTCAAAATTTGAATAATAAGCTTGAATTTCATGCGAAAATGAATTACTATAATTATGATTCCACGTTAAACTCAATCCCTTGTTTTTTATGTCTAAAACATCTTTAGATACTTCTTCAAATTCTTCAATTAAGAACCCATAATCTAATTTATTCTTAGTAAATAAACTGCTAAAAACAACTTCATCTCCTTCTGATGGATTAAAGATGGCTTTTAATGTAACGTCAGAAAAACTAAAAGAATCGTTTGTTAATGTTACATTATCGTCATCATAAATCTTATTTCCTTCCGAAATCTTTGTGTTCTGAAATACTCTGCTTGACAGGTTTTGAAAAGTAAAAGTGTTTATAGCGTCTGTATATGATTTTCTTGCCGAGGCTACTAAAGCAAATTTTTTTGTGATTGGTGCTTTTAAAAAAAGATCAGCGTGTGTCATATTAAAACCTAAACCTCCTTCAATTTTTTCAGGCACATTATTGTAAGAAGCAATATCTATTACACTGGAAATACTATTGCCATATCGAGCACTTGTTCCATTAGAAAAAAAGGCAATATCTTTAGTTATATAAGGGTTAAACGCAGATATCATTCCAAAAAAGTGGCCTGTATTATACATTTTTATACCATCCCACAATATTTGATTTTGATCTGGTGTTCCTCCTCTTACATATAGCCCTGAAGTTGTTTCCGTAGGGCTTTGTACACCAGGAAGTAATTGCAAACTTTGTAATACATCTGATTCTGTTAGCCCTGGTAAAATACCTAAAGTTTTAGGTGTCAAAACAACCGAGCCATCATCTTTCTTCTTTACTCCCGATGTAATGTACTCACTTATAACAACTTCGTCTAATTGCTGTGTTGATAGAAGGTCTAACAATGTTTGCCTTTTTATAAGGTAATATCGTTCTGATGCCTTTTGAA
Source organism: Jejuia spongiicola (assembly GCF_023502325.1). Taxonomy (NCBI): domain Bacteria; kingdom Pseudomonadati; phylum Bacteroidota; class Flavobacteriia; order Flavobacteriales; family Flavobacteriaceae; genus Jejuia; species Jejuia spongiicola. The sequence goes on from NZ_JAMFLZ010000001.1 coordinate 82,644, forward strand.
ATTCTAAGTTTGTTTGAGATTCTATTGCTGTAATTATATCTTGTAAACTAGCGATGCTTTTTAAAAAAGTAATACTTTGCTTATTTATTAACTCTGAATTAAAAGAAAATTTAATATCAAACTTTTTTTCAATATCTAAAAGCACATCCACAAGTGGTTCTTGATTATAATTAATGGATGTTCTTTCTTGAGCGTTTACCAATGAAACCAAAAGAAAAAAAAACAAGAATGTATACTTTAGGTTCATTATTACTGCTACAAACTATTTATAATTTGTAACAATATTAATCAAAAAAAATTGTTTCACTTTTTATCTTTAAGAATAATTGTGTTATTCTTTGATGTAGTATAATTAATATTCATTGGAGTAAAAACGGTTTGTAAAGCAAGCTTTAAGTTTTTATGGGTAAAGCTTCCTGTAAAACGTCTATTTAAATTAATAAGGGAAATATCGAATTTAATTTCATACTGGTCTTCAAGTGCTTTTATTACTTGTTTTAGCGGCATGTCTTTAAAACTACTCTCTCCTTGTATCCAAGTTGGTGTTTTTTCTATAAAAGTCCAGTTTTTGTTTTCCTTATTATGTACCCTAAAGGCCTTTCCTAATGTCAATATAGCTAAATCATTATTTCCAGAATTTAAAACCTTAACCTTACCTTCATAGCATTTTATTTCAAAAAAATTGTTCTTAGAAATAACGTTAAACTCAGTTCCTAATACTTCTACAATGCCCTCACCTGATTTTACTCTAAAAGACGACCCCTTCTCAACATCAAAAAAGGCTTCGCCGCTAAATTTTAGTTCTCTATTTTCACTCCAATCTTTTTCTTTAAATTTTATTGAAGAATTTGCATTTAAATTTACTTTAGAGTTATCTGGCAATGTAACAACTAGTTGCTCGCCAACACCTGTTTTAAAATGGGTTGATTTATTATTTAAAAAGAAAAGCAGGCTTAATGCAACAACCAATATAGCTGCAGCTGTATAAGCCCAATTAGGAATCAATTTAACAGTTTTTGTTTTTTTGTTTATATCCTCCTGCAACTTTGAAAATGCATTGTTTTTGTTATAAGCAGGCACAGAGAGGTTTTGAGCACCTTTGTTTATTCTTTCAAAACTTTTATAGTCCTTTGATTTTTTAAACTCAGATAATTCTTCAGGAGTTAGCTCTCCAGAAATCCATCTAGCTAAAAAAGTATCATCAGAGTATTGTTTTTCCATTGTTATGGTTTCTTTTTATATATAGAACAAATTCTTATTGCTTTACCCTACTTTTATTATACATCTCCTATTTTTTTTCGTAAAACAATCAATGCTTGACTCATTCTTTTTTCTACAGCTTTAACTGTTATACCAACTATTTCTGCGATTTCAGAATATTTCTTTTTGTCAATTCTACTTAACAAAAACACTTCTCTTTGCCTAAAGGGTAAATTTGCTATAGCCGCATTAAGCTTTATCATAAACTCCTTTTCTTCAAGCAGAAACTCTGGTGTAATATTAGAACTCTTTTGAGAATGTTTTTTTTGGTGCTCTAAAACAACTTTTTTATGAGCGACTTCATTTAAAAAAGCATTATTGGCAACTGTAAATAAATATGATTTAGCTTTTTCAAAAACTACTTTAGCACAATTTTTCCATAATTTAATAAAAGTATCTTGAACAATATCTTCGGCTTGCTGGATATCTCCACATTTATAGTATATAAAATTTCTTAAAGTGTCTGAGTGTGTGTTAAAAACAACTTTAAATGTTTCGCTTTCGCAAACAGATTTATGCTTCATTTATTTAAAATTACCTTTTTCAAAACTAAATAAAATTAAATAAAAAGTAGGGTGTTTTTTTAATTGTCTGTTTTACTATAAACAATAGTTAAACCCAAAACTTGAACAGATGAAAAATATAAAGCTCGTTTTTACTTTTGCAATTTTGCTCTCTTTTGTAACCTTTAACTCTTGTAATACTGAAGAAATAGATGATGGTTTAACAACTACTGTTAATCCTGACACTAATAGTAATCCTGGTGATACAACAGATAACCCAGATAATACAAACAACCCAACAGGAAGTGATGGAGAAATTACGTTATATACAATTCATGGAGAAAACATTATTAAAAAACAAGACTATAAAGTAACGGGGCAAGATCTTGCATATCAACAAGACACGAAAAAGCATCAAGAGCTTTGGTCTTTAACAAAAAAAATAATACCTGCTAATTATAGAACTAAAATGAATGAGTTTTTAATTTATAATGGAGATGTTTCTGGTAGTTCAGGTTTTGTAATTGAAACTAAATCGGATCTTTCAAAGTGGCAAATGGGAGTTGCAATAAACTTTACTAATGACCAAAAAGAATTAGCATATACTATAATTCATGAGTTTGGCCATATTTTAACTCTAAATAACGACCAGGTAGATGCAATTATTAATGAAGCTAATTGTAGTAATTATTATACAGGTGAAGGTTGTTCTAAAACAGCATCATATATAAACAAATTACAAAGCAATTATTGGGCAGATATATGGGAGGAATTTATAAAAGCCAAAGACACTGAAACAGCTATGGAAAGCTTTTATACTAAGTATAGCAGCAGGTATGTTACACAATATGCATCAACAAATCCTGGCGAGGATATTGCTGAGGTATTTGCAACTTTTGTTACTCGAAATGGTGGTGTAAATGGAAGCTCAATAGCTGAGCAAAAAATTCAACTTATGTATAACCATAATGAATTAATAGAGTTAAGAAATTATATAAGAAATAATCTTGGAGCATCATCAACTTCAAGAAGTAATAAAAAAAGCATACTGCCAGCTCCAGGAAGTTGGAAAAAAGCAAACACTTTTGGCAACCCAAACAAAAGTCATTGCTCGCATAAAAAGTGATTTATTGGTTGGTATTAACTAGTAATAAAGCATGCCTAAAGCTGTAAGCCTTTATTACCAGTTAATTAGAAACTAAAAAGTAATATGAAATATTTAAGTTTAATTATAATGATTTTAATGTCTCCCTCTTGTTCGATTAGCAAAAAAAACGCTTCAGTAGTTAAAGAAAAATTAATCGTAACCTTTTCCAAAGGCAAATGTTTAGGTAATTGTCCTGTCTACGACCTATACATTTACAATAATGGTCGTGTTGTATATAATGGGATTGACAATGTAAAGAAAAAAGGGGTTTACGAAACCTTAATTGCTTTAGACACGGTTAAACGCATTGAATATTTAATGAAGCATTTTAGTCCTGAAGAAATAGGAAATACAAACGGAAGAGATATACCCTTTACCATATTAAAAATAAATGACAAAAAAGTTGTTTATCGATCTACTCGCTCTTCTGGCAACTTATTGAAAATCAACAATTTAATTGAAAATATTAAAGATAAATTATAACACAAAAAAAGCTCTTTAATAAAAAGAGCTTTCTGTTAAAAGTGTTTTATATTATAACTACTCTTTAATATCAGTATTATCAACCTTATTTAAAGCATCTATAATTGTTTGTGTTAAATCGTTTTCATCGGTACCATACATAACTGTTGATACTGCATCAGTAGTTCCTAAAATATAAGTGTATCCATTTTTCTTACCGTAGTCATTAACAAAATCTTTTACTTTAATTATTAAAGAATCCATTTCAACTTGAAATGCTTGCTGAAATTGTTGAGCTTCTACTTGTTTTTGCTGATCTTGTATTTGTTTCTTTTGACCAAGCTCCTGATATTTTTGCTGAGCTTTTGTTTGAGACATTCTTTTAGCGTCCGTTTGAAATTTTTGAACTTCGTTTTGAAACGCTAAATCGATACTATCGAATTTTTTTTGAAACGCCACTTTTTTTATTTCGAACTTTGCTTCAAGGTCTTTCTTTTCTTGAAAATCATTTATAACTGTTCCGTTATTTACATATCCAATTTTTGCTTGTTTTTGGCATGAGGATAAAACAATCATTGCTAAAACTACGTAAACTATATTTTTCATGTGTTTGGTTTTTCTATTTTAAGAATTCGCACAAATGTAATAAAGTATGGCATAAATCAGCATGAAATTATTTTGAATTTAACATATAATGAATTCTTATGTTGTTTGTGGTTTTAAATAATAAATATCTATTAAAAACAAGCTTGTTTAAGGGCTTTTAAGACGCTTTCACAAAACACCCTTTAGATTGTGCGCCTAGGCACTTGAAAGTCTCAATACATTTGTTAAAACAGTTATTGGTTGTTTTTAATAATGTAAATTAGAGAAGAAGCTTCTTTTGTAGTTATCGATTTTAAATTTGACATCAGTCCAACATAAAAACCTTTAACTAAATTCATTTTTCCAGATTTATATTTTTCAGAAAGTAGACTTACATAAAAAGCATCAAAAAACATTGGTTTAATTTTTACAACTTTCATAAACTGCTTAGAAACCAATTTTGAAATTGAACCTTTATTAAAATGCCAAAGGTGTCTGGGTACATCATAAGCGGCCCAAAATTGTTTATAATACTTTGCGTCGTAACTTTTGTGATTAGGCACAGCTATAATTAATGTGCCTTTTGGTTTTAGTAGTTTTTTAAAGCAAGACATTTGCTCTTCTATATTTGGTAAATGTTCTAATACATGCCAAAGTGTTATAACATCAAAGCTAGATTCTTCAAATTTTAAAAGTTGGCTGGTTTCAAAAACAGAGTCATCTGTTTTATTGTTAGCAATTTTACGAGCCTGTTTATTGGGTTCAATTCCTGAAACATTCCAATTATTTTGCTTTGCCGTTTGCAAAAAATCACCAGTTCCGCATCCAACATCTAGTAAGGTTTTATTGGTTGGTGAAAATGAATTAATTAGTTTTAATTTCTTTTTTAATGAAACCTTCCTAACTAAATGGTATGCTTTTTCAAACAGATTTCGTTGAGAATCTGTATGCGAAATGTAATCTTCGCTTTCGTAATAATTAGGTAGTCTATTCAAAGATGGCTGAGGCGTAGTTTCTAAAAAGCCGTATTCCGAATTTAAGATTAATTCAAATTCTTCTCCTGAAACAGAGTAATCCTTTACTTTTAAATGAACATGATTTGAGTTTTTATTTGCCACAGACTTGTAAATGTATTTCTAAAAATAATGAAATGTTCCACGTGGAACGTTGAATATTATCTACCCATATAAACCAATAAAACAGAAATATCGTTAGGAGAAACACCGCTAATTCTTGAAGCCTGAGATACCGTTGTTGGTTGTACTTTTTTAAGCTTTTCTCGAGCCTCAAAACTCATAGATTTAATTTGAGAATAATCAAAATTTTCTGGGATTTTTACATATTCCAGCCTACTTAATTTATCTGCATTGTTCTTTTCTTTGGCAATATAACCTGAATATTTTACTTGAATTTCTGTTTGTTCTATAACCTCTCTATCCAAATTATTTTCTTGAATATAAGCCTCAACACTTTCTACTTTTCTAACATCATTCATATCAATATTTGGTCTCGCAAATATCTTGAATAGCTTGCCAGATTGTTTAACTGGTGATGAATTTTTTAATTCAAGGATCGGGTTCACCTCTTCTGGTTTCACACTTGTTACGTTAAAAAAGCTAACAAACTTCTCAGCATCTTCATGCTTTTTCTCCATTCGTTTTAATCGCTTTTCAGAAGCCAACCCTAACTCAAATCCTTTAGGGGTTAATCTTAAATCTGCATTATCTTGCCTCAACAATGTCCTGTATTCTGCCCTAGATGTAAACATTCTATATGGCTCTTCGGTTCCTTTAGTGATTAAATCATCTATCAAAACACCTATATAAGCCTCGTCTCTTTTTAAAGTAAAAGCGTCTTTTCCCCTTACATTAAGGCTTGCGTTTATACCTGCCATCAATCCTTGAGAAGCGGCTTCTTCATATCCCGTTGTGCCATTAATTTGACCTGCGAAATATAACCCATTAACCAGCTTAGTTTCCAAAGTGTGTTTTAATTGTGTTGGTGGGAAATAGTCGTATTCAATCGCGTAGCCTGGTCTAAAAAACTTAACGTTTTCGAAACCAACTACAGAACGCAACGCCTTGAACTGAACATCTTCAGGTAACGACGTAGAAAAACCATTTACATAAACCTCACAAGTATTCCATCCCTCAGGCTCAATAAATAATTGATGTCTATCTTTATCAGCAAAGCGATTAATCTTATCTTCTATTGACGGACAATAACGAGGTCCTAAGCTTTTAATTCGACCATTAAACATAGGTGATCTTTCAAAACCTTCACGAAGTAAATCATGTACCAGTTCGCTCGTATATGTCATGTGACAAGAACGTTGATTGTTTAAAGGTCTTGTTGTATCTAAATACGAAAACTTTTCAGGGTTCTCGTCACCAGGTTGCTCAATCATTTTAGAATAATCCAATGACCTCCCATCTACTCGTGGTGGTGTTCCTGTTTTCATTCTTCCAGAATCAAAACCCAAACCTACTAACTGCTCAGTAATTCCTGTTGCCGCTCTTTCACCCGCTCTACCACCTCCAAAATTTTTATCACCGATATGAATCAATCCATTTAAGAATGTGCCATTAGTAAGCACTACAGATTTAGCTTTCACTTCTATTCCTAAAGATGTTTTAACACCAACAACTTTGTCTTTTTCAATCAACAAACCAGAAACCATGTCTTGATAAAAATCAAGGTTTTGTGTTGCTTCTAAAAGCAACCTCCAATCTTCTGCAAACCTCATTCTATCACTCTGTACCCTCGGGCTCCACATAGCCGGTCCTTTAGACTTGTTTAGCATCTTAAACTGAATAGCTGATGTGTCAGAAACAATTCCACTATAACCACCAAGCGCATCAATCTCGCGAACAATTTGTCCTTTAGCAATACCCCCCATGGCTGGGTTACAAGACATTTGTGCAATGTTTTGTAAATTCATTGTAATAAGTAATGTTTTGCTTCCCATGTTGGCAGCAGCGGCTGCGGCTTCGCTTCCTGCGTGACCTGCTCCAACAACAATAACATCATATACTTCGTTAAACATACTGTTCAATCTTTAAAACGTTCCACGTGGAACACTGTCTAAATTAAGTGTGCAAATATACGCTGAATTCTTGAATATTTAGTTGAGTGATTTTAAGTAGTGGTTTTCTTTTTGCCTCATCAATTTAGCGTCTTCATTTGTCTTGTCTTTATAGCCACAATAATGTAAAATACCATGAATAATAACTCGGTGCAACTCTTCTTGAAATGAAACCTTAAAATCAGCAGCATTATCTTTTACGCGTTCTATAGATATAAAAATATCGCCTTGTATTATTTTTCCGACTGAATAATCGAAACTAATAATATCGGTTAAAGTATCATGATTAAGAAATTCTACGTTTATGTTGTGCAAGTAATCATCATTACAAAAAACATAATTTATATCACCTTCCTTAAACCCTTCATCTGAAATTACATTAGAAATCCAAGCAGAAACTTCGTTAGAATTATCTAATAAAAATTCGGTTTCGTAATTAAAATCAATCATTTGCCTTTTTAAAATACTCTTGTACTTTCTTTCTATAAATTTGACGCAAAGGTAAGGTTTGTCTATTCAATATTTCAGTTGTATTAAAATATTGTTTAGCAGACGGGATTTGATTGTTCGTGTTATTATCAAAATTGTTTTTATTTGATTCAGACTCTCGTTTGTTATCCTCTCCTTGTTGAAAAGTGGCGTTTTCCATTTTTAAGAGCTGATGCTTCAATTGCATCATCTTTTGAAGAGTTTGATTCGTGAAACCTTTGTTTAATAAATCCAGTTCAATCTCCTCCATTTTTTTTAAAAGCGCTTCACCATTTCCTTTCGCTCCCTTGCCTTCTTTTGATAATCGTTCTTGTAAAGCGTTTCGCAATTCTTGTTGCTGTTGATAAATCTCATATAACTTGCCGTTTAAATCTTCATTAAGCCCTTCTCCTTCAGAGCCATTTTGATTTCCTTGATTTCCTTTTCCTTCTTTATCGCCATCTTTCCCTCCCTCTTCATTTAGTCCTTTTTTATCACCTTTGCCATCTTTTTCACCTTCGCCTTTTTCAGGTTTCTCTCCTTTACCTTTTTTCATTCCTTCTTCCATCATTTTATTGAGTTGTTCTTGACTCATAATAATATCTGGAAGTTGCATATCTCCTTTTCCACCTTTTCCTTGAGACATGCTCATATTCTCCTGCATATTATCCAAAACATCGCTTAAAAAATCGGCTAAATTATTAGCTGCCGTGATTGTAAATTGCTGATTTGAAACACCTTGATAAAGTTGGTTTTCAGCCAACAGACTCAATGCTTTGTCTATATTATAAAAAACTTCTGTTATTTCTTTGTTAACGGTTTCTGATAATTTTGGTTGACGTAATGATAACGCAAACAAACTATCATCAATATGCTCAAAATGCTCTTTAAGGTTTTGTTGTTTTCTTAAAAAAGATGCATATTTATTGTGATTAACTTCAATGGTTTTAAATTGATTCATGAGTGCTTCTTGGTCAAAAGAAAACAACACTAAATTATCAAGAATTTGCCTTAGTGATTCAGCATCTTCCTGCATTTGATTGGCTTCACCTCCACTCATAGAACTTTGCATTTTTTCACTCATTTCCTTCATTTTTTGAGCCGCCTTCTTTTGGTTTTTCTGAGCGTTCTTTTTATTTTGATCTTCGTTATTATTAGGTTTTTGTTGTTCATTGTTTTTTTGCTCCTCACTTTTTTCTAATTCTTTAGAAGCTTTTTTCTGTTCATCACTAATTTCCTTTTCGTCTAATTTATCTCTCGGAATATCAATAGGTTTTTTTAAGGCCTTACTATCTTTCTCTAGCTGCTCAAGGGCTTCTTTAAGCTTTTTAAATTCTTCGTTTAATTTATCCTGTGCTTCCTTGGTATTCTCTTCATCTTCTTTGTTTGATAATTCTTCTTGCTCCTCTGCTAAACTTTCCAAATCACTTTTAAGCTTTTCTAGTTTCTTCTCAACATAAAACCTTTTAGTGAGCTCTAGTAATTGCTGCAAGCTTCTTTTTTTATTCTTGTTCTGTTTTGCTAGTTGTTCTAATTTTTGAGTTAACTCTTCTTTGTTTATTTTTTCTTGGATTTTTTTTAATTCCTCCAAAAGCTTTTCGTCTTTTTTTAATTGCTCTTCATTTTCTTTTAAACGTTTTTTCAAATCTTCTTTAAAAGCATCTTCTTCAAGTTTTTCTTTTTGGAAATTATCTAAGTTATCTTTAAGCTTTTTGTTAAAGTTTTTCATCATCTCATCTTGCTGCTTCTGACGCTTTAAAAATGACTCTAATTTCTTTTTATCATTAAAATTTAAATTTGATTTTTCTTTTTGGTTTTTAGATAACTCTTCAAGCTTTTTTTCTTGTTCTTCAAACTTTTCTAAAGATTTGTTTAAATCTTTAATTGTTTCGTTTTGTTCATCTAATTGCTTTTGCTCTTCTTCTTCTTTAGTTCTTTTTCTATAGGTAAATACATTGCTTTTTGTTTGCTTATATCTGTTAACTACATCATTATCAAATACTTGAAAATACAATTCATACCCTACACCTTCTTCAATATTTAAATTATTAGGGAACGCTGTAATAAAATCATCAATATTAGTTTTAGATATTGGTATGTTTTCTATTTGTTTTTTCGATTCATTATTTATTGGATAATAAACCATTTGAAGCTTACTAAAACCATAATCATCACTTATTTGACCATAAAAATAAAGTGTTTGCAAATCTAAACTATCAAGCTCCATTTTTAAGTTAAGCTCCGGGTATTCGTCTTTAACCACATCTATTCTAAAAGTAAGGTTTTCGTAATTTTTAAGATTAGCATTGCTGGTGCTTAAACTATAGTTTAAATGATTATAGAGTTGTTTAGACAACTTAAAATTATTAGATTCATCAGTAGAAAAGTTTAGCGTGTCTTTGCTATACAAATGCACATTATCGGTAGATCTTGTTTTGAGCAACCATGTTACATTAGTGCCTTCTGGCACTATAGCATTTCCTGTGCTTTTTAAAATATCATTCTTCTTTTTAGTGTGATTTGGGTAATCTAATACCATTTCAAAGCTCAATAACGAAGGGGTTTCTACAATGCTTAATGTGTAAGGTTTTGACGTTACATCATTCGCTGTTAATTGAAACTCAATATTTGTTTTTGGCTGTGAAAATATATATTCAAACTCTCCTATGTTTTTTTGTTTTAAAAAATAGCTTTCGTTGTTATAAAGTATTTGTACATTTTCTGGAATTACATCGCCAGCAGTTTTAACTTGTAATTTAAAATCTTTATTTTCAATAACTTTCAAATCATTATTAACTACAAAAAACTCAAATGGTGCTGGCGGTTGATAGGCTGTTTTATAATGAATAACGCGCTCGTAGCTATCGCTAAACCAATTAGAATGCCCTGTTAAAAACGTAATTAAAATAATTAAAATAGGAATTGCAGCGTATTTTAAATAAACGGTGTTCTTTTTAAAATTAATAGCTAATTTAAACGGAATAGGCTTTAATTCTAATGATTTTTGTTCAATACTTGCCAGCAATAATTCTGACTCTGATTGATTTTCTTTAAGCTGAATAACATTCAATAACTTATCATTTACCTCAGGAAAATGTTTTCCAATAATTTTTGAAGCATCAATATAATTTATGCCTTTTTTGAGTTTCACTAATTTTGCTAATGGGCTAACAACAAACTTAGCAAGCAAAACAACCTCAACTAAAATAAACATCCAAAACAAAATGGTTCTCGCCAAGGGGTTTAACCATAAAACATACTCAATAAATAATGTAAACAAAAAGTAAAGTAGCCCAATAGCAACAAACAAAATAGTGCCTTTTATTAGCTCGTTAGTATAATAACGGTTAATAAATTGTTCGAGCTTGGTTTGTATATTATTAAAAGTATTCAATTATAGTATTTAAGGCATTTAACATACTAAACTACAATTTTATTTTTATAAGGTTTATAATTAAGTGTTAATTGTATCTTTGCAGTCATAAATTAAAAACATGACCAAAAACGTTCGTGTGCGTTTTGCACCAAGCCCAACAGGACCTTTACATATTGGCGGAGTTCGTACAGCTCTATTTAATTATTTATTTGCCAAAAAACACAACGGCACTTTCATTCTAAGAATTGAAGATACCGACCAAAATAGATATGTTGAAGGGGCAGAACAATATATTGTTGATGCTTTAAATTGGTGTGGAATGCCTTATGATGAAGGTGTAAACAAAAACGAAAAATTTGGACCATACAGACAAAGCGAACGCAAACATTTATACAAACAATATGCAGATGAATTAATTGCTTCTGGCAATGCATATTATGCTTTTGATACTGCTGAAACTTTAGATCTTCATAGAAAGGATCATGAAGCTAAAGGAAAAACCTTTATTTATAACTGGCATAATCGCCAAAAACTAAATAATTCATTATCACTTAGCGCAAAAAAAATTCAAGCAAAATTAGATGATGGCGAAGATTATGTTATTCGATTTAAATCTCCCCAAGACGAAACACTTCATTTAAAAGATATTATTCGTGGTGACATTAAAATAGATACAAATATTTTAGATGATAAAGTGTTGTTTAAAAGTGATGGCATGCCAACCTACCATTTAGCCAATATTGTTGATGATCATTTAATGGAAATATCGCATGTTATACGTGGTGAAGAATGGTTGCCAAGTTTAGCACTACACTATCAACTATATAAAGCTTTTGGTTGGGAAGCTCCAGAATTTGCACATTTACCATTAATAATGAATCCAACAGGGAAAGGAAAATTAAGTAAAAGGCATGCTTCTAAATTAGGGATACCTGTGTTTCCTTTAAACTGGTTGGACAAGAACACTAACGAGCTTTCTATTGGCTACAAGGAAGCTGGATATTTTCCAGAAGCCGTTGTTAATTTCTTAGCTTTTTTAGGTTGGAATCCAGGAACAGAACAAGAAATATTTAATCTTGAAGAGCTAGTAAACACTTTTGATTTAGCAAAAATTAATAAAGCCGGAGCACGTTTTGATCCCGATAAAACCAAATGGTTTAATCATCATTACATGCAAGAACAAAATAATGATGAGCTAGCTGAAGCCTTTAAAAATAATCATTCAGAATTAGCAAATATTGATGCAAACTATATTTCAATGGTTATTGGTTTAATAAAAGAACGCGCTACTTTTATTTCTGATTTTTGGGAATTGAGTCATTTCTTTTTTACTCCACCAACATCTTATGATGAAAAGGCATCAAAAAAAGCATTTAAAGACGGCACCAAGGAATTAATGACTGAATTAATTTCTATAATAAACAATATTGAAGTCTTTACTGTAGAAAACCTTCAAACTAATATTAAAGGCTGGATTACATCTAATGAAATTGGCTTTGGAAAGGTTATGATGCCATTACGCTTAGCTTTAGTTGGTGCGTTAAAAGGGCCTGATGTTTTTGATATTATGTTTTTAATTGGCAAAAACGAAAGTGTGAAGCGTTTAGAGAAAATGGTTGCTATTTTATAAAACAGCTAAAACGAAATTATTCCTCCTAAAACTAACATGGTTTGGTTTCCTTTAAAACTTGTAGCGCCCCCAGAAGCATCAAGGCTTTGAGAATTTAGCTTCTTTAAAATATTAGTAAAACCATAAATATACTGAGCTTTTAACTTAAAGTTTTTTATACCAACTGATGCTCCTATAGCCCCATTTATGTTAAATTGAGAGATACTTGAAATATCTCCCGCTATTAAATTGCTATAATTATTTATATAATAACCTTTCTTTGCATCCTCGTTAAGCTCTAGTTCCCCGTTGTATTGAAGCATGGGCCCTAAATCAATAGTAAAATGGTTTGGAATTATTTTTATGTGCATTAGCATCGCTACTTGAGCAGCAAACATTTTATATTTAATAAATTCGTTAGGGTTCCTATTACTTAACATGCTTGGTCTTGCTGAAATTTCAATGGTGTTTTCAGAAAGCTGCATTCCAAAACTTATGTCGTACCACCTAACCGGAATATTAACAGTTGCTGTTAAGCCTCCAACAAATCCGTTTGATTCTTTAGTTATAAAATTGTCTGTAGTAATATCAAATTGAGTAATGCCTCCCACTACCCCAAAGCCGTTAGTAATGCGATAGTTTCCTTTTTGCGAAAAACTTTTTGTAACAAAACATAGTAAAATAGCTACTAATAAGAAAAGCGGATTATATTTCATAGTTTGGGTTATAAACAACCAAATATAGTATAATTTTTGTATCTTAATTTTTCTAACCATTTTAATAAATTTATTATGAACTTGTTTTTTATCCCCGTTATTCTTTTTGGATTAATCATATTAATCTCAGCGTTCTTTATTGTTAAACAACAAACCGCAGTGATTGTTGAGCGTTTTGGTAGGTTTCAAAGTATTCGACATTCTGGTCTTCGTTTTAAAATTCCATTAGTGGACCGAATTGCTGGTCGACTAAGCTTAAAAATTCAACAACTAGATGTTATTATTGAAACCAAAACTTTAGACGATGTATTTGTAAAACTAAAAGTATCTGTGCAATACAAAGTGATTAGAGACAAGGTGTATGATGCTTTCTATAAGTTAGATTATCCTCACGATCAAATCACCTCTTATGTTTTTGATGTGGTGCGTGCTGAAGTTCCAAAAATGAAACTAGATGATGTGTTTGTAAAAAAAGACGATATTGCTATAGCTGTAAAAAGAGAGTTAAACGAAGCAATGATGACCTATGGTTATGATATTATTAAAACACTGGTAACAGATATTGACCCTGATAGCCAAGTAAAAGAAGCCATGAATCGTATTAATGCTTCTGAACGCGAAAAAATTGCAGCTCAATTTGAAGGTGATGCACAACGTATTTTAATAGTTGAACGCGCCAAAGCTGAAGCAGAAAGCAAGCGTTTACAAGGTCAAGGTATTGCTGACCAACGTAGAGAAATTGCTCGCGGTTTAGAAGAGTCTGTAGAGGTGTTAAACAAAGTTGGTATTAACAGTCAGGAAGCATCTGCTTTAATTGTAGTAACGCAACATTATGATACACTTCAATCAATAGGTCAAGAAACCAATAGCAACTTAATTTTACTGCCAAATTCGCCACAAGCTGGTAGTCAAATGCTAAATGATATGGTAGCTAGTTTTACTGCTAGTAACCAGATTGGTGAGGCCATGAAGAATTCTAAAAAGAATAAAAACGAATAACTTTGTTTTTAAAAAACCAGCCCTCTAAATTTATACTTAGAGGGCTTTATTTTGTTTATATAACTCATGAAAAAAGAAGTTTTAATTGTTCTAGGGTCTCCAAACTCACCTGAAGGCATTTTAAGTAATATTTCAAAAAGCAGATTAAATTGCTGTTTAGAAAACTACCTAGAAGGAAAACAAATTCTTTGTACTGGTGGATGGGGAGATCATTTTAATACAACCCAAAGTCCTCATGCCGAATATTCCAAAACTTACCTTATTAAAAATGGGGTTTCGGAGAGCGCTTTTTTAGACTTTGCTTTATCATCAAACACAGTTGATGATGCTGTAAAAATTAAACCTATAATTCAAAATATCGAAAATAGTTACTTAACCGTAATCACTTCAGATTATCATTTGGAAAGAGTAAAACTAATTTTTAATGAAGTTTTAAAAGGTTTCAAAATGGTTTTTATTGGCGTAAAATCTAATCTAGATAAAGAATTGTTTGATACTTTAGAAAGCCATGAAAAAAAAGCAATTCAATCTATAAAAGAGAATGGTTTGTATTATTAAACTCGGTTAAAAATTGCTTTTACAACTTCCTAAGTTTAGGCTCTTCTTCTTTTTGTTTTTCCTCCTTACTTAACTTTCCAGGAAAAACAAGCGATGTGCTTGCAAATGTGCTTCCAAAATTTACATTCGCATAATACACTTGGCTAACAGCATCTTTTACTTGGTTTTTAGATAATTCTTTTAGCGGGTGAATAAATACGGACCATAAAACACCATCAGAAACTGCATATTTAACATCTAAAGCTGTATGAAAGTTTGCAACTAGAGCAGCTTTAATCAAATCATTATTTAAACTATTTGAATCTGCAATCGGTGAAATAATTCGCATTCTATTATTCTTGGTGTCTGTTATAGATAGTAACTGAATATCTTTAATAAAAAAATGCCAAGAACCATTTTTCCCTTGAATAGAATCACTTACAGAAGTATAAATACTCTCAAGTGTTTTATTATCCATCGTTTGGGAAAAAGTAAAAAAAGGGAAGATAATAACAAGAAAAATAAATTTTTTCATAACTACATATTTATAAGGTATAAGTCGAAAGCTTATTAAATTACTTAATATGTATTTCTTTTTATAACTTAAAAGGGTGTCTTTCTTCCCACTTTTTAATAGGATTCATATATTTTACAATACACTTTAAAACCGTATTTGCTATAAAGTTATTTGTATGTTTTAAATACACATGCATTGTGTTAGGTTTTGCTCCAATAGAACTTTTAATTTCCATAGCGGTTCTGGCGTAAACAATGGTTTTAAAATTATTTTCAATGCTAAAAAATGCCATATTAAAAAGCATATTTAAATACATTTGATGTTTTTGTTGTAAATCTTTATTGTAACCCAAAAAATATGTTTCTAATACATCATTATTTAAAATTAAAGTATAAAAACCTATTAATTCTTCATTTAAAAAATATCCGTAAACCTTAAATTTTTCTTTTAAGCTAGCTTTTAAATTATAAAAATGAGCTTTATTTAATTTGAATGAATTAACCCCTGCATTGTCTGAAACAGTTTCGTATAACTTAAAAATAGTTTCAGAATTGTTTTTAATAAAATCTTCGTTTAACTCTTTGCACTCAAGCATTTTGGCTTTTTTTCGTGCTGTTTTATAGCGCCTTTTGTATTTTTTATTGAAAGCTTCTATATAATCCTCTGGTGTCTTCCAGTGATTTAAAATAGAAAGTATCATATTTGGTTGCACTTGCACTTTATACAGGTTGTTATTTTTAAAAAACTCAGAATCATTATGAATAGTATTGTTTTCAAAATAATCTTTAAAAGCAATGATTCTTATTTTTTTATTAAACTTTGATTTAATTTCTAATGTTAAATCGCTTAAAGCTTTATTAATAATATTTAGATATTCAGATTGAGATATTTCTTCTTTTAAAAAACACAAACCGTGTTGTCCGGTATGCATTAAATTACCAACAATTAGCGCGTTCCCTTTTATAATTTTTGAAACCAATTGTTTTGCAACTTGTTTAATAATGTTGTTTGAGGTTTTTCTAAATATATCATCTAGGTACATTTCTACTCGCTGAATAATAGCAATAGCGATTAATTTTTCAGCTTTAAAAACACCTAAATAGTATGATGTAATATTACTAGGTGAAGAAGACTCTAGCCCTTTTAAAAATGATGTTTTTAAAAAAATATCGTGGTTTTGAAGCGCATCCCAAGAATTAGGAAGCTGACTAACTGTGCTATATATTTTATAATGTATCAATACAAAAAGAAAAAAGACCGAAGTTAATTACCTCAGTCTTTATTTATGTTAAAAATTTACAAATTTATACCCAACCACATACAATTGCTCCCATTACACCAAGTGTAACAATCCAATAGCCGCTATTTATAAATATATATTTAGCACCTTTGCGTTCAAATAAAGCGTTGGTTCCAATAATAGGAAGAGCGACAAAAATACCTGCAAAAACACCATGCAGTGCTCCGTGTTTAAATGTTCTATAAGAGTCTCCATAATCAGCCATAAATGCTGCATAAGAAGGAAGAGCCGTACTTGAATCACCTCCAATTAAACTTAAGGCTCCGGTTTGATGAATACTCATTTGCGTCATAGTCATGGCTAATAAAAAAGCAAAAATAAAGGCTAGAGTAAAAATCTTCGCCATATTACCGCCTTTTACCTGTTCGTCTGTCATGCCTGCTGCCTTCATCCAGGCATTGCCAAAAACTTTTGGGTTATACCAAATAAATCCAACAACTAATGCAGAAACAGCTGCAACAAGAATTGCAGGGAAGTTTAAAAAATCCATAATAATTTGTTTTAGTTAGTAGTTAAATATAGCTAAAAAAATTTATGTGCTCTTTTATTTAACACTTTGTTATTTTCTAAATTGCTTCAGCTTCAGCTACTAAGAGTTCGTTTTTATCATCTAGTGCTTTAGCAATAAACTCATTTATTGCTTCATTTCGTTCTAATCCATTTTTAAGTAAAACACCTAACGCCAACATTGTGGCAATACGCGTTCCTGCTTTTTTAACAGCTGTTGCAAACAAAGGTTCTAAGTCTTCATAAGACACCTTTTTTGCTAATTCTTGAATTTCTGCTTTAACTTTTAATTGCTTTTCAGTAGGTAGATTTGTGTATTTTTTTCCTAATTGCTGAATAATACTGATCGCTTTTCGTTCGCTTTTGTTATTACCAACAGCACTCTTTTGTTGAGTTTGATTGTTTTTAGGTTTTTGTTTTGCCCAAGAATCTCTTAAACCAACAGTTTTATTAAATATTAATGCTTTTGAAGTTGAGTCATTATCAACATTAAAATACCCTAATCGTTGAAATTGAAACCTATTTCCCGCCTTAGCTTCTTTTAAACTAGGCTCAACAAAGGCTTTAATAACTTTTAAAGAGTTTGGATTAATAAAATCCATAAACGTTTTATCTTGGTGACTATCTGGAGCTTCGTCATTAAATAACCTATCATATTCTCTAACCTCAGCCTTTATTGCATGCTTTATTGACACCCAATGCAATGTCCCCTTTACCTTTTTTGAAGTGTCTTCACTATATGTGCAGTGTACCTCTGTAATATTTTCATTTGCATCTTTTACAACACTATCAGCTTTAATAATATAAGCGTTTTTAAGACGCACTTCTCCGCCTAGTTTTAATCTAAAAAACTTGTTACCAGCCTCTTCTTTAAAATCTTCTTTTTCAATATACAATTCACGCGAAAAAGGTACTTTTCTAAAACCAGCTCTTTCATCTTCTTGATTATTTTCAGCGTCAAGCCACTCCTCTTTATCTTGAGGATAATTAGTAATTACTAATTTTATTGGGTTTAAAACCGCCATAACTCGCGGTGCTGTTTTATTTAAATCTTCTCGAATACAAAACTCTAAAAGCGATACATCTATTACATTGTCTCGTTTTGCTACACCAACGGTTTCAATAAATTTTCTAATTGCGTTAGGGGTATAACCTCGGCGGCGTAAACCAGAAATAGTAGGCATACGCGGGTCGTCCCAACCAGAAACGATTTTAGCTTCAACTAATTGTAGTAGCTTACGCTTACTCATAATAGTATAACTCAAGTTTAAGCGCGCAAACTCACGCTGTTTAGGAAGCGCTGGATACTTGTTTTTGCTATAAGCATACACTTGCTCTTTAAACCAGTTGTAAAGCTCTCTATGAGGCTTAAATTCTAAAGAACATAATGAATGTGATATTTGCTCAATATAATCGCTTTCGCCATGTGTCCAATCGTACATTGGGTATATACACCAATCATTTCCTGTTCTGTGATGGTGTTTCTTTAAAACGCGATACATAATAGGGTCACGCATTAGCATATTTGTGTGTTGCATATTTATTTTTGCACGCAAAATATGTGAGCCTTCTTCAAACTCACCATTTTTCATGCGTTCAAATAAATCTAGGTTTTCAGCAATACTTCTGTTTCTATATGGCCCATCAACACCTGGTTGTGTTGGCGTGCCTTTTTGTTCAGCCATAGCTTCGCTAGACTGTGAGTCTACATAAGCCTTTCCTTCTTTAATAAGTAAAACAGCCCAGTCATAAAGCTGTTGAAAATAATCTGAAGAATACAATTCATTTGCCCACTTATAGCCTAACCAATTAATATCTTGCTTTATAGCATCTACATATTCTTGCTCTTCTTTTGCTGGGTTTGTGTCATCAAAACGTAAATTTACTGGCGCATTATACTTTTCACCCAAACCAAAACTAATACCTATGGCTTTAGTATGCCCAATATGTAAATAACCATTTGGTTCTGGCGGAAAACGAAAACGTAAATTTTCTTTTGGCATTCCGTTAACCAAATCTTCTTCAATAATTTGCTCTAAAAAATTAAGCGACTTTTTTTCTTCAGACATGCTTTTAAAAATAAAGCACAAATTTATAGAAATAAAGCGAGATATAAACGTAAAAAGGTCTTCCAATATATTAAATCGGAAGGTCTAAAAACATATAACTATTATTTGTTGGTTATATAGTATCTGGCTATAAAAATGATATAACCTTTGGTAAATTACTTCATCTAAGCCAAGCTTTATAAACCTAAAACTAGTGTTATTAGTATTATATTTGATTTGTTTACCAATTAAATATTCTAGTACTTTGCTTTATGGGAATTATAAAAGTTGAAAACATACGCGTATTTGCATACCATGGTTGTTTAAAAGAAGAAACCAAAATAGGAAGCGATTATCGGGTAGATTTAGAAGTTAAAGCAAACTTACAAGCTTCAGCAAAAACCGATAAACTTATTGATACTGTTGACTATGTGTTTTTAAATAGGGTTATTAAAGAAGAAATGGAAAAGCCTTCTCATCTACTTGAAACTGTTGCAAAACGTATACTTAATAGAATATTTAATGAAGATAAATTAGTAAAAAAAGCTACTGTTTGGGTAAGTAAACTAAACCCTCCAATTGGAGGCGATGTAGAACGTGTAACGATAAAAATGACTGATAAGCGTAAAATCTAATTTTTTGTAAGGAAAAGTTATATTTTTTTTTACATTTGCAGCAAGTTTTTGATACCCTCTCAAAAATAGTCTAAGACATATTTTAATAGCAAAAATTTAATGGCGTCGTGGCCGAGTGGCTAGGCAGAGGTCTGCAAAACCTTCTACAGCGGTTCGAATCCGCTCGACGCCTCAAAAAAAGCTTTCAGTTTTACTCTGGAAGCTTTTCTTTTATAGGGTTAATTTGCTCCAATTTTTCTTTATTTCTTTCGTAAGTTTCAGGAAATAAGCCTTGAACGAGTAGTAGTATTCCAAAACCTAAAATAACTAAAGCAATTATTTTTTTAGTTTTAAAAATAAGTCGTGGGGTTAATCTGTCTTTTAGCCGCTTTGCTATTACTATTTTAAACAAATCTGCAACAAAATAGGAGGTTAACATAGTTACAATGAAAACTATTTCTCCATTCTTTGATGTTGTTAACGAATCTCCTAAAACAATAAAGCCTAACCAGCCTAATAAAACCCCTATGTTAATGAAGTTAAGTAAAAACCCTTTAACAAAAAGTTTACCATAATCTTTTTGAATTTCTACTTTATGATATTCTTTTACTATAGATCGAAACGATTTAGATGTTTTTATAAACGAAATAATACCGTAAACTATTAATAAAACACCACCAAAAATTAAAAAACTAGGATCGTCTTTTATTTTTCCTCTTAAGCTATTTGTACTATAAAAAGCAATTATAATAAAAATAATATCTGCAAGAATAACGCCTAAATCAAATATTAATGCACTTCTAAACCCTTTTGTGGCACTGGTTTCTAAAAGCACAAAAAAAACTGGGCCAATAGTAAAGGCTAGAATTATTCCAAAAGGAATAGCTGTTAAAATATCATCAAACATATTTGTGTGAAGCTTTACACAAAGTAAAGAAATATTTTACGATTATTAAATTGCTTGTACACACTATTTGAAAAGAAAACCCGCTATTAATAGCGGGTTTTTAATTTATGTTTAATGGTTTCTAATTCATACGTTTTACACGCCCACCAAAAACTCTACTTTCGTTAACTGTTTCTGGATCGCCGTATATAAAAACATCACCTCCGGCTCTAATTTTTATATCTACTAATTTCGAGGCATTTACATATGCTTCTCCAGCTGCTCTAATAGCAACTTCAGTTTTATCTGTTTTAAGTTCTCCTGCTTTATAAACACCTCCTGTCAGTATAGATATATCTTGACTTTTAGCTTTACCAGTTGCTTTAATTACGCCACCTGTTACAGATTTAATATTTGCATAAGTTACATTTAGTTTTACGTCAATCTTTCCGCCTTCTTGAGCTTTTAAATCAATTTCAAATTGTTTTATTTTATCATCTGAAAAAACTTTAGCCCCTTCATTAACATCAATAATATCAACACTAGAATAATATAACTTAACTGAGGTTTTATTACCATCAAAAATTTCTTCTAATTTCATTTTAATTTTTAACTTTCCATTTTTGTTATTAATTAAAACATCTTCTTTGTTTTCTCCTGTAATAATTATTTTGTTTTCTTTAGATTTAATTAATTCAACTTCAATTAAATCATACACTTTAAGTTCTTTAAACTCTCCTATTGTCTTTTCTATGGATTCTTGTGCAAAAACAGTTGAAGAAATAATAATTGCTAAAATTGACAGTATTTGTTTCATTTTTTAAGGGTTTTTTGTTTTTATCAGTCAAGCGTAATTCGCTATTAAACAACCTTAATTAATAATAAGGTTTTTTACTTAACGCAAAATTATCAATAATTATTCCCTTTTTTAATATCTAAAATTTATTTTATTATTTAATTAACTTTTACAGCTGTTCCAGTTATTGAAACTATTAAAGTGGAGGAGTTTGCTAATGGCTCAATATCAATTTTTATACCTACAACTGCATTTGCTTTTAATGCTATTGCATTATCATTTAATTTTTGAAAAGCTTCTTCTTTTATTAACTCTAATCCAGCTGAATAAGCTTCATAATATTTAGACATTTTAAACATATCTTTAAAAGAAACGCTTGTGCCTTTATATTTATAACTTGAATTATACGCTATACCTGATACAATACCTAAATAGTCTTGTATTTTATGTCCTTCTATAGTGTTTGTTGTTGTTAATATCATAAATTGTTTTTTTATAAGTAGTTGTAATTATTGTAAATGTTACATAAAGTTTTGTTTTGTTTTAAAAAAAATTAAATAAACCTTTCTTAACCCAATTAACTTTCATTTTTTCCAATCAAATTAAAATCAAGATGTTTCTTAACTAAATCGGTATTTTTAACTTTTACAATAACTTCATCTCCTAGCTGATACATGGTTTTAGTATTTCTACCAACCATAGCATATTGATCTTGATCAAAAGCATAATGATCATCTTTCATATCACGAACACTTACCATCCCTTCGCATTTATTAGAAATTATTTCTACATAAATTCCCCAATCCGTAACTCCAGAAATTACACCAACAAACTCTTGATCTTTATGGTCTTCCATAAATTTAATTTGCATGTATTTTATTGAATCGCGCTCAGCTTTGGTAGCTAAATTTTCCATATTACTAGAATGATTACATTTATCTTCATAAACATCTTCATTAACAGATTTCCCGCCATCTAAATAGTGTTGTAATAAACGATGTGCCATAACATCTGGATAACGACGAATTGGTGATGTAAAGTGACTGTAATAATCAAAAGCTAATCCGTAGTGTCCAATATTATGTGTCGTATATTCAGCTTTACTCATACTACGAATAGCTAGTGTATCAACTAAATTTTGTTCTTTTTTACCATTAACTTCTTTAAGTAAATTATTAAGCGAAGCTGATGTTGTTTTACGGTCTTTAAAATTAAGTTTATATCCAAACTTTGATACGATTCCTTGTAAACTAGCTAGTTTACTATCGTCTGGTTCATCATGTACACGATATACAAATGTTTTTTTAGGTGATTGTTTACCAATAAATTCTGATACTTTACGGTTTGCTAATAACATAAATTCTTCAATTAATTTATTAGCATCTTTACTTGTTTTAAAGAATACACCTTCTGGGTTATTGTCTTTATCTAAATTAAACTTTACCTCTACTTTATCAAATGAAATAGCACCAGAACTCATACGTTTTCTTCGCATAGTTTTTGCTAATTCATCCATTTTTAAAATAGCATCAGCAATAGCTTGATCTGTTTTATAAACTTTTCCAATTAAAGAAACTGCTGCAGGGATATCGTTAGTTTTTGATTCAATTATAGCTTGTGCTTCTTCATAAGCAAAACGTGCATCGCTATATGTTACAGTACGTCCGAACCACTCGTTCTTAATTTCACATTTATCATTCATTTGAAATACTGCAGAAAATGTATATTTTTCTTCGTGTGGACGTAATGAACATGCATTATTTGATAATACTTCTGGTAACATTGGAACTACTCTATCTACTAAATATACAGATGTAGCACGTTCAAAAGCTTCATCATCTAAAATAGTGCCTTCTTGTAAATAATGTGAAACATCGGCAATATGAATACCTATTTCATACAAACCATTATCTAATATTTTAAAAGATAATGCATCATCAAAATCTTTAGCATCTTTAGGATCTATTGTAAAGGTTAAATCTTTACGCATATCGCGTCGTTTAGCTATTTCTTCTTTAGTAATTGAAGTATCTAATTTATTAGCAAATTCTTCAATCTCGTATGGAAATTCGTGAGGTAAACCATACTCTGCTAGAATAGCATGAATTTCAGTATTATGATCTCCTGGTTTTCCTAAAACCTGAATTACTTTACCATAAGGAGAATCTGCTTTTTCTGGCCAATCCTCAAGCTTTACTAAAACTTTATCACCATCTTCTGCTTTAAATGTTTTATTAATAGGTATAAAAATATCTTTATACATTTTATTGCTATCTGCAATTACAAATGCAAAATTCTTTTTATCCTGAATTTGAATAACGCCAACATATTCGCTTTTTTGACGTTTAATTATATCTGTTATTTCACCTTCTAATTTTCCACGTTTACGTCGTTTATAAACATAAAATTCTACTTCATCACCGTCTAATGCCTTATTAATATTGTTTGATGCTATAAATACATCATCATCAAATTCATCACAAATAACATATCCATTACCTTTAGCAGCTAAATCTAAGATGCCTGTATAATATTCTGTACTTATAATAGCTTTATACTTACCACGTTCTACTTCTTCAATTTCTTGTTTTCCTTGTAAATCGCGTAATTTTTTTATAATTTGATTTCTGCTACTTGCATCATTTACTCCAAGTTTAGCAGCTATTTGTTTATAATTTAAGGCTTGGTTTCTTTCTTTTTTTAAAATACTTAAGATTGTATTTGTTAGGTTGGAAATCCCTTTTCTTCTGGATTTTCCTTTTCTTTTTTTACTCATTTAAATTTTTGTAATCATTTTCATTTCCTAAGATACTGGAAATTTTGTTATTAAATAGCGTTATTGTTTTAGGAGAAGATTTGCTATTTATTTTTTACAAAGCTACGGTTATTATTTTTAATCGTTTTATTTTAATGTTAAATTGAAGTTATCCACATTATATATTATATAATTAATTTCTTTTTAAAATTTTAAAAAATAAATGATGGTTATTATAGCTTGTTAATATCTAGTATAACTTTTTTATATTTTACTTTGATTTGTTTCTTATAGAATATTGTTGATAGGAAGTTAACAATTGTAAATATTATAACTATTTAAAATATAGGTATTTTAAATTTTCTATTAACAACTGTTTATAACCTCTTTTAACATATAATTTTAATAAATATTACCAAAAATGTATTTAATAAACTTACATTTTATACCTAATAACTTAACTAAAAATTTACATTAACTAATTTGGATGTTATAGAAATGTTATGGATTGAAAAAATAATTGAAATCTCCTAATTTTACTTTTAAAAAAGAATAAACAGTTATTAACAAGTAATGAATATGTTAATTGACAATGTTTATAATTATTACCTTTGTATTATTATAAACTAATATATATAAAATGACAATTTCTATAGGAAACGATCACGCTGGTACAGATTATAAATTTGCTATTAAAAAACATTTAGAATCAAAAGGTTATGTTATAAATAATTATGGTACCGATGCTAATGATAGTGTTGATTATCCAGATTTTGTACATCCAGTTGCTAAAGATTTAGTTGGAAGTAAAGCAGACTTTGGTATTTTAATTTGTGGTAGCGCAAATGGTGTAGCAATGACTGCTAATAAATATAAAGAAATTCGAGCTGGTTTGTGTTGGAATAAAGAAATTGTTAGTTTGATACGCCAACATAATAATGCTAATGTATTATGTATTCCTGCACGATTTACTGCAATACATCAAGCTATTGAAATGGTTGATACATTTTTAAATACAGATTTTGAAGGCGGAAGACACCAAAATAGAATTGATAAAATTCCATTATCTTGTTAAATGGGGCATAACCATTCTCATAATCACTCACAACCTGATTTAAAAGGGCGAAATCTTTTTATATCTATTTTATTAAATATTCTTATAACAGTAGCTCAAGTTATAGGAGGATTAATATCTGGAAGTTTAGCATTGTTAAGTGATGCTTTACATAATTTTAGTGATGTTGTTTCATTAGTTATAAGTTATATTGCCGAAAAACTTTCAAAACGTAAGGCATCATTTCAAAAAACTTTTGGTTATAAACGTGCAGAAATATTGGCAGCATTTATAAATGCTGCCACTTTAATTATTGTTGCAGTTTTATTAATTATAGAAGCTGTTGAGCGTTTTAAAAACCCGCAAGAAATAGAATCTAATTTAGTTATTTGGTTGTCTTTAATAGCTATTTTAGGAAATGGTTTTAGTGTGCTTTTATTAAAAAAAGACTCAGAGGCTAACATGAATATGAAAAGTGCTTACCTTCATTTATTAACTGATATGATGGCTAGTGTTGCAGTATTAATAGGTGGATTATTAATGAAATTTTATCAATTGTATTGGGTAGATAGTGTATTAACTTTTGCTATAGCAATCTATTTAATTTGGATGGGTTTTGATTTATTAAAAGACTCCACAAAAGTATTAATGTTATTTACTCCAGATTCAACTCCAATAAATAAAATTGTAAATGAAATTAATAGTTTTGAAAGTATAAAGAATGTACATCACGTACATATTTGGCAATTAAATGAAGAGGAAATTCACTTAGAAGCCCATATTGATTTTAATGAAGATATTTCTTTATCTCAATTTGATATTATTTTACATAAAATTGAAGATTTACTATTAAATAAATACGATATTAATCATGTTAATATTCAACCGGAATTTGGTAAAGATGATGCTAAAGATGTTATTGTTCAAGATTAAATTATGTTAGAAATAAAAGTAAAAACATTCCAGCAATTAACCACTCAAGAGTTGTATGATTTATTACAATTAAGAAGTGAAATTTTTGTTGTAGAACAAGATTGTGTATATCAAGATATTGATGGTAAAGATCAAAAATCTTTACATGTTATAGGTTTTAAAAGCAATAAAATAGTGGCTTATACACGTGTTTTTAAGTCAGGAGATTATTTTAATTATGCTAGTATTGGCAGGGTAGCAGTTGTTAAAAACGAACGTCAATACAAATATGGTTACGATATTATGAAAGCATCAATTGAGGCTATAAAAAATCATTTTAATGAAACAAAAATTAAAATTTCAGCTCAAGTTTATTTAAAGAAATTTTATACCAATTTAGGTTTTAAAGTTATTGGTGATGAGTATCTTGAAGATGATATTCCACATATAGCCATGATAAAGGATTAACTACCGTTTTAAAGCAAAATACCCTCTTAAAACGTCTTTATTATTTAAAACAATTTCATACCAATAACTTCCATCAGGTAAAAAACGTCCGTTATAAACACCATCCCAACCTTGAGAATTTGGAAGTAAAAATTTTAATAGTTTACCGTATCTGTTATAAATTGAAATGTTATTTATACTATTATTTATATCAATAACTTTCCAATAATCATGGTTTCCGTCGTTATTTGGTGTAAAATATCTTGGAATAAAGTAATCTTCATTAGTAATAGTTACGTTAAAACTTGTTTGATTACTATCACAAATAGTTTCATTATAAATATAAATAGTTTGAGAATTATCTATAATATCACCTGTTTGAAAAGGTGTACCATTTCCGTTAGATTGCGAAAAATAATTTCCATTAATAAGCAAAGGAAGTGTGTAAGAAGTTCCAATAAAATCATCTAAACTATCAACTGGTACAAAATTATTACAATCAGAAGGGTCATTAACATAGTTTGAAAAAGAAATAGGTTTCCAGTTGGGGTTTCTTCTAGAGGCATCATCAACAATTACACAATTTAAGTTAGGATTAAACTCAAAATCCATGATGGTAGCATTTTCATTAGTACCGTTTTTAATGTTTAACCAACAAAGATTATTGTTACTACAATCTAAATTTACTAGAGATGTGTTTCTAGACATATCTAGTTGAGTAATTTGATTAAACTCACAGCTTAAATCACTTAACAACGTATTTTGAGTAACATCTAAACTTGATAATTGATTATTAAAACATAACAAAACACGTAAATTAGAATTTAAAGAAACATCTAAAACGGATAATTGATTTATACCACAATCAAAAAATGCAAGATTTGTGTTTTGAGAAACATCAATATTTGTTAACAGGTTTCCTCTAACAAGTAAAGAGTTAAGGTTTTTGTTTTGAGTAACATCTATGTTAGGTATTTGATTGTTTTCACAAACTAAAACATTTAGATTTGAATTTTTAGAAGTATCAATATTGGTTATTAAATTATTTCCACAGGTTAATGATATTAAATTAGAGTTGTTAGTTATATTAATACTAGGTAATTGATTAAAATCACACCAAAGTATTTTTAAAGCTGTTAACGCACCAACATTTAAACTTGTTAAAAAGTTGTTCTTGCAATACAACTCAGTTAAACTTAAATTAGAAGAAACTACTAGAGTAGAAAGATTATTATCAGAACAATCTAGGATTGATAGCTCATTAAAATCCTGGATACCTGTTAAATCAAAAATGTTTTTTGAAGCTATATCAAGGTCAGTAACAGTATTAATATTTGCTGTAAGTACAAAATCGTCTAAAGGCCCAGAGTCGTAACCTAAATCAATTAAAGCTTGTTCAAAATTATCATCAGGAACAAAGGTGTTTTGAGAAACACAATACATGCTTGCTAAAAATAAGCATAAAGAAAATAAGCTAATTTTATTAACCATAAATTATTAATTCTCATTACCTACATAAGTAATTAAAATTTCTACACGTCTATCAAGCTTTGGATCACCACCAAGAGGAAATTTTCTGCGCATTCCCATATATCGCATACGTTTTTTATTAACGCCTTTTTTTACAAAATAATTATATACATATTTTGCCCTAGCTTCAGATAGGTTGCGTTTTTTTGTTTTCCTGTCTACCGCATCCCTTGTAAATTGTGTGCAGCACACATGTCCTTGAATAGTAAAATAAATATCATCTCGTTCAACTAAAGATTTAGCTATTTCTTGAAGTGTTTTTTTAGAATCAGGAGTTACCGTAGCGTAGCCAGTTTTAAATAATATATTTTCAAAAATAATTTTATCACCAACCTTAAGTTTTCCTTTAATTTGTTCAGGAACATCTTTCTTTTTAACAGTTTCTACAATAGGTTTTTCTTCAACAATTTTAGGTTTAGGTTTTACTATAATTTCTACTTTACGATTTAAACCTCTAATTTTCAATATATTTTTTTCGTTAACTATCTTTAATAAAATTTCACCTTTTCCGTCTACATTTGTAATTAAAGATTCGCTTATTTCATTATTAGAAAAAACAGTTTTTATTGCATCAGCCCGTTGTTGAGATAGCTTTAAATTGTAATCATCTGCACCAATATCATCACAAAAACCAAATATAGATATAGACTCAATATCAACATCTGTTAATGTAGAAATAAAGAGTAATAGTCTATTTTCTTCAGTCGACGGCACATCATATTTATCTGTATCAAAATAAACATCGTGTGTGAGTTTGCTTTGAGAAGAAGCAATATTAAAGCAAAATACAATTAATATAAATCTAAATAATTTAGTCATTACTGGGGAATAGAATATAGCTATAAAGATACTATTTTTAATTTTTTAACAGATTAACAGTCTTTATCTTAAGTAATTTTGATAGGTGGAAGGGCTGTTTAGTATTTCGGTTGCTTTCTTTATTTTAAGGTCGTTTATCTTATAATAATCATATAAACCCTCTCTATAAACATATCGTTTTACTATTTCTTCAGTTAATAGTTCTAGCAAATACGTTTTATTTTCATCAATGGCTTTTGTTTTTGAGGTATTTAAGTTAGAAATTAATGTGTTGTAATCATTTTCAATATCATCATTTAAATCTTCTTTTGTTGCCGCTTCAAATGCCTTATAAAGTGCCTTTTCTGTTTCTGTTATAAAAGAAAAATTGTTTGCCTTTAAATAATCTTTAAAGTCAGAAAAATTTGAAGCCGAAAGCTTAAAGTTATTAATATCAGCAATCTGATTTTTATAATAAAAATGAGTAGCAAAATCAAATACTAGATTATCGTTTACTATTGCATTAATAATAGCAGAGTTTTTTGAAGATGATAAATTTTCATCAGGGAAAACGCCACCGCCATCAAAAACTTTACGCCCATTTTTAGTTTTATATTCATTATAGTTTTCTTGCTTTACCTTAACCGCTTCTCCTTTTTCATTTCTATTCCAATAATCTAAAGACTGGATACATCTGCCAGAAGGGGTATAATATCTTGAAATAGTTATTTTTACTTGTGTCCCGTAGGTTAACAATTTTGGACGCTGAACCAAACCTTTACCAAAGCTTCTTGAGCCAACTATAACAGCACGATCTAAATCTTGTAATGAGCCAGAAACAATTTCGCTTGCTGAAGCACTACCACCATCAATTAAAACCACTAAAGGTATTTCAGTGTCAATTGGGTCTTTTTGTGTGTAATATGTTCTGTTATATTTTTTAACTTTAGATTTTGTGGTAACTACTAATTGTCCTTTTTTAACAAATAAATTCACAATTTTAATAGCCTCGTTAAGTAGCCCGCCTGGGTTTCCGCGTAAATCTAAAATTATGCGCTTTGCACCTTGTGCTTTTAAATCTCTAAGCGCATAATTTGTTTGAGATGCGGCTTTATTGTTAAACTGAGATAAAACAATATAACCCGTATTATCATTAACCATCGAAAAATGAGGTACAGCATTAATTTCTACCTCAGCCCTATTTATGGTTGCGGTTTTTGTTTGATTTTGACGCTTATAAGTTACCTCAGCAGAAGTTCCTGGAGCGCCTTTTAGTAAATTACCAGCATCGTCTTTATAGCCATCAACATTAGTGTTGCCAACTTTAATAATTTCGTCACCAGCTTTTAAGCCTGCTTTATCGGCTGGATAATCTTTATAAGGTTCAACAATAACCAGTTTATCTTTTAGTGTTCTTACTTTAGCTCCAATACCTATATAGTCTCCAGTATTGTTAATTCTTGCAGCTTCAACATCCTGCTCGTTTAAAAAGTTGGTATAAGGGTCTAAGTCGGCTAGCATGCTTTTAATGGCTGTATCCATTAAATCCCCAGGATTGGTTTCGTCAACATAATTCATGTTGAGTTCTTTAAACAAGGTTGTGAAGATTTCTATTTGTTTTGCAATTTCAAAAAAATCATTTTTAAAAGCAGAGCCGGTAAAGAGAATAGTAAGTGCTAAAACAGGAATTATTATTTTCTTTTTTAGTAATTGTTTCATTAAGAATATTTTTTATTCAGAAACCTTATCTAAAAACTTTTCAAATAAGTGCTTCATTTTGGTTTCAACTTGGGATAATGTGGGTTTTTCTTTGCCAATGTACAAAATCATAAACGCATATTGTGTTGTAATGTTGTTAAAATAATCGGCTTTGTTTAATCTGTAAGATTCTCTTAACAAGCGTTTTATGTGATTTCTATCTACAGCAGTTTTAAAATTACGTTTACTAACCGAAACTCCAGTTTTAGCAATAATATAATCATTATCAAAACGGGTTTGTAGATAAGCCAACCGTAATGGGTATGCAGAAACCGATTGGCCTTCAGCAAATAGCTGCTCAATTAGCTTTTTACTTTTAAGTTTTTCTTTTTTAGGGTAAGTCGCTTTCATACCCCACAAAAATAGGGATTTGAATTAACACAATAACCAAGGTTTCTGCACATGATAAAAATCATTCTTTATTACCATAAGACATAGTAATTTAACTCTTTTAAATTCTGTTAAAAACACAGGAAATGGGAGATTTAAATGTTACAAAACTGAACAGTAAAGAAGATAAAGCACACTATATTCATCATTTAATAAACGATATTGAAGCGTTGCAAATGATGATAGATAAGGGCATAATTGAAGAAAGACCTATTCGTATTGGGGCAGAACAAGAGTTTTGTTTGGTAAACGAAAACTTTTTACCAGCAAATAATGCTTTAGATATTTTAAAGGCACTTAATGATGAGCACTTTACTACTGAGATAGGGCACTATAATCTTGAAGCTAATCTAGACCCTATTGAGCTTAAAGGCGAGTGTTTTTCAAAACTAAATAAACAATTAAATACACTATTAAAAAAAGCCAAGGCAGTTGCAGAAAAAAAGGACACAAAAATTGTACTAACAGGTATTTTACCATCCTTTACACTAGATAGTATTACTGAAGATAAAATGACACCAATACAACGGTATTCGGTTTTAAATGATGCAGTAAAAGAAACACGAAAGCAAGATTTTAATATTCATATAAAAGGTACTGACGAGTTAAACCTATTGCACGACTCAGTGATGCTAGAAGCTTGTAATACCAGCTTTCAAATGCATTTACAAGTAAACCCAAATGCTTTTATTGAAACCTATAACTGGGCTCAAGCCATATCAGGTCCTATTTTAAGTATATGTACTAACTCTCCTTTACTATTTGGAAAAGAGCTTTGGAGTGAGACTAGAATTGCGTTGTTCACACAAAGTGTAGATACACGAGCAAATTCCTTTTTATTAAATGAAAAACAATCACGGGTTAGTTTTGGTAACGGTTGGCAAACAGAGAATATAACCGATATATTCAAAGATAATATTTCACGTTTTAGAAGTTTTATCACCACACATTTTATGCGGGATAGCGTAGAAATGGTACAAAATAATGAGATACCAAAATTAAGTGCATTACGATTGCATAACGGTACAGTTTATCCGTGGAATCGTGTTTGCTATGGCACATTAAATGGGAAACCACATTTACGGATTGAAAACCGATATATTCCGTCGGGACCAACCCCAAGAGATGAAATAGCTAATATGGCGTTTTGGGTAGGAGTGATGTTAGGCCAAACAAAACAGTATAAAAACATTCATAAAAAATGGGATTTTAAAGATGTGAAATCTAACTTTTTTAATGCGGCAAGATATGGTATGGCAGCTCAATTTTATTGGAATGGTAAATATGTTTCTAGTTTTGATTTAATAAGTAATGATTTGTTGCCCATGGCATATAAAGGGTTGTATAAAATGGGAGTTTCACCAAAAGATGCTGAGTATTATTTAAAAATTATTGAAAACAGAATAGCTTCTCACAATGGTTCTGAGTGGATTGCAAGAAGCTATAGATACTTAACAAAAACACGAAAGCGTTATGAGTCAATGCAGCTACTAACCTCTAAAATATATGAAAAACAAGAGCTTGGTTACCCTGTTTCGACATGGAGAATACTTAGAGGAGATACACTTAATATTGTTAAAAAAGATAATAGAATTGTAAAACACATTATGAGCACTGATATTTTTTCCGTTGATAAAAATGATAGTGTAGAGTTGGTACTTCATATTATGAAGTGGAAAAATATTCATCATATGCCAGTAATTAATAGAAAAAGAGAAATGGTTGGGCTTATTTCTTGGCACGATGTAAAAGCCTATATAGGCAATATTCGAGAACAAAATGATTCTGTTAAAAAAATAATGAAAACAAATATTATTTCTGTTTCTGAAACCGATTCTATTGATAAAGCCAAAAGCCTTATGAAAACACATATAATAAGCTGCTTACCAGTTATTAAATATGGAAAAATAATTGGTTTAATTACCCTAAACGATTTTGATTGATGGTTGAATCGGAACGTAAAATACTTGAAACCTCTACTATTATTAACAGAATAATTGGCAAAACTGAAGGTAAAACAAAAGGAGCAACCGTAGTATTTTTTGCAGGAATGCATGGCAATGAAAAGGCAGGGGTAACAGCCTTACAACATGCTTTTAAACATATTAAGAAGAAACAGGTGAAGGGTAATATTTATGGTCTTTTAGGAAATATAAAAGCACTTAACTTAAACCAAAGATATATTGATGAAGATTTAAACAGGCTTTGGGTTCCTTCTAAAATTGAAACTATTTTAAATAATAGTAACTATAGCAACGAAGAACAAGAGGCTATTGAATTATATTATGTTTTACAAACCATTTTGAAAAAACATAAAGGACCATTTTACTTTATAGATTTCCATACAACATCAAGTGTTTCGCTACCTTTTATAACAATTAATGATGCGTTAATTAACCGGAAGTTTTCAAAGTTATTTCCAGTGCCTATTGTTTTGGGTATTGAAGAGTTTTTAGAAGGGCCGTTGTTAAGTTATATTAATCAATTGGGGTATGTGTCCTTAGGTTTTGAAGCAGGGCAACATGATTTAAAAACCTCTATAACAAATTGCATTGCTTTTACTTTTTTAACCCTGAATTTCACAGGTATTATGGAAAAAGAGCATGTATTAAATTTTGAAAAGCATTTCGAGGTTTTAAAAAATGAGGCAGAACAAATAAAAAATGTTTTTGAAGTTATTTACCAGTATAAAATTCATCCTAACGAAAAATTTAAAATGATTAACGGCTTTAAAAGTTTTCAGCCTATTAAAAAAGGAACACCAATAGCAACAAGCAATAATATTGAAATCTTATCAAGATACAACGCTAAAATTTTTATGCCTTTATACCAAACAAAAGGGAACGACGGTTTTTTTATTATAAAAACGATAAAGCCGTTTTATTTAAGACTATCTGAATTTTTGAGGAGTATTCGTTTTGATGAATTATTAGTATTTCTGCCAGGAATTTCTTGGATAAATAACACTAGAGGCGCTTTAATAGTAAACCTAAGAATTGCCAAATTTTTAGCAAAACCCTTTTTTCATTTGTTAGGATATAGAAGTAAGCAAGAGGGTGCTACTCATTTAAGGTTATTTAGTCGCGAAAAAGAAGCGAAAACAAAAATGTATAAAAATGAAGATTGGTATAAGAAAATTTCTAGATAGACAAAAAATAGTGATTAGCTTTAAGTTTTAGTTTGTTTTTATTATAATCATCTCATTATTTTCATAATTGGATGATCGGAATTCAATTCCAATAAATCCCATAAATTACCATACAAATCCTTAAATACAGCCACTGTTCCATAATCTTCCTTTTTTGGTTCTCTAATAAATTCAATTCCTTTTGATACCATTTCACTGTAATCTCTCCAAAAATCATCCGTATTTAAGAATAGAAAAACCCTTCCTCCTGTTTGATTTCCAATAAAAGATTTTTGCTCTTCTTTTGAAGCTTTTGCTAGTAAAATTGTTGTTCCTGTAGAATTAGGAGGCGCTATTACAACCCACCTTTTATCCTGTTTGGGTTGATATAGATCTTCAATTAAATCAAAGTTCAATTTTTTTGTATAAAATTGAATTGCTTCATCATAATCTCTAACAACTAGCGCAATGTGAGCTATTGATTGTTTCATTCAGTATTTTATCCTGTTTTAGTTAATTCAAGGTTTTACTTTCGATTATCCTACTCTGGGGTAATTTCCTTACTATTTAATTTTTCCGTTCAATGCTTCAGTGTAACATTATAGTGAACTCTTATTGCAATATTTGCGCTTGCTTCGTCAATTCTTTCTCTAATTTAGAATATTCTATATCTTGAACAGATTTACCCTCATCAATTGCTAAGCTGGCTATAACCGCGGAGCTTTGACCAAGAACCATAAATACTGGTTCCATACGGATTGATCCATATGCAATGTGTGATGCGCTGAGACATATTGGTACAAGCAAATTATTACATTCTTCCTTTTTAGGCACAATAGAGCGATAACTTATTGGAAAAGGAGCTTTAACATGTGCTTCTACATTTCC
Organism: Jejuia spongiicola; assembly: GCF_023502325.1. Taxonomy (NCBI): domain Bacteria; kingdom Pseudomonadati; phylum Bacteroidota; class Flavobacteriia; order Flavobacteriales; family Flavobacteriaceae; genus Jejuia; species Jejuia spongiicola. The sequence continues at coordinate 117,718 of NZ_JAMFLZ010000001.1, forward strand.
CTCGTTGGACACATATCCATTAGAGTTTACATAACGCTTTACATGATGAGAATCCATCCCATAAGCAGCCATACCAATTGGGTCGTAAACTTTTTCAATGCCTTCGCAATTTTTCTGTGTCATTACATAAGAACTAACCATTCGACGAGCTTCTCTTATATAAAGCTGTTGTTGCCAACCATCTTCACGTTCATATTCGTCTTTACATGTCCCCCATTGTGATACTTTTTCTCTTACTTCTTTTGGAATACGATTATGGTATGCCAGAGTCCACATTAACCCTTGCTGGTATAAACGGTGACGTTCTACAATTTTTTCTCGTTCGGGATAGGACGCTTCTGGATAATCCCAGTTTTGTCCGATAAAATCAGTTGAAAACCCTTTTTGGTTGTTGGTATCGGTTTTTCGATTAGGCATCGCTGAGTTTATCCAAGGAATTAGAGGATCACCATAAGAGTACATTTTTTCTAATGGCCCATTGGCGGCTTCATAATTACGGAAGAGAAGTTCATACTCTAGTTCGTTATAGTTTTCTGGTTTTTTAAAAGGTATTCGATTATCAGGATGATCTGTTAATGTCATTCTGAAGCAATAAGCTTGTATTCCTTTATCGCCAGAACCATTAATTCCTGGTCCGCCTGAATTAATAAATGGTAAAAGACCACTAGTGGGATCTCCTTTTACAATGTAGGGGTCGACACCCTCTATAAAATCATGGTGAATGCTATTGTGAGAAACAGTTCCAAGTAATGTTTTACTCACTTTATTGGCTTGAATACCATTTAAAGATTCTTTGTATAGAGAGTTAGGCTCTCTGCCTACTGTATAGGAGATTCCTGATGCTTCCATGAGGTCGCCTTCGTAAGTTGCATCAATAAAAACTTTACCAAAGTAGGTAACCCCAGACTCCATAGTAATAGAGTGAATAGCATTGCCAACTTTTGATATACCGGTTTCTCTGTTAATTTTTTGATTATAAACCACTTTGATGTTAAGGTGTTTAATCATATCATGAAAAACTTTCAATGCTGCAGAAGGCTCAAATGTCCACATAGCATCTTCATTTTTATCGGAGCGTGTTTGTCCGCCATCTTTATATTCTGATCTTGTTTGCCAAACCCAACTTGAAGAACCTTCGTAGTGTTTCTTTATATTTTGATAAAACTCACGAGCAATACCGCCAATCACCTGTTTGTTTCCTATGTCGGTCTGTCCAAGGCCGCCTGTAGTCAATCCTCCAAGACGACTTGTTGGCTCAATTAATATCACCGATTTACCAAGTCGAGCAGTTTGAATAGCAGCAGATATACCAGCTGAAGTACCTCCATAAACAACAACATCAGCTGAAGTTAAATTTTTATCATTTGTACTATTACAAGACAATAGAGTACTGGCAGTATATACAAATATCACAATTAAAGTTTGTGTTATTTTCATTTAGTTTTTTACTTATTAATTGGACATATCATTAATTCTATTAGTAAGAGTAGTGCCATATTTTAAATTAACCCAATTTTTCACAACCACCTGTTTTACTTCCTGTCTTAATTTTTATTCGTTTAAACACTTATGCATAATATATGTGTCCACTAAACCTAAATCAGAATGTCTAAACCCTTTAGGTGTGGTTCCAACTATTTTAAAACCGTATCTTTTCCACAACTCAACAGCACCTTCATTTGTACTTACCACAATATTAAACTGAATCCCTTCAAAATTCTTTTTTCTAGCTACTTCAATCGAGTGTTCACAAAGTTTTTTTCCAATTCCTTTTCCTTGAGTATTCGGATTCACCATGTAACTGCAGTTGGCAATATGGTTTCCTAAACCAATTTGGTTAGGCTTTATAATATATGTTCCAAGTATTTGTTTGTTCTCTTCAATCACAAAGGTTTCCATATAGTCGGCAAACCAATGTTTTTTTAAATCCTCTTTTGGAGTATTTGGATTAAAGACGTAAGTATCTCCTGTTTTAATGACTTTTGAGAATATTTCCCAAACTTTGTCAAAATCGAATTCTGTCGCTTTTCTAATATTCAATTTTTTTCACATTTATTTTATAGACAAGCTCCCACGTTTTACTTTGATCGAAAGAATGATATACATTTTTCAAATAATGATTGTCAGTTATCACAACATCAACAATTTTTACATCAAACGCCTCTTTACCGCTATATCCACCTTTAACAATTGTCGTCATTTTTCCATCCACTATTTTAGAAGTAAATTCATGCCAGCGTTGAGCTTTTGCATTTAGAAAAAGCGCATGCCATTTTTTTGTAGCTGAATTGTACGTTCGAATATCTGTTGAAAAAAAACCTTTATTAGTTGTAAACTGAGACTGAAAGGTTTTGTGGTCATCTAAATACTTGCCTTGAATAGTTGCCTTAACTTTCAGTTTTTTAAAAGTTCCATCTTTCAGTTTCATCTCCATTTCAGATATCCATTTACCACGGTAATACTCAAATTGAGCAAGTTCTGGGACAGATTTATCAGCAAAACCATATTCATGTTTTATTTGTGCTGTTAGACTAGTGCAAATAAAAAATATAATAAAAGAGTTCAATAGATTCATAATGCTATTGTTGAAATTCATTTTAATTGGCCACAATAGTTTTTATATGGTTAGCTGTGTGTTTAAGTAACTAATTTAGCAAACAAATTACAAATAAAAACCCCTAATGGAATTTTAGTGAGACGAAAGTTTCCAAGCAATTAACTATATACGTTGTTTGCGCCATATTTCTTAGCACAATAAGGTTTTTTCTCTACTTAAATCATCTTTTACTCTGACGGAATTATCATTTCTTCAGTTTTTGTAGACTAGTTTGCTGTAATTCGTAGCATAATTAGAAACATATTTATACAATGAAGTCAGAAAAAAAAATTGGAATAGGAATAGTTCTAGGAACAGCATTTGGTATTGCAATAGGATTGGCTATAAATAATTTACCAGTTTGGATTGGTGTTGGAGTAGTTATAGGAGCTGCTACTGGGGCTACTTTTAGGCTTAAAAAACACCCTAAAATTAAATGGGCATTAATATCAATCTTTAGTTTACTTATTCTTCTTATTTCATTTGGAGCGTGGTTTATTAACCTCTTACCAATAGAAGAAATGAAAAAAGACTTAACAAATAGCAAGGTTGAAGAGATTCAATATTTATCACAAAATAAAACCCCTAAAAGAGGAAAAATATTAGCTGTAGTTACTAATAGCGAAACTATGGGAAATAGCGGTAAAAAGACAGGTTATGAATTAACTGAATTGTCACGTGCGTACTATGTGTTTGAAGCTAATGGTTTTGAAGTTGATATTGCAAGCCCATTAGGAGGAAAACCTCCTGTTGTTCTTGATGACGATGATATGGGAATATACGATTACGCTTTTTTAAACGATTCAATTGCACAAAATAAAGCAAGTAATACCATAGCTATAAATGATGTAAGTGCGGAAGATTATAGCGCTGTGTTTTTTGTTGGAGGAAAAGGCGCCATGTTCGATTTTCCAGAAAATAAATTCATTCAAGAAATTGTAAAGAAGTATTATCAATCTGGAAAAGTTGTAGGAGCGGTTTGTCACGGACCTGCAGCTTTAGTAAATGTAACATTAGATAACGGAACACATCTTTTAGAAAACAAGATGGTAAGTAGCTTTACAAATGAAGAAGAATTGCTTTTAATTTCTGATGCAAAATCAATTTTCCCTTTTCTTTTACAAGATAAACTAATCGCAGGAGGAGCTAAATTCAACAAGGGTGCGATGTATCTAGAAACAATTAGTCATGATAATAATTTAATCACGGGGCAAAACCCTTGGTCTACATGGAAATTAGCAGAAACCATTATAGAGCAATTAGGTTATACACCGAAATATAGAGAAATAACAGGCGAAGAAAATGCAGGAAAGATTTTATTAGTTTATGAAAGAGAAGGTTCAGATAAAGCAAAACAATTAATAGATAAATTATTAATCCAAGAAAAAAAATCTATTGATAGATTATTAATAGCTTCTCATAGTGTGATTGCTGCTATGAATGGAGAAATTGGTCGTTTTTTTGGTTTACTTGGGTTAACTTCATATGCAAAAAAGAAATCTAAAATAAATTAGATAAAACTACTTATAGTTGATTTAGAAAGGATAACCCCTTAAATGATTTAGGCTTTTTCCTAGTAATATTCTTAAATTTGAGAAAATATTATATTGAGTTATTTAGAAATACTTCTTATCATTATTAGTAGTGCAGGTCTTTTGCATGGTGTGTTATTTGCATTTTACTTATGCTTTTTTAAAAAGAAAAAAACAATAACTAACTTTTTATTAGGACTGATTTTAGTCTTTATGGCTTTTAGGGTTGGTAAATCTGTAATGAAGAATTTTGGCGACGATTTGGAGCCCATTTTTATTTTTGCAGGATTAGCTCTTTTACTTTTAATAGGCCCGTTGTTTTGTTGGTATATGTTAGGAATGACAAGACCTAACTTTAAATTAACAAAAAAGTATCTGCTAGAGTTAATACCTTTCGGGTTAATTTTTTTTTCGAGTTTCTTTTTAACCAAAGATTGGTTTGATGCCAACAGCAGAGAGGCAATTTTCTTATTCGCCAGTGTTCTAATCTTTATTTATTTCCATTTTGCTTTTTATATTTTTTTATCATGGAAAATCGTAAAAACCGTGAAAAAGAACTATAAGAATGAAGAACTTACAAAGTCTCAAAAAGCAATTTTTGATTGGTTACAATTGATTATTATCGGATTAGTTATTATTTGGGCTTCTTATGTTTTAAATATTTTAGATGACAAAGTACCTTACATAATAGGACCAATTGTCTATTCTATTGTTATCTATTTTTTAAGCTACAAAGCCTTTAAATTGAAAACCACAGAGATTGACGGAGAGGCTTTCAAAGCAAATGATAGCATTTTATTGTTTAAAGAAATTTCTAAATTAGTTGTAGAAGATAAATTGTATTTAGAATCAGATTTATCACTTTCAAAATTAGGCGGATTAATAGGACAAAGCACTCAAAAAACATCTTCTATTATAAATCAATTTGCAAAACGAAACTTTAATGATTTTATTAATTATTATCGAATTCAAGAAGCAAAAAAAGCACTTTCAGACTTTGAAAGTCAAAAACTTACTATTTCTTCAGTAGCCTTTGATACAGGGTTTAGCAGTCTATCTTCATTTAATAGCGCTTTTAAAAAGTTTGAGGGTATAACACCTTCCATGTATAGAAAACTAAATAATTGATTAAACCTAAAGTAGCAATTGTTTTATACGGGGTTGACATTAGTTTTTTTTTCATTTCGGTAAACATTCGGATTGAATTTTTCCATATAAAGCTCAGGTTTTGGCAGTTTTGTAAACCCGTATTTTTCATAAAGCCATTCCGCCGTGCTTGTCAATAAAATCCAACGTCTTAAACCTTGTAATTCTTCATGTTCCATAATTACTTCCATAAGCCATTTACTTAATCGAAGCCCTCTATATTCTTTTAAAATAAAAATATCTCCTAAATATGCGATAGTAGAAAAATCCGAAATTACCCTTGCATACCCAATTAGTTTTTTTTCAAAATATATTCCGAAATTCAATGAATTGTTAATTGATTTTTCAACCTTTTCATAGGATATTCCGTCACTCCAACCAGACTCGTTTGTTAAAAAATTGTGAATCAATGAAATATCCAACTTATTTTTGTCGGTAGAAATCACATATTCATTTTTGTGTTTTTCTATAATTTTCAATTCGAGTTACGTTTTTTTAATTATACTCATTTTTAGCCACAGTTGTTTTATTAAATATTCTATTTGTGAATTCTTTCAAATCTGCAATAACAATTTTCGGGTCAGTTACATGAATATGATGCGGCTTATCATAAACCTTATGTTCTTTGATATTGCTTTTAGAGTGATTAATTAATTCTTTCATTAAAGCAAGACTTCTTTCTTTATAATCTCCATCTGTAGCGGTTGCCGAAAGAATATAGATAGGAAGACTAGAAAGATTAACATTTGCAGATTTAAAAAGATTAATCGATTCTGCTATAGCTGCTCTTTCCTTTCCATAAGCTTTGATGCTTTTAGAGGTTTTATATGTGGGGTGTGGCGGTTCTGGAAGTAAGTAATACGGTATTCCACTCCAAGAAAGGTTAACTAATGAAAAATTCAAAAACTTTTCGAATAATGATGGCGAAGGCGCATCATCCCACATTTTTTCATGACTAGGATCTATAAGAAAAAGCCCAACTATATCATTAGGAAACGCGTTTGCGAAGTATCTAATATGCGCACCTCCAATTGAATGCCCAACCATAATATATGGACCCGGAATTTTTTCTTTATTGAGAAGTTCATTTAATTCTTGTGCTATTTGTTTTGTTGTTCTTGGCTCTGAATTAGTTTTGCTAAAACCAAGCCCTGCGCGATCATACATGAAAATCCTGCCAATTCTACTAAGAGAATCTTGAATTTTGCTCCAAGTTTCCATGTTTTCTCCCAAACCCGCTTCAAGAACAAAGGTGAATTCTCCATTTCCAATTAGTTTGTAATGTAATTGTCCGCTAGTCAGGTCAACCAGCTTTCCATTTGGTTTAAACTCCTTAACTAATTTTTTGTTATAACTAGATTGAGTTATGGTGCCATAAATAAGAATTCCTATTATTAAAACAACTAGAATTCTAAATGCCCATTTTAAAGTTTTTTTTAAGGTTTTCATGTTCTTAGGCCTTAATTGCAACAGTTTTGTGTATGGTTTGTGGTGTTGGAAACTAAGTTAGCAAAAAGAGACGAACATACGTGAAATTCGGTAGAATTTCCTAAATAGACTTTATCTTGATTCACTATGAACTATACATGTTGTTAGCAACGGGCTTTTATTCTTTAGGCTATTAGTTCAAAACTTTTTAAAGCACTAATTTTCTTTAGGCCATTTCCAAGCGCACCAAACAATTAAAGCAGTAATAATACTTTCTAAAAATGCTAAAAACACATAGAACCCATACCATCCAGTATTTGAATTAAAGCCAATAAATAACATCATTATTGTAAACAATATTCCAAATACGATATTGAGAACACGATTTATTTTAGGTTTTAGGATAATTGAAAGCGCAACCATTACTGATGAAATAGCCAAAATTATTGTAGCTATTAATAATTTAGTGGGACTGTCTAAAATATTTTCGCCTGTAAGTAAACTGTTTATTTTTTCTGGTGTGTATAGTTCAAAATAATCTCCATATAAGTAGCATAAAGTTGCGGAAGTCCATAAAGAAGCAAGTTTGATTTTGACATTTACTTTCGGGTTTTCTAACATATTCTTTAGAGTTTTACAATTCAAGTGTGTCTCACTATTTATAAAGACGTAAAATCTTTTTAAATGGTTGCCTGAACCTTTTAATTAGCTAGGTTTTCAGCATGTTGACCGAATTTTCGTAAACCCACTCGAGCCTAGCAATTAATTTTATATGGTGTTGTGTTCAGTATTTGTTAATTTTTTTGACAAACCTTCGATGAATTTATCATTAGTTCCACAGCAACCACCAACTATTTTTAAATTATATTGCTTATATAACAAAAATATTTCATCAATGATATTATCAAAATCGTCTTGTTGAAGAACTTCACAGTTATTTAATTCTTCAGGACTTAAAATTGATGCATTTGCTTGTATTCCACTAAATCTTATTAGCTTTGATTTATCCTCGTTATTATTTAAAGCCTCATTCAGGTTTGTAGGATGAATACAATTAGTCATATAACAAGTAGGCTTAGGATTTACTTGTTCGTCAATTAATTTAATTGCATTTGATAATGTGGTTCCGTCAATCAAACAACCATCCTTTCTAATCATAAAACTAATAATGTATGGAATTTTTGTTTCTGACATTGCTTTTGCCATTCCGATTGCTTCATTAATTTCGGGCATTATTCCTGCAAACAAAAAATCAATTTTCTCTTTTTTAAAGTTTAGGGTTTGTCTACTATGAAAGTTATATGCTTGGCTAATGTCAAATTTCTTTTCTCCACTATAAGCGTCTCCTTTACACCCTAATAACCCTCCAATCATTATGTTTTTAGAATAATTAAGATAACTTTCTTTTATGTTTTTTAAGAAAATGCATGAATCAGATATTATATTTTTAGATTTTAATGTTGACTCGAAATTGACTTTACGAGTTGGTGTCATAATCATAATTGGCAGATTATATTTACAACCAATATCAATATATTGTTTATATAATAATTCAAGCGCCTTAGGGTTATCATAAATCAACATTGCATGATTTAGAAAAGCATCCATTTCTACATTAAATTCAGTTTTTAACCTTTCGACTAATGCCCCTTCTGTTAAAATTATTTTTGATTCTCTAAATATTCTTTCAAAGGACATGTTATTCAATTTAGTAGTAAAGTCTGTATTGTATACAACGGTTTTATACACGTTGTTAGCAGCTGTTTTTTAATCGTTTATATTCAGTTCCGCAACTTTCCTCAAAATCTTTTAAATTCTCAAAAACATTCAGTCCAGCCATTCCAGTTCCGTGAGGTGCGGTTAGTGTTTCGGTTATTATATTTCCGTTTTCTAATTCCAAAAAGCCTGCGGAATCATAATCCTCAAACATTATGAAATCCACAATTTTAATATTTTGAAATTTTTTCATTTCGTTGCTAACTATTTTTGTTGATTTTGATGTGTATTTTTTAGGGATTCCGTTTTTAATTCCAAGTTTATATTTTAGCCGTCCGAATAAAGTTGAGTTTTGATTCCTTTTAACATCTTCTCTTATGTCTTTCCAAGTCTTACCTTCTGGAAAATTAAATTCAGTTGACTCAATTCTAATTTTATCGCTAGATTTCAGAACTAAACTTTCAGATTTAGTAACGGGTTTCGTTTCAATATTTTCAGATTCGAAACCCCAAGGAATAGAAATGATTTTTCCATTGTTCAATTCAATGAAAACTTGTCCTTGGTCAAGTCCGCCAACTTCCATTTTTGACCATACGAGAATGTCTTTAATTCTTTCTCCAAGTAATTCTTTAGTGTTCATTGTTCAAATTGCAGCCAATGTCCCGCGCAGCTATGCGCATGCGCTGTTTTGTGAAGTGAAAATAGTGAAACTAATTCACGTAGGAAAATGGCGTATAGTTGGCTATTCTGCGGCGTTTGTGCCGAAGGACAGACAGCGTAGCTGCGCGGGACATTCGGCGGTATGGTATGTGCCCGGACTATTGTGCACACAAAGTAGCGCAACCTACAACTCAAAACCCAATAGACACACTATAATGTGTTGTTATTTTTATTAATATCTGCCATGATTTCCTTTGGATCTATTTGAACAGATTTTATAGCTTTATTTGTATTAAAAGTATAAGTTGGATATGCCCAAGCCCAATCTTTTATAATAGTTGCTGTTGTTGGTTTTTCACCACGCATCATTTGTAAAGGAACATAAAAACCTTCTGACGAGCCATCAGTGTAAGTTACTGTTAAGTCTATAGGCATTGGCATTAAGCCTAAACGCTCTAATGTAACTGTATTACCTTTAATGGTTTTAACCTTGTAGTCAATAGTATTTGTGGTTTGTGCAAAATCAATTAAATACCAATCGAGTTCTAAACCAGATACTTTTTCGGCAGTTCTTATAATATCTAGCGGCTTTGGGTGCTTAAAAGCAAAATCATTAAAATATTTCTTAATGGTTTTTTTTAAATTTTCTTCACCAATAACATAGCCTAATTGAGCTAAAAACACAGCACCTTTGCTGTAAGCTAAAGTACTATATACACTATTGAATTGATACCTGTCTGCATGAGTAGTAAGAGGTTGCTCTAAACCAGATTTAGCCAAACGTATATAGCTTTTATAGGCGTTATCGAGTGGGTTTTTTTTGCCTTGATTAAAAATATAATCCATGGCATAATTACTAATATAAGTAGCAAAACCTTCGTCCATCCATTCATGCTTTGCCTCGTTTGTTGCTAGTAAAAACTGAAACCATGTATGAGCAAGCTCATGAGCCGTAACACCTACTAAACTCCCATAGCTTCTCTTCCCTGTAATTAAAGTGCTCATGGCATATTCCATACCGCCATCACCTCCTTGAATTACAGAATATTGTTCATAAGGGTATTTACCAATATGCTTACTAAAATACTGCATAAGCTCTACTGTTTTTGGCTGTAATTTTTTCCAGTTTTCTTTTTGCTCGCTGCTTAAAGTGTTTTTATAATAAAAATGAAGTTTTGGTCCGTCAGGGACCTGCATGGTATCATGAATATAATCAGGGTCAGCAGCCCAAGCAAAATCGTGTACGTTAGGCGCTTTAAAATGAAGTGTTTTTTTATTTCCTTTTATTTTGGGTTCACCTTGTAAATAGCCTGTTCCTCCAACCACATAATTGCTGTTAATAGTAAGCTTTACATCATAATTTCCCCATACTCCATGAAACTCTCTTGCTATATAAGGATCTGCATGCCAGCCCTCAAAATCATATTCAGCTAACTTAGGATACCACTGTACCATAGAAAGGGCAACATCTTCCTCATTATCTCTACCAGAACGCCTAATTTGAGTTGGCACTTGGGCATCAAAAACCATATCAAACGTAATTTTTTCTCCAGGTTGAATTGGTTTTACCAAATCAACTTCCAAAACAGTGCCAACAGTTTCATACTTAACTTTAGCTCCATTTTGCTTTAAGCTTTTTACCTTTATATAGCCAACCTCGTTAGGCTTTAATTTACTAATTCTGTCGCCTACTCTAGAATCTGGATCTTCGATGTTTCTTGAGTGTACATCCATTTCACTACCAGGTTGAAAGGCATTAAAATATAAATGATAATATACCCGGTGCAAAACATCTGGCGAATTGTTAGTATATACCAACTGTTGTTTCCCTTTATATTGATAGGTGTTTACATCCATATCAATTTCCATTTTATAATCAACGTGCTGTTGCCAATACCCAGCTTTTTGTATTGTTAGTGGAGTAGGGGCAGGTGTTATTTTAGCAGTAGCTATATCTTTTTGACTACTACAAGATAAAAACAGACAGATGCATAAAACTGAAAAAACAATTCTTTTCATATACTTTAGTTGTTTAATAACAAATTATTTAGATAGTTGAGCTGCCATAATTAAAGCGTTATACGCGTTAACCATTTTTGAAGATTTCACTAAATCAGCAAAAGGTTTTATATGATCTGTATTACCGCCAACAATAACTTTAGTTTTAACCGCAAGACCAGAGTCCATAAGAATTTGTTTTACTTGACCAGCCTTTAATTTAGGATAATAAGAACGAATTAAAGCAGCAACGCCAGCAACGCCGGGAGATGCCATTGAAGTGCCATCTATAGCTTTATACTCATTCTCAGGAAAGGTAGAATAAATGGCCGAACCAGGAGCAAAAACATCAACATTTACTTTTCCATAATTTGAATAATCTGCTATCATCGATGAGCCATACTTATAATCTAAAGCACCAACATTTATAAAATTATCTGAAACCTCAGGACCAACTCCAATAGCATCACTCGGGTAACTTTGTTTTTCATCTAGATTTAAGCTCTCGTTACCAGAACCATGAACAATCAATACATCTTTTTTGCCAGCATAAGCAATAGCATCGCGAACCCAATCACTATGTGGAGAATAATATTTACCAAAACTTCCATTTATAATTTTAGCACCATTGTCTACAGCGTATCTAATCGCTAATGCAATATCTTTATCATACTCATCGCCATTTGGCACTGCGCGTAGACTCATTATTTTTACATTATTTGCAACACCTTTTGCGCCTTTACCATTATTTCGTTCAGCAGCTATAATACCAGCCACATGTGTACCGTGGCTCTCGGTTTTTTTAACAGGCTTAACATTGCCGTTTCCATATCCTGGTTTATCTTCAAAATCATCAGGATTATCTCCTGTTTTACGCCCTTTAAAATCTTTATTAAGGTTATAATTTAATCGCTCGTTAATACTTACTAATCCGTCTTTCAATTCTTTTATAAAATCATCAACTGTTTCCATATCTAAACTGTAAACATATTTAGCTATTGAAACATATTGTTGCAGAGTTTTGTCTTCTGTTTTAATAGCATTAACATCAGCTTTAGTATAGCTAGTTTTATTCAAATGCTTTTTTATGCCTTCATCTGCAATTTTTATTTGTTGAAGTGTTTGCTCGTAATTAGTTTTATAACTTGTATATTTTTGATATTCTTTATCATGTTCTGCTTGAGCTTTAGCGTAATCAGGGTTAGCAGAGTTTCCACTCGCAAGTATTCGTACAAATTCTAACTGTTCGTTATAAGCATCGCCCAAAAAATTCCAGCCATGAATGTCATCTACGTATCCGTTTTTATCATCGTCCTTTCCGTTATTAGGAATTTCTTTCCTATTAGTCCAAACCACATCATCTAAATCTTCGTGGTCAATGTCAATTCCAGAATCTATAACTGCTACAATTACAGATTTTCCTTTTTTATTTTTAATAATTTCAGCGTAAGCTTTATTAACACTCATGCCAGGAATGGTATCTTTAATTAAATCTAAGTGTCCCCAGTTTTGTTTTTCAGCTTTGGTTAAGTCTGAAACTTTTAAAGGAATAGCATCAATGTTTTCAACTGGAGTTGATATAATACTTGCAGTACTACCACAACCGTAAAGTATTGAAGCTATAAAAGCAGATAATATGAGTGATTTTGTTGATTTCATCTTGATAAATTTATATGTGTTAATTGAATATGTCGTTTGTTGAATAAATATTTGCTAATCGCACTCCTTTTTCGGTGTGTTTTACCGTAATAATTTCGTTATGAGCATCATGCTCTAAAAACAGGTAGTAGTTATTATCGGCAGCAAGACTAAGAAATTTTTCTTTTTCATCTAAAGTTAAGAGTGGCCTAGTATCATAACCCATTACAAATGGAATTGGTAAATGCCCTACGGTTGGTAATAAATCTGCCATAAAACAAATGGTTTTTCCATTATAGTTAATCATAGGAATCATTTGTTTTTCGGTATGCCCATTGGCAAAAAAAATGTCGAATCCTAGCTCGGAGTTTTTAAGTAAATCGGCTTCAGGTAGCGATGTAAACTTTAATTGCTCGCTTTCTTTTATAGGCAAAATATTCTCTTTTAAAAACGATGCTTTTTCTCGCCTGTTAGGCTGAGTGGCCCATTGCCAGTGATTTTTATTACTCCAAAAATATGCGTTTTTAAAAGCGGTTTCATAGCCCGTTTTATCATTATTCCATTTAATGCTTCCTCCACAATGGTCAAAATGTAAATGTGTCATAAACACATCGGTAATATCATCGGTATGAAAACCATGTTTTTTTAATGAACCGTTTAAAGTATCATCTCCCCAAGGATGATAGTAGCCAAAAAATTTACTGGATTGCTTATTACCCATGCCATTGTCTATTAAAATGAGTCGGTTACCGTCTTCAATAAGCAAACAACGTGCCGTAAGATCAATCATATTATTGGCATCGGCAGGATTGGTACGTTGCCATAGTGATTTTGGGACAACACCAAACATAGCACCGCCATCTAGCTTAAAATTACCAGCATTTATAGGATATAAATTCATAGGGATGTAAAATTAAGAAATCTATTATGAATTGGCAGATAAGTTAAGAATATATTAAGAAAGCCAATAATTAACAAAAAACACATTTATTTAAAAGACTTATAATCAATAATTTAAGTAGAAATTATAACTTCTTTAAGTCGTTTTCCAAAACCAAATAAAGCCTTTATTTCTTTTAAACTTGCCAAGCGTTCTTTTCCAAAAAGTAGTAATGCTTTTCCATTAGACTCTACATGATAGTATGGATTGCTTTCAAAAAAGTGTGTTACGTCATCATTAAAAAATTTACTAATGGCTATTTTGTTTTCACCTTGCAAATAAAAGCGATCGGAGAAATCATCATGGTTTTCAATATCGATGTCTTTAAAGCCTGCTAATGCCGATACTTTTTCTAAAAAACCTTCTTTATCTAAAGTAAACTTTGGAATGTCATCATTTAATTCGATATAAAGCATCGTTGAACGAACCACCTCTTTAGCTATAAATTCACCTTCGGAAAATTCAATATCAAACATGCAAATAGCACTTTCTTTGTGAGACAATTTGTTGTAAATATGATTAACATTTTTGGTGCTGAAAAATTGAAAATTGTTCAGAAAAGAGACCTCTTTTTCTTTTTTAGAACTGTAATTGTATTTATAATCTTCAGCTAGACTTTCCATATTGGTTTGGCGTCTAGTTAAGTTGTTTTTTATAATTTTTGGTACAGGAAGCATACGCCTTAAAGCAAAAGGGTGTTTAGAATCTGTATCATGCATATCCAGCCCAATAACATCAAAATGTCCTCCACGTTTATTAAATAATTCTTGATAACTATGCATGTTTTCCATGACAGTATGATCTACAAACTCGCACATAGAAAAATCTACAATTACATCTTCGTTTTCAGGAACGGCATCTAGTTGTTTTTTAAGCCTGTAGTAATTTAAAAAACTGCAAAAATGTTTAACGCTTACATAAAAATTGTTTTCATCGCTTGCCTCTTTAAACATTAAAACATTTGGCTTCAAAAGATTTCTAAAGAACAAACCAAAGCTTTTATTTATTACTATATGAATAATTAAAGTAGCAATTACACCAGCAATTATACCTGTAATTAATCCAATTTTTAAAGTAACAATTAAGGTGACAAAAAAAATGATTAACTGTTCTTTGCCTATGGAGAATATCTTTGTAATTACACTAGGCGATGCCAATTTATAACCTGTATAAACTAATATAGCCATTAAGGCAGGCAATGGGATTCTAGTAAGTTGTGTGCTAAATAAAACAATAAAGAGCACTAAAAAAGTGGCATGGAAAAAGTTTGATGATCTATTACTTGCCCCATTATTTACATTTACAGAACTACGGGCTATAACGGTTACTACATTTAAACCACCCAAAAACCCACTTCCAACAGTAGCTAACCCTAAAGCTTTAAGGTCTTTGTTAACATTTGAACGCCTTTTTTCAGGGTCTAGCTTGTCAACAGCTTTAATACTTAAAAGAGACTCTATGCTAGAAATAAGAGTTAATGCTAAAACACTTCCCCAAAATGATAGGGTCCATATATTGTTGAAATTTGGAATTGGAATATCTGCAATTATATTCTGAATAGATGGAATACCTGAAATCATATATTCCTTTGAAATAGGGTTTGGTTGGTGTAAACCCAGCTCGAAATAATAACTAAACCCAATAGATAAAATAACAATCCACATGGGTGCAGGAATAAGCTGTAAATACTTATTTCTAATTTTTGAGTAAAATAGCATGATAGCTAAACTGATTACCCCAGCCAAAGCTGCAAAAATCAAACCCTTATTCTCATAATGTATAGCATCGTTAATAGAAAAAGGAATTTCAAAAAGGTAATCAACAGTATCTTCTCGTTGTATTTTATGAGCTAGCATTATATGGAATTGCTTTCCTAAAATAATAAGACCAATAGCGGCAAGCATGCCCTGAATAGCAGACGAAGGAAAAAAATCTGCAAGGGTACCCATTCTAAAAAAACCAAGCCCCATTAAAAGCAGCCCCGAAAAAATAATGGCTATATAAGCATTTTCTAAACCTAAAGTTGAAATAGCTACTAAAAGCACACCAACCAAACCATTTCCAGGACCAGCAATGGTAACATGGCTACCTCCTAAAATAGAAACAACAATACCACCAACTATTGCTGCAATAATACCTGCAATTGGAGGCGCATCACTTGCCATGGCAAGCCCTAATCCTAAAGGCAATGCAATAAGACTAACCACAAACCCAGAAAATATATTTTTAGGTAAAGCCTTAAAAAAATCTTTTATTTTGTTTTTTTTCGGGCTCATTGTAGTATTAAAACATCGGTTGGTAATTCGGTTAAAATATGTTCAATATCGTGCGGAAATAAGCGATCCCAAAACGTCATTTTTGAAGGTGCATTCATTACCAATAAATCGGCACGCGAAATTTGCGCATAGTGCCCAATGGAATACCCCTTTTTTCCAAAAATTGGTTGTAGTTTTATTGTTTTATTATTGGTGTATGTTGAAGGGATATGACTAATTATTTCTTTAATTCTAGCGTTCTCTCGGTGTCTAATACGCTCTTTTATAATGTTAGCACGTCTTAAAGATTTGTCATCATCTACTTTTACAGAAATTTGATCTTGTTTAATTTCTTCAACAATAGTTATTTTTTCTGAGCTTAGTTTTTTCGCAACATAAAAAGCAGTTTTTATGGTTTGCTCAGTTTTTGGGTCTTTCAACCCGTTTACAACAATATGCTCACAAGCAATGCGTTCAACCGAAGGTTTAATTAATAATAAAACAGAACATTTAGCTTCACGTGTAATCTTTCGGGCTATTGAGCCAACATAATATTTTAAAAACCGCTCACGTTGTACCGCACCAAGAACCAAAAGGTCTATTTTTTTTTCTTCTGAAGTTGATAAAATAACATCAACTGGATTGCCAGTTTTAAAAACCACTTCGTAATCTAAATCCTCTTTTTCAAAACTTTTAAGAATAACTTTAAGCATTGTTGTTTTATCCTCAGAGCTTTCACCAACATGAATTAAGAATAATTTTGATTGAAAAAAAACAGCTAACCTAGCTGCTTCAAAGAGATTTGCTTTTAAGTTGGGAGAATAAGCCACCCCAATTCCAATACTTCTAAAAGGCTTTAATGCCACAGGCTTTATATTATTTTTTAGTCAAATTTTAGTCAAAGTTGAAAGATAACATTTTTTGAAAACTTTAAATCATCAGTTTTACTTAAATTAGTGTTTTTTAAAAATAAGTTGCCGATGTTAGAACTTGCTGGAATTATTATTTTAGGAATACTTGCCCAATGGGTTGCATGGAAATTTAAAATCCCTGCCATTTTACCTTTAATTTTAATAGGACTACTAGTTGGACCTATAGCCGCCGAATATTTAAGCGATGATGGTGGGAAATGGATTGAACCTATTTGGAATGGAAAAAAAGGGCTTTTTCCTGGAGAAGGACTATATTATTTTGTATCGCTTGCTATTAGTATTATTTTGTTTGAAGGAGGGTTAACCCTAAAGCGATCTGAAATTAAAAATGTTGGTCCAGTAATTACAAAGCTAATTACATTGGGTTCGGCTATTACTTTTTTTGGAGCTGGTATTTTAGCGCATTTTATTTTTAATTTAAGCTGGGAGTTGTCATTTTTATTTTCCGGACTTATTATTGTTACTGGCCCAACTGTAATAACACCAATTTTAAGAAATATTCCGCTTAAAAAAGATGTATCTGCAGTATTAAAATGGGAAGGTATTTTAATAGACCCTATAGGGGCTTTGGTTGCTGTATTGGTGTTCGAATTTATTAGCGTTGGTGGTGACAGGGGTTTTACTAAAACAGCTTTAATGGAGTTTGGTAAAATTATTCTTTTTGGAACAACGTTTGGGTTTACTTTTGCTCACGCTTTAGCTTTTGCTGTTAATAAAAAACTTATTCCTCATTATTTATTAAATGTGGTATCGCTGTCAACAGTATTATTAGTTTTTGTTGAGTCTGAAATTTTTGCACACGAATCTGGACTTTTAGCAGTAGTAGTAATGGGCATGGTTTTAGGTAATAGTAAATTAGAAAATTTAAAAGAACTTCTTTATTTTAAAGAATCTCTAAGTGTTTTGTTAATTTCTATTTTATTTATTTTGCTGGCAGCAAATATTAATATTGAAGATTTAATGTTGCTTTATACTTGGAAAACCGCCATTCTTTTTGCAGTGGTTGTTTTTGTTATTAGGCCTTTGGCTGTTTTTTTAAGTACGCTCGGGTCTAATTTAAAGCTGAATGAAAAATTATTTATTAGTTGGGTTGGACCACGAGGAATAGTTGCTGCCGGAATAGCTTCCTTGTTTGGAAGTAAATTATTAAAGGATGGGATTGAAGGAGCTGAATATATTACACCTTTGGTTTTTATGATAGTTTTAGGAACCGTTTTATTAAACGCTACTACAGCCCGTTTGTTTGCTAAAATAGTAGGGGTTTTTTTAACAAAATCCGAAGGCATTTTAATTATTGGAGCCTCAAAAGTATCAAGGTTAATAGGGCATTATCTTGAAACAAACGGAAGGCATGTGGTACTTATTGACAGCAACGAAAGCAACATCGAAATAGCTAAAGAGCTCGGTTTAGAAGCTATGAGTAATAATATTTATTCTGATACATTAATGGATAACATTGAACTAAATGATGTAGGTTATTTAATGGCTCTAACGGGTAATTCCGATATAAATAAATATGCTATTAATAAATTTGGTAAGCAGTTTGGAGAGAATGGTTCTTTTAGGTTGGTTAGTACAGAAGAAATGTTGGATGAAAACAATAATCCTAAAGAAGGTTTGTTTTCTCATACAGATGATTTTAACTCTTTAACAGAATTAACTAAAAAGTATCCTTCAATTCAAGAAATTGAGATGCAAGATAAAGCACATTATGAAAGCTTAATTAAAAAAACCAATGAAGACAAGGATATCATTCCTTTATTTATTAAAGACAATGGTGGAGAGTTACATATTATCTCGTCTTATAATTTAGAGGTAAATACCATAAAAGAGGGTTTCCAATTAATATATTTGGGAAAACCGTTTGATGTAGAAAAAGTATAAAGCCCTTTAAGCTTATTTTTAAAGAGCTTTATGGTTTAGGTGTTTATAAAAACTATCCTTTTATTTGAAGATTTGTAAACTCTTTAGAGATAATAAGGGAGTTATCACCATTAAACTTAACATCTTTTAAATCAACATATTCGTTATCCACTTTTATAGACTTTACCTTAAAAGGCAATCCAATTAAATTAATTTTGAATGTATTATAAGAGGTCACATATTTTCCTCTTTTGTGAATTCTAATAATTAACTTATCGTCTGACCCTGCTAAGTTAAATTTTTTCAAACTATAGCGCCCTTTGGTATAATCGTAGCCATCATCAGCATCTTCATATAGTTCAGAGTCTTCTTTACCATTTTTATAATACACATCTAAAGTTAACTCTTCAATTATTTTTTCGCCCACATATTGTTGTACTGGGTATTTTGGTATAATAGCACCGGCTTTTATAAAAATTGGCATACTATCTATATCGGCATCAACCCAAGTTTCTTTACCGCCAGAAACCATATTATTAGTCCAGAAATTATACCAGTCCCCCTTAGGAATATACATGCGTCTTCCTTTAGCATTTGGTTCGTTTATAGGGCAAATTAAAAGTTGATTCCCACAAATAAACTCATCTGTTCTATAATGTGTTTGAGAGTCTTCTTGGTCAAATAATACCAACGATTTTAGCATTGGAACATTATCTTGTGAATACTGATAAAATGAAGTATATAAGTATGGTAATAACTGATATCTAATTTCAATAAACTTACGTACTACATTAGTTATTTCTTCATCAAAAGCCCAAGGTTCTTGGTCGCCATGATCACCAGACGAATGTGTTCTACAAAACGGATGGAAAACACCAAGCTGAATCCAGCGCGCATACAATTCGCCGTTAGGCTGCTCAGCAAACCCACCAATATCAGATCCAGCAAAAGAGAATCCAGATAGTGCTAATCGTTGAGCTTGAATGTTAGCAATTTGTAAATGCTCCCAAGTAGCAACATTATCGCCCATCCAAGTAGATGTATAGCGTTGTGTACCAGAATACGCAGATCGTGTAATAACAAATGGACGTTTAGGGTAATTAAACTTTTTCAACCCATGGTATGTGGCGCGTGCCATTTGCATCCCATAAATATTGTGTGCTTTTTGGTGACTACAAGGATTTCCGTCGTAATCGTGTCTTACGTCAGAAGGAAATGTTTTTCCAGGAACATCCATTACCGCAGGTTCATTCATATCGTTCCAAACACCTTTTACGCCAATCTCTTCTATAAGCTCTTTAAATAAACCAGCCCACCATGCTCTTACTTCTGGTCTTGTAAAATCTGGAAAGTAACACTCCCCAGGCCAAACCTTACCTTTCATGTAAGGGCCATCTGCACGTTTACAGAAATAATCTTTTTCTAAGCCTTCACGAAACACATCATAATCCATATCAATCTTAATTCCTGGATCGATAATAACTACTGTTTTAAACCCATCATCAGCAAGTTCTTTTACCATGCGTTTTGGATTTGGAAAGTAGTCCTTGCTCCAAGTGAAACAGCGAAAACCTTCCATATAATCAATATCTAAATAAATAGCATCACAAGGAATTTTTAACTCTCTAAATTTTGCAGTGACTTCTTTTACATTTGATTCTGGGTAGTAACTCCATTTACATTGATGATAACCTAAGGCCCATAATGGCGGTAATTCTGGTGTTCCTGTTAAGTCGGTATAGCTAGTTACCACATCTTGCATTTTTGGACCATAAATGAAATAGTAATTCATTTCGCCTCCTTGCGCCCAAAAACTAGTTACGTTTCTTCTTTCTTGACAAAAATCAAAGTAGGTTTTGAAAGTATTATCAAAAAAGATACCGTATGACTTATTGTTGTGTAACCCCGTATAAAACGGAATGGCTTTGTAAATAGGGTCAGTGTCTTTCCCGTAGGCATAAGAATCTGTTGCCCAATTTTCAAATCGCTTTCCTTTTAAGTTTAAATGATTTGGTTTGTCTCCTAGCCCATAATAGCTTTCTCCGTTTTGAGCCGCTTTACTCATTTTAACAATATCACCACCTAGCTCATAACTTTCTTCCCAATGGAAGCCTAATTCGTCTTCACAAATTATAGTATTGTCTTTAGCATCAAATATAGATTTTCTTAAATCTGTTTTAAAAATATGACAAATGAGTTTTGATGTTGTGATAATGTATTTTTCTTTATCATCGGAGATTTCTAAATGATTATAACCTCTACTAGCTTTTTCATCGATAGCATAAGAAAAATCTTTATTAAACTTTCCTACGGTAGTATATCGAAACCGAAGTACACTATCTCTTAAAACAGTAAGTTGAAGAATGATATTGTTTGAGGTTGAAAAATGTAGTACATCTACATCTTTTTTGTAATCTATTATATTTGAGGGAAACAGGTTTCCTTTGTATTCTAGTTCAGTATTTAAAATCATAAATGATTAGCAATTTAATTAATCGACGAAAATAGTAAAAATAGCAGTATTGAGCGGTTACTATTTATTAAAAAAACATAAAGATAATTGTATAAAATGCAATATATCAGCTATATAATTTAATATTTTTTATTGCTTAATTTTAAAAATGGTAACAGCTAATGGGGGTAATGTAATTTCTGCTGAATAATCTTTTCCGTTCCAAGGTGTTTTCTTTATTGTTATTTGGTTCTTATTAACAACACCACTTCCTCCAAATGTTTTAGTATCACTATTAAAAACCTCTTTTAATTTTCCTTTTGAAGGTATTCCTATACGATAGTTTTCTCTAATAGTAGGAGCTAAATTACAAACAACAACAACATTGTCTTCAGTCTTTTTTCCTTTTCGAATGTAAGACATTACACAGTTTTCATGATCATCATAACTTATCCATTCAAACCCATCATTACTAAACCCTTTTTCGTATAAAGCAGGGGTAGATTTATATAAGCTATTTAGCGATTTGAAAAAATCCTGAAAGTTTTTATGAGGTTCAAACTCCAATAAATTCCAATCTAAACTTTCTTGAAAATTCCATTCGTTATATTGTGCAAATTCGCCACCCATAAACAATAATTTTGTGCCTGGGTGAGTAAACATGTAGCAGTATAAAAGGCGAAGATTAGCAAAGCGTTGCCACTCGTCTCCTGGCATCCTTCCTAAAATAGAATTTTTGCCATACACAACCTCATCATGAGAAAGAGGGAGCATAAAATTTTCGGTAAAAGCGTAGGCTAAACTAAAAGTAATATCGTTTTGATGATACTTTCTGTAAATAGGATCTTTTGAAAAATACTCTAAGGTATCATGCATCCAACCCATCATCCATTTCATACCAAACCCTAAGCCTCCTAAAAATACAGGTTTAGAAACTCCAGGAAATGCAGTTGATTCTTCAGCTATGGTTTGCACATCTGGAAATGACCTGTAAACTTCTTCGTTTAATTCTTTTAGAAACGCAATAGCTTCAAGATTTTCTCTTCCTCCAAACTCATTAGGCTCCCACTCACCGTCCTCGCGCGAATAATCTAAAAACAACATAGACGCTACAGCATCTACTCGTAATCCATCAGCATGATATTGTTCGAGCCAAAAAACGGCGTTGCTTATTAAAAAGGATTTTACTTCGTTTCGGCCATAATTAAAAATTAAGCTTTTCCAATCTTGGTGGTAACCTTTTCTTTTGTCTGGGTGTTCGTACAAAGCAGAGCCGTCAAAAAAGCCTAATCCATGAGCATCTTCAGGAAAGTGTGATGGCACCCAGTCTAAAATAATACCTATATCGTTTTGATGTAATTTATCTACTAAATATTTAAACTCTTCAGGATAACCAAATCGAGATGTAGGTGCAAAATAACCTGTTAATTGATAACCCCAAGAAGGATCGTATGGAAACTCCATAATAGGCATGAGTTCTACATGAGTAAAATTCATATCCTTAACGTAATTTACTAAATCATCGGCTAATTCAAAATAAGATAAAAAACGGTTTTCTTCTATTTGTTTTTTCCATGATCCTAAATGAACTTCGTAAACGGAGTAAGGCGCATCTAAAGCGTTGTGTTTTTTACGCTTCTTCATCCATTTGGTGTCTTTCCATTTATAGGTGTCGTCCCAAACTATTGATGCTGTTTTTGGGGGATGTTCACAGCGTCTAGCATAAGGATCAGCTTTTTCAGAAATGTACCCGTTATTGTTAGAATGAATTTTATATTTATAAAGATTGCCTTTGCCAACATGAGGAATAAAGCCTTCCCAAATACCTGAGGAATCCCATCTCACATTAAGTTGGTGGTTTTCACCATTCCAATAATTAAAGTCACCTATTACTGATACTTGCTTTGCACTAGGTGCCCATACTGCAAAATAAGTGCCTTCAATACCATAAACAGTTAATGGATGCGAACCAAATTTTTCGTATAAGCGGTAGTGCTTACCTGCTTTAAAAAGACTTATGTCAAAATCGGTAAAAAGACTGTGAACAATTGTGTTTGTCATATATTAAATTACAGTTCCGTTAGGAATAACTGCATTTTTTTTAATTACTACAATACCATCTCTTACAGCATAAGTTTCAGTTTCGGTATCCTCAAGGTGCCTCCCTCCATTTATTCTTACATCATCACCAATACAGCAATTTTTATCTAAGATGGCATTTTTTATAAAACACCTAGCTCCAATACCAAGTGTACTTATATTAGAATTTTCTACATCGCTTAGAGGTTGATAATAGTCGTTACCCATCATATAGGTTTTAATTACTGTAGATTCATCTCCAATTCTGGATCTAATACCAATAACAGACTTTTCAATTTTACCAGCACTAATAATACAGCCTTCAGCAATAACAGTTTCATCTAGTATAGTTCCTGCTATTTTGGTAGTTGGTAGCATTCTGGCTCTAGTATAAATTCGTTTTTTCTTATCGTAAAGGTCAAAATCAGGAATGTCTTTGGTTAGCCTTAAATTAGCTTCAAAAAAGGAGTCAATAGTTCCAATGTCTGTCCAATAGCCTTCATATTGATAACTAAGTGTTTTATGTTTTTCAATATTTTGAGGAATAAT
Source organism: Jejuia spongiicola (assembly GCF_023502325.1). NCBI lineage: Bacteria > Pseudomonadati > Bacteroidota > Flavobacteriia > Flavobacteriales > Flavobacteriaceae > Jejuia > Jejuia spongiicola. The sequence continues at coordinate 141,502 of NZ_JAMFLZ010000001.1, forward strand.
TTCTTTACCAAAATCAATGGTTGAATCGTCTTTCATCAACTTTATCAATAAATCTCTATTAAAAATATAAATACCCATTGAGGCTAAATAATTACGCCCTTGAGATTTCATATCATCACTAACATCTGATGTCCAATCTGGCAATAAGCTAGCATCTGGTTTTTCAATAAAAGAGGTAATTACATTTTTATCATCAGATTTTAATATCCCAAAAGAAGTGGCATCTTTAGCATTAACAGGAATGGTAGCAATAGATATTTTAGCTTTACTTTTTACATGAGCATTAATCATTTCTGCATAATCCATTTGATATAATTGATCACCAGAAAGAATTAAAACATAATCAAATTCATGTCTTACAAAATGATGCATGCTTTGACGAACTGCATCAGCAGTGCCTTGAAACCAACCTTTATTGTCCGGTGTTTGTTCTGCTGCAAGAACATCAACAAAAGCTGAGCTAAAAAAACTAAAGTGATATGTGTTTTTTATATGCCTATTTAACGACGCAGAATTAAACTGAGTTAATACATACATACGTTTTATATCCGAATTAATACAGTTTGATATGGGGATATCAACTAACCTATATTTTCCAGCAATAGGAACCGCTGGTTTTGATCTTTGCTCTGTTAACGGATGTAATCTGGAGCCTTGGCCTCCTCCTAGTATTATGGCTAAAACACTGTTGTTAATCATAGTTCTTAGTTTATAGATTTATATAAATTGATGTATTGTTTTGCAGAAGCATCCCACGAATGGTCTATCTTCATAATTTGCGTTCTTATTTTTTTGAACTTGGTTTGATTCTCATAAAGACTGGCACCTCTTTCAATGGCATCAGTTATTTCTGAGACCGTAACGTTGTCATGACAAATACCAAAACCATTTTCTTCAGAGATGTCTGTAACCGTATCTTTTAAACCACCAATACTTCGCACAATAGGTATGGTGCCGTAGCGTAAAGCATACATTTGATTTAGGCCACAGGGCTCAACCCGCGAAGGCATTAAAAGAAAATCTGCTCCTGCGTAGATAATATGCGACAGTTTTTCATCATAACCAATAAAGGCATTGTATTGTCCACCAAAATCTTTTTTCAAAGTTTCTAGTTGTTCTTCTGTTTCTTTGTTTCCTGAACCTAAAAGTAGAATGGAAATATTTGGGTTTTGTAATGCAACTTTAAAAGCTTCTGGAAATAAATCAGACCCTTTCTCGCCAACTAAACGCCCTATAAATGCAAAAAGTGGCTTGTTAATATCTAGATTAAACGTATCGCATAATTGTTTTTTATTAGCTTTTTTGCCAGAAACAATGGTTTTTTCGTTGTAGGTTTTTTCTATATAATTGTCAGTTTCAGGATTCCAAACTTTCCAGTCTATACCATTTAAAATACCAACACATTTATCACTTTCGCTAGATAGCAAGCTTTCTAAACCATTAGCAGATACTTTCATTTCTTCCATATAACTAGGCGACACGGTAGTCACTCTCCAAGCACATTTTATGGCTGCCGCCAACGGGTTAATTGTACCGCCCCAATCTAATAAACCAACGTTATTAAAATTAAAAGCAGGTATTAAGTTTACTTTATCATGTGAAAACCATCCTTGGTATTGAGCATTATGGATAGTTAAAATGTTTGGTGTTTTTCTAAAAGCTTTATATTTAAAACTTTCTTGAAGCATAAATGGTACTAACCCTGTATGATGATCATGACAATGAATTATACCTGGTAGTTTTTCCCATGTGAGCATCCAATCTAGGGCAGCGATTTGAAAAGCTAAAAAACGCTCAGTGTCATCAAAAGAATAAACATACTCTTTAAAAATTAAATCGGGTACATCAACAAAAAAGATATCAAAATCTAATGATTTACTCTTTAAAGTTAGAATGCGATATTTATATGTTTTCTCACCTAAAGTCAACACAGCTTCAAATACTGAAGAAAAGGTGTTTTCTTTAGTAAATTTTATATCATAAAAAGGCATAATAACCTGAGAAGAAATGTCAGAATTATTTTGGTATTTTGGTAAAGCACCTACAACATCTGCAAGTCCGCCAACTTTAGCAATTGGGTAGCATTCTGCACTTAGATGAATAATTTTCATTTATATTTTATGCGTTTTAATAAACATACAAAATTATACTTTACATTTTTATTGAAACTCAATTTTTGAAGAAAATGCAGTCTTTTACCTGATTGATTAATAATATTAGTAAAAATTTGATGTTAATAACAAAAAGGTTGATAAAATCGTAATTATGCAATTGAATTATGGACTTTGTTTTAATAAAAACGCTTTTACATTAAGATTGGTTTAATCGTTTGCTGCTAAATGTCATTTTGTTTTATAGAATTAAAGTATTAATTCAACCCTTTTTTAACCCAATTCATCAGAAACTGTTTTAATAAAAAAAGGAATGAGGATACATTTACCTCATCAATTTAAAACGAACAGTTATGAAATTTAAATCACTAAGTTATTTCTTTATTCTTTTTAGTATAGCGCTAAGCTTTTCGCAGAATATCTCTGGAAAAATTACAGACGAAAACAGTCAATCTTTAGAATTTGCAAATGTTGTGTTATACAATGCCGAATCAAATGAGGTTATAACGGGTGTTATTTCTGATGAAAAAGGCTCTTATATTTTTAAAGATCTTTTAAAAGGTAAATATTACATTGAAGTTTCCACGTTAGGCTTCGAAACTAAAAAATCTGAAACCTTTGAATTGTTAGGTAGCAAAAATTTAGACTTTGTTTTAAAGGAAGAATCGCAAATGTTAAATGAAGTTGTTGTTAAAAGCAAACGCCCGGTAATAAGGCAAACTGCAGAAAAATTGGTAGTAGATTTAGAAAAATCTGAAATGATTAACTCTAATTTAAAGGATGTTATAAAACGTGTTCCTGGTATTTTTGTAACAAATAACGGAATTAATTTTGCAGGGAGAAGCGATGTTAGAATTTTGATAAATGGTAAGACTACAAGCTACATGGACATAACAACGCTTTTACAAGATTTACCAGCAGATAATATTGCAAGAGTAGAACTGGTTGAGCAACCAGGTGCAGAATTTGATGCCGAAGGTTCTGGACCAATAATTAATATTATTTTAAAGAAAAACGTAAAGCTTGGAACACATGGAAATATAGCAACTTGGTTTGGTGAAGACGAAGGCTTTGAATCTGGCACTAGTGCATCTGTTGCGAGTTATAAAAACAAATTAAATTGGCAAGCCAGTGCGGGTTATGCTAGCTTAACATGGAGAGATGATTTATTTATTAAAAGAACTGTTGGTGCAGACACTTATAACCAAGCCACTATTGAGCCTTATAACCCTAAAAGCTTTAGGCTAGGCGGAAGTTTAGATTATTATATAAGCGATAAGCACACCATTGGTTTTGGAATACGTTACAATAATTCAACATCAAATAGAATATCTAAAAGTAGCACAGATATTATTTCTTCTAGCACTACTGAAAAATTAGTTTCTGAAAACTCATTTGATAGAGATAGAAACACCATAAGCGTTAACCCGTATTATGAGTTTAAATCTGATGCACACAAATTAGTAGCAGATTTTAATTATGTAAATTTTACCAATGACAATATTGATAATGTTTATGCCGCTTCAGGAAACACGGTACCTATTACAAATCAACGCTACTTACAAGACGGAAAATTTACAATAAAAACGTATAAAGTAGATTATTCTAGAATGTTTTCAGACGACATAAAGTTAAGTTTTGGTAGTAAATACTCTGTTGTAAATACAGATAGCGATTTAAAATCATTTACCCAAAACGCTACTACTAATAACTTCGATTTTCAAGCTAATAACAGTAATAGGTTTTTAATAGATGAAACTATTTTTGCTGTATACTCAAAACTAAATGCCAATTTTGGAAAGTGGTCTTTTTCTGGAGGCTTGCGTTATGAAGATAGTGATACAGAAGGTGTTTCAACAAATGCAAACGATAGCAGATCAAGAAAAATATCAAAACTTTTCCCTAGCGCCTCTATTAGTAGAAAAATAAACGAGAATTTAGGAGCTAATGTAGCCTATAGTTACCGTATTAGAAGACCATCTTATAATAGCCTTAATTCGTTTGTGCAATTTTACGACCCACTTACATCTGAAGTTGGAAACCCTAATTTAAGACCATCGTTTACTAATAATTATCAGTTTAATTTAACTTTTGATAGACAACCATTTTTCACCATAGCTTATAGCGAGACTAAAGATGATTTATTTCAATTTATTTCGCAAGATGATGCTACCGCACAAGTTAGTCGTTCTACAATTAATTTATCAGAAAGAAAAAATTGGAATTTTAGATTGTTTGGACCATTAGATTTTATTAAAGGTTTAGAAGGATTTACAGGTTTTATTGTTGATTATAATGTATTTCAATCAAACGATTTAAACCCTCAACTAAAATTATCAAAATGGAATTACGGTTGGTACACACAAGCTAGCTATGAATTACCATGGAAAATTAATGCTGAAATGTCTAGTTACTTTGGGTCTGGTGCTTTAGAAGGGCAAATAGATGTAGGTTGGATTGGAAATTTAGAGTTCTCTTTTGGAAGAAAGTTTTTAGACGATAAACTAAAAGTAAATTTAGGCATTAGCAAGGTGTTAAATAGAGGTTTTGTAGGAACCGTAAACTATGATAATATTAACGCGGATATTGAAAGCAATGGATCAAGGCAAAATGTACAATTAAGATTAGCATATAGTTTTGGCTCTAAATTTGGTAAAAAGAAAAGCAGAAGAAACTCATCTAGAGATGAAGAAAATAGAATTGATGATAATAATTAATTTCTCAATACATTTGTTTTAATAACAAGCCATGAATAAAAAACTTAACAAATCAGACTTTATTATTTTAGCCGTTTACTTTGCAGTATCCTATGCTATTCAAGGCAAAGATTACTATGATAGAGGAGCAATGTTAAAAGAGTATATATTAGATTTTCCAACAGAATTAATCACTATATGTGCTACCATTTTTTTGTTTGTTTTTTGGTTGATTCCAAAATTTGTAAACGAAAAAAAATACCTTTTATTTATTTTGCTTGGTGTATTTTCAATAATTTTTTTCACAGCAATTGAGTATACCGTTGGGTTTTGGTCTGGAGAAAATGATTGGAGTAAATACCCTAAAGGATTAGATTTTGTTTTAAGAATGATAAACCGAGGGTCACAGCAAACGGCATTTCCTTTTGCATTATTGCTTACCAAAAAATTCTATGAAGGGCAAAACGAATTATTAAAGATAGAGAAACAACAAAAAGAAAATGAGCTCAAGCTATTACGTTCACAAATAGATCCTCACTTTTTGTTTAACAACCTGAACACTTTAGATTCCTTAATAGATAGCAATACTGAAAAAGCAAAAGAATACATTAATAGGTTGTCTTTAATTTATCGTTATTTAATTAAAACAAAAGATGCTGAGGTTATGGAGCTGTCTGAAGAGATTGAGTTGGCAGAAAATTATATATTTTTAATTAAAACACGTTTTGAAAACGACTACGATTTTAAAATAGATATAAAAACCACAATTGAAGATAAATTTATTCCAACAGGTGCCTTGCAAACACTTTTAGAAAATGTAGTAAAACACAATAAACCACAAAATAGTAGCGCCATAAAAGCCACTATTTTAATAGATGATACTTTGCTAAAAGTAACAAATACAAAGTCGAGTATTCATTCTAAAAACGAGTCTTTTGGTACAGGATTAGAAAACTTAAAAGCCAGATACAAGCTGCTTTCGGATAAAGAAATGATTATTATTAATACAGATAAAGAGTTTAACATTTCAATTCCAATTATTAAGTTAATTGATGAAAACTAATACGATGAAAATTTTAATATTAGAGGACGAAATACCTGCGTATAATAAATTAGTTTCTTTTGTAAATGATTATTTTGAGGACAAAATACCTCATGATTGGGCACGTTCAAATAGAGACGGAAAAGCATTGCTTCAACAAAATAAATATGACTTTATTTTATCAGATATTCAATTATTAGACGGTATATCGTTCGATTTGTATAGCGATATTTCTATCGAATCTCCAATCATTTTTTGTTCGGCTCACGATGAGTATTTATTCCAGGCTTTCAACACAAATGGGATTGCTTATATTTTAAAACCATATACACAATCAGATTTTAAAAAGGCTATAGAAAAGTATCAATCGTTATTTAAACAAGGAGATTACAACACCTTAAATCAACAAACTATTTCTGAGTTAAAATCGGCGATAAAAGAAGAACATAATAACTATAAAAAACGATTTGTAATAAAAAAAACCAAAGGTATTCAGCTATTAAATGTTTCTGATATAAGCGCTATTGAAGCATCGGGAGATTTTTGTATTGCAACAGATTTTAAAGGAAAACGGCATACTATTTCTCAAAACCTAGGAACCATTCATCAACAATTACAACCCAGCAAATTCTTTAAAATAAACAGAAGCGAAATTGTTAGTATTGATTATATCGAAAATATAGAAAATCATTTTAAAAACCGGCTACTCATTACCATGACTGGTGTTAAAGAAAAAGCAATGACAAGCTCTTCAACAACTTCAGATTTTAGAAAATGGTTGGAACAATAATCTAATCATTCAACTTTAAAACCGCCATAAATGCTTGCTGTGGAATTTCAACATTACCTACTTGTCGCATACGCTTTTTACCTTTTTTCTGTTTCTCAAGCAACTTACGTTTACGAGAAATATCACCACCGTAACATTTTGCAGTTACATCTTTACGAAGTGCTTTAATAGTTTCGCGCGATACAATTTTAGCACCAATAGCTGCTTGAATTGGTATATCAAATTGCTGGCGAGGAATAAGCTCTTTTAATTTTTCGCACATCTTTTTACCAATTGATTGGGCGTTATCAGCATGTATTAATGCAGAAAGCGCATCAACAGGTAATGCATTTAGTAGAATATCTAAACGCACTAATTTTGATACTTTCATACCTATTGGATGATAATCAAAAGAAGCATAACCTTTTGAAACGGTTTTTAAACGATCATAAAAATCGAAAACAATTTCTGCTAAAGGCATTTCAAAAGTCAATTCAACACGCTCTGTTGTTAAATAGGTTTGATTTGTAATAATACCACGTTTTTCAATACAAAGCGACATAACATTGCCCACAAAATCAGCTTTTGTAATAATAGTAGCTTTTATATAAGGTTCTTCAACTCGGTTTACGGTTGAAGGCTCTGGTAAATCGGAAGGGTTGTTTACTATAAAAGCTTCATCAGGATTTTTATTAGTGAATGCGTGGTACGATACATTGGGAACTGTTGTAATAACAGTCATATCAAACTCGCGTTCTAAACGTTCTTGAATAATCTCCATGTGAAGCATGCCTAGAAACCCACAACGGAAACCAAAACCTAATGCTGCAGAACTTTCTGGAGCAAAAACTAACGAAGCATCGTTTAGTTGTAATTTTTCCATAGAGTTACGTAGCTCTTCATAATCTTCAGTATCCACTGGATAAATACCAGCAAAAACCATTGGCTTCACATCTTCAAAACCTTCAACAATATTGGTTGTCGGTTTAGCAAAATCGGTAATGGTATCACCAACCTTAACTTCTTTAGCGGTTTTTATGCCAGTAATTAAATAGCCAACATCGCCAGCTTTTACGCTTTGTTTTGCAACTTGATTTAGTTTTAAAGTTCCAACTTCATCAGCAAAGTACTCTTTATCTGTGGCTACGAATTTAATTTTTTGCCCTTTTTTAATTTCGCCATTAAAAACACGAAAATAAGTTTCTATTCCTCTAAATGTGTTATAAACCGAATCAAAAATTAAAGCTTGTAAAGGTGCATTAGGATCACCTTCTGGTGCTGGAACACGCTCAATAATAGCAGCTAAAATATTATCGACACCAAAGCCTGTTTTTCCACTGGCATGAATAACCTCTTCTGGGTCACAGCCTAAGAGGTCAACAATATCGTCGGTAACTTCTTCTGGGTTAGCGCTTGGTAAATCAACTTTATTAAGAACTGGAATAATTTCTAAATCGTTTTCTAAAGCTAAATATAAATTAGAAATGGTTTGAGCTTGTATACTTTGTGCAGCATCAACAATTAATAGTGCGCCTTCGCAGGCAGCAATAGAACGTGACACTTCATAAGAAAAATCTACGTGACCTGGGGTGTCTATTAAATTTAAAACATATTGTTCGCCATTATACTCATAATCCATTTGAATAGCGTGCGATTTAATAGTAATACCACGTTCGCGTTCCAAATCCATACTATCCAGCAATTGGTCTTGCTTTTCTCTGGCAGTTACAGAGCCAGTGTAATCTAATAAACGATCTGCAAGCGTACTCTTACCATGATCTATATGTGCAATGATGCAAAAATTTCTGATGTGCTTCATAAGTGAATCTATACCTAGATTTAATTTGCAAATATAGAGGAATTTAGTGAAGTTTAAAGCTGTTAAGCCTAATAAAAACTAATGGATTACTGAATATGATTACATCATCATGCTGCCGCAAATGCCCAGGCTTATTATTACGTATACGGCAGCAAGAATAAACAGCACTTTTGCTGCTTTTTTGTTTTTTTTGAGTATGGCAAACCCAACAATAGTTAATAGAATTGCTGGACCAAATATAATGGCAATAATTAAAAAAATTAAACCATCTAAATTCATATTTGGGCTTAAAAGAATCATATTAACTAGATAATATTGCGCCACAAACCCCTAGTCCTATGATGGTGTAAGCGGTAGCAATTATAAATAATACTTTGGCAGATTTAGGTTTGTTCTTTTTAATTGCAAAACCTATAATTGTCATTATTATTGCAGGACTTAATGCTAAAATTAAAAAAATTAGAATCATCCATATAATACCATTACCTATTTCTAAAAAGTGCGTCATATGACTTCATTTCTTAATTCCTCTAATCGCTCCTTCTTATCATCTCGATAAAACAAATTCATCGTTTCAAACGGAATAATTTTATTGTCTTTATCTACAATATGTACACACGATTTTTTAATTGCCCGTACATCAAAATTATAAGCATCAATGAATTGCATTATAATAATACGAAATAAATTGTCGTAACCCAGATTTGGAGCATCAATATTTGGAAGACAACACATGATAGATTTTAAGTTTTCTTCAGCTACTTCAACAGAATTCCCTGTACTAAACAGTTCAATCATCTTTCCATGAAGGTTTTCATCTTGTTCGTAAATAATGGTGTTTTTGCTATTATCTAATAAATCATTCGGATTTATATATCGTGTTAAAGGAAATACTTCACCGCCTAATTTTAGAGCATATCCCATAACTAAAGCATCGGGGTTACAGGGTACAGGTAACAAATCGTCTGGATTAAAAATAGAGGTTTGTTCTAATATTTTTCTGCGTACTTCGGTTAAGGTCATGCGATCGGTTTCTGGATTAAAATTATCTAATCGCCCTGCAATTTGTGTAGGCTGAAGTGTAACACCTCGAACACATTTCTGTTGGAGCGCATAGTTAATTATTTTTCCAATTTCGTGGTCATTCAAACCTTTTTGAAGAGTTACAACTAAGGTTGTAGACAAATTCAGTTTATTCAGGTTTTTTAACGCTTGTTTGCGAATATCATTCAGGTCTGCACCTCGTAATTCTTGTAGCACTTTGTTTTCAAAAGAATCAAACTGTAAATAAATTTCAAAATCAGGAGCATAACTTTTAAGTTGTTCTGCGAAAGCAAAGTCTTTAGCAATTTTAATACCGTTTGTGTTCAACATTAAATGCCTAATGGGTAGCGATTTAGCATAATCTAAAATCTCAAAAAACTGAGGATGTATGGTAGGTTCTCCTCCAGAAATTTGAACCACATCAGGCTCTTTTTCGTTTTTCACAATAGTATCGAGCATGGTTTTTATTTCACCCAAAGTACGGTGCCTTCCATAGGTTGGAGAAGAACCAGCATAGCAAGTTGGGCAGGTTAAATTGCAACGATCGGTTACTTCCACAACTGTTAAGCAAGAATGTTGCTCATGGTCTGGGCACAAACCACAATCGTAAGGGCAACCATAGTGTGTTTTGGTATTGAATGTATAAGGCGTTTCACTTGGCTTATTGTAGTTTCGCATGTTTTTATAATATTCAACATCATCAGCAATTAACACTTTAGAATTACCATGATCATTACATCGTTTTAACATATAAACCTTATCGTTTTCAAAAACTATTTTGGCATCAACCCGTTTTAAGCATTCAGGACATAGGCTTAAAGTAAAATCATAATAGGTATATTTTCTAACGGGCATATTTTATATTTTGAATGATAAACTTTGAATAATAGAACCAACAAATTACACATAAAAGTTGAATAGTGCTTAGTCCTAGAATGTAAAACACATTTGGTTTTAGAAATTCTATAAAGAACCTAAAGCCGAAGTATAGAACCATAAACCACTTAAATAAGTCTCCACTTTTTAAGCTATTACGTTTTTGTATGTGTTTTAAACTAAAAAACAGAATAATAAGGAATGCTAATTCATATAAGGATGTTGGATGGCGTAATACACCATCTCCTAGGTTCATACCAAAAACGGAAGTGGTTTCTATGCCGTAAGTAAACTCATTGGTTCCAGAAAGAAAGCAACCAATTCTACCAATGAAAATGCCTAGAATAATTGGAAACACAAATAGATCACCAGAAGATTGCATTTCATTAATGCGCTTTTTAGCAAACTCTACGCCTAACAACCCACCAAACAACCCACCCATAATGGTTTTGGTGTTGAGTAAATGAATAAAGATTTCTTTAGAAAATTCAATCATTGGGTTTTCTAAAAAACCAATTAACCGTGAGCCTACTAAAGCACCTAAAGCAGCACCCAGAATGATAGATAATCTATTATTTGAAGAAATAGTATCATTACTATTTCGTCTTAAAACCACATAATATCTATAGGCAATAAAAAAGGCTAAGTATTCTAAAACTAAATGAATATTGATATTGAAACCAAAGAGTTGTGGTTCGAATGGAATGAGCAAGGCATGAATTTTTTATAAATATAACGGATTTTTATATGCTAATAATATCTTTCTTACTTTTGATGAAACTGTAGGTTTAATATGACTTCTAAAAAACAAAACTTCATTTATAAAATACATTTAATCATTTCGGTAATTATTGTAGTTCCTGTTGCTTTCATTTATGGATTTGCACCCGATTCTGAATTTGATATTCACTTAAGTACCGTTGATGAGTTTAATGCTTTTAAAGCAGTTATGGGTTTATATATTGGGTTTTCATTACTCTGGATACTCGGTATTTTTAATGCAAAATATTTAAAAATTTCGCTGATAACCAATATGGTTTTTATGTTTGGTTTAGGTTTTGGAAGACTTATAAGTATAATAATTGATGGTATGCCAACAGATGCTTATGTGTATGGTACAATAGGTGAATTAATATTAGGATTTTGTAGTATTTGGGTGTTAACAAGAAAAAAATGGTAATTTTGCGCCAAAATTGAATCTACTTGGTAAAAATAGATAACATAGAACTACCAGATTTCCCATTGCTATTAGCTCCAATGGAAGATGTTAGTGACCCCCCGTTTCGTGCTTTATGTAAGGAGCAAGGTGCAGATGTGGTGTATACTGAATTTGTTTCAAGTGAAGGCCTTATTCGTAATGCAGCTAAAAGCGTTATGAAACTTGATATTTACGAAAAAGAGCGCCCTGTTGGAATTCAAATATTCGGTGCAAACTTAGATAGCATGCTACAGACTATTGATATTGTTTCGGCTTCAAAACCAGACATTATCGATATTAATTTTGGCTGTCCAGTAAAAAAAGTAGTAAGTAAAGGTGCCGGGGCTGGTATTTTAAAAGATATCTGCTTAATGGAACAACTTACTGCCGAAATGGTTAAACGCACCAATATTCCAGTTACAGTAAAAACACGTTTAGGCTGGGATCATGATTCTATAAAAATAGTTGAGGTTGCAGAGCGATTACAAGATGTAGGTTGTAAAGCGATTGCTATTCATGGACGCACACGAGCGCAAATGTATAAAGGTGATGCCGACTGGAAGCCTATTGCCGAGGTTAAAAATAATCCCCGAATGCATATTCCTGTATTTGGAAATGGCGACATAACTTCTCCAGAAAAAGCTATGGAAATGCGTGATAGTTATGGACTTGATGGCGCTATGATTGGGCGTGCAAGTATTGGGAATCCTTGGTTTTTCAAACAAGTAAAGCACTTTTTTAAAACAGGAGAACATTTAGCGCCTATTACTTTAGAAGAACGCGTTGATGCTGCTCGTAGGCATTTACAAATGGCTATCGATTGGAAAGGCGAAATTTTAGGTGTCTTTGAAACCAGAAGACATTATACTAATTACTTTAAAGGGATTCCACATTTTAAAGAATACCGAATGAAAATGGTAACAAGCGACGACTCAAAAGATGTATTTGCTGCGTTTGATGAGGTGCTCGAAAAGTTTGCAGGACATCAGTTTACAGAATAATTTATGGTTTGGCAAATGGCAAGCCACCGCGCTATTCGTTACTAGTTTTGGCTCGATGCTCGCCTCGCCAAAAGCTAACCACTACTATCGCTTTTGCATGTGTTTGCCAAGACTTTAATGTTATTCCGAATGTAGATAAAATTTAGAAAGGCCTGCAGTTTTGTTTTATTCGGTCATTTTGTTAATTAGCTCAATGCCTTTTTCAAGCACTTCGTCCTTTTTGTTTGTTGATTGCTTTACATAATTTGTTGGAACATACCTTTCTCTTATTGTTCCGTTTACATGATATAATTTTGCTGTTGAAAGTTTGTAACCATACTTTTGGTGCTTGAAACCAAAATCATAAACCTCGCCTGCTAACCGTCTCATTTCAGAGCCTACAACACCTGCTCTCCCCATTCCTTCAAAACCAATAGCGAGTCCTTCGCCCATACTCCCTGTCCATCGGCCAACTAATATTACTACTGGGTTTTTATACTGTTCATAACGTGGACTAACATATTCAATCCAACTTCTTTCAACATCTGGATTGTTTTCTGATTTTGCAATGTACGAATGCTTTTGATATGGTTTTGGCTCATCTATAAACCTACTCATAATACCACGAGCTTCGTATGAGTCTCCACCAAATATTGTATTTCTTAAATCGATAATTAAACCTTTTGTGTTTGATAAATCATTTAAGGCATTATCAAATTCACTTACCAAGTTGTCGTTTCCAAGTGAGTTGTTTATTCTTATTATTCCAACATCGTTAATAGTTTGGGTAGTTAGTAAACCATGGTTGTTCTTTATTTTGATTTTATCAATATCAAGCTCAATTTCTTTTTTATTGGATAACTTTAGAGTTAATACTCGGGGCTCATTATAGCGACCAGCTAAAACTTTATTAGCAATCCATTCTTTGATTTCAGGAACACTTTTGTTGCTACAATGTGTTGGAAAATCTTTGATGACTTGTTCAAAATCAATACCATTAAATTTTATAATTTCAGCTCCAATTATATCTTCACTCAGGTTTTCTATTTGAGTTTGCCAAACATTTGAAATTATAGGTTTTCCTCTTTCTATTATAGAATAAATAGGTGAGAAAAGGCGATATGAAGAATTTCTGTTGGTTCGTAAAGTAAGGTGATTATCATAGAACTCATTAAGTAAATATTCAAAAAACAATACTGTTTCTTCTTCAGTTTTTATGTTTTTTATTTGATTAGCATAATAAATTTTGATGCATTTTAGGTCTACGTTTTTATCCTGTAGGTAAACATAATTTAGCGATATATCATTTAAGATTTCGTTTAAATCTTCTTTGATTTTATTTTCATCAATACTGCTTTCTTGCGAATTAATGCAAGAAAAACTTAAAAGTATAATTAAATTTAAAAACAGTTTTTTCATCTATGCTACGATTATAGTTTGAAATTGAGCGAATGTTAAATGCATCAAACTAGTCCAAAATGTTAAGATTGGATTAGTTTTTTTGTAACTCTACTTGATGCCACTTTAGAGGCGATAATACCTAAAACAGTTATTGTAAAAAATACAATTATAAAGTTTTCTAATAAAATACTCATAGGATAAGCTAATGATGGAGTAATAGGTACAAAGCCAAATATTTTTTGCAAAACCACAATCAATAAAGCTATTAGTAAACCAATTATACACCCAACAATGGTCATTATTGAGCCATGAATAAAGAATATATTTCGTATTTTTTTTATGGGATGCCCTAGACTAAAAAGTGTTTTTAAGGATTGCTTTTTTTCTAATATCATCATTATTATTGAGCCAATAACATTAAAAATTAATAAACCAGACACTAAGGTTAGTAGTAAATAAACCAAAAGGTTTTCGCTGTTTAACATTTTATATAGAGCATCGTTAAGTTGGGCTCTGTTTTTTAAAATAATGTTATCGCCCAAAATGGCTTGAATATCTTCTTTTACTTTAAACTCATCAGCACCTTTTTTTAGCTTAAATTCTATAGCAGATACTTGGTTGGGTTTATAGTTTAGAAGGTTTTGCGCTAAACCAATAGGAGCAAAAACATAGGTGTCGTTTAAATTCTCGTTAATGTCAAAAACGCCAACATTAATAGCGTTAACAGAGTTAAACGCATTCTCAATCGAAGTAATTTGACCTTTTCCTGGTTTGGGAACATATAAATTTATGGCTTTGGCGTAATCTAATACGCCAAAAGACAGATTGTTTGATATGCCCCAACCAACTACTATCTGATTAGTTTTTTGATCAAACCAACTGCCTTGAGTGATTACAGAATCTATGTCAACTACTTTTTTAAATTGAGCGTCGACACCTTTTATTGAGGCTAAATAGTTTTTATCGTTTAAAGCAACAATAACACGCTCTTCAATAACTTTAGAAAACACAGCAACATCTTCTAAATTATTTAGCTTATTGATGTTTTCGTCTGTAATAAAAAAAGATTTCCCGATAGAAGCTTCGGCTTTCAAATCGGGGTCTACAACTGTAGAAAATTGTAGTGTAAAGTCTTTTAACCCTGCAAAACCAGATAGCACTATAAATAATGCTGCAGCACCTAATACAACCCCTACAACAGCAATGATGCTAATAATGTTGATAGCATTGTTACTGCTTTTTGAACGCAGATAACGTTTTGCGATATATAAGGAAACATTCATGCTTTAAATATAAAAAGAAAAATGAGTTTTTAATTTAAAGCATTTTGCTTTTGAGGATATTAAACCAATTACGATTTTTTTCGTTTGTCAAGAAATGATGGGTCTTTTATTGGGTTTTCGGTTCTTTTTAAGGACTTATCAATTTGATCAATATATTCTAAAGAGTCATCAATAAAAAACTCCAATTTAGGCATACGCCTTAATTGATGCTTAGTGCGTTGTGCTAATTCGTGCTTAATTAAAGGCGCGTTAGACTTTATGCCTTCAATAAGTGCAGCACCTTTATTATTAGGAAAAATACTTAAATACACTTTAGCAACAGAAAGATCAACCGTTACTTTCACCTTGGTTACCGAGATTAAAACACCTTGCATGCCACCTTGCGTAGCAGCATTTTGTAAAACATCAACCAAATCGCGTTGTAATACAGATCCTATTTTTTTTTGTCTTTGACTTTCTTCCAATTAATTATTTTTTATAAAGCACATGTTTTAAATAAGTTAAAATAAATATTTGTGCTTTTTTACAGTGCAAAAATAAAGGATATTTAAAGATTATCTTACTTTTGATTTGTAAAATTTATATATTAAACCAAAAGAAGCATTAATGAATAAGATTGAACATATTGGTATAGCGGTAAAAAGCCTTGATGATTCTAATAAGTTGTTTGCTAAGTTGTTTGGAGAAACACATTATAAAATAGAAGAAGTTGCTAGCGAAGGTGTAAACACATCGTTTTTTAAAGTAGGAGAAAACAAGATAGAATTGTTAGAAGGAACCAATGATGAGAGCCCTATTACTAAATTTATTGCGAAAAAAGGAGAAGGGATACACCATATAGCTTTTGATGTAAACGATATTAAGGCGGAGATAAAACGCTTAAAAAAGGAAGGTTTCAAAGTTTTAAACGAAACTCCAAAAAAAGGAGCAGATAATAAGCTGGTGGCTTTTTTGCATCCTAAATCTTCAAATGGTGTTTTAATTGAGTTGTGCCAAGAGATAAAGAAATAATTTTTCTTGCTAACAATTAAAATAAGTAGTAATATTGCACTCCAATTTCGGTCCCATAGCTCAGTTGGTTAGAGCACCTGACTCATAATCAGGTGGTCCTTGGTTCGAGCCCAAGTGGGACCACTTTTAGAAATTGTAAAGCCTTGCAGAAATGCGAGGCTTTTTTTAGCTTGTAACAATCTAAAAATCATACCTATATTTTAATTTTATATTCTTCCCAAATTATATATATTTGTTTTGTGAAAAAAAATTGAGGGATCATTTTTTTAATTCATATAATTTTATAGAAAAAAGCGCGTTTTTTAATAGGTATTTTAAAACAAGAATATTGCATTTCATCGATAAAATATAACGTTTCGTAGATGTTTTTTAATGAAATATTATATATTTGTTTTGCTAACTCGCTTTTTTTCATACATTTGCGTACCAATGACAATACAAAATAAAAGAATATTTGCCTCAATCTTATTTGTATTAATAAGTTTTGTGTGTGTCTCTCAAGGAAGTGGACCTCCACCACCTGCACCGCCAGTCCCACCTGGTACTCCCATAGATGGAGGGCTAATAGCAGGTGCTTGTTTTGCGCTATTTTATGGAGCTAAAAAGCTACTAAAAAGAAGCTAGTTATTTGTTAAAAAAGTTTGACTCTAAGAGCTTTGTAACATATTTTCCTAAAACATCAAATTCTAAATTCACCTCGGTTCCAACCATAAAGGTTTTAAAATTAGTATGCTCATAAGTATAAGGTATTATGGCAACACTAAAACTATCTTTTTTTGAGTTTACAACAGTTAAACTAGTTCCGTTAATAGTTATTGAACCTTTTTCAATAGTTAAATTATTTAGTTTAGAATCATAATTAAAAGTAAACACCCAACTCCCGTTGTCCTCTTCAATTTTGGTACAAATAGCAGTTTGGTCAACATGCCCTTGTACAATATGTCCGTCAAGCCTATCTCCTAGTTTCATAGCACGTTCAAGGTTTACCATATCGCTAACCCTTAAAGTTTCTAAATTAGTTTTGTCCAAAGTCTCTTTAATAGCAGTAACTGTGTATTCATCATCATTAATCTCAACAACAGTTAAACAAACTCCATTATGTGCGACACTTTGATCTATTTTTAATTCAGAAGAGATTGAACTCTTTATTGAAATATGAAGATTATTTAATTCTTTATTTAAAGAGGTAATAACACCTACGTCTTCAATAATTCCTGTAAACATAATATTATCTGTTTATTTGGTTAAATTTGCAACATCAAAATTACAAACAAAAGTTGTCATTTTTTATGAAGAAAGCAGAAAATATAATTGTAGGCATATCTATAGGAGACTTAAATGGTATTGGTGGCGAAATTGTTTTAAAAACATTTGAAGATAATAGGATTTTAGATTTTTGCACACCAATAATATTTGCTTCTTCGAAAACTATTGGGTTTTTAAAAACGCATTTTAAATCGACAATAAGTTTAAATAACATTAAAAACATAGAGCAATTAGCTCATGGAAAAGTTAATGTATTGAATTGTTGGAACGAACATGTAGAAATACAATTTGGAAAAGAAGACGTTAAAATAGGTGAGTTTGCTATTAAATCATTACAAGCGGCAACAAAAGCATTAAAAAACAATGCCATTGATGTATTAGTAACCGCACCTATTAATAAGCACAATATACAATCTGATGTATTTAATTTCCCAGGGCACACCGATTATTTAGCTAAAGAACTGGAAGGAGAAAGCCTAATGTTTATGGTAAATGATACTTTAAGAGTAGGATTGTTGACAGATCATGTTCCTGTAAAGGATATTGTAGAGCATATCTCAGAAGAATTAATTATTAAAAAAATAGAGACTGTTTATAAATCTCTTGAGAAAGATTTTAAAATAAGAAAACCAAAAATTGCCGTTTTAGGTATTAACCCTCATACAGGTGATAATGGAGTAATTGGTAGTGAAGATGATGATGTATTAAGACCAACACTTGAAAAAATTAAAAATGAAGGCAAGCTAGTTTACGGGCCTTATGCAGCCGATAGTTTTTTTGGATCAAACAACTACAAAAATTTTGATGCCATTATAGCAGCGTATCACGATCAAGGGTTAATACCATTTAAAACATTATCTTTTGGACAAGGTGTTAATTATACAGCAGGCTTAAATAAAGTTAGAACATCTCCAGATCATGGTACAGCATATGAGATAGCAGGAAAAGGGTTAGCTGATGAAAACTCATTTAAAGAAGCCATGTTTACTGCCATAAAGATATTTAATAACAGGTTTGATTACGAGCAACTTACTTCAAATCCGTTAAAAAAAGCACCAAAAAAGATGTAAACAAAAAAATGTTTATAAGTAGAGTTGAGTAAATAAAAAAGTTATATATTTGCAGGCTCAAAATAGATGTGATAATGAAGCCATTGAAAGAGTTTACAATTCCATTTGTAGGGTTAAAGATAGGGAAGCATCATTTTGAGTATAAAATTGAGCAAACGTTCTTTGAGCATTTTGAGTATGAGGAGTTTAATGATGTAAACATTCAAGTTGATGTTGAATTAGAAAAAAAAACAACACTACTAGAGTTACACTTTAAAGCTTCAGGGTATGTTAATATTAATTGCGATTTAACAAACGAACCATTTAATCAAACTATTAAAAATGAATTTGATTTAGTGGTTAAGTTTGGAGATGAATATAATGATGAAAACATTGATATTCTAATTGTTCCTCATGGAACTTACGAGATTAGTATCCAACAATATATATACGAATTAATTGTACTTTCTGTACCAATCAAGCGTGTACACCCTGGAATTGAAGATGGTACACTAAACTCAGAAATACTTGAAAAACTAGAAGAATTAAGCCCAAAGCTTAAAGAAAATAAAGACACTAACGAGGAAATTGACCCTCGATGGAATACATTAAAGAAATTATTAACGGATAAATAATATAAAAAATGGCACATCCTAAAAGAAAAATCTCTAAAACAAGAAGAGATAAAAGAAGAACACATTATAAAGCAACTGCGCCACAGATTGCTACATGCCCAACAACAGGTGAAGCTCACTTATATCACAGAGCACACTGGCATGAAGGGAAACTATATTACAGAGGTCAAGTTTTAATTGACAACTCAGAAGAAGTAGAAAACGTAGCATAAATACTATGCACGCATATTATAAAACGCTCACCTGTGAGCGTTTTTTTTATGATATGTGTTTTCTAAAAGACAAAAACGTATAATTTGTGTGTTATTTAGCTAAAATTTAGTAGTTTTCACGAAATTTTGAACGTTTTTGTCCAATTTTAATGTTTTTTTGGTCAAATTAACTATAAAGTTATGAGTAAAACCTCAGCGGCGATTACAGCTGTAGGCGCGTATGTGCCAGAATATGTATTAACCAATCAAATTCTTGAGACAATGGTTGATACAAACGACGAATGGATAACTAGTAGAACAGGAATAAAAGAACGTCGTATACTTAAGGGCGAAGGCAAAGGAACTTCTTTTTTAGCTATTAATGCAGCTAAAGACCTTATTAAAAAAAGAGGAATAGATCCCAAAGATATAGAGCTTGTAATTGTTGCAACAGCAACACCAGATATGAAAGCAGCATCAACTGCGGCTTTTACAGCAAGCAACATTGGAGCTGTTAATGCTTTTTCTTTTGATTTAGACGCTGCTTGCTCAAGTTTTCTTTTCGGAATGTCGGTCGCGGCGAAATATATAGAATCAGGAAGTTATAAAAATGTACTTTTAATTGGTGCAGACAAAATGTCTTCAATGATTAATTATAAGGACAGAGCTACGTGCATTATATTTGGAGATGGTGCCGGGGCTGTTTTGTTTGAACCAACAGAAGAAAATGTTGGATTAAAAGATGAATACCTTAGAAGTGATGGAACAGGCAGAGAATTTTTGCAGGCAACATACGGAGGCTCATCATTTCCAATAACAGCAGAAGCGATTGAAAAAGGGGAGCATTGTGCTTTTCAAGAAGGAAGAACCGTATTTAAGAATGCCGTGTTTAATATGGCAGATGCAACCGTTAAAATTTTAGAACGAAATAATTTAACCAAAAATGACGTTGATTGGTTAGTAGCACATCAAGCTAATAAACGCATTATTGATGCTACAGCCAACAGAATAGAGTTGGAAGAAGAAAAGGTAATGATGAATATACATAAGTATGGTAATACAACATCAGCGACCTTGCCTTTACTTTTAAGTGACTACGAATCACAATTAAAGAAAGGAGACAATTTAATATTTGCCGCTTTTGGAGGCGGATTTAATTGGGGGTCTATTTATTTAAAATGGGCATATAATTCATAAAACTAACCACTAACTAATAAGCAAAATTATGGATATTAAAGAAATTCAAAATTTAATTAAGTTTGTTGCCAAGTCTGGTGCTAGCGAAGTTAAATTGGAAATGGATGATATAAAAATCACTATTAAAACAGGGTCAGAATCTGATACTACAATTGTACATCAAGTACCAGCTACTCAAATTCCTCAAGTAGCAGCAGCACCTGTAGTAGTCGAAGCTAGTGCTCCAGCAGCAGCTCAACAACCTGAAGCTCCAGCAGCAACAGAAGATTCAAAATATATAACTATAAAATCACCAATAATAGGAACATTTTATAGAAAGCCATCACCAGATAAACCTCTATTTGTTGAGGTGGGGCAAACTATAGCAGAAGGAGATGTGTTGTGTATTATTGAAGCTATGAAACTTTTCAATGAAATAGAATCTGAGGTTTCAGGAAAGGTAGTTAAGATTTTAGTTGATGACTCTTCGCCTGTGGAATTCGATCAACCATTATTTTTAGTAGATCCATCATAACCAAATTTAAAATTCCAAAATACAATTTCTGATTTATAGGAGTTTGGAATTTGAGATTTTAAATATTTAAAAGTTATGTTTAAAAAAATATTAATTGCCAACAGAGGAGAAATAGCATTACGTGTTATTAGAACCTGTAAAGAAATGGGCATTAAAACTGTAGCAGTATACTCTACAGCTGATGCAGATAGTTTACATGTCAAGTTTGCTGATGAAGCCGTATGTATTGGTCCACCAGCAAGTAGTGAATCATATTTAAAAATGTCTAATGTTATAGCTGCTGCTGAAATAACAAATGCAGACGCTATTCACCCTGGATATGGGTTCTTATCAGAAAATGCAAAGTTTTCTAAAATTTGCGAAGAGCACGACATTAAATTTATTGGTGCTTCACCTGAGATGATTGACAGAATGGGAGACAAAGCTAACGCGAAAGCAACTATGCTTGCTGCAGGTGTACCTTGTGTGCCAGGAAGCGAAGGCATTATTGAGTCTTTCGAAGAATGTGAAAAAACAGCAAAAGAAACAGGTTACCCTGTTATGCTTAAAGCATCCGCTGGTGGTGGTGGAAAAGGTATGCGTGCTGTTTGGAAACCAGAAGATCTTAAAGATGCTTGGGACTCAGCGCGTCAAGAATCCAAAGCAGCATTCGGAAATGATGATATGTACATGGAAAAGCTTATTGAAGAGCCTAGGCATATCGAAATTCAAATTGTTGGAGACTCTACTGGTAAAGCATGCCATTTATCAGAAAGAGATTGTTCTGTACAACGTCGTCATCAAAAACTAACGGAGGAAGTTCCTTCTCCATTTATGACAGCAGCCCTTCGTAAAAAAATGGGAGAAGCTGCAGTTAAGGCATCAGAATATATTAAATATGAAGGTGCAGGAACAGTAGAGTTTTTAGTCGATAAACATAGAAACTTCTACTTTATGGAAATGAATACACGTATTCAAGTAGAACACCCAATAACTGAACAAGTAATAGATTTCGATTTAATTCGAGAGCAAATTCTTGTAGCAGCTGGGGTTCCAATTTCAGGTAAAAATTATACACCAAACTTGCATTCAATTGAGTGCAGAATAAATGCTGAAGACCCGTTTAATGACTTTAGACCATCACCAGGAAAAATAACAACTTTACATGCTCCTGGCGGTCATGGTGTTCGTTTAGATACTCATGTTTATGCGGGCTATTCTATTCCTCCAAATTATGATTCTATGATTGCTAAGTTAATTACAACGGCGCAAACTAGAGAAGAGGCTATTAACAAGATGAAACGTGCTTTAGATGAATTTGTAATTGAAGGTATCAAAACCACTATTCCATTTCATAGGCAACTAATGGATCATCCAGATTATTTAGCAGGAAATTATACTACTAAATTTATGGAAGATTTTGTAATAGAAAAACAAATTGAAGAATAAATAATAGGACTCCGAAAGCAATTTCGGAGTTTTTTTTTAATTTAGATTTTTTAACCTAATAAAAAGCCAAGACTTTAAAACTTATGAAGACTTACAGCAAAATTTTGAGTATAATTTTTTTAATTGTTTTTGTGAGTTGTAAAGATGATTCTAAAAAAGATTCAGAAATAAACAAAAAGAAAAACCATCCAAATATCGTTATAATTTATGCAGATGATTTGGGTTTTGGAGATGTAAGTAGTTATGGCTCCACAGAGTTGTTAACCCCAAACATAGACCGTATAGCTAATGAAGGGATTAGATTTACAAACGGATATGCAACATCACCAACTTGTACACCTAGTAGATATTCGTTATTATCTGGGACATATCCTTTTAGAACAAAAAGAGCAAAAGTTTTACCAGGAAATGCTCCTTTACTTTTTGAATTAGGAAAACAGACACTACCTTCAATGCTACAAGAAGCCGGATATCAAACAGGAGTTGTAGGTAAATGGCATTTAGGTTTGGGAGATGCCAAAATGAATTGGAATAAAAAAGTTGCTCCTGGACCGTTGGAAATAGGGTTTGATTATGCATATATTATGGCCTCTACTAATGACAGAGTACCATCTGTATATGTCGAGAACCATAAAGTTGTTGGCTTAACCGATAAAGACTCTATTTATGTAAGTTATCAAAAGAATTTTGAAGGGGAGCCTACTGGTAGAGAAAACCCAGAATTATTGAAAGTACACCCAAGCCATGGTCACGATATGAGTATTCACAATGGAATTTCAAGAATTGGTTATATGAAAGGTGGGAAATCGGCTTTATTTATTGATGAAAATATGGGTGATGATTTTTTAAAAGAATCTATTAAGTATATTAATAAAAATAAAGACAATCCGTTTTTTCTATTTTATGCATTACATCAGCCCCATGTACCTAGAGTCCCACATCCTCGTTTTGTAGGTTCGTCTGGACAAGGACCAAGAGGCGATGTTATTGTTGAAGCGGATTGGGCCATAGGTCAATTTTTGGATGAGTTAGATAAGTTAGGGCTTTCTGAAAACACCATAGTTGTTTTTTCTAGTGATAATGGCCCTGTTTTAGATGATGGTTATAAAGACGATGCTGTTGTTAAAATAGGAAAGCACACCCCTAGAGGAGGGCTGAGAGGAGGAAAGTATAGTCTTTTTGATGCAGGAACTCACGTGCCTTTTATGGTTAGGTGGAAAGGAACAATAAAACCAGGGGTTTCAGATGCATTGGTGTCTCAAATGGATTTTACGGCGTCTTTTGCATCTTTAACAGGACAAACCAATACAACTCCTGATAGTGAAAATATATTAGATGCATTTTTAGGAAAATCTTCGACAGGTAGACAGGGTCTTATTTTGGGGCAGAATGGTATTACAACATACAGACAAGGAGATTGGGTTTTGATTCCACCTCATAAAGGGTCGAAAATGACTAATAAATGGGTAAATATAGAAACAGGCAGAGATACTATATATCAGCTATATAATTTAAAAGAAGATAGAGCACAGCAACATAATTTAGCATTATCTTATCCAGATAAGTTAGAAGCATTAAAGTTGGCTTTAGAGCAAGAAAAAAAATAATACTTTGAACTTATCTTATTGGGAAATTAAATCATGGCTTACTAATGTAGATTATACTATTGTTGGTAGTGGTATTGTTGGTTTAAATTGCGCACTACAGCTTAAAAAGCGTTTTCCCAAATCCAATATTTTAGTTTTAGAAAAGGGTGTTTTACCACAAGGGGCTAGTACTAAAAATGCTGGATTTGCATGCTTTGGCAGTTTAAGCGAAATTGTAGATGATTTAAAGTCACATTCTGAAGAAGAGATTATTCAGCTTGTTAAAAAAAGAATTGATGGGTTACAATTAATGCGTCAAACTTTAGGAGATAAAACGATTGATTACCATCAACTTGGAGGTTATGAGTTGTTTTCTAATAATGATGATTTATTAGAAGAATGTTTATCAAAAAAAGAACAAATAAACACTTTGTTGAAGCCTTTTTTTGCTAACGATGTTTATAGTTTAAAAGAAAACACTTTCCACTTTCAGAACATAAAAGCTAATTATATTTTCAATCAATTTGAAGGGCAGATAGATACTGGAAAAATGATGGAGTCCTTGCTTAATAAAGTACAACTATTGGGTATTAAAATACTAAATAATATAGCTGTTAAGAGTTTTTCAGAAGACTTAAATGCTGTAAAAGTAAAAACTAATCAGTTTGAGTTTTCAACTTCAAAATTATTAATTGCTACAAATGGCTTTGCATCACAGCTTTTAGAAGAAAATGTAAAACCAGCTCGCGCACAAGTTTTAATTACAAAACCAATTAGAAACTTACACATAAAGGGTACGTTTCATTTAGATAAAGGTTATTATTATTTTCGAAATATTAATAATCGGATTTTACTGGGTGGTGGGAGGAATTTGGATTTTAAAGCAGAAGAGACTTCGGCGTTTGGGCAGACAGAGCTTGTTCAAAATAAGCTAGAAGGTCTTTTAAAAATGACTATTCTACCAAACATCCCTTTTGAAATTGATTCTAGATGGAGTGGCATTATGGGCGTAGGAAACCAAAAAAAAGCTATAGTTAAGCAATTAAACAATAATGTGTTTTGTGGTGTTAGACTTGGAGGAATGGGGGTTGCTATAGGCAGTTTAGTAGGAAAAGAATTAGCAGAACTAATATAATAATGGCAATCAAAAAAGAATTATTCAATCTATGTCTTGAATTTACAGACAGCAGATTACAAACTATTCAAAAGACTATAGCTGAAATTCAAGAATCATTAACATCTGAAACCAAAAGTAGTGCTGGAGATAAGCATGAAACTGGTCGTGCGATGCTACAGTTAGAAAGAGAAAAGGCAGGAAATCAATTAGCCGAAATTATCAAAATAAAAGAGACACTTTCAAGAATAGATATAGATAAATCTATTAAAACAGTTGGGTTGGGAAGTGTAATTTATACTACTGTAGCTAATTATTATTTAGCAATTAGTGCAGGAGAGCTAAGGACAACTAATGATAAATTTTATGCTATTTCTCCGAGCACTCCAATAGGACAATTACTAATTGGAAAAACAATAGATGATGAGATTGTTTTTAGAAATCAAAAATTTAAAATTAAAAAACTATTGTAATTTATTTTTCTTAATATTAAGAGATGTTTTTAAACCAGGTTTTAAAGACTTAAAATGCTCAAAAAAGATAGATTTACCATCTAAATCTGCCTCAACCAAATAGTAATTACCTTTAAAATAACATTTAACTACAGTTACTTTAAGCTCTGATTTTTCAACAATTTCAAGTTGATGAGCATAAACAATTTTATCATTTATAGTATTAAACTCTCCAAAAAACGAAGCAATTAAAGGTGTTTTTGGATTATTATATATGTCTTCAGGTTTGCCATTTGCTATAATTTCTGCATCGTGTAAAACAATCATTTGATCAGAAAACGGTAATACATCTTCTTTGTCGTGTGTGGCTACTATGCAAGTAATGTTTTTTTCTTTAAGATATTTAAACAGGCTTCGTCGTAAAGATTGCTTTTTAAAATTATCTATGTGACTAAACGGCTCGTCCAATAAAATTATTTCTGGTTGTTTAGCTATTGCTCTAGCTAAAGCTACTCTTTGTTTTTGTCCACCGCTAAGATACTTTACTTTTGTATTAGCAAAAGGCATTAGCTCAACTACATTTAAAAGCTCTTTAATGCGTTCTTTTTTTTCTTCAGGATAAAAGTTGGATAGGAAAGCTCCAATATTTTCAGCTACCGTAATAAAAGGCATCAAATCAAATTCTTGAGCAACATATTTCATGTATTCTGGACCAATAATAAGGTTGTGTTTTGGCCCAAGAATTTCTTCATGTTTCCAGAATATTTGCCCCTCACTTAAATCATATGTTCCGTATAATAATTTTAGAAGTGTACTTTTTCCTGAACCGCTTTCCCCTATAATTGAATAGTGTTCACCTTGATTTACGTTAAAAGAAACAGCTTTTAAAACGGGTGTTTTTTTATAACTAAATAGTATGTTTTTAACTTGAAGCATAAAGTTTTAAGAATTGCAAAAATAGTATAAAAAAAATTCGCCCTAAATGAGCGAATTTTTAAATATTCTTTAAGTAGGATATTACCCTTTTATTTTTTCTTTTGTTTTACTTGGTAATACATCAAACCCCATGTTATAAAGGGTAAAACCAAAGATGTCAGCATATTGCTCAATAGTTTTACTTACCGGTGTTCCAGCACCATGACCAGCATCAGTTTCAATGCGTATTAATGTTGGGTTAGTTCCTGTTTGTTTACTCTGTAATTCGGCAGCAAACTTAAAACTATGCGCAGGTACTACTCTATCATCGTGATCTCCAGTAGTTACTAAAGTCGCAGGGTATTCAACACCTTCTTTTACATTATGTACAGGAGAGTATCCTTTTAGATATTCAAACATTTCTTTGCTTTGCTCGGCAGTACCATAATCGTAAGCCCAACCTGCTCCAGCTGTAAAAGTATGGTAGCGAAGCATATCTAAAACACCAACAGCGGGCAATGCAACTTTGGCTAAATCTGGACGTTGAGTCATTACAGCCCCAACTAATAAACCACCATTAGAACCACCTCTGATAGCTAGATAATCTGAAGACGTATAATTCTTTTCAATCAAATATTCACCTGCCGCAATAAAATCATCAAATACATTTTGTTTCTTCATCTGAGTTCCTGCATCGTGCCATATTTTACCGTATTCACCACCACCACGTAAGTTAGGGACGGCCAATATACCACCTTGCTCCATCCAAACAGCATTGGTTATGCTAAACGAAGGAGTTAGGCTTATGTTAAAACCACCATAGCCGTATAAAATTGTTGGGTTTTTTCCATTAAGCTCTAAGCCTTTTTTATGTGTAATCATCATTGGTATTTTGGTACCATCTTTTGATGTGTAAAATACTTGATTACTTTCAAAAGCATCACTGTTGAAATTGATACTAGGTTTCCAGTATAATTCAGATTCGCCAGTTTCGACATTATATTTATAAATACTAGTAGGTGTATTGTAGTTGGTAAAAGAAAAGTAATCTGTTTTTTCTTCTTTTTTACCTCCAAAACCATTTGCGGTTCCTAATCCAGGAAGCGATACGTCTCTCACTAAAGCTCCTTTATAATCGTATTGTTTAACTTGGGAAATCGCATCAACCATATACTTAGCAAAGAAAAACCCACCTCCAGTTGAGGGGCTTAAAACGTTTTCAGTTTCTTGAATAAAATCTTCCCAAACCTCTGGCGTTGGATTTGAGGCATCCACGGTTACAACTTTTTTATTTGGAGCATTTAAATTGGTTACTAAAAACAACTTGCTTCCTTCGTTTTCAATAACATAAGTATCGCTATCTGTGTGATCTAAAATAGTTACTAGTTCGCTATCTGGAACAGATAAATCTTTTATAAATAGCTTGTTTCCAGATGTAGATTTTTTGGCAGAAACTATTAAATAGCGATTGTCTTCGGTTACACTAGCAAAAATGTAACGATGTTTTTCTTCAGGTGTTCCACCATAAACTAATACATCTTCTTTTTGAGGAGTCCCTAATTTATGATAATAGACTTTATGCTGATCGGTTTTTGCAGAAAGCTCACTTCCTTTCGGTTTATCATAACTAGAATAATAAAACCCTTCGTTTTTATACCAAGAAATACCACTGAATTTTATGTCTTTAAGTGTGTCTTCAACAACTTCTCGAGTTTCAGGACTCATAACAATAATTTTTCTCCAATCGCTTCCGCCTTCAGAAATTGAATACGCCAGCATGTTACTATCTTTTGAGAAATTTAAACCACTGCCCATAGAAATTGTACCGTCCTCAGAAAAAGTGTTGGGATCTAAAAACACTTCAGCTTCTTCATCTCCCTTTTTTCTGTAATAAACATTTTGATTCTGTAAACCATCATTTTTTGAAAAATACGTGTACTCACCTTCAATAAACGGTGAGCCTACTTTTTCATAATTCCATAGTTTTGATAGACGCTCTTTAAGCTCGCTTCTAAATGGAATACTATCTAAATAGCCATAGGTACTTTTATTTTGTAATTTCACCCATGCTTCAGTTTCTTTACTTCTATCATCTTCTAACCAGCGGTAAGGGTCTTTTACTTCTACATCAAAATATGTGTCTACAGTATCTACTGTTTTCGTTTCGGGATAATTCACAATTACTACATTTTTTTCTTTTTTATCATTTTTGCACGCCATAATAATGGTAAGTACTAAAAGATTAAGTATTATTTTTTTCATGATTGATAAATTTATTCCTCAAAAATAAACAAAACCAATGAAAGTTGTAGTTAACATATTATATATTTGAGATTATAAAAACGGTGAGTTTATGAGTAAGTTTTTTTTGTTTTTGCTGTTAATTATTATTAACCATAATATGTATTCTCAATCTGATATTACAGAGAGCGAATTAAAAGATCACTTATTATTTTTAACTTCAGAAACAAATGCAGGGCGATACCCTGGTGGAAAAGAAAACAAACGTGTTGTTAAGTATTTAAAAAATGAATTTAAAAAAATAAGAATTATACCTTTTGACTTAGGGTATAAGCAAGTCTTTAAAGCAACACTTAGAATAGAAAAAGGAGCTGATAAAAAACCTGTTGTAAAAACCTGTAATGTTGTAGGGTTTATTGAAGGTAATGATACGGTTCTTAAAAACGAATATATTGTTCTAGGCGCACATTATGACCATTTAGGTTTAGGCGGACCATCGTCAAAATCTGATAAGAAAAATACAATTCATTATGGAGCAGATGACAATGCTAGTGGAACAGCAGCTTTATTAGAAATTGCTGAAAAAATAGCTTCTAATAAAAGCCTACTAAAACGAAGCATTATTTTTATTGCCTTTGGGGCAGAAGAGCAAGGCTTATTAGGAAGTAAATATTTTGTTGAAAATCCTTTAGTGCCATTATCGCAGATTAAGTTAATGATTAATATGGATATGGTTGGCAGATTAAATAAAGAAAAGCATGTTTATATGGGTGGAGCTGGCACTTTCCCTGATGGCGTAAATTTTATGCAAACCTTAGGAAAATCATTAGGTCTAAACCCTATTGTGCATGCAGGTTCAGTTGGCGGCTCTGATCATGTATCCTTTTACAGAAAAGGGATTTCGGTTTTGGGGATGCATACAGGAGGCCATCCTCAATACCATACACCTGAAGACACAGTTGATTTAATAAATATTAATGGACAAAAACAGGTTTGCGAATATATTTATAAAACCATTATGAAGCTTGCAGCTACCAATTATGAAATGGAGTTCATTAAACAAGATTAAAAGCATGTAGCTAATTTACATCAAAATAGGCTACAGATTTAAAAGGTGTTCCATTGGAAGTAATGCCTTCTAGCAAAACTTTATAGGTAGCCGATTTATTGGCAGTGTTAAATGTTATTTTCGTGTTTTCAGATGGGTTTAGTTTCAAATCGGGATTCCAATAGAGTGTTGAGGAGTTATTTTCATCTTGATTAAATTTTCTTGCTTGGTAAAACCCTGGGTGATAAAAACTAGTAGTTACATTCCTATTGTTTTTTTCCTCATTTTCTTCTGAACCATCTACTGTATAAACAGCTATAATACCACCTCCTCCTCTAGACCCATAAACAGATGCTCTTACAGCTTGTATAACATCAATGAAATCTATATCAAAAATTGGTAATGAAAGAATTTGATCACGATCAGTAGGTAAGCCATCAAGCAAAAATAAAGGTTCATTATTTCCTGTTAATGAATTCCTCCCTCTTAATGTTATATTATCTCCTATTACATGTACCCCAGGAAACTTACCTTGTAAAGCTTGAATAGGATTATTAGCCGATGGAGAAATGCGTAAATTTTTAAAATCTAAAGTATGAGATGGGCTTAAATATAATGATGCTTTTCTTTTTTTTGAAAACCTATCTAAACGTTTTTTAATAGCATTAATCTTTACTTTATCTAACTTAACTTCGCCTTTTTGAGGTGCAAATCCTATATTCTTATTTTGCTCTATTTTAGAATCTAAAACTATATTACCATTAGAAGTACTAGCGTATTTGTGTTGAGGCGGAATAGTGGAGTCTAACACAATAATAAAATCTTTACTATAATAGCTAGCTTTTAATCTTTTAGCTTTAATTGCTACAAAAGTTCTTTCGTCAAAATTAAGCCCATCAAAACTAAAACGACCTAAATCATCGGTTACCGTTTTATCATGCCCAATTTCATTGCCATTTTTATATGTAACCGTTACACTGGCTTTTACAGGTTTGCCTTTATGTATTTCTTTAACTGTTCCTTTTAAGTTTAAACCAGATTCAGGCGAAAACTTTAATTCATTATTTTTTGGGGTGTCTTCACTTAAAATGAGTTTGCCATCCTGAGAAATTAATAATTGGTTTAATATTTTTTTTCTGTTTAAATCATTTGAAGAATAAATATCAAACTGTTCAATATTATCTCTTATTTCAGGGTTTAAAAGCAAATGAGATTTTATGTCTAAATCACTAGCATCATTCTTTGAAGGATTAACTTGTGTAACTGATATTGACATGTTTGCTTTTATGTTTTCTTCTAATAGTTGGTCAAAATTAATTTCAATTTCAGCTATGTCATTCTTCTCAAAAGTTTCTTTTAATGGAGTTAAGGTTACCTTTTGATCTAAATTATTAGTGTCAATAAAGGCAATTTCATCACTTAATATAGTGCCGTTTTTATTTAAAAGTTGAAACTGTATTAACCCCTGTTCTAAGTCAGATTTAGGTATATCTATAGCAATCTCAGCATTTTCTCCATTCAATTTAGCACGACAAACAATATCTCCTTTTTGCATGCCTAATAACTCAAAGTTATCCATGCCATTAAGCAAAGAGGAGTACACATTTACTCTGTATCCATTATATGTTTTATCAATTCTAATTGTGGCACTATTATCTTTAACTGGAGGTAAGGAGTAAGTGTTTTTTTCTCCATTAAGAGAAACAATTGCGGTATATGTTCTGCCTTTTTGAGGAATAAATTGAAAGCTCCCTAAACCTAATTCAGAAGTTTCAAAATGGAGGACTTTATTATTGGTGTCATCAAAAACTTCACCAGTTACAATTTCCCCTTTTCTTAAAGGTTTTGTTGCTTTAACAACTATTCTATTTAAAAAACCACTAACTAGATTACCACCTTCAGGCGAAAAACTAATATGCGGTTTTAAAGGGGTTGTATTGGTATTAAAACTGTGATTTGATTTTACGGTATTCAGATAAATTTTTTTCACAAAGAAATAAGAGTCATCAAAATTTCTCATAAAATTGGTATAGGCTCTTATAGTATATTCGCCATTTGGTAATGCTGTAGGCAATTTAAAATCGCCATTCCCAGTACCTGCATTAATCTTAATTGTTTTAGTTTCTATTATTGTATGGTTTGGGCCAATTAAATCGACATAAACGACTTTACTTAAAGATTCTGGTTCATGATTTATAGCATTAACTAAGTATATTTTATACCATATATCATCCCCTTGATTGTAAAATGTTTTATCAAAATGAATGTAAATTTTTTCTTTTGAAAAAGAAATATCTTTTGATTCATTATTATTAATTAATGAATCTGTATTATATGAAAAAGCGGATAGTGATAATAAAACAAAAATCAGATTAATCCACGCTGAACTTAAAGAAGTGAAGATTGGTTTCATAAAAAGTGTTTTTTGGTTACATGTAGTCTTTATACCACAAAAATCGTGCCGTTTTTATAGCTATGCTTTGAACTAATTTTTCAAATAAACTTTGTTTATGATATTGTTTTAAGCAAAAAAAGCCCTTGTTAAGATACAAGGACTTTTTTATAGTTATTCTAATTTTAAGTTAAAAAAGCTAAACCAATTTATTTTCTATTAAATATTCACCAATTTGAACCGCATTGGTTGCTGCTCCTTTACGCAAGTTGTCTGCAACTATCCACATATTTAATGTATTAGGCTGTGTCTCGTCTCGTCTAAGCCTTCCAACAAAAACATCATCTTTATCGTGTGCATAAATTGGCATAGGGTAAGTATTTGTATCCGTATTGTCTTGAACTACAATCCCTGAAGTTTCATGAAGTAGCTTTCTAACATCTGACAAATTGAAATCGTTTTCAAATTCAACATTTACAGATTCTGAATGACCACCAGCAGTAGGAATTCTAACAGCAGTAGCAGTAACAGAAAAGGTTCTATCGTTAAATATTTTTTGTGGCTCACGAGCCAATTTCATTTCTTCTTTTGTATAACCATTGTCTTCAAAAACATCGCAATGAGGCAGAGCATTTCGGCCAATTGGATATGGGTAAGCCATTTCGCCATCGATTCCTGCAATTTCATTTTCCAGTTGTTTTACCGCCTTAACTCCTGTACCAGAAACTGATTGGTAAGTTGAAACTACCACACGTTTCATCTTGTATTTTTCATGAAGCGGCGCCAGTGCCATAACCATTTGTATGGTTGAACAATTAGGGTTAGCAATAATTTTATCGGTTTTAGTTAACTCATTTGCGTTAATTTCTGGAACAACTAATTTTTTAGATGGATCCATTCTCCATGCAGAAGAGTTATCAATAACTGTAGTTCCAACTTCGGCAAATTTTGGAGCCCATTCTAATGATGTACCACCACCGGCAGAAAAAATAGCAATCTCTGGTTTTGCTGCAACTGCATCAGCTAGACCAATAACAGTGTGTTCTTTATCTTTAAAGGTTAGTCTTTTACCAACAGAACGCTCTGAGGCAACTAATAATAATTCAGTAATAGGAAAATTTCGTTCTGCTAATACTTTTAACATCACTTCGCCAACCATTCCTGTGGCTCCAACAACTGCTACTTTCATTTTTATATTTTTATAAAATTACTGCAACAAAACTAAGTATTAATTATATTTTAGTGCATAAAAAAAGCCTTCATTTTTAGAAAACAAAGGCTTTTTGACAACAAATAACAAAATGTTATTTATTTAACAAACAGTTATTTTTTAAGCAAGTCTCTTATCTCTGCTAATAATTCTTCTTGAGATGGTCCCTCAGGTTCTGCAGGTGCTTCTTCTACAGGCTTTTTAGTTTTATTATAAGCTTTTATTATTAGGAACATAACAAAACCAACAATAATTAGGTTTACAATAGTATTAACCCATGAACCCCACATAATGGCATTTTCAGCAGATGTAACTGCTCCTGTAGCGTCAACTACAGCTTCGTCTAAAACAATTTTCATTTGAGAAAAATCCATTCCTCCAGAGAAATGTCCAACTACTGGCATTACAATATTATTTACAAATCCATTTACAACTCCTCCTATGGCGCCAGCCATAATTACCGCAACTGCAAATTCCACAACGTTGCCCGTCATGATAAAATCTTTAAACTCTTTAAGCATAATTTTAAATTTTAGTTAGTAGGATACTAATTTAGTTAAAAAAATTAAATGTTAACATTTGTTAAAATAACTATTTTAAAAGCACACGCTTTACACGCTGGGAAATAGCAGTTATTAGTTCGTAAGAAATTGTGCCAGAGGTTTCGGCTAGGGTTTCAGCAGTATGATTTACATCAAAAATAATAACTTCGTCTCCTTCTTTACAATCTATACCAGTTATGTTTATCATAATCATATCCATACAAACATTGCCAATAATATAGGCTTTTTGACCATTAATAGTTACAAAGCCATTACCATTACCATATTGTCTGCCAATACCATCGGCATGACCAATAGGAAGGGTAGCAGTTTTTAAAAAACCATCGCTTTTAAAAGCCCGATTATAGCCAACAGTTTCATCTTTTTCAATAAGGTGAATTTGCGAAATAATAGTTTTTAAAGTTCCAATAGGTTTTAAATACCGGTTTTCTTTTATCGAATTACCAAAACCATATAGGCCAATGCCACTACGAACCATATCAAAATGGGCTTCAGGATAATTTAATATTCCAGAGGTGTTACACATATGTAGTAACGGTTTGCAATCAATAGCTTTTGTAAAGTTTGTATAAATAGCTTTGAAGTTTGCAATTTGATTTAAAGAGAATTCTTTTTCATTTAAATCCTCGCTAGCTGCTAAATGAGAAAAGATAGATTCTACTTTTACAGCGGTAGTGTTTTTTAGTTTTGAAATTATATAATCAACATCGTTTTCCCAAAACCCAAGTCGGTTTAAACCAGTATTAAATTTAATATGAATGGGATAATCGTTTTGTTTTTCTACGGAAGCGAAAGAAAGAAATTCATTAAAAATTTTAGCATTGTACAAACTAGGTTCTAAACAATTTGCAATTAAGGTTTTAAAATTTACAGCTTGAGGGTGTAAAACTAGAATGGGTTTTGTAATGCCTGCCTGTCTTAATACAACGCCTTCATTTACGTAAGCTACAGCAAAGTAGTCGACGCTTAATTCTTGTAGATAAACAGCAATTTCGCAAGCATCACTACCGTAACCAAAAGCTTTAACAACGGCTAAAAATTTAGTATTGTTTTTAAGTTTCGATTTTAAATGCTCAAAATTATGCTTAAGTGCTTTTAAATCAATTTCAAGTACCGTCTCTTGCGCTTTAGACATCTGAATTCTTTGGTTTAGAGGTAATTTCTTCGGCGTCGTTAACTTTCATACTTCTTACTTTATCACGCATCATTGCCTTATAGTAAGCGGCTCTACTTAAGGGCTCGTATTCGTCAACCTCGCCTAAAAGCACCAAATTATCACTTTTAGATTTACGGTAACTATATTGCGCTAAATTCCCAGTTCTTGTACATACCGCATGTACTTTGGTAACATATTCGGCAGTTGCCATTAAGTTAGGCATTGGCCCAAAAGGGTTTCCTTTAAAATCCATATCTAATCCAGCTACAATAACGCGTATACCCTTATTGGCTAAATCGTTACAAACACGTACAATTTCGTCATCAAAAAACTGAGCTTCATCAATACCAACAACATCACAACCATCAGCTAAAATAGGGATGTTTGCTGCTGCGGGCACAGGAGTAGAGCGAATTTCGTTAGCATCGTGAGAGACTACCATATCCTCATCATAGCGCACATCTATAGCAGGTTTAAAAATCTCAACTTTTTGCCTTGCAAATTGAGCGCGTTTGAGTCTTCGGATGAGTTCTTCGGTTTTTCCAGAAAACATGGAACCGCAAATAACTTCAATCCATCCAAATTGTTCTTTATGATTTACTGTATTTTCAAGAAACATTTCGTAATTTTAACACTAAAACAAAGGAAATTTTCGTTTGTATAAAGGTGGCGTAAATTTATTAAAAATCAAAAGCCTAAATAGCAATAATTTTAAATTATAAATAATGAAGAAGAAGTTAGAGGCCGAACTTATTAGTATAGCACATAGAATTCTTAAATTAAAGGGGAAAGAAGATGTTATTAAACTGCATGCAGAATCTGCAGAGCTTTATGAAAAGCTGTCGGTACTAAAGTTTGCTCACGAAAATTTTGAGGATGATATTCCATCTATTGGTAACGATTCTTCTTTTTTCGACATGTTAGATACAGCTTTCAATAATAAAGTAAGTGATAATATAGAGGTTGAAGATAAAGTATATATAAACCTTGATGATGTTGAAGAAGATGAGATTACCGAGCCTTTAATGGAAACAATTAAAGACATGGTAGCTCAAATGCCGCAAGAAACACTGCAAGTCGATTCGGTTTTTGAAGAAGCCATTCCAAAACAAAAACAACGTAAAAATGACTTGGAATCTATTACTTCTGGTTTTGAAGACATGCCAGTTTTCGAACCCGTTTCTAAATCCCAAAACGGTAACGAAAAAAAGACACTTAACGATAAACTAAAAAAAGGCGAACTCAATATAGGACTTAACGATAAAATAGCATTTATAAAGCATTTGTTTAACGGAAAAAGCGAAGATTACGATCGGGTAGTATCTCAATTAAATACATCGATGTCTTTTAGCGATGCCAAACGATTTATAGAAGATATTGTAAAACCAGATTATAACGATTGGGCAGATAAAGAAGAGTTTGAAGAACGCTTTATACAAATTATAGAAAGTAAATTCCTTTAAAATTTGGGTGTTCCCACGCAAAAAGCGTGGTCGCGCTTTCCGCTATATCTTTTTAAATGTCATTGCGAGGAGAGAAACGACGTGACAATCTATTAATATTAGCTATCAACAAGTGTTTTACATTTAATTTTAAAAAGGATGCCGCTTCAATCCCTAACACAGTAGTAACGATTAATACATGAGTAAACTCTACATAGTACCAACACCCATAGGAAATTTAAAAGACATTACTTTTCGAGCTATAGAGGTTTTAAAAGAAGCCGATTTAATTCTATCTGAAGACACACGCACTTCTGGCAAACTGTTAAAACATTTTGAAATTTATACCCATATGCAATCGCATCATATGCACAACGAACATAAAACGGTGGAAAGCATAATTCAAAAAATAAAAGGAGGAATAACCGTAGCATTAATTAGTGATGCCGGAACACCAGCTATATCAGATCCTGGGTTTTTGCTAACACGAGCCTGTATAGAAAATAATATTGAAGTAGACTGTTTACCAGGAGCTACAGCATTTGTACCCGCTTTGGTAAACTCGGGATTGCCAAACGATAAGTTTGTATTCGAAGGGTTTTTGCCAGTAAAAAAAGGACGTCAAACCCGACTTTTATTATTAGCAGAAGAAACTAGAACTATAATTTTTTACGAAAGCCCGCATAAATTAGTAAAAACCTTAGGGCATTTTTGCGAATACTTTGGTGAAGACAGACAAGTATCGGTATCTCGAGAACTCACTAAACTTTACGAAGAAACCATTCGAGGTACAGCTAAAGAAGTTTTAGAATATTATACCAATAAACCACCAAAAGGCGAGATAGTTGTTGTTGTTGGAGGAAAGAAATAAACACTAAAAGATAGTTAGAAAGAATATTAAATCAATCAAAAACAAAGTAGTTCATGAAATATTTTAAAATATCATTTACCTTATTAAGTGCTTTTATGTTAATATCAGGTTGTAAACCTATTGAAGCAGAAAAGAAAGAAGTAAAAAAAGCACCTAAAAATGTCATACTTTTAATAGGAGATGGTATGGGAGTATCCCAAGTTTCAAGCAGCTTTTATTTTGGGAATGAAAACCCAAGTTTTGAGAGATTCAAGCAGATAGGTTTTATAAAAACATCTTCCCAAAGTGATTTGATTACCGATTCAGCAGCTGGAGCTACAGCTTTTTCTGCAGGTATAAAAACTTATAATGGAGCGATAGGTGTAGATCAAGACACTTTATCTGTACCATTAATAACAGATAAGGCTTCAGAATCGCAGTTAGCTACAGGGGTAATAAGTACTTCTTCAATAACGCATGCCACACCAGCTTCTTTTTTCTCCCATGTTAAAAGTAGAAATATGCAAGAGGAAATTGCTGCTCAGTTACCAGAGTCTACAATAGATTTCTTTGCGGGAGCAGGAAACAATTTCTTTTTTAAACGAAAAGATAGTGTTGATTTAGGAGTTGTTTTTTCTAAAAACGATTTTATTGTTGACACGATTTCTTTGAAGAAGCCTCAAAATTTTGATTTAAATAAAAAATATGGGTATTTGTTAGCACCAATACAAATGCCTAGAATGAGTGAGGGACGTGGTGATTTTTTAAGTGATGCAACGCGTTTGGGGGTGGAGTATTTATCTAAAAACGAACATGGGTTTTTCCTAATGGTTGAAGGCTCTCAAATAGATTGGGGAGGACATGAAAATGATTCTGACTATATTGTTGAAGAAGTAAAAGATTTTAGCAAAGCTATTGGAGAAGCTCTTGATTTTGCTGAGAAAGATGGAAACACACTGGTTGTTGTTACTGCAGATCATGAAACTGGAGGCTATACGCTTGCTTCAGAGAATGGAAATTATAATAAAATTAAAGGTAGTTTTTCTACTGGAGGGCATTCGGCAACGTTAATTCCAGTATTTGCATACGGACCAGGTTCTGAAAATTTTCAAGGGATTTATGAAAACAATCTTATTTACAATAAAATTATTCAATTAACTAACTGGGGAAGTAAGAAAACAGATGATTTGTAATTAAATGGATGCCTTATTACGCAAAATAAAACAATGTACTATTTGTCAAGAGCATTTAGCATTAGGTCCACGACCCATAGTATCGGCACATCCAGATTCTAAAATTGTAATTATTGGTCAAGCACCAGGGACTAAAGTACATAAAACAGGAGTTCCTTGGGACGATCCAAGTGGAAAGCAGTTGCGAAAATGGTTAGGTGTTACAGATGAGGTGTTTTATGATGAAACTAAAATAGCACTTATTCCTATGGGATTTTGCTACCCCGGAAAAGGAAAAACAGGAGATTTACCTCCACGTCCAGAATGTGCACCAGAGTGGCATAAACCATTATTTGATGAATTTAAAAATGTAGAGCTGGTTATTTTAATTGGCATGTATGCTCAGAAATATTATTTACAAAAAGAATCAAAAAAAACATTAACAGAAACGGTAAAGAATTACAATCAGTATTTGCCAAAATATTTGCCTTTACCACATCCATCGCCACGAAATCGATTTTGGTTAACTAAAAACCCTTGGTTTGAGGTTGAGGTTTTGCCGGAGCTGAGAAAAAGAATCAAAAAAACGATGTAACTAAGCATCATTATTTCTTTTCAAGAAATTGAATATCGATAATCAATTTCGTTTTTTAAAGTTAGAATAATAAACCCCTTGATGATTCATAAACGTACCATCCTTTTCGTTTAAGTCTAGTATTTCACCATAAAAATCTGTTGCTGGTAAACCCAGTTCTTGGTAAATACAAGCTGTAGCAGCATAATCCCAAATACTACCACCACCAAGATCTTTTTTAGGAAGTTTTAAAAAACATGCAGGACTGTTTTCTAAAACTAAAATGGCACACATTACTGCGCCTGATCCTGACATTTCTTTAATGCCTTTTAATCCTAAATTAGCTTTATGATTATTTAGTATTACTTGTATTTCATTAGACTTAGATGTGTCTCTTAATTTTTTATCGGTCACGTAAGTTAAAAAGTCATTAGTATTTTTAATTACCCAAGTCATTTTGTTTTTATATGCTCCGTTGCCTTTTATAGCATGATATAGTGTTTCGGTACAAGGATCAAATACAACGCCAATTACAGGCGTTCCATCTCTGGAAATTAAAGCAATAGAAATGGAAAATCCAGGGTGTTTATTGATAAATGCTAATGTGCCGTCCATAGGATCTATACACCAAAAGGCATCTTTTTTAAATCGGCTGCCATCATCTTTGGTTTCTTCAGATAACAAACCAATATCATACGCTTCACAAGTTGGCATTAAATGTGATAAGATAACATTTTCGCATTCACGATCTACTTTTGTTACTACTTGAGAGGCATAGTTGGATCCTCCTTCTTTTTGTTCCACAACAATGTTATCATTCATATGTTTCTGAATGATTTTTCCAGCTGAAAGTGCAGCTTCAATAGCAATATTTGCTAAATGTTTTAAGTCCATTACTATAGGTTTTTAATGACTTCAGCAGTAATACGTTCGCTATAACTGTTGATTTTCCAATGGCCAGGACTCCAACCTTTTAAAAACCGATGAAAATCTGCCCAAGCCACACGATATAAAGACCGCCATTCGTTTTCAAGCGCTTCATTTTTTTCACCAAGAGCTTTTTGTAAATGTGTAAAGTACGTGTCTAATAGTTTCGATTCTAAACGTTCACAATCACTTTCATTAAGGCAACTTCCAATAAAATAGGCGACATCTTTCATACCACATCCACCACCTACATATTGAAAATCTACACCGGCAACTTGTCCATTTTTTGAAAAACAAAAGTTTGCCAATTTTGCATCGCCATGCACAAATGTTTTAAAGCTACAGTTGTTTAGTTTTTTGTCAATAGCAGCGGCAGCATTTTTTAATGGGTTGTCTTCTAAAACCTCAAGTTCTTGAGGTCTGGTTTCTAAATGCCAATAGGTGCCAACATTCCAAAGTCCATCAGGAACTTTTCCTAAATAACTCGCATGAAATTGTGCCAGCCACTCTAAGCACCTATCTATATCTTTCCATTCCACACTTTGTTTTCGTAATGGAAAACCTGCTTTGTCCAAATCTTCAAGTACTATAAGTACTTCATCATCCTTTCTTTCAATAGCAAAACATTTTGGTAAACGCGCCATACTATGTTTACTATAGATTTTGTACCAAGTGGTTTCAACCTCATAAGATTTTAATTTTCTCTGATGGCCAATATCTGTATTCCATCCTCTTGGGTGATGATTATTTCTAGGTAATTGCACATGTTTTACAACTACGCTTTCTAAAGTGGAATTTTCTAATGCAACACGGATAATTTTACCATAACCGCTCCATAGCTCCTGAATGATTTCTTTTTCGAATAAAGAAGATGCTCCTGTGCTTTGTAAAATGATGGATTTAAAATGGTTATTCATAGGGTGTCAAAGGTAGGAAATTGTGGTTTTCTGAATACTTGAACCATCTTATTTATGACTACAATAAAAATAAGACTCTGTAATTTGTTAGTTATCTTAATAAATCATAATTTCAATTACATGAAAAATCAAATATTTTTATTATTCTTTTCTATAATTTTTTCTTCATTATATGCTCAAAAAAGCGAAGAGAATTGGCAAGTATATATGGCTGCATATGATAATAAACCAGGATCAACCACCGTTCGGATGGATTTAATTGATGTTGCTCCTTTAGCTGATTATAACTTTGTTTTGGTAACTGGAATTACTTATGAAAGCGAAAGAGATGATGGTTTTCCAAGTGAAGATTCAACTTTTAAACTTTTGCATAAAATTGGTGATGAATTAGAAGTTTTGTTGAAGAAGGATGGAGAAAGTGTTCTTGTAGGGTCTTTTATGTATGACTTTGAGCGCTTAGAATATTTTTATCTTAAATCTGATGACGGAATTAAAGAAAAGATTGAAACGTTTTATAAAACAAATTATCCTTCAAAAAAATATTATTTAAATATCAAGGAAGATAAAAAATGGGAATACTATACTGAGTTTTTATATCCAAATGAAGCGACGAGAAATTATATGTCAGACCAAAGCGTTGTTGAGGCAATTCAAAGAGGAGGAGACAATTTAACAAAATCTAGACGCGTAGATCATTGGTCGTATTTTAAAAGTAAGAGTGATATTGAGAAGTTTAAAAAGGAAATATTAGAGAATAATTTCAAAATAGAAATATCTAACGAAAATGAAGACTATGATTTGCCATATGGCTTGCAGTTTTATAGGGAAGATAAAGTTGACATTGATTCTATTTATCCCATAACCTCTTTTTTAAGAGAAATTTCTAAAAAGTACAATGGTAAATATGATGGTTGGGAGACCTTTATTGTGAAAGACTAATTTTCCATCAACACAAAATTTACTTTTTATAATCTAACGTCTATTTTTCGTTTATAAGCGTAATGGTGTCTTTAAACCATTTGGCTTGTTTATATCCTAAATCTATTAGGGTTTTGCCTGTTATTTTTGTTTTCATGATTTCTTTTATCCCAATAGTTTGCACTCTTCCATTGGAAATTCGTGATTAATCCATTTCTCTTTGTACTCTTCAGGTGTTAATTCATTTAAAATACCTTTTAGTACATTTCTAACTTGATTTATATATTTTGCTATAGTTGTTTCTCCTTTTAAAACAAGTTTAAAATTATCTTCATCTACTAGATTCCATTCATTCCAGTCTTCATACCACCGCAATTCATAATCAATTATGTTGGTATCACTTCGATTAAGAAGAAGTAAAAACTCTCCAGGTTCTTCCATAAAGAGAACTTTTCTCATTTGTTTTGTTTTTATATCTATAGCCGATTGTGTTAATTCTTTTAAAGAATCGTACAAATATGAAACATCCATAGTTACGGTTTTTTCGTTATTACTGATTTTTACCGTAGCCCATCCTGCACCAGTAATTTTATATTCTATTGAAAACATAGTTTTTTATCTCTTACTAAATTATATGATTTCTCCTTTTGTCGAAATGACTTGGTCTATTATTTTTTGACACCTAAAAACCTTTGGCATTAGTTACGCTGCGAGCAAGTACACCCGCGTAAGCGATTGCAGCGGCATCCTTTTGCTTTTGCAAAAGATATAGCGTAAAGCGCGACCCCGCCTTTTTTGGCGGGGTTACGCCCAAAACACCCACTTATTTTCCAGAGAAAATCTCTTTTAATTGTGTTACAACACCTCCATTACCAGAGATTGTGATTTCGCCAATTTTATCAGCGATTTTTTCAACATACTCCATTTCTTTTAGCTTGTACAGCATGTTATTCTCTTCCATCAACTTTGCCGTATTTAGCAAGCTACGTGTAGAAGCAGTTTCTTCACGTCTTGTAATTGTATTGGCTTGTGCTTTTTTTTGTGCTACTAAAACCTGATTCATAATCTCTTTCATTTCTCCAGTTAAAATCACATCTCTAATACCACAGTTTAAAACGGTGACACCTAATTTAGTTGCACTTGTTTTTACGTCTTCAAATACAGCCTCGGCAATATTTTCTTTACGTTCTAACAATTCATCTAAAGTATAAGCACCAACATAAGCACGCAATACCAATTGCATAGTAATGTATAATTGCTTTTCGTAATCTTTGTTTTCTAATAAAGCCTTTTCAATATCGGTTACTTTATACTGTGTATAAAAGTTGATACGGATTGCAGCTTTATCTTTAGTTAACAATTCTTGTCCAGCAATTTCTAATTGCAACTGACGTAAATCGGCCTTTGCAATTTTAATTGTCGTGTCATTTCTCCAGAATCTGTAAGTACCGCCGTCAAGCGTCTTTGTGTACACGTCATCTACTAAAAGGACAGCTTTTTCATAGGTTGCTACTTCAAAAGCTCTGATGTATTTACTCAATTCATATTTACTAAATAATGACTTGTCAATTTTTTCAGTAATATAAATTTTACTTAAATCTGCACGTGTAAACTCACGCTCAATTAAACCCTTCCAGTACACATAACGTCCAGCAGTTAGTATGGTTTTAAAAACACCTTTTTCGTAAACCAAAACAAGTTCACTGTCTTTAACTTCAACAATATCTAACATGGCTTCTAACGTTTTGTCTTGTAGTAAGAGTTCTAACGCTACTGGAGCCACAAAGGTATTTGCTAAGTCATACGTTAAAACACGTTTATTAAAACTTAACCAATGTATTCCTTTAGTAATTACCTTTACGTAATCTCCTTTTTTGAATACCAAACCTACTTTTCCTGCATTAATTCTTACTCGTTTCATTGTTTCTAATTTTTAAATTAAACATTAATTGTTGCCCTCTATAGGCGTGGCAAAACCTGTAACGGAAGGGCTGCCAACCTTAAGTAGTAACTACGAGTTTGTTACCATTTAAAGTATATTTTGAGCGTTACCCCAAAAAAGGGGGTCGGGCTATTTGTTACTAGTTTTGGCTCGATGCTCGCCTCGCCAAAAGCTAACCACTTCTATCCCTAACGCGGAACATTCGTTTTTTTAAAAAACAGCAGATTGCAAATCATCTTTCTGGCACGGAAATACTCATATTAAAAGCCTCTATAAGTAGTATTAAGTTCTTTAGAAATAAAAGTTGGCATCAAAATAAATGATACGTTATTTTAAGTCTTGAAAACAAAACAGTAGTTATGTTTAGCTATTAAAAATCAGT
Organism: Jejuia spongiicola; assembly: GCF_023502325.1. Classification (NCBI taxonomy): domain Bacteria; kingdom Pseudomonadati; phylum Bacteroidota; class Flavobacteriia; order Flavobacteriales; family Flavobacteriaceae; genus Jejuia; species Jejuia spongiicola. The sequence continues at coordinate 185,813 of NZ_JAMFLZ010000001.1, forward strand.
ATTTCAAAGTACTTTTCAGATTGCTTAATCACACTAATATTGTTAATTATTAAGCCGACTTACAATCCACTATTTTTGTCATTTTTATTTGAGTAGTGTGACAGACTACTGGCTATCAGTTTTACAAGATGATAAGCTTTGGTGGATCTCCTAAATCCTTCTTCTACATTAACAGTGTAGTACTCTACCAGTTGAGTTACAAGGAAATGAAACCTTGGCAGGACTCGAACCTGCAACATTTAATCAATTGTTCTAGCCTACTGAACTATCCCGAATTTTCGGGAGTGGGAATCGAACCCACGACCTATTGAGTCGCGACTATTTTTTGGATAACAGTCAAAACCTCCAAGTCTAGTTGAACATAAAATCATCATGCATCTCTGCAATGCCTTATGCAATAGTGCTATACCGAAACACCCAACAAGACCAGCTTGATATTTTATCCCCTCAAAGGAGGAGATGTTATTGTACCTCTTACCAGATTCGAACTGGCACTTTCGCAGGACGCGAACAGATAGGCTCTAAATGCGCTTCCCTACTTTACATCCTGTGTATTTCGGTGCTTCTGCAAAACCTAGTCATTGGCGGGCGCGCCACCAACCACATCATCCTATCACTCCACGGTAACGAATCAAAATCTTTTTCCGCAGCTCTTCCCTTTAAGCTAAAGAGGTATGTTGTGGAACAGACAGGATTCGAACCTATATAGCCAGAGTTTAACTCACTGAATTCTATTTAATAAATAGGTTTCGTTGAATTCGTAAACTCATTTCAATCCGGTGCATTGACCAACTTTGCTACTGCTCCAATATTTTAGTACTCCACCCAAGATTCGAACTTGGACTTAACAGCGCTTAAAACTGTTGCCTCTCCCAGTTGGGCTAGTGGAGCATCATGGTACAGGAAGAGAGATTTACTTCGACTTCGCTCAGCATAAACTTCTTATCTTCTTCCTTACTTCGTACAGGAAGAGAGATTCGAACTCCCAGTTTCTCAATTCTAAGTCGAGTGCGTTTACCGTTTTCGCCATTCCTGCATGTTGTTGAGGTATTAGGAGTTGAACCTAAATCACCTGGGTTAAAAGCTCGGTGCTTTAACAATTAAGCTATACCTCAATTTTGTTGAGACAATAGGATTCGAACCTATGACTTTCACGATGTAAACGTGACACTCTTACCACTGAACTATGCCTCATTATTGTACTCTATAAGGGAATCGAACCCTTGTCTTCTGGGAGAAAACTAGATGCACTAAACCACTATGCTAATAGAGCATTTGCAGTACCGACGAGATTCGAACTCGCAACTTCTCGATAGACAGTCGAGCATTCTAGCCATTGAACTACGGTACTATAATTTGCGATATTGGAAAGATTCGAACTTTCAGCCTAGTAGTTAACAGCTACTTGCTCTACCATTGAGCTACAATATCATTTTTGAGACAAGGATGAGAATCGAACTCATAAATAACAGATTTGCAATCTGTAGCCTTAGCCATTCAGCCACCTTGTCAACATATACTTGTGGGAACTGAAAGATTCGAACTTTCTTAGCATGTAAGCGGCAGGTTTACAATCTGCATCAACTCTCCAACGTTGACGAATTCCCATTAAATCGGCAAACCAAGTTTGCCGATTTTTTACTTCTCCTTTCTTTTTTTGTTAGACTTTCTTTTCTTTTTATTTCTAGGCTTTATTTTCTTTTTAACTCTAGATATTTCATTATTTACGTACTCAATAAAACAGTTGTTTGTTGCTGTTTTATTAGCCGCCTTTAATAGTTTAATCGCTGCTTTGTATTTGTCTTGTTTTTCAAGTAAAATACCTTGTAATAATTGCAACAAAGCCTTATCAGTACCTTTTACAGTTAGTGCAAAAGCAATCAACTTATCAGCTTCATCATAGTCATTATTCCATAAAAGTGTTTGAACATAGAATGGATATGTTTTTGGCATTTCCATATGTTGAGCCACAGCTTCTGCGAAATATTGTTTAGCTGTTTCATAATCTTTTAATTGCTCTGCATAAACACGCCCCATCAAACATAAAGCTTGTGCATCTTTGCTGTTATATGATAAAGCATAGTTTAATGCTTCTAATGTTTCTTCTAACTCATACGGATAAGCGTCTAAAGCCTTAAACAAATAGTTGTTATGTAAATTATTTTCCATTTTCGTTTTATTCAATAAATTATTCTGTTTTAAAGGCACACATTTTGTGGGCTCTTAAAACCAAATCAGATTTATGTATTCTTAAATTTTTGGAATAAAAAAATCCGAAACAGTTTGTGTGCTTCGGATTTTTTTCTGGAAAGTAATCTACAGAAAAAACCGAAGCCTCATGAGTGATTCAAGATCACTATATATACTCTGAAAGGGTACATTATGTTTTAACATGGCTTCTTGTTTTTAATTATTAAATTTTTTGCGCAGTAGTTATTTAAAACTGCGGTGCAAAGATGAAAACATTTTTTAAATAAACAAATAAAATTTTAAATTAATTTATTGACAATCAATTAGTTATGTTAAAATTTAAACAAAGAATCTCCTGTCCGCATTTTTGCAGATTATCAAGGTTAATGGCAAAAGTCTGTCCACCAGTTGCTTATCCTTCAATACTTATTATTTTAGTTTTTAAAATTTATATTCAAATTATTTTAATTTTTTTCATAAAAAAAGCGTCCAGTTTCTTGGACGCTTATTATAATTATAGATTATTTTCTTAGTTTTTATTTTATATAAAATCAGTTGAAACCACTACATAACGTCCTTGATCGAGAGAATAATTCGTTCATTCCTCGATAATCCCACTGGCAAAACAGTGCTTTAGGTACAATATGTTCTATTGTGTTTTTCATTTCTTGCTGCAAATATGTAATTTTTATCTTATATAATGCAAATTTAATTTTTTCTTAAACATGCTTCCCCTTCTCCCAACCATGTTTTCCTAAATATTGGTTGCCACTTTCTACAGCTCCATCTTCAATAGAAGTCCCCATACTGTCGTTCCAACGATTTAAGTATCCAAATAATGAAACAACACCTAGCATTTCAACAATTTCACCTTCATTCCAGTGTTCGTATAAACGCTTTTTTATTTCTTCATCAACACCATTTGGCACTTGACTAGCTTGTAACGAAAAATCTAACGCAGCACGTTCTGCTTCACTAAAAGCAGGATGAGTTCTGTATTCCCAAATGTTATCAAGTTGTTCTTGTTCAGCTCCATAACGTTCGGCAGCCCGTATTGCATGTGCTTGACAATAGCGACAACCAGTTGAGTTACTACTAACCCAAGCAATCATGCGCTTTAAAGCTGAAGTAACCCTACCCTCATTAGCCATAACAGCTTTATTTAAATTTATAAATGCTTTACTAATTGCTGGTCGGCGTTGCATAGTCAATACTGAATTTGGACAAAACCCTAAGGTTTCATTAAAGAATTCTGCGAGTTCTTTGGTTTCTAGATCATGATCAGCAGATAATGGTGTTACTAAAGGCATAGTTTTATTTTTTTAATAGTATTTTTGATACTTGCAAGAAACAAAAAATAATTCATAAAAATGGGGAATCAAGTTAGTACAAAATGGTTAGGGAATATGCGATTTGAAAGCACCAATCCGTCAGGGCATAATTTATTTATTGATGCTGGTGAAGAAAATGGAGGGAAAAGTGAAGGTTACCGCCCAAAAGCTTTAATGCTTTCTGCTTTGGCAGGATGCTCAGGTTTAGATGTTGCGTCTCTTATTAAAAAAATGAAGCTAGATGTTGATGATTTTAATATAGATATTGATGCAAATCTAACTGATGAGCACCCTAAATATTATGACAAATTAGAAATGCATTTTCATTTTTATGGCGCCAAATTGAATGAAAAAAAGCTTCAAAAAGCAGTTGACTTATCTATAGAAAAATACTGCGGTGTTATGGAAATGTTTCGTCAGTTTTCAGAATTAAAAATAGAAACGTATTTTCATAAGAAATAAAGAGTAACAAATTTCGTTGAACTTTTAATTCAAACTTTACATCCCCTCAATGCGTTGGACTTTAAAACCTAAACCACAAGCCGAAAAAATTAAAGCGTTGCAAAAAGCACTTCAAGTGGATGCTGCTATCGCTAATTTATTGTTACAGCGTGGAGTTGAAACTTTTGAGGAAGCTAAAACGTTTTTTAGACCAAGTTTAAGCGATTTGCACGATCCTTTTTTAATGAAAGATATGGATCTGGCTGTTGCACGAATAGAAAAAGCAATTGCCAATAAAGAAAACATTTTGGTTTATGGTGATTATGATGTTGATGGGACAACATCTGTAGCTTTAATGTCTACCTATTTGAAAACAAAGTATCCGCTTATTCATACTTATATTCCTAATAGATATGATGAAGGCTACGGTATATCATATAAAGGAATAAACTTTGCTTTAGAGAACGATTTCTCTCTTATTATAGCTTTGGATTGCGGCATTAAATCTGTTGAAAAAGTAGCCCATGCTAAAAAACTAGGAATCGATTTTATTATATGCGATCACCACAGACCGGGAAGCGAAATACCAAAAGCAGCAGCGGTTTTAGATCCAAAACGAGAAGATTGTAATTATCCGTATAAGGAATTATGTGGCTGTGGTGTTGGCTTTAAATTGGTTCAAGCATTAGCATCAAAAGACGGAAAGACAGTTGAAGATTTAACCGAATATTTAGACTTGGTTGCTACAGCCATTGGCGCAGATATTGTTCCTATTAACGGCGAAAATAGAGCTTTAGCTTATTTTGGTTTGCAAGTTATTAATACAAACCCTCGGCCAGGAATAAAAGCTATTTTAGATAAAGTAGAAAAAACCGAGCTTACCATTACCGATGTTGTATTTATTGTAGCACCAAGGATTAATGCAGCAGGACGTATGAAACACGGTAACTATGCGGTAACTTTATTAGCAGAAGAAGAGCATGATAAAGCGAATCAATATGCCTCTGAAATTGATGAATATAATTTAGATAGACGTGAAACAGATAAGCAAATTACAGAAGAGGCTCTTAAACAAATTGAAGACCAAAAAGAACAGAACCGCCTTACTACTGTTGTTTACGACGAAAATTGGCATAAAGGTGTTATTGGTATTGTGGCTTCTAGATTAACAGAAACCTATTACAGACCAACGATAGTATTTACAAAAAGTGGAGAAAAATTAGCAGCTTCAGCACGTTCTGTTCGTGGTTTTGATGTATATAATGCCATTGAAGCTTGTAGCGAACATATTGAACAGTTTGGAGGACATAAATATGCAGCAGGATTAACATTGGAAGCTGAAAATTATGAAGCTTTTAAACAGGCTTTTGAAGATGAAGTAACAAAAACGATTGATAGAAATTTATTAACACCAGAGATTAAAATTGACGCTCAAATAGAGTTAAACGATATTACACCAAAATTTTATAGAATTTTAAAGCAGTTTGCTCCTTATGGGCCTGAAAATATGACGCCCGTATTTATGACCGAAAACTTAATAGATACAGGTTACGGAAAGTGTGTAGGAGCAGATAAAACTCATTTACGCTTAACAGCAACACAACCAGATACTTCTAAAAGTATTGTTTGTATTGGGTTTGGTATGGGTGATAAGCTTGAGTTAATTTCAGACAGAAAACCATTCAATGCTGTATATTCAATTGATGATAATGAATGGAAAGGCAAGGTAACGCTTCAACTTAAACTAAGAGATATTAAAGCATAGTATGGCAAAAAAAGATCCTTATGCTGCTTTACGCATTAAAGAATTCAATATCTTTTTACTACTGCGTTTCGCATTAGTTTTTGGTTGGTCTATGCAGTTCATAATTATAGAGTGGCAAGTCTATAGTTTAACAAAAGATCCACTGTCATTAGGGATAATTGGCCTAATGGAAATTATTCCAGCTTTATCAATGGCATTATTTGCTGGGCATATTGTAGACCAAAAAGAGAAACGAAATTTACTAGCTACTTGTATTGCTGCTTTTTCATTAATCAGTTTTGGGTTGTTTTTATTGACTTCTCCAAAAATAGTGTCAGAATGGAAAACCAACACGATATTATATTGCATTTATGCATTGGTGTTTTTTGGCGGTTTTTTACGTTCGTTTTTTGGTCCAGCTATTTTTTCGTTGGTAGCACTTATTGTACCTAAGAAAATTTATCCAAATGCTGCTACATGGAATAGTTCTACATGGCAAATGGCTCGTGTGTTAGGAGTAGCCTTCGCTGGCTTTTCCATAGGATGGATTGGTGTTCAATGGGCTTTGTGTATTGTATTTGGCCTCGTATTATTTTCACTGCTTTTATTGTTTCAAATAAAAAGAAAACCTATTTTAAATCCTAAAATAGGCGAGCCTGTAATGCAAAGCTTAAAAGAAGGTGTTCGCTTTGTATTTAAAACTAAAGCTATTTTAGGAGCTTTGACTTTAGATATGATTTCGGTATTATTTGGTGGAGCTGTTGCATTATTGGCTGTGTTTGCTGAGGATATTTTAAAAGTAGGGCCTAAAGGCTTTGGAATTTTAGCTGCAGCCCCGTCAATAGGGGCGTTTTTAACAATGCTGGTTACTGCTTATTTACCAATTAGTAAAAACGCAGGTATGAAATTGCTTGCTGCTATTTTTGGTTTTGGGGTTTGTATTATTGTTTTTGGGCTGTCTTCAGTTTTTTGGATTTCAGTAGTTGCTCTATTCTTTAGTGGTGTTACCGATGGTGTCTCTATGGTTATTCGACAAACCATTTTACAAATAAAAACACCAGACCATATGAGAGGTCGAGTAGCATCGGTAAATTCTATGTTTGTTGGGTCCTCGAACGAGTTAGGTGCTTTTGAAAGTGGTTTAACAGCAAAGCTTATGGGCACAGTAAATGCTGTTGTTTTTGGCGGAACTATGACTTTAATTACTGTTGTAACCACAGGAATAGTATCGCCATCGTTCAGAAAATTAGATTTAACTAAAGATATTGAAGCGCATGAAGCTGAAGATTAATACTCTTTAATTTCCATATTCTGACCATCGAAAACACCATAGGTATAATATGAAATCCAATCACCAAGATTGATGTATTTTGATTGCTCGTTGAGATCTATATTTAAAGGCAAGTGCCTATGTCCGAAAACAAAAAAATCACGATGTTTACTTTCTAATTTCCGTTTACAATATTGTACCAACCATTCGTTATCCTCACCTAAAAATTTAGCGTCTTCATCGCCAGAAATAAGCTTATTTTTTACTGACATGTAATGCCCTATACGCATGCCAAAATCTGGATGTAATAAGCGCTGAAATAACCATTTACAAATAGGGTTTGTAAACACCTTTTTCATACGTTTATAACCTTTGTCTCCCGGTCCTAGGCCATCGCCATGTCCAATAAAAAAGGATTTGTTATTGAATGTGAATTCTTTGGGTTTATGATAAACAGGAATGTTAAGTTCTTCTTCAAAATAGCCATTCATCCATAGGTCGTGATTGCCTACAAAGTAGTAGATAGGAATTCCAGAATCTGATATTTCGGCAAGCTTTCCTAACGTACGTGTAAATCCTTTCGGGACTACTTTTTTATATTCCATCCAAAAATCAAACAAATCGCCTAATAAAAAAATAGCAGCAGCATCGTGCTTTACTTCGTCTAACCATGCTACGAATCTTTTTTCGCGTGGACGAGAAGCATCTTGTGTTGGCGCTCCTAAATGGTTATCGGATGCGAAATATATTTTTTTCCCTTCTGGAATATTCATGAAGTAAATATAAATAAATTAGCCACTAATACACGAATATTTAGCCTAGAACTATTGGTTTTGAGTTAGGGATTGCTAAAGCTCTTTTTGTGTTGTTGCACCTATGCGACACAAAAAGTGACTACCAAAAGCCTAACCACTTGCCTAGAGTGGAGTCGAAATGTATGGTAACCCTCTATATATTATCGGAGGCATACCACTCTGCAAAAGAGGTATCGGTTTCTTGAAGCTTTAAGGAATGTAATGTAATGTGATTTGGTAAGCGGTTTTTTATTTTTTGTGCAAAATCAATTACCATCATTTCACTGGTTGGCTGGTAATTTACCAGTAATACGTTATGACCACGATTCTCAAGCTCTTTTGCAAGCTCGACATGTGGTGTATTTTTATTAAAAACAGTGGCATGATCGAAGACATTTACAATTTCTTCTTTTACAATTTTTTTTAAATCACTAAAATCGATAACCATCCCAAATTTTACGTGATTGTTGTCTGTTATGGGTTTGCCAAAAACAGTTACTGATAGTTTGTAGCTATGACCATGTACATTTTTACACTTACCATCGTACCCATAAAGTGCGTGACCAGTTTCAAAAGAAAATTGTTTTGTAATGCGAATGTTACTCATTTTGTAATGTTATTTGCTATGCAAAGATACTATCTTCTTTTTCTTTTATTTACAAAATAAACGATTATTAAAACTAAACCTAGTACTAGAAATAATCCGTTTCCGCTAATGAAACCTAAGATGTCCATTTTAAATAATTTAGATGCTTAATATGCATCAAAGTTAATTGTTTTTTGATAGAGGCGTAAATATTTTTCTGAATATTAAAATTAGTGGAAATCCTCTTGCAATGATCCAGAATGTTATGGCTATAAAAATGGCATAAAGTTTATAATTGAGATAATCTAACCAAAATAAAATAGGAATAAATACTAAAAAGGTAGAGGCTAAAAGAACGTTACGTAAAACCTCCATCTTGCCTAAGCCTTTAAAAATACCATCAAAAATAAAAGCGAGTGTACATAAGGGTTGCATTGCTAAAACGATCCAAAATATGTTATAAAATTGTTTTAAAACTTCTGGATCATTAGTGAAAATGTTTCCTAAGGGGTAATACAACAAGCCACCAACTAAAGCTATGAATATCCCTATAACTATACCATATTTTATTAGTTTGTTACTTAATGTAATAAGCAAACTATATTCTTTTCCACCGTATAATTTACCCGATAAAATGTTTCCAGCACTTGAATAACCATCTACAATAAAAGCGCCTAAAAACCATAAATTAATGGCGATGGTATAAGCAGCTATGTAAGTTGCACCGTAACTTGTAGCAAAAGCACTAGCATAATATAGGGTAACATTTAAAGCAATGGTACGTACAAAAAGATTGAGAATCATTAATACAAAACGGTTAATCTCTTTGTTAAATGGAAAGCTTAATTTTAATGGAATAGAGGTCTTTTTAAGCAAATAATATACTGCACAAATAGCCATTAACAATTGTGCTATAACACTGGCGTAAGCAGCGCCTTTAATATGCATAGGCTCAATATAACCATCAATACCATATACTAGAATAAAATCTAAAATAATATTAGCAATGGTTCCTATTATGGCAATAAGCATAGGATAATAAGTGTTTTGCAAGCCTCTAAAAGCACCAAAAACGGCTATGGTAAATAACGTAAAAGGGAAACCAAAAACCCGAATTTTGTAATAATCTACACTATATTCTAAAATTAAACCAGAGGCATTATAAAGCTTAAAAATATGGTTTGCAAAAGGATAAGTTCCAATTATTATTAAAACACTTAACGAGGTAATAATAAATATAGCTTGTGCTGGCAGGTTTTTAATTTCATCAAGGTTATTTGCACCAACATATTGAGAAACTATTGATGAAATAGCACTTCTAGTTTGACCCAAAACCCAAATTAACATGGATAAAAAAGTGGTTACAATACCAACGGCCGCTAAAGATTCGGTGGCATTAAACTGTATATTCCCAACTATTGCGGCATCAGTTAATGATAGTATGGGTTCTGATATTCCAGATATTAGAGCTGGAATGGCTAATTTGTTTATATGTTTTAAACTTATGTTTGTGCTCACAGTATTAATTCGTAACAGTAAAAAGGATGATTGCTTTGCTTAGGAAAATAAATGTCTCCTAAGCGTTTATAACTTCGTAATTCGTAAAATTTTTGATTTCTTTTGTTTTGAGAAAATGTATCTAACCTTACTGAAGTATAGTTGTTTTCTTTAGCAAATTTTTCAGCAAAATCCATTAATTTTTTTGCGTATCCTTTACCTTGATGTTTTGGGTGAATAGCTAAACGGTGGATATAAATATTCCGATTGCTTTCCGTTAACCAAGAAACAGGAATATATTCTTCGTCCATGAATGATGAAACTACCACACAACCAACGATTGTTTTATCTTCTTCGATGACATATAACTCGTTTCTTAAAACATCATTTTTAAAGGCTGCTTTATTGGGGTAATGTTCATTCCATTGATAAATACCTTTGTCAATCATAAAGCTAGCACAAGCTTTTGTAATGCTTATAATTCTGTCGATATCTTTTAGTCTTGCTTTACGAATCATTTTTAATGTTTACTTTTGCATAAATATTGCTACAAATTTAGTCTTTTAAACTTTTTATTATGAAGAATATTTTAGTTCCTGTAGGGTCATCAAAAAATGCTTTAAGCCATTTGCAATATGCGGTAGATTTTGCCAAAGCATTTAACGCAAAACTTTATGTTGTGCAAGTTTATAATGTGTATACAAAGGCTGGAACTATGATTAAGGTTGATCATATTATTGAAAAAGAAAGCAAAGCTTTTTTAGACAATTTAGTTTCTAAAATAGACACTAAAGGTGTTGATGTGGTTGTAAAAACTTTAAAAGGAAAACTAGTTGACACATTAGAGTTGGCAAGTAAAGCTGCTAATATTGATTTAATAATGGTTGAACCTAGAACAAATTCAATAAAAGACGAGGTGTTTTTAGGAAAAACATCGGGAAAAATTATTAAGCAAACTCAAATCCCCGCGCTTATAGTCCCTGAAGGCTATCAATTTAAACCTTTTGCAAGCATTTTGTTAGCTGTTAAATCTGCTATTATAAAAAAGGAAAAAGCTTTAAATCCTTTGATTGATATTAAAGATAATTTTAAGGCCAATGTAAACCTCTTACTTGTTAAAACACCTTATTATAATGATGGTGATTTTGATGTTAAAGAACAATTGGGAGGTATTGTTGAAAACATAACTAAATCAGAAAATGCAACTACATTTCACGGCGTTTTAGAACATTATCAATCACACAGCCCCGACATGTTATGCGTAGTTAGAAGAAAACGAGGGTTTTTTGTAAAAAAATGGGAGAAAAATGTAATCCTGAAAAAGGATTTTAATAGTAACACCCCTGTTTTAGTATTAAGCGGATTAAAATAAATTAATGGGGATGTAGCTCAGTTGGCTAGAGTGCTTGACTGGCAGTCAAGAGGTCACGGGTTCGAATCCCGTCTTCTCCACATTAAAAATTAAGACTTACAATTTTTATGTAAGAGCTTTTTCTTTTAATTATTTTTGTTGAATACGAGCGTTGAGCTTTTATCTAAAGATTGGCTGAAAGTAACTTCTTTAAACATTTCTCCATTTTTTAAATCTGTTTTGCTTGAGTTAGAATTTGCTTTTATTTTTTCTTTTTTCCCATTAATGCTTACAGAGTTATATACATTTAAAATATCAAAGACTCTTACTTGCCAAACCCTAGAATACAATTTGTTTTTAAAGTTACCTTTTGCTTTGTCAATATTAATAATTAACTCTCCTTCTTTGGCTTGATTTTGACTGATAACAATACTAGAGTATGCTCCATTTTGATAAACTATGGTTTTTCCATCATCCTCATATAAAGTAAATGATGTTTTGCCTTCTGCTGGATAAATGTCCAAAATCAATTTTTCTTCCTGTTTTTCTTCCTCAATCCAATTCCTTTCTGAAGTTTTTGGCAATATAGCTCCGGCTTTTATAAATAATGGTAACTTTTCAACATCCTCTGTATTATAACTAATAATTCCCCCTCCTTTATAAACTTCTTTACTCCAGTAATCTATCCAGTCATTTTCACGAGGCAGATAAATTTCCATGGTTTTAAAATCACTATACACTGGCGCAACTAAAATATTTGAACCAAACATATATTGATATGGCCATGTATCAGAAAAGCATAAATAATCTTCAGGAAAGGCAACTAACATGGGCCTGCAAATAGGCATTCCTTTTAAATAATTTTCGTAGGCTGTTGAATATATGTATGGTAATAGCTTGTATCGTTCTTTTCTGTGTTTTCTGATGCTTCTTTCTGCTGATAATCCAGTGTTTTCATTACCACTTACTGCATGAGTTATATTTTCTTTAGTGTCTTTTATTACCACAGAATCCCTGCCTTCTATTTTAATCTTATTCTGAAAGTTTGCAACATCTATATTGCCTGCCCAAGGTTTTGGATTGTGAGACCTTGAAATAGCAGAAAAATCAGAAAATTGATTCCACCTTGCTTGAATTTGCCATGTTTCGCCTACACCGTCTGAAGATATATACGAAACTCCTTTTAATGAGCCATGAGAATTGGTAATGGCCTTTATTTGCCATTTTAATTCGTTCCAATTAAACGAGCAATCTCCAGTCCAGTCAAACGGATACCTTCTAGCTCCAATTAAATTATTTACAGGTGTTACACTATATCTAAAATCCCATGGGTTTACGGCTTGCATTTTTCTACAACCCATAAAAAGAACACGATTATTATTACCTAAATATTTTTGAGTCCCAGTCCATATTCTACTATCAGTTATGTCGTTACGTCTTGTATCTTGCCAAGTGCCCCTTACACCTTGATTTAATTTTTCTTTCCATTTTTCCCACCAAAGGGCTTCGGGTTGAATCGTTTCTGTCCATCCTTGACCATTTCGATTTTTATAATCTGGAGCGTTATGCTGAATTAGCATGACATCAAAATTCATAGCTTTTAAACTATCTATCATGGCCGTTGGAGAAAGAGGTTTTTTATAATTATCAGACCAATCCATTATACTTCCCCATTGAATTTCTTTATTTGCAATACAGCCATCACCCCATTCAAAATCTATTATCAAGTTATCAGCAGGAATATTTCTCTCTCTTAGCTTTTTGGCGACATCCATTAATTGTTTTTGATCACCGTTACAGGCTAAGTGTTGCGTTTGGAAGAAACCATAAGCCTTTTTTGGTAATAAAGGTTCAGCCCCAATAAGCTGGTTGAATTGCTGATATATTTTTTGATAAGACGGCCCGTAAATAAAGTACTGATCCATAAGCGCATCTTCTTCAAGATAGATGTCATAAAGATGAGTTTCTGGATTATAAAACCAATGTGAGTATCTACTATTATCATTTTTTTCATTAAAAAAGCTGGCACTATCAAACATGCTATACCCATCCTTAAACATACCATAAACAGGACCATCTGAAGGGTATATTTGGGTTCCAGAATTTTTTTGTTTTACAGTCATTTCTTTAGTTATTATATTAACCTCAACAGTTAGCTTCTCAGTATGTAAAAAATAAATATTGTCTTTTTGAATGACACTTACAGAAACTTCTTTCCATGGATTGGTGTGCCCTATTGTAAATGGAATAGCATATTCTTTTTTGTAGTTATCGTTATTTAGTTTAGAATAACGCAAACGAAACATTGTAGAAGAATAAAAAGATATCTCTGTATTTTGATTGATGGTTACTCTTGTTACGTACCCATCATGTGCACCCACATTATTTTGACTGGAGAAAGAATTACTCATTAGAAACACTATAAATAGTGTAACTATTTTGAATGAATTAAAGTCTTTAAAAGAATTTAATATAGCTTGAGGTTTAATTTTTGTAATCAATGTCTTTTAAATATTTATAATTGGTTAAACTATTTGATTGCTTTAAAATCAAGGGCGTGAATAAGTGCTTATGTTTTATTTTTGAGTCGATTGAAAAACCTTCAAAGAGTCATTGTTTTTTCCAACAAGCACTGATTTTTCGCCATTAATATTTATGGTTTTTAAAGATTTAATGTCGCCATTTAGTAATAAGCCACTTTCTTTAGGTGTGAGTATTGAAAGCGTATTATCGTCTGTTGTTTTAATTATTAGACCATAACTAGCATCATTTCTTGGTGTTTCGATTTCAGATTGATACTTATTTCCTGCTACTAAAATGTCATCTTTACCATCGTTGTCAAAATCTGCAATAACCAAATCATTAATTGAAGATATTTGGGCGTGGTTTGGGAGTTCAATACTTTTAAATTGACCATTGCCTTGATTTTCTATAATTATTGAGGTAAATGTATATGCTTTTAAGTGTAATGCTTCCTCTAGTTTTTCTTTTCCATAAACATCTACCAATTTAGCTGAACCAAAATCATTATAAGTTGGAAACTTTTTCTTAATAAAAGGCATTTGGTTAGAGCTACATTCGCGCCCACGCAATGGAAACAAATGCTCTTGATTATAGTATCCTAAAACAATATCATTTGTACCGTTATTATCAAAATCTGTTGAGAATACTTCAAAAGGTTCTTTAATGGAGGCTTTATATTTGTAGTTAGCACCTAGATTTCCAACAACGTAATCCATATCGCCATCATTATCAAAATCAAAGCTTTTAATACAATTCCACCAACCGTTTGAGTTTGGTAACATGTTTTCTTGAAGAAGTAATTGGCCATTTTCATTTTTGAAGAATGTAATTTCCATCCACTCTCCAACAACAATCAAATCGGTTTGATTATCACCATCAAAATCTGTCCAAATAGCATCGGTTACCATTCCTATTTCTGATAAATTTGATGCTTTAGCACTTGTTATATTTTTAAACTGTCCGTTTGCATTTTCTAAAAGAAAACTTTTACCAGAATATGGGTATTTTTGACCGAGAAGTCTACTTCCAATAAATAAGTCTAGATCACCATCATTATCAAAATCAAAAGGTTTTACACAACTTCCGCTTGAGTACATTTTTGGAAGTTTAAAGCGAGACTTCTTAAAAACACCTTTGTTGTTTATATAAAGTCTGTCTTGGTACATGACGCTATTTGCAAGCCATTCGTTTCCTCCACTCACAATGTAGAGGTCTAAATCGCCATCAGAATCAGCATCAAAAAATGCAGCACCTATGTCTTCATAAGCTTTATCAGCAAACCATGTGCTAACATTCGATTTACTAAATGTTCCCTCACTATTTTGTATATACATTGCTCCAGGATAACCTTTTGCTCCTCCTATATAAAAATCGTCTAACCCATCACCGTTTACATCTCCAACGGTTAATGCTGGTCCAAATTGAGACATTTTATGTGGCAATAAGCTTTCTGTTTCAAAATCGTCATACTCGTTCTCTGAGTGTTTGTGATTTAATTTTGTTTTGGTTGTTATATCTTTAATTAACGTAAAGTAATTAGGATTAGTAGGTTGCTGATGTTTTGCATCGTTATAATTTATTAGAACCCTTTTATTTGCTGAAACGTTTTCAATAATTTGCGACTTACCATCTGACCATGTAACAATAACTCTGTCAACAAGTTTTAATGTATCTAAACCAACATGTAAAATAGGTTCTATGGATGATTGATAGCCTCTTGTTGGATAATTTTCCAAGTGCTGTAAACCTGTTTTAGTTTCAATTTCTATATGGACACCCACACCAAAAGGATTTTTAGGTTGACCTTTAAATTGAAACTGAAGATGATTCCCTTTAGTATTGTTTTTTAATATGGTGGCTTTTTCATCAATATTATTAACAACCAAATCTAGATCACCGTCATTATCTAAATCGGCATATGACGCACCGTTTGAAAAGGAAGGTTTTGTAATTCCCCATGTACTATTTGACTTAGTAAATGTTAAATCGCCATTGTTTTTAAAAAGATAGTTAAATGTTTTGCGCTGAGGTGTTTTTTGAACTAACTCTTCTACAACCGAAGACATCTTTTCTTTGCTCTTTTGGGCTTGCTTTAGTCGTTTCAGCTTATATTTTCTAAAATCATTATTTCTAAAATCTCTTTTTAAACCGTTAGATACAAATAAATCTTTTAAGCCATCATTATCAAAGTCAGCAAATAATGGTGCCCAGCTCCAATCTGTACTTGATACGCCTGCTAGTTGTGCGATATCACTAAATTTAGAACCCCCATTATTAAGCTGTAAGCTGTTATACATGTATTGATAATGAAACCCTTTATTTACTGCATGGTTAAAAGCTTTAGGGTTCATACCACTCATACTTGTTTTTATACCATAATTATCTTCTGCTACCATATCTAGCGTAATAACATCTAATAAACCATCGTTATTGAAATCGGCTATATCTGTGCCCATAGAAAAGTTTGACACATGCTGAAAAGAAGATTTTAAAGCCTCAGAGAATGTACCGTTTTGATTATTATAATATAAGTAGTCGTGTTCTATGTAATCATTGGAAACATAAATATCTGGCCACCCATCTTGATTTAAATCGCCAATAGAAACACCCAAACCAAAACCTAATGAATTCTGAATAATTCCGGCCTGCTTTGAGATATCAGTGAATCTTCCGCTATCGTTTCTGTATAACTTATCTCCAACAAGCTCGTTACTGTCATTCTTAAAATTCTCAGGGTTATTAGTGTTTACAGGCGTTACATTATGGTTTAGAAGAAACACATCTAAATCACCATCCTTATCATAATCAAAAAATGAAGCTTGAGTACTATAGCCAGAGAAATTCAAACCATATATAGATGCAGACTCTGTAAATGTTCCATTCTTATTGTTTAGGAATAATTCATTTTGCCTGTTTTTTGCTTTTCCTTTTCCCGATTTACAAACATAAATATCTAGCCACCCATCAGCATTTATATCAACCATGGTAACCCCTGTTGTCCAACCAAAAGAGCCTTTTACATTTGCTTTACTTGTAATATCTTCGAATTTAAAATCTCCTTTATTTAAATAAAGTTTGTTATCCTTTAAGTTTGAAGTAAAATAAATGTCAGCTAATCCGTCATTATTTACGTCTCCAATAGCAACACCACCACCATTATAAAAATATTCATATACCATGCTGTTCATGGCACTACTTTCTGGTATTTCATTTATAAAATTTATGCCGCTTTCTTTGGCTTGAATTTCTGTGAATAATGTAGAACTAGTATTTTCTTTGTGAAAGTTTTCTTTGTTTGAAGTCTTTTTACAAGAAAACATAAACAAGCTTACAAAGAGGGAGAGTAACGTTATTGACGTATAGTATTTGATCATTAAAAGGGTTTTAACAAGCATAAAAATAAAAAACACCTAGGAAATATCGTTAATCCCTAGGCGCTTTCAGTTAAGAAACTATTTAAAAACTAACTCTATAATTTAAGTTTTTACCAACCAGGGTTTGGGTTTAAATTGGTATTTATATTTATCTCTTGTAGTGGTATAGGAAATACTATATGTTTATCTTGAAAATTCTCTGCAAATGGTTTGTTATGAGCTTCCAAAGTGGCTTTAATAGATTCTGTTGCTGTAGCTCCTCTTTGCCATCTATATAAATCGAACCAACGAATACCAAACTCCATGGCGAGTTCTACAGGGCGCTCATGATGACGTATTTGTGCTCGTAATTCATCTTTGGTCATCACACCTAAATCTACGGCACCACCACGTTGCCTTACAATATTAACTTGATCTATTGCTAAAGTTGTTTTGTCGTTTTCATTTAATGCTTCAGCATACATAAGCAACACATCAGCATAACGAATTACAGATAAGTTCGTTCCGTTATAGAAATTAGTATCTTGATTAAATGCATACTTTTTAAAATATTTTGGATGATTTAAATCGGCCTGAACTGTTGCATAAGATACTACAGCATCATCAGCTCTACTATACATTTCTGAATTAGGGTCGTCAAAGAAGATACTTTCATAAGCACGATCACTAATTTCTCCACCTGAAGTTAAATCAGTTTTCATTTCATCAACTAACCATTGCGAAGGGTAAAATAGTTCCCAGCCACCAAACGCGTAAGGAGATACTTGGAAATTAAATACTTGACGTTCATCATTTCCGTTAGAGCGATCTCCGGTGAATTGAATTTCAAAAACACTTTCGCTACCGTTTTCAGCATTTCCATTGAAATTATCGGCGTAATTTGGTAATAATGAATACCCCATACCTGTAACTTCTTGTAATTTAGTTTCGGCTTGTCCCCATTTTTCTTGAAACAAATATACTTTTCCTAAAAGCGCTTTAGCTGCACCTTGAGTTGCTCTACCTTTCCATTCTGACGGATAACTAGTAGGTAAACCAGCTTCTGCTTCGGTAAGATCTGTTTCTATTTGCGCCCAAACAGCTGAAGGCGCTGCTTGGCTAGGGAATAAATCAGCAGTTTCACCACTAAATTTAGTTATTAATGGTACATTTTCAAAACCAGTTACTAACCAAAAATAATAGTATGCTCTTAAGAATTTAGCTTCAGCGATAAGATTATTTTTAACATCACTTGACAAAGCTTCCATTTCTGGGACCTTTTGTAAAATTTGATTTGCTCTACCAATTCCAGCATAACTTGCTCGCCATATATTATAAGGTCCGCTCTCTTCTGTTGTGTTTGTAAAACTGGCTAATGAACGCCCGTAAGTTTCAGCTGTGTTATTAACAACATCATCAGCTCTATACGACATAGCAGTGTACATTTCTTCAAAAAAGGCCCATTTACTTCCAGTGGCACTTTGCATAGCGCCATAAGCAGCGGTTAAGGCTTGCATAGCATGATCTTCAGTTTGCCAAAAACTTTCTTCAGTTAAAACTTCCTTATTTTCAACATTAATAAAATCATCGCTACATGAATTTAAAAACCCTATAAAGAATACAATTGTAATTATATATCTAATTTTTTTCATTGTTCTATTTTTTAAATTTTTAAAATTACAGTGATAGATTTACACCTAATATGAACGACTTAGATAATGGGTAAAACCCTCTATCAACACCTCTTGTAAATGTACCTCCATTTGCAAGTCCTGGATCGAAACCTGAATAATCTGTAATTGTAAATAAATTACTTGCGGTAATATATACTCTAGCATTTGATATCGCTATTTTAGAAGTTACAGTTTCTGGTAATGTATAGCCTATTTGTATGTTTTTTAATCTAAAGTATGATCCATCTTCTAAGAAATAACTTGAAGGACGAATATTATTATTTGGGTCTCCAAATACATTTCTAGGAATGTTTGAACCTGTATTTTGTGGTGTCCATGCATTTACTAAGTCTGCAGACATATTTTGTCTGTCTGATCTATACAACCACATTTTCATACCATTAAAAATTTTGTTGCCTTGCGTACCTTGAAAGAATAAACTAGCATCAAAGTTTTTGTATTTGGCATTAAAGTTTATACCGTATTCAAAATCTGGTAGTCCACTTCCAAAATAACGTTTGTCTTCGTCACCTAAAGATCCATTACCGCTAATGTCAGTAAACTTTAAGTCACCTGGAGCAGCATCTGGTTGAACACCATGAGCATCAATTTCTGCTTGGTTTTGGAAAATTCCATCGGCTTCAAATAAATAAAAACGTCCAATTTCTCCACCAACTTCTGTTCTTGTAGTAGGGAAGTTATTAAACTCAATAAAACCATCGGTAAAAGATTCATTTGCAACACCAAGTTTAGTAACTTTATTTTTTGAGCTACTTATGTTTGCAGAAACATCAAAAGTAAAATCTTTATCAGAATCACTACTATAGCTAAGAGATAATCCCCAGCCTTTGTTTTCTAAATTCCCTCCATTTGTTAATGGAAAAGATGTAATTCCCGATGATGCAGGGATAGGCACAGACACTAGCATATCTGTTGTTTTTGAAATGAAATAATCAAAAGTTGCCTTAATGCGGTTATTTAAAAGTCCTAAGTCTATACCAATATTAGTAGTAGCTGTTTCTTCCCACTGTATGTCTGGTGTAGGTAAAGACGTAGCAATAGCACCTACTAAAACATTTTGGCTTACCCCTTCTCCAAAAGGATAGTTTAACTGTTGACCACCAGAACCAATTCTAGCTAAAAATAGATGATCACCAATTAATTGGTTACCTAAAGTACCATAACTAAAACGTGGTTTTATTTGACTAAACAAATCTGATTCAAAAAAATCTTCATTGTGTAAGGCCCAACCTAAAGATAAAGAATAAAAATTACCATACTTATTGTCTGGACCAAAGCGAGATGATCCGTCACGTCTTACACTACCTTGAAGATAGTATTTGTTTTTGTAATCATAATTTATACGACCAAAATAAGATTGTAATGTGCTAGTTGAATTAAATCCAAAAGAAGACTCATCACCAATTCCTGCGCTAAGTGCTTTTAATTGATCAGACGCTAAGGTATTGTTGGACCCACCAACAGATCTAAATTGACTTTTTTCTCTTGACACACCTAGTAACACATCAATATCGTGCTCTCCAAAAGCTTTGCGATAATTTAAAGTGTTATTTAATGTCCATTCGTTTGTTCTTGATCTTGATTCATTTAATAAAGGGTTGTCATTTGTTGCTTGAGGACCAAAATTATATGTTGGCAAGAAGAATGAAAAATGTGTATTCTCTACATTAGCACCATATTGAAATTTATATGTTAATCCGTCAATAATTTTTAAATCTGCTGCTATATTAAATTGCATATAGTCATCTTGATTTATTCTATCAGTTAACTCGCCCTCTCCAATTGGATTTCCAGAACCTAAGCTTGCAGCTGGTGAAGCAAATCCGTTAATTGAATTTGAATCATAAATAGCTTTATGAGGAAGTTGCGTATATACTTGAAGAAATGGCGAAAAGCTTGCATTTCCACCTCCGATAGGTTCAAAAATACCTCGCGTATTCTCTCTAGTGTAACTAATTCCTGGAGATAATTTTAAACGACCATCAAGTAAATTAAAATCCATATTTAAACGGGTGCTTAATCTGTCAAACCCAGTATTAACTACTGTTCCTGAATTATCAAAATAACCTGCAGAAAAGTTGTAATTCATCTTTTCTGTTCCGCCAGATATTCCAATATCGTGTTTTTGTTCAAAGGCCGTATCAATATATGATCCTACCCAATCAGAATCAGCATAGCTCCCTCCATCTGTTAAATATGGGGCTGGAGTTACGCCTGCATTAGTGTAAGCATCTAATTTAATTTGATCATGTTGGCTTCTATTTGCAACATCAACATTATCTTTTACTGATTGCGTACTTAGATATGAATTTATAGTCACTTTTGGCTCACCTGTTTTTCCTCTTTTAGTGGTAACAATAACAACACCATTTGATGCTCTTGAACCATAAATTGTAGCGGCTGAAGCATCTTTTAATATACTTATATTAGCAATATCTGCTGGGTTTATATAAGATAAATCTCCAGGAATACCATCAATAACATATAAAGGGTTGTTATTTCCAATAGTTCCTAAACCTCTAATTCTAATTACAGGATCGCTTCCAGGAGCACCACTAGCTACTGCTACATTAACGCCAGCAACTTGTCCTTGTAAAGACGATGCAATATCTGCAGTTGGAATTTTTTGAAGCTCTGCAACATCAACTGATGTAATTGCTGCTGTTACTTCTTCTCTTTTTTGAGTACCGAAACCTACCAAAACAATTTCGTCTAAGCTTTCTGCATTTTCTTCTAAAGACACATTTATAGTTGTTTGATTTGCAACAACAATTTCTTTAGTTAAAAATCCTAAAAAACTATAAACTAATACAGTTTGTTGATTTGGTACCTCGATTGAATAGGATCCCTCAAAGTCAGTTTGTACTCCAACGGTTTGATTATTTTTAATAGTAACTGTTGCTCCTGGAAGAGGTATTCCAGCATTATCAGTAACGGTTCCGTTTACTACAATACTTTGAGAAAAAGCACTAGAAGTAAACCCAAATGTTACAAACATAAAAAGCAATAAAAACAGACCGTTAAAAGAGTGTTTTTGGTTTTTTGATTGTTTTTTTTTCATATTAATAGTTTATTTGTTAGTCAGAACCCAACTCTTAAGATTGAGTGCGGGCTTAAGTGTTATCAAATATTGAACTATTTTCAGATAAAACCTCAAAATACACCTTTACTTGACCTTTACATTTTGTTCAAATATCTTTTTTTAAAACTTTTTAAGAGGTATAATAACAGAAGTAGTGTAAGGTTGTTGTTTAGGTGTTAGGTGTCAATTATAGTGTAAAAGACTAGAATTAAAAAACTTTGGACAAATGGATAAACGGTATAAGGAAGGGTTTAAATATTTTTGAAAATCTAAATGTTTTCTAAGAAACTAACAAGATTGTCTTTTGTGTTTAAATTCAATTTTTTTCTTAATCGATGCCTGCCAATTTCTACAGAGTTTAAAGAAATATTATTAATATTTGCTATTTCTTTAGAACTCAATTTAAGTTTTACCTGCACAGCTAGCTGGATATCTTTATTAGTTAAATGAGGGTATTTCTCTTTAATTCTAAATAAAAATTCACTTTGAAGAGTTTCAACATTTGTATGGAACCTCTGTATATCCTCGTTAAAGTCAAACTTAAATGTATACTCTTTTATGAGGCTATTAATATGTTTTTTTAATTGGTTTATATCGGTAAAGTTTAAGCCTTTTAACGATTTTGTAAGATCTTTATATATGGATGTTCTTTGAGATATAAACAAAGCTAAGTTTGTTAGTTCTTTCATTCTAAACTCCAATTTATGTTCAAGGTTTTCTCTTAATAGAGATTGCGTTTTTAGTTTTTCTTTTGATAACCTATTGCCTTGATCGTATATAGCTTTTTTCTTTTTTATATTATTCCAAAGTGATACTATAACAAGAATTGCAATGATTACCGATAGTATTGAGCCAATTAATAAAGACTCTCTCTTTTGTGCTTCTAAGTTTCTTTGTTGCTCTAATAGTTTAATCTCAGACTCTCTTCTTTCAGCCTCATAAAGCGTTCTCATTTCTGTTAATTTCTCACTTTTATTATTGGAAAAAATTTCAGATTTCGCTTCAGCATGCTTCTTATAGTTTAAAAGTGCTTCTTTATAATCTCCAATTGCTAAATAATAATCAGACAAAATTCTATCATTCTCAACAACCCATTCTTTGTTATCCATTAACCCTTCCATGATTAATCTAGATTCGCTTAATAACGAATAGCACTTTTTATAATCTCCAAGCTTTAAATTTACTATCGACAGTTCATTTAAGATATCTACTTTATTTTGCAAATCTTTAATTTGATTTGAAATATCTAAGGAAGACTCTAAAAAATCCTTAGCATAATCAAGTTCGTTAATCTTGCGATAGCAAATGCCCATGTTTTTCATGGTTTCGGCAATCCTATCTTTATTGTTAAACTCTTTTTTTAATTCTAATGATTTCTTAAAAAAAGATAATGCTAAATTGCAATCCCCCTTGTGCTCATGAATTAATCCAATACTATTATAGCTATAAGCAATGCGTTGTCTGTCGTCGATTCTTTCATGTATTTTTAAAGTCTCTGTATGGTATTGAAGCGCTTTGTCAAAATAGCCAATATCATAATACAACCAACCTAAAGTGCGCAGTGTAAAAGCCAAATCATAGTCGTTTCCTATTTCTTTTCTAATTTCTAATGATTGTAATCCTAACTGTAATGCTTTGTCGTAAAAGTCATTAAATAAATAGCCTTGACAGAGGTTAATAAGAGCTAACCCTTCCTGACTTTTATCGTTAAATTCTAAAGATAATTGTAAGGCCTCATTTGCGTATTCTATAGTTTTGTCTGGATTTATAGACCAGTAAATCTCTGCTACTCTGTTTAGTAATGGTATTTTATCTTTGCCTGTTGAGTAAGGTAAAATAGTTAATAAACTATCCAGTTCTATTTGAGAATCATTTGGGTTTTCATCCCATATATTAGTTTGTGCATGAGTAGTAAACCCTATAAATATTAGTATTAAAAAAACAGGTCTCATAAGTATATTAATGTAAATTTTATTAATTAATAAAGATTGAATAGCTGTTGGTTTGTATAAAAACCTATTGCAAATATCGATATTATTATTGATTAACATAATTTTTAAAAAACAAAAATGAAAGGTCAAGTAAAGGTCATTTTCGAGTTATTTAAAAAAAATAATCGAAATTTGTTGGAATCTGTTTTTATATAAAAATTAAGATTTATGACTACAACCTATTATATTGGAATATTATAAAATGAGTATAAATAAAGTCTATCAATTTATAATTGTCTTAATTTTTATTTTAAGCATTGGATGTAATAATTCTAAAGAATCAATAAAAGTTGATAAGGAATATCGAGCGCTAAAGCATAGTAAAAATATTCTTGATTATAGCATTACTCCCAAACATTCTGTAGATAAATCTGGTTTAATGTTTTCTGACCAAGGCGCATGGTTTGCATTTGGATTGCATGAAGAATCAAATGAATCTATTGGCTTTTCAGGCCCATTTTTAATGACACAACAAAATGGAGTTTGGTTATCTGGATCTCTAATCAATACGATAATAAAAATCAACAATAATTTTGTGTCATTAAAAAGAGAAAAGGGCTATAGTTATTCAAGTCATTTAGAACAGCGTTACTCAGAAGATAACGTATTAGTTTTGGAAAAATTAGTTTTTAAAAATGGGCATACGGCTTTATTGCAAACTAAGATAAAGAATACTAGCAATGAGAGTGTCAATTTTGAGCTTTTGTGGGGCCATTCTCCTATACTGGTAGATGGTATTTCGCTTTCGAAAAGTGATAATATCATCAAATTAAATTCTTCAAATACAAATGCTAAGGGCTATTTAACTTTTCCCAAGAAAGGTCATATAGAATTAGTTGATTCTTTGCAATACAAAGCAAGAAGCAGTTTCAATTTAGAACCAAATCAAACCAAGGAAGTCGTAATAACTATTACCTTTATTTTTTCAGAATATTCTTGGAAAGAAGAACAAAAGCAGATTGCAAGTGTGGACTTTGATTCTGTTCTAGAAGTGCGAAAAACGGAAAAAGAATCTCAACTTCAATCAATAATTAAAAACAGAAAACCACAATTTAAAGACAGTAAATATGCAAATGTCTTAGCAAAAGCACATTTAACATTACAAAATAATTGGCGTTTGGCAGCCGGCGAGTTAAAGTATGAAGGTTTATTTCCTAGTTACCATTACGAGTGGTTTAATGGATTTTGGTCTTGGGACTCATGGAAACATGCCGTTGGACTTTCGTACTACGATACTAATCTGGCTAAAAATCAAATGCGTGCTATGTTTGATTTTCAAAAGGATGATGGGTTTATAGTAGATTGCGTTTATAGAGATACAACTATTGAAGCCCATAACTATCGTGATACCAAACCGCCACTTTCCGCATGGGCAGTAGCTAAAATTTATAAAAAGAACGGAGATGATGAATTTGTTAAAGAATTCTACCCAAAACTTAAAAAATACCATGAATGGTGGTATAACAAGCGTGATCATGATCAAGATGGTTTGTGTGAATATGGCTCTACCGATGGTTCTTTAATAGCGGCAAAATGGGAGAGCGGTATGGACAATGCCATTCGTTTTGATAACTCGAAAATTCTAAAAAACGAAGAAAATGCCTACTCTTTAAATCAAGAAAGTGTAGATTTAAATGCATATTTGTATGCCGAAAAGCTGTATTTAAGTGAATTAGCACTGGTTATAAATAAGCTTGATGATGTAAAGACTTATAAAAATGATGCAGAAATTTTAAAAACAAAAATTCAATCTCAATTTTTCGATACTATAGATGGCTGGTTTTATGACACAAATATAGATGGAGACATTTTTATTAAAGGAGAAGGTAGTGAAGGTTGGACTGCTCTTTGGGCTAATGCAGCAACACAAGAGCAAGCAAAGGCAGTAAAGGAAAAAATGATGAATCCTAAAAAATTCTATAGAAAAGTGCCTTTTCAAACCATGAGTGCTGATCATAACAGGTTTGATCCGTTAGAGGGGTATTGGAGAGGTCCAAATTGGTTGGATCAAGCCTATTTTGGAGTAAAAGGACTGCGTAATTATGGTTTTAATGATGAAGCAGATAAAGCAACGATTCAAATTATTGAAGGTGCAGATGGAATATTGGGTAAAGGAAAATCTATAAGGGAAAACTATCACCCTCTAACAGGTGAAGGTTTAAATGCAGAAAACTTTAGCTGGAGTGCTGCACACCTAATTATGTTATTAACGCAAGATTAAATGAATTACGATACAATAAAGATAAATACTAATCAAGCCGAAAGCATACTTTGGGAGCTTTTTAATATAAAAGGAACAGCTTCGCTGCTTCCTGGAGAAGTTGATTTTAATTTTAGAATTAAAATTGAAAATGAGGATAAATATATTTTAAAAATTTCTCGACCAAATGAAGAAGAGGACTATTTAGATTTTCAACAAAAACTCTTGCAGTATGTAGAAGTTAATGGGAAAGACCTTGTAGCTCCTAAAGTTGTAAAAGATAAAGAAGGAAACCTCATATCTTCAATTATCGATGATTATGGAAATGAACGAAAAGTACGCATGTTGTCTTGGGTCACAGGGCGTGTGTGGAGTTCAGTAAACCCTCAACTAGACGATTTACGCTACAGTTTAGGTGAGCAATGTGGATTATTAACTAAAGCTTTATATGGGTTTGACCACCGTGAAGCACATCGCAATTTTGAATGGGATGTTGCACAATCTCTGTGGACTAAAAAGCATATTGATTTATTTTCTAAGGAGGAAAAAGAAATAATCACCTCATTTCAGAATCAATTTAAAGGTTTACAGGAAACGTATTCTGATCTTCGAAAAGCAGTAGTCCATAATGATGCAAATGACAATAATGTAATTGTTTCAGAGGAATTAGTAAACCCAAAAGTAAAAGCAGCTATTGACTATGGAGATGCTATTCATACCCAAATAATTAATGATTTAGCTATTAGCTGTTCTTATTGCATCATGCATCATAACGACCCGCTAGAAGCTGCTTTACCTATTATAAAAGGGTATCATTCGGTATTTCCTTTAGAAGAAAACGAGCTAGCACATTTGTACATTGCTATAGCTATGCGATTGGTTATTTCTGTTACTAAATCGGCAATCAATAAAATTAAAGAACCAGATAATAAGTATTTATTAATTAGTGAAAAACCTGCTTGGGAAGTGCTTAAAAAATGGTGTAAAATTAGTCCAGATCTAGCCTATTATAGCTTTAGAAATGCTTGTAGTTTTTCTGCACATCCAGAAGAAAAATTATTTAAAACATGGAGTGCTGAGCAATCATATAATCTTTCAGATTTATTCCCTACACTAAATAGGTTAGAGGTTCATCATCTCGATTTAAGCGTATCTAGCAAATGGATTGGACACGAAGTAGAATTTAATGATTTAGATTTATTTCAGTTTAAAATCAATCAACTTCAAAAGCAACTTCAAAATAAAATTATTGCAGGAGGGTATTTAGAACCACGTCCAATTTATACTTCAACAGAGTATGATAAAATAGGAAACCATGGGCGTGAAAGTAGAACCATTCATTTAGGAATAGATTATTGGCTGCCAGAAAAAACGCCTATTCATGCTCTAATGGAAGGAGAGGTGGTAGTTGCTGTAAATGATGCTGGAAATAAAGAATATGGTGGTTTAGTCATTTTAAAGCATACTACTTCAAACTTTGAATTTTATACGCTTTATGGTCATTTGTCTGTTGAGAGTGCTACTAAACATAAGTTTGGTGATATTATAAAAAAGGGTGAAAAGTTTGCAGAGTTAGGAGGTCCAAAAGAGAACGGAAACTGGGCGTCTCACCTTCATTTTCAAGTTATGTTATCCTTATTAGATTATACTAATGATTTCCCAGGAGTCGCTTACTTTAGACAGATTGATGTTTGGAAAAGTATTTGTCCAGACCCAAATCTATTATTTAAACCGGAAGGACTTCAGAATAATATTGAAATTACAGATGAAGATTTAATCTATTACAGAAAGCAACATTTAGGTAAGAGTTTAAGCCTTCAGTATAAAGCTCCTATTAGGGTGGTTCGTGGTGCTGGCCAATATCTTATGGATCAATATGGGCGTAAATATTTAGATACTGTAAATAATGTAGCTCATGTTGGGCACGAACATTACGCGGTTGTAAAAGCAGGTCAAGAACAAATGGCGCTAATCAATACAAACTCACGCTATTTGCACAAAAATATTAATGCCTTAGCAAAAGAATTGGCTGAAACTTTACCACCAGAACTTAGTGTGTTACATTTTGTTAATTCTGGAAGTGAAGCTAATGAGTTGGCTATACGTATGGTTAAGGCCAATACCCGTGAACGAGATATTATAGCAAGCGAAGTTGGTTATCATGGAAACTCAAACATGTGTATTGATATTAGCTCTTACAAGTTTGATGGTAAAGGAGGAAATGGTGCACCAGAATACACTCATATTTTTCCGCTTCCAGATAAGTTTAGAGGAAAATATAGAGGAAAAGATACGGCAGATAAATACGTTGAAGAAGTTCAAAAGCAAATTGACAAAGTACATAAAAAAGGAAGAGGTGTAGGTGCGTTTATTATTGAACCAATTATAAGTTGTGGAGGTCAAATAGAACTTCCGGAAGGCTTTTTGACTAAAGCGTATAAACAAATTAGAGATGTAGGCGGGTTGTGTATTTCGGATGAAGTACAGGTAGGTTGTGGGCGAGTTGGAAAAACATTTTGGGGTTTTCAGTTACATAATGTTACTCCAGATATTGTAACCATTGGTAAACCTTTAGGGAACGGACATCCTATTGCTGCTGTGGCCTGTACCCAGCAAGTGGCTGATAAATTTGCAAATGGCATGGAGTATTTCAACACTTTTGGAGGAAATCCAGTGTCTTGTGCCATAGCAACTCAGGTTTTGCAAACGGTAAAGA
This sequence comes from Jejuia spongiicola, assembly GCF_023502325.1. Classification (NCBI taxonomy): domain Bacteria; kingdom Pseudomonadati; phylum Bacteroidota; class Flavobacteriia; order Flavobacteriales; family Flavobacteriaceae; genus Jejuia; species Jejuia spongiicola. Next base: position 214,576 of record NZ_JAMFLZ010000001.1, read on the forward strand.
AAGAGAAACTTCAAGAAAACGCTTTAGAGGTTGGAGAGTATTTAAAATCTGAATTAAAGCAATTATCAGAAGAGTTTCCAATTATTGGTGATGTTCGCGGTCAAGGTTTGTTTTTAGGAATAGAGCTTATTGATTCTGATATGAATCCTTTAGCAACTAAAACAGATTATCTGGCCAACAGAATGAAAGATTATGGCATTTTAATGAGTACAGATGGGCCAGATTATAATGTGTTAAAAATCAAACCCCCTATGGTATTTACTAAAGAAAACGCTAAAGAATTGATTTTTTACTTAAAAAAAATATTTGCAGAAAATTTTATGCAACTTTAAAATTACATTAATGAGGTTAAAACTATTATATATTTTACTTTTTTGTATTGCCTTAGGTTGCAAAAAAACAGCGTTAATTGAAATTCCAGATCAAACATTTCATTATAATCATAAAATATTTGAAGACCATAAATTACAACCAAGAGCTACTTATTTTGGTTTTGAATCTGCTAATATTTTAGCTAAAGAAAACTCAAAACGTTTTTTTAGCTTAAATGGTGAATGGAAATTTCATTGGGTCAAAAAGCCAAAGCAAAGACCAACTACATTTCAAAACATTAATTTTGATGATTCAAATTGGGGCACAATTCCTGTCCCTGCTAATTGGGAAGTAGAAGGTTATGGACATCCCATTTATTTAGATGAACGCTATCCGTTTACTACAAAATGGCCGAATGCTCCAACAGATTATAACCCTGTAGGTACATATAGAAAAGAAATAAACCTTACTAAAGCGTTTTTATTGGAGGATGTTATTCTTCACTTTGCAGGTGCAAAATCAGCCATGTATGTTTATGTTAATGGAGATTATGTAGGCTATTCTCAAGGCAGTAAAACACCTGCTGAATTTAATATTACTAAATATCTTAAAGAAGGCAAAAACGTGATTGCATTACAAATGTTTCGCTGGAGTGATGCCAGCTATCTTGAAAGCCAAGATATGCTGCGTATGAGTGGGATTGAGCGCGATGTATACTTATACACTCAGCCAAAGATTTTTGTTTCAGACTATCATGCGTATACTAATTTAGATGATTCTTATACTAATGGCATTTTTAAGGGTACAATTACTGTAACAAACAATTCAGATGTTAGTGTAAAACGGCAAATGCTATTAGAGTTATTAGATGATAAAGCCTCTGTTTTTTCAGACTCTATAATGATAAATATACCGGCAAATTCTAAAGCTGAATTTAATTCAAAAAGTATTATAGAAAATGCAAAACAATGGTCGGCTGAAGCCCCTAACTTATACACTATAAAAGTAGCTTTGAAGGATGAAAACCAGAAGCAAAACAATCAATACATTAAAAGGCATATAGGATTTAAACGTATAGAAATTATAAACAGTCAAGTATTAGTGAATGGTAAAGCTGTTTATTTTAAAGGAGTAGATCGCCACGAAACAGATCCTTATACGGGTCATATCGTTTCGAAAGCATCTATGGAAAGGGATATTAAAATGATGAAACAGAATAACATTAATGCTGTGCGTTCTTCACATTATCCTAACGATCCTTATTGGTTAGATTTATGCGACAAGTTTGGACTTTATGTTATTGATGAAGCTAATATTGAAAGCCACCCATTGGCAATTCAAGAAGATTCTCAAATAGGAAATGAAATGTCCTGGTTACCAGCACACATGATGCGAACTCAACGCATGTATTATCGCGATAGGAACCATCCTTCTATCTACTCTTGGTCCTTAGGAAATGAAGCAGGGACAGGCAATGTGCTCAAAAGTACTTACAAGTGGTTAAAGGAACATGAAAGTAATCGTATAGTTCAATATGAACCGGCTAGAAAAGAAGATTATACTGATGTTTATTGTCCTATGTACCCTAAACCTGAATACTTGATTAACCATGGTAAATCTGATTCAGACAAACCATCAATAATGATAGAGTATGCTCATGCCATGGGTAACTCTGTTGGCAACTTGCAAGATTATTGGGACATCATTGAAACTTATCCTAATCTTCAGGGAGGCTATATTTGGGATTGGGTGGACCAATCACTTGAATATAAAGACAAAAACGGAAAACCCTATTTAGCTTACGGGCACGATTATCACCCAGATTTACCAACAGATGGAAACTTTTTAAATAATGGTTTAGTAAATCCATATCGTAATCCGTATCCACATTTAACAGAGGTTAAAAAAGTGTATGAGCCTATTCAAATTAATAATATAGGTAACGGAGTTATAGAAATTGAAAATAAAAACTTTTTTACTAACCTTTCAGATAAAACAATGACATGGAAAATCTTGAAGGACGGAAAAGAAGTTTTTCAGGATAGCAGCATTTCAGTTAATGTTAAGCCACAAGAAGTTAAAAAAATTAACTTAAAAAAGTTTCCAAAACCTTTTTCTTCTGAAAGCGAATATATTCTCCAAGTGAGTTTAATTCAAAACGAAACAAAAAATTTAATTCCGAAAGGGCATGAAATTGCTTGGGACCAATTTATTATTCAAAAAGGCATCTATTCTAAAACGTCTAGATCTAGGGTTAATAATTTAGAAATAATAACACAAAACGACGCTATTGAAATAAAAAATGAAATAGTAACCTTAACAATTGATGCAAAATCAGGAGAAATCAAATCTTGGGTTTTTAATGGAAAAGAAATAACCAATCAACCTATTCGCCCAAATTTTTGGCGCCCCCCAACCGATAATGATTTAGGGAACAAAATGCATACTTGGGCAAAGATTTGGCAAGATGCATCTTATAGTTACTCAGCTAACTTAATTGAAAAACCAACAAATAAGGGCAATGGCACGAGCTATAAAGTTGCGTACACACTACCAAATAATGAAGCTAATATTGAAATTAGATATACCCTAAGTAATAGCGGTGCTTTAGATATTGATTTTAGTTTCAAACCAAACCAAACAGGATTGCCTAATATCCCAAGATTAGGAATGTACATGACTTTATCTAAAGCTTTTACAAACATCTCTTGGTACGGGAATGGTCTTGAAGAAAGCTATTGGGATAGAAAAACAGGAGTAAAAGCGGGTATTTATACAGGCGAAATAAAAGACCAGTTTGTAAGATATCCTCGCCCTCAAGAAACTGGAAATAAAACAGATGTGCGCTGGGTTGAAGTATCTTCTAGTAATCTATCTTTGAAAGCAACAAGTAATGAATTATTAAATACAAGTGTGTGGCCATTTACAATGAAAGAAATTGATTTTAATGGTAAAGATGCAGGCGAATCTGCCTCAGGTTTGGTTCCTGTAACTAAAAAACATGGAGCAGACATAAAAACGGGAAATGTTGTGCAATGGAATATAGATTATCTTCAAATGGGAGTTGGAGGAGATACTTCTTGGGGAAGGTTTGTTCATCCAGAATATATTATTCCTGCTAGTAAAGCATATTCGTATTCATTTAGTATAGAGCCTAAATGATAAAATAAAAAATGAATTGCTGGGTTTTAAAGCATTAAGAAGTTTATGCTTTTGTCTATAGTTTCTTTTAAGTGGTTAGGTAATATGGATTCCTCCCAAGGATGTTTGGCTCCAAAAACATGATTTGCGCCTTCAATAATTTCTAATTGGCTATTTAAATTCCATTGATGGAGTTCTTTTGCTTCATCTACAAAAACACTAGTATCATTATCTCCATGAATGATTAAATATGGAATTTTTAAGTTAGAAACTGCTCGCTTAATGGTAAGCCTGCTTTCGTTGGTAATGAAGTCTTCATAAAACTGAAAATAATGAGGCATGTGCTGTTTTGTTCTGCCATTTAAAACATATTTAACACCGCTTTTTTTCCATTGTTCTAAATCTCCAGTGGTTGCTGTTCGCTTTCCAAAATCGCAAACACCCGCTAAGCTAATTACTCTTTTTATTCTATTATTTTCTTCTGCTTTTATAGTTACAATTCCGCCAGCTCTACTATGTCCTATTAAAGCTATATTGTTTATATCAACTTCATTCTTAAATTTTAAATTATTGTATACCCAGTCTATAACGGTTTCTAAATCGTCTAATTCTTTAGTATAATTGTTGTTTCCAAAAGCTTTCAAATCTGGAAAGTCAATAGGCTCTTCTACTGTACCACCATTATGAGAAAAGTTGAATTTTATAAAGTAAAACCCAGCATCAGCAAAAGCCTTAGCCATTAAATTCCATGCCCCCCAATCTTTAAATCCTTTGTAACCATGACAAAATACTATTATAGGTTTTTTAATACTATTACCATTAAAAAACAAATCTATTAAAATAGGTTTTTCGTGTTTACCGCTAATAATTATATTTTTTTCAATAGTCATTTTATATTTCTTTTTCGGTGAATGGAATATCAATACTACAAATCTCTAAAATGAGTTGTTTTAATTGATCGTTAAATTTATTAAGCACATCCTCAGTAATTAACGAATCTTTTTTGGCATATGCACCAGCTTTATCTTTTTTAGAAAACTTTAAAAATCCATTGCTTAAGTTTTTAAAAGAAATAATACCAGCTTCAGCAGGAAGCTTAATTTGCTTAGATTGATGCATCATTAGTGCATAAGTAAGTACTTGGAAACTTTTGCTGTATTTATTGTAATCGGTAGTAATGTCTTCCCAATTTATGATTTCAACACTGCTTTGATTAACTATTCCTGTTTTATAATCAATAATTCTAGTTGTACCATTATATTCATCAATTCTATCTACTTTACCAGTTAGATTTACAGGAAAATTAAGCTCAGGAATATCAATCTGTACATTGTTTTCAGCTTCAATAGCAATGATTTTTATTTGGTTACCAGCTTTTAAATCTTGTATCTCTAAATCTAAAAAGTTTGATACATAGCGTTTGGCTATTTCAAAAATAATAAGGTTTTTACCTTTAGTTACATCACCTTCTTTATATTCATTTTTAAAATGATAGCTTACATTTTCAGAGGTTTTTAATTTTAAGCTTTTAATTTTTTCGACAGTTAAAAACTCTCCAATAAAAGGCTTGTATAAATCCTCAAGTGTATTGTGCACAACGGTCCCTAAAGTGTTTGCAGCAACAGTTTCTTCGGCATCATTAAATTGCTTTATTTTTAAAATTTTCTGATAATAAAAATCAATAGGATTTCTTATGTAATTGGTAAGAGAAGAAGGTGAAAACCCTTTTTTTGCAACTTCAATGATTTTGTTAAGTAGCTCGGGAGTTTTATTTACAATACTTAGCTGAAGACTTATTAGGGGTACATAAGGTGCTATAACTTTATGATTTATTTTATGCTTTTTTTCTAATTGCAATTGTGTTATAAACCTGCTTTTTTCTCCACCAGTTAATACATCGACTTCGGTATTGTATAAAATATAAACATTTTTTGCACGCTGTAAAAGCCTGTAAAAATGATAGGTATAAACAGCATCTTTTTCTTTATAAGTAGGGAGCTTGTTTTCTAATTTAACATCAAACGGAATAAATGAATTATTGCTTTTTCCAGAAGGCAATATACCTTCGTTTACAGATGAAATAATTACAGTTTCAAAGTCTAAAACTCGGGACTCTAGCATACCCATAATTTGTAAGCCTTGTAAAGGTTCGCCTTGAAAATCTAAGGTTTCAGTGCTTAATAACTCTTTATAAACTCCAAATAAGGTTGGAATATCTTTAATATGATTATACTCTGAGTTTAATCGAGATAGCTCGTTAAATAACTCGTTAAAGCGAAATAAATATTCTAAGGATAATTGATTTGAGGCTTTATTTTCAGTTAAATTATTTTTAATAGTCAAGATTAATTGCGAACAGTTTTTTAAAACTGTATCAACAGATATTTCCCAGTTAGTAAAAAGAATGTCAATAATAGATTCTGTTTTAATAGCTATTTGCTTTAATCTATTTGGAGTTAAATAAATAATGTTATTCGCCTCAATAGTTTCTATAATTTTGGAAGCATAATCAATATCTTGAAAATATAATAGTGGCCTTATAAATTGATGTGATATTATATTTATAATGTCTTTATAATAAAATGATTTTGATGATTTTTTATGAAGGTTAAATAAAGTTTCAAAAAGAGAAGCAAGCGGAATAGATTTTAACGGAAAACCCATAGTAATATTTAAGGCTTCGATTGATTCTGGCAACGAATTTAGTACAGGAATCAATAAATTTTCGTCACCCAATACTACGGCGGTGTTTTGTAATGATTGGTTTTGTTTACTTAAATCACTCAATAGCGTGCCTATATATTTTGATTGCCCAATGCTTTTTGGCACACCATAAATTGAAATATTCTTTTCTTTTAAATAATTATTAGTTATCCAATTAAATGGATTTTTTTTAAAGTACTTCCAGCTTGTTTTATGTTGCCTTGTAAACAGGGCTGCATCATGCTTTGGGTTATTCATAAAAACGATATCAATATCCCAATAAATTTTTGCTAAGTCATTTTGCAGAAGTTCTTGTATAATGGTTTCTTCTGCAGTATTTAATGCATTAAACCCTAAAAAAACATGTTGTTTGCTTGTATTACTTTGAATGTAAGGCTCTAAATTTTTAACGGCCTCTCTGTAAATTAATCCTTGATAACCAATACCTTTATTTAAAAGTTGTTCTGTAAAACACGTGTAGTAATTATAAAGTTTGCTCCAAAAAGATAGGTAGTTTTTAACAAAATCTGTTTTGTCTTTTTCTAAGGACCAATGGTTTAATTCCTGGATGTCACTTAAATAATTAAAAACTTTTTTTTGTGGGATAAGATACCTGTCAATTTCATTAAAATCTTGAATTAGTATTTGAGCCCATTTTGAAAACGATTCAAAGGAATCAAGATGCTCTTTATTTGTTATTTGATTGTAGCTACTGTAAAATTCAAATAATAACTCGGTATTAGAGACTGTTTTTAGCTGTGATAATGTTTCAACAAATTCTTCAATACTTATAATTTGTGGAGAAAAAATAGTTTGATTGCTAACCTTGTGTATTTGATGCTTTAAAAATAAACCAGCCCTTTTGCTAGGTAAAACAAAGGTTAAATTGGAGAGATTAATATTGCTATTTTGTAAATCTTTTAGAACATCAAAAATGAAAGTCGTCATTGTATAAAAATAAAAAACGCTTCGGATATCCGAAGCGTTTTTTGTAAAACTTATTTTTAAAAACTATTTACTAGTTTATTATTTTGCTAAGTTAATTTCAACACGTCTGTTGTTAGCTCTACCTTTTCTAGTTTTGTTAGAATCGATTGGCTTAGACTCTCCATAACCAAGAGCAGATAATCTAAATGCATCAATACCATTTTTAACTAAGTATTCTTTAACAGAGTTAGCTCTAGAATCAGATAGTCTTTGGTTTAATTTCTCACTACCAACGCTATCAGTGTGTCCTTCTACAGTAAATTTAGAATTAGGATATTCTTTAAGAATTTTAATGATATCACCTAAAACTGCTGCAGATTGAGTTTTGATTGTAGATTTACCTGTATCAAATAAGATAGTTTTAGCGTATTCGTTAAGTTGTTTCTGAACTTCATCAGATACTTCTGGGCAACCATTGTTAGCAACAGTACCTTTAACGTCTACACAGTTATCATCTTTATCTAAAACACCATCACCGTCAGTATCTGGCCATGGGCAACCTTTGTTAGCAGCAGGACCAGCAGTGTTAACACAGCTATCATCAGCATCAGTTACACCATCACCATCAGCATCAGGACAACCAGCTAAAGCTTTTAAACCAGCAACTGTAGGACAGTTATCATCTTTATCAGCAACACCGTCACCATCAGCATCAGGACATCCATTAAACTCAGCTAAACCAGCTTCGTTAGGACAAGAATCTTTAGAATCTTCAATGCCATCACCGTCAGTATCAGGACAACCGTTGAAAGCTTCTAAACCAGCAACATCTGGACAAGCATCATCTTTGTCATAAATACCATCACCATCAGTATCAGCTCCTCCAAATTTGATAGAAATACCAACTGTATGTTGGAAATGTGTTTGTAAGTAATCTTCAAAAGCATGTTTGTATGCAGATTGAAGAGTTAAACCAATGTTTTCGTTAAACCAAACGTTTAAACCTAAAGTACCATTTATTGTACCAGCTCCAACTTCGTCAACCCAAGTGTAACCACCACCAGCACCTAAGTAAGGCTCGAAAGTGTTTGAGTTAAATAAATTTTGAAGACTATACTTAATAGTACCATCAACAGCATAATAAGATAAATCATCAACTGAAGCATCTCCCCATTTATCAATTTTATTTAAAGATCCAGCAACTCCAAAAGTAAAGCCGTCTCCTATATATTTAGATACAGAGATAGTTGATAAAGAAGGTAAAATATTCCAATGGTCTTCAGCATTGAAGAACTCATCAAAAGTATCACCAAGTGGTGCGTTTTCCCCTGTAGGATAAAAGTCAACCGCGTTAGCCCCAATGGTAATTTGCCATGGGTTGTTTTCGTCTTGTGCATTTACGTTGCTATAACCAAGTACAAGCAACATAGCGAACAATAATCTGCTAAGATTTTTCATATTCAAAAGTTTAATTTTTAAGTGTTAATTGTAAGCAAAAGTAAGTTGTTAAATGTTATTAACAAAGACAAATGTATAAAAATATTGTTGAAATCGGTTGTTCATCGATAGTTCAGAATGATTTTAGATAATTTTTAGAGCGCTCCCAACTTTTGAAAACGCAGCAATAGCCTTGTCTAAATGCTCTTTTGTATGAGCAGCCGATAGTTGTACGCGAATTCTTGCTTTTCCTTTCGGTACAACGGGAAAAAAGAACCCGATAACGTAAATACCCTCTTTTAAAAGCATGTTTGCCATAGTTTGCGACAGCTTTGCATCGTATAGCATAACAGGCACGATTGCGGAATCTCCATCTACAATATCTAAGCCTGCTGCTTTCATGCCTTTTTTAAAGTAATTGGTATTCCATTCTAGTTGGTCTCTTAATTCAGTATTATTAGCAAGCATATCAAAAACTTTAATAGACGCTCCAACAATTGAAGGTGCTAAAGAATTTGAAAACAAGTAAGGTCTAGACCGTTGACGTAACATATCAATAATTTCTTTTTTACCGGTTGTGTAGCCTCCCATTGCACCACCTAATGCTTTTCCTAAAGTACCTGTAATAATATCTATGCGATTCATTACATTTTTTTCTTCAAGTGTACCTCTACCTGTTTTTCCTATAAAGCCAGTAGCATGACACTCATCAATCATAACTAAGGCATCATATTTGTCTGCTAAATCACAAATCTTGTCAAGAGGAGCAACTAACCCATCCATCGAAAACACACCATCGGTTACTATTATTTTAAACCGTGCTCCATTTTCATTGGCTGCAATAAGTTGCTGTTCTAAATCTTCCATATCATTATTTTGATAGCGGTACCTTGCTGCTTTACATAAACGAACACCATCAATAATAGAGGCATGATTTAAGGAGTCTGAAATAATAGCATCTTCTTTTGTTAATAGTGGTTCAAAAACCCCACCATTTGCATCAAAAGCGGCGGCGTATAATATAGTGTCTTCAGTTTGATAGAAGTCTGCTATTTTTTGCTCTAATTCTTTATGAATATCTTGTGTTCCACAAATAAAACGAACTGAAGACATTCCAAAACCATGAGTGTCCATAACATCTTTTGCTGCCTGAATAACTTCAGGGTGTGACGATAAACCTAAATAATTGTTGGCACAAAAATTTAAAACTGTTTCACCAGTATTTAAAGTTATTTCTGCACCTTGGGCAGAGGTAATAATACGCTCTTCTTTATAAAGCCCATTGTTCTTTATATCTTGAATTTCTTTCTGTAAATATTGTTTTATATTGCTGTACATGATTTTGATAATTTTAGCAAAGTTATATTACTTTTATTTGAATATCATCATTTATGTAGACAAGAATTTTTTTGATAACTTTTAAGCTCATGTCTTCTAAAACATCTTGGTATGTTTGTAATTGTTGCTGATGCTTTTTGTCTTCTAAACCTGTTTTATAATCTATAATAACGGCTTCATTACTAGAACTAACAACCACGCGGTCTGGACGTAAAATTATGCCTTCTTTTGTGATAATATCACGTTCATTGTAAACAATAAAGTTTGAAGTATAATAATCTTTAAGCTTAGAGTGATTTACAATCTCATTTACAATTTCTTTTAAAATACTGGCTTGTTCTTTATTAATGGAAGAGGAGTTGACGTATTCGTTTATAACATAATTAATATCATCTTTGGTATTAATTTTAGACATGATATTATGTATAAGATTCCCTTTTTCAATAGCATCTTGCTGTGTGGTGTCCCAGAGTAAACCAGATTTTGTTACTATTTTTATATTGTGAGCTTCTTTTGCTGTTGAAATAAATTGTAGTTGAGTTTGGGTTTTTTCTTTAGTGATTTCCTTTTTGGTATTTCTTTTTGGGTTTCCGAATGCGTAAACTAGTTTTGAATCATCCCATTGGTTAATATGCTTTAAATACTCAATAAACAAGCCCGAATATCTTTTTATATTTACTACGCCCTTTGATGAAATGTCTTTTTTGGAAATGATGTGTAATTGTTCTGCAGCTCGAGTTAAAGTAACATACAACAAATTAATATTATCTAATTCTTGTTCAGATTGGTGCTTGTTAAAAATACGATAACCTTCATCTCCAAAATATTCAAAATCTTTATTGTAATTTAATAAAGTATGCGAAAAACCTTGATACTTTTCTTTATCCAAGGCATACCACTCTTTGGGTTCTATTTCTCTATAAATATCTAAATCGGCAAATGGAAAAATAACCACAGGAAACTCTAACCCTTTAGATTTGTGAATGGTCATAATCTGAACTGCATTTTGTCCATTAGGCGAAACAATACTTAAACTTTCTTTTTTCTTGTCAAAATAGTTCAAAAATCCAGAAATATCAGATCCCTTTTTTTGTGAAAAATCTAAAACAACATCTAAATAAAACTGAATATATGCATTTGATGTTTTAACCAAATTAAAACTCCTCACAACAGTTTCTGCCAAATCGTATAGTGGTAAATGCAATAAGGTGTTATGAGTCAAATAAATATTAAACTCCTCTAAACTTTTAAAGAGTTGAGGTAGTGTTAAATGAATATGATTAGAAAAGAACTCGTGTTTATTTTCAATATTAAAAAGTGTTGTTAAATAATTTAAAATATCAATTTTTACTTCATTGTTTTTAGGATGAATTAAAAGTGCTAAAAAGTTATTTATAAAATTAACTTCTGGAGAATTATTCAATAATAATGTTTCAGAAGAAATGATAGGGATGTTATTTTGGCTTAAATAATTAGCTATAGCAACACCTTCTTTTTTCTTGCGTACTAAAACACAAATATCTTCTAAAGTATATCCATTTTCAATACAGTTATTAATAACTTTCAAAGTGTTTTCAGAAAATATTGCATCTCTATCGTCATCTTTTTCAACTTCTAAAAACAAAAAAGACACATAGCCGTCTTCTTTTTTAGTTATGTTTTGGTGTGCATTTTCATAAAGCGTCTTATAATCATTAGTATTAAACACTTGATGCGATAAAAACTTAAAAAACGTGTTATTAAAGTCTACTATTTTTTCAAAACTTCTATAATTTTCTTCAAGAGTTTCTACCTGCTGTTTAATTTGAAAAGGCTGTTCTTTTTCGTTAAACAAATCAATAAATTGCTCTGCTTTACCACCACGCCAACGATAAATAGCCTGTTTAGCATCTCCAACTAACATAGTGGATCCGTTTTCAGAAGAAAGCGAGTTTTCTAAAAGCGGAATTAAATTCTTCCATTGCATTTGCGAAGTATCTTGAAACTCATCTATAAAATAATGCTTGAATTTTTCGCCAATACGTTCGTATATAAAAGGTGTGGGTTGATTTTTTATTTCTTTGCTTATAATAGCGTTAAATTCTGAAATCAACATTTTATTCTGTTCCGTTTTTAAAATGCTTAACTCATTATTTATAGCGTTTAAAACAGATAGCGGTGTTAAGTTTTTATAAAAAGCGTTTAAAAATTTAAGATGAAAAACAGCTTGTTTAGTTTTGTTAAAGGCATTTGCCAATTGTGGTTGAATTTGATCAATTATTAAAGCAACATCTTCTGTAGTGCGTTTAGGGTAAAGTAGATTGTTGTCTGTTAAATCGACTTGCCAATTCAAGTCAAACTTGATTTCAAATTTTTTGTTGGTAAGGTTTTGAAAATGTTTAGGCAGCGAGCTTCTAGAAAAATCGTTGTGTTCTAACCCAGCTTCTTCAATTAAGGTTAAAATACACTCGGCATCTTTAACGATAGTTGTTTCAATTGTAAGAATGTCTTTTTTTAATTGTGTTTTTAATATCTTAAAATCGTTTAAAGTTTTATGTTTTAACGTTTCAATAAACGGCATGTCATTTTCATTAACAAGTAGTTTCGCAATCTTATTAAAATCGTAAGCAACATCCCAACTTTTGTCATCATCAGCTTTTTCAATAGCAAAATCTACCAAAACTTTAGTTAGAGTCTCGTCGGTTCCGGCTTTAGCAATTAAACTATCCACAGCTTCATTTAAAAGCGAATCTTGATCTAGCTCGACCTCAAAATTTAAAGGTAATTTTAAATCGTGTGCAAAGGTTCTTATAAGTTTATGTGTAAAGCCATCAATGGTTGAAATATCAAATGATGCGTAATTGTGCATAATAGTAGTTAATTGTTTTTCTGCCTTTGCCCGAAGTTTTTCTGGCTCTATTTTAAGTTCTTTACAGATGTCTTCAAACATTTCTATAGGCTTTTCGAGATTCTCTTCTGAAGAAAACTGTTTAAGATTTTCGATAATACGGTCTTTCATTTCTGCTACCGCTTTATTTGTAAACGTAATACCCAAAATATTTTTGAATAAGTACAGGTTGTCGGAGCTAAATAAAATTTTTAAATATGTTTTTACTAGGGTATAGGTTTTCCCGCTACCAGCAGAAGCATTATAAATAGCAAAAGGATAATTAGACTGCATATAAACAAATTTAGATACAATATAAAAACTATCAATGGTTTCATAACAATTTATTATTTTTAATTGAAGCGTTTTATCCGTAAATTTGAATGGAAATAAATACTAATATTTAAAACAGAAAAATATGGCTTTCGAATTACCGAGTTTAGGATATGCTTACGATGCTTTAGAACCTAATATAGATGCACGTACAATGGAGATACACCATTCTAAGCATCACCAAGGATATACAAACAATTTAAATAATGCAATAGCAGGAACAGATTTAGATGGAAAATCTATTGAAGACATTTTAACTAATTTAGATATGAGCAATGGTGCTGTTAGAAATAACGGCGGTGGCTATTATAATCACAGCTTATTTTGGACTGTTATGAATCCAGAAGATAGAGGCTATTTATCTGGAGAGTTAAAAGACGCTATAGAAGCTGCTTACGGATCTAAAGATGAATTTATTGCTGCTTTTAGTAAAGCTGCTGCAACTCGCTTTGGTTCAGGTTGGGCTTGGTTATGTGTGCATAAAGGCGGTAAAGTAGAAATTTGCTCTACACCAAATCAAGATAATCCATTAATGCCAGGAGTTAGCTGTGGTGGCACTCCAATTTTAGGATTGGATGTTTGGGAACACGCTTATTATTTAAACTACCAAAACCGTCGTCCAGATTATATTAATGCATTTTTTAATGTTGTTAACTGGAATGAAGTTGAAAGACGTTACGCTGAAGCAAAATAAAATAGTTTACAATTATATATATATAAAAGCAAATTCAGAAATGGATTTGCTTTTTTTATGGCGTTACCCTAATACTTCGATTACTAAAAATATTAAAAAGTTAAATAAAACAATCAGAAAATATATAAGAAGAGACTACTACCTACTCAGAAATTAATATAAAATGAAAAAGGTGAACGAGTGTTCACCTTTTTGCCCCAAATCTACCATAAACTTAACCTACTTATGTTATGGTGAGACAAATATATACTGGTAAAATAGTTTACTAAAATTTTTTAGTTAAACGACTAATATATTGGCTTAAAAGAAATTATGTTGATAATATAGGTATAATGAAAAAGATGTAAGAAAATATTTTTTCGAAAATTAAACGCATAAAAAAAGGCGAACGAGAGTTCACCTTTTTTTGCCCCAAATCTACCATGAACTTAACCTACTTATGTTATGGTGAGACCAATTTATATGTATTTTATATAACTTGATTATTTATTAGACAAACAGTCTCTTTTTTCAGATTAACTGTTTTTTTAGCAAAATTGATATATGAAAAGTGCACATTAATAATTTAATAAGCCCGTTCGTTATTACCTTCATAAAAATTAATAAAAGCTCTATTTACAACTCTGTTACCTCCAACCGTAGGATAGTTTCCTGTAAAGTACCAATCGCCTAAATGTTCTGGACAGGCTTTATGCAAATTTTCTACAGGCTGAAAAATTATTTTCACTTCAGCATTTACAGTTTCATCACTTAATAATTTTGCCGCCTTATCTGAAATTTCTTCATCAGTAAATGGATCATAAATCTCTTTTACAAAATTCTTCACATGTCTATCAGCTAATTCTGTTTGGGTTAAACATTTATTGTAAACATCTTCAACAATATGATACATGTTTCTGTCTTTTAAAAGCGCTAGTGCAGATCTAAAAGCAATTAAAGTTTCAAGGTTAGCCATATCAATACCGTAGCAATCTGGATATCGTATTTGTGGTGCAGACGATACAACGACAATCTTTTTAGGGTTTAGCCTATCCAACATTTTAATGATGCTCTTTTTTAAAGTAGTACCGCGTACAATACTATCGTCTATAATTACCAAATTATCGGTAGGTTTTATTACGCCATAAGTAACATCATATACGTGAGCAACCAAATCATCTCTACTGCTATCTTCAGTTATAAATGTACGTAGTTTAACATCTTTGATCGCTATTTTTTCTATACGTGGTCTTTCTTCTAAAATATCTGTAACTTTTTGAGCAGACATTTTACCACCTCCACTTAAAATTGCAGCTGTTTTCTTTTCATTTAAATGATTTTCTACAGTTTCTATCATTCCATAAAAAGAAGTTTCTGCAGTGTTTGGTATATAAGAAAAGACTGTATTTTTTGTATCGTTGTTAATGGCTTTTAAAACTTGAGGCATTAATAGTTTTCCAAGCTTTTTTCTTTCTTGGTAAATTTCTTCATCACTTCCACGAGAAAAATAAATACGCTCAAAAGAACAAGATTTACGTTCTAATGGTTCTAATATTTTTTTAATAGATACTTTTCCAGATTTTTTTGCAATAATAGCATGTCCAGGGTCTAATTCTTTAACATCATTAAACTCTACATTAAAAACAGTTTGAATTACTGGGCGTTCTGATGCTACAACTACAATTTCGTCATCTTTATAATAATATGTTGGGCGAATACCAGCTGGATCTCTTAAAACAAAAGCATCTCCGTGGCCAATAAGCCCTGCCATAGCATAACCACCATCCCAATTTTTTGCTGCTCGTCGCAATATTTTACTCACCTTAAGGCGTTTTGCTATTTGAGGAGAGGCATCTCTTTTATTATAGCCTTCTTTTTTTAAGTCTTTATAAATTTTACTTACGGCATCATCTAAAAAATGACCAATTTTTTCCATTACAGTTATGGTATCGGTATATTCTTTTGGATGCTGACCTAACTCAATAAGGTTGCTAAAAAGCTCTTTAACATTAGTCATGTTAAAGTTTCCTGCCATTATTAAATTTCTGTGCATCCAATTGTTTTGTCTTAAAAATGGATGTACACTTTCAACACTATTTTTTCCAAAAGTTCCGTATCGCACATGGCCTAATAAAACTTCTCCTATATAAGGGATGTTCTTCTTTTGAGCAGCGACATCATTAGCATATTCTGGATGTTCGGTAATCTCTTTATTAATGCGCTCGTTAATCTGTGCAAAAATATCTTGAATGGGTTGTTGCTGTATAGAGCGAATACGACTTATATAACGTTCACCAGGTTTGGTATCTAATTTAATGCTTGCAAAACCAGCACCGTCTTGTCCACGATTATGCTGTTTTTCCATCATTAAATACATTTTATTCACACCATAAAATGCGCTACCGTATTTTTCTTTATAATATTCTAGTGGTTTTAAAAGCCTAATAACTGCTATTCCACATTCGTGCTTTAGTGCGTCACTCATTATAAATTTTATTAGTGTTTTTTGGATTCCAAAATAAACTCTTTTCTAGAAACCCATTTTAAATTAAAAACGCGCTCTATTTTAGAGCGCGTTGGTTTATGTTAATTCTATATCAAATTGCGTTAATTGCTTAAATTGCAATAGTCGCTTGTGTACTTCTTCACTTGATAAATCAATCATGCGTTCGGTGCCAAATTTTTCAACACAAAAGGATGCTAATGTTGATCCATATATTACAGCCTTTTTCATATTATCGAATGATGTGTCTCCAGTTTTTGCAATGTAACCAGCAAAACCACCTGCAAAAGTGTCGCCAGCTCCTGTCGGATCAAAAACTTCTTCAAGTGGTAAAGCAGGAGCGTAAAATACATGGTCGTTATGAAACAATAAAGCACCATGCTCTCCTTTTTTAATAACTACGTATTCTGGTCCCATGGCATGAATCTTACGAGCAGCTACTACAAGCGAATATTCTCCTGTTAATTGCCTTGCTTCTTCATCATTTATGGTAATAACATCTACGCGCTTAATTACATTGTGTAAATCCTCTAAAGCACTATCCATCCAAAAATTCATAGTATCTAAAATGACTAGTTTTGGTTTGGTAGTCATTTGATCTAACACGCTTGATTGGACAATAGGGTGTAAATTACCTAACATTACTATTTCGGCATCGCGGTAATTTTCTGGAACAACAGGGTTAAAATCTGCAAGGGTATTTAACTCTGTTACTAACGTATCGCGAGAATTCATGTCGTTATGATAGCGTCCGCTCCAAAAGAAGGTTTTACCATCTTTAACAATTTCTATCCCAGATGTATCAATCTTTTTTTCTGATAATAAATCTAGATATTCTTGAGGGAAATCACCTCCAACTATAGATACAGCTGTAGTATCAATATTAAAATGAGAGGCAGCTAACCCAATAAAAGTTGCTGCACCTCCAAGAATTTTATCAGTTTTACCAAAAGGTGTTTCAATAGCATCAAACGCTACGGTACCTACAATTACTAATTTACCCATAAAAAGGAGTTATAATTTTCTGCAAATATAAGTCTTTTAAAGACTAATTCAAGAATAATTTTTTGAATACATTTTATGCTTTTTAATTACTAATTAATGCTCGTAATTTTGAAAATTTAGGATAATAATTTATTAAAAACCTAACTTTCTTCTATTATTAGTGTTCGAAGTAAAATAAATGATGTTTAGGCTAAATATATTGGTATTCAAGAATTTCAAGGCAGATAGATATGCTTAATAGCTCTATTTTTATGTTGTAAAGTCCATAAACTGAACCTTTTTCAAGAGATCCCTCTAAAAATTTGATGAGACTTACTAAAAAATTAAGCGTTTTGAAGATATACTAATTATTAGTTATGAGGGATATAATTTTACTGTTAAGTATTGTTTTTTCTGGAGTTAATGTAGCTTATTCTCAAGTAGGGATAGGCACCACAAGCCCTACAGCCCAATTAGAGATTGAAGCAAATAACACAGGAATTCCAGCTCTTGAAATAAACCCTCAAACATCACCCACAGGTTCGGCAGAAGGTCAATTAGCAGTTATAGGTGATAGGTTGTATATGTATAATGTTTCTAGAGCAAAGTGGCTAAGTATTGAGACTACAACTTTATTGTTTGGAAGAAGCGGGAATCAAGATAATGTAAACTTAAGAGCGGTTGCAAATCAATCTAATAATAGATCAGGTTATTTAATGCCTTTTGATGGAACGATAACTTATATTACCGCAAAATCTAATAATAATAGTGGAGCACAATCTAAACAGTTTTCTGTTTTAGTGAGAAATGGGAATACAACAAACTCAACTACAAATTTTACAACATCTTCATCAGAATATACTAGTACTGCTGTAGATGTTGATTTTTCAGCTGGAGATTATATTAACGGAACTATAAATAATGATGGAAATGGGAATGTTAATAATGTTTCAATTATGATTTGTGTTAAATGGCGTCAATAACATTATTTTCGTCCAAAATCTGCAGGAATTTCTCCCCAAGCTTTAGTTTCCCATTTTACAATAACTGTTGTGTATGTATTGTTTTTTAACCAATCAATAGCTCTATCAATTAAATCGAAAACAGGTTTATTTTTTTTATTACGCTCTAATTTTGTATTACACTTTTTCTTTTTAACCCAACTCATAGCGGTTTTAGAATCAGTATAAAGAATTCTGTTACTATCATGCTTTTTAAGAAGAGCTAAGCCGTGTACAATAGCAAGAAATTCACCTATATTATTAGTGCCTTCCTCAAAAGGGCCTTGTATAAAAAGCTGCTTTTTTGTTTTTGTGTCTACACCGCGATATTCCATTTTCCCTGGGTTACCACTAGAAGCGGCATCAACTGAGATAGAGTTATAATTAGGCTGCCCTATTTTTTTTAATTGAGCTTCAGATAATTCGCTTTTAAATTTTGAAGTTTTACCAATATAATCTTTATAGTTGCCATTTAAGGCTTTTTTTGCAGCATCAAAGGTTGAGAATGATTTGTATTGAGCACCTTGAAAGTCTTTAATTTGAGCCTTGCAATCATCCCAAGACTCAAAAACACCAGTGTGATGTCCTTTCCAAACAGTGTAATATTTTTTTTTCTTTTTACTCATTTCATCATTCTCGCTAAGGAGAAAGTCTTATAAAATTATTTTCTAGCTTTCAAAAACAGCAACAGCTCTAACTGGAGAACCTGTTCCACCTTTAATTTTTAGAGGAAACCCAATAAAACGAAATCGACCTCTTCCAATCAATTTATGTAGGTTTATCAAGTTTTCATAATGTGTAAAACCTAATTCACCACAAATGCGATGCACTTTTTTGTTGGATATCCCAGAAACTCCTGGTGACATGGTTTCAACACCAAAAGCTGAAATATTTTTATTACCTAGCCACTTTGCGGTTTCTACTGAAATTCCTGGGCCTTTACTCCAATTTTCAGTTCCAAAAGCATTTCTATAATGATTGGTATAAATCAAAACAGTATCTTTTTCTTTTATTTCCAAATCTCCATTCTTACAAGCTTCTTCAATATCCCTTATTTCAATTAATTCATTGAATTTTTTATTTGAAAGATTTAAACATATACCTTCTGTATAAAACATAGATAAAGGCATTTTATCTATTGACTGCCCTTTGTGTTCTTTAGCCATATGGTTTATGGCATCAACATGAGTCCCTGTATGTTCTCCAAGCTCTAGTTTATGTACTGCTGGTGTTTTTGTTATAGCATCAAAGTCACCATCCCATTCTTCATGTGTATTATGTACACTCATTTTTACCTGTGGTAAATCTTTAAAAACAGGCATGCCTTCATAAATATCTTGACTTAAATCAATAATTTCAGTCATTATAAGTTTTTGTTTTTTCAGAAAACAATAATTTTTCTACCACTTTAGGAAAATGTTCCATTTCTAATTCATGAATTTTTTCAGCTACATCTTCAGCCTTGTCTTTCGCTAAAACCTCACATTTTGCTTGAAAAATAATAGCGCCTTCATCATAATGTTCATTTACATAATGAATGGTTATACCGGTTTCAGGTTCATTATTTTTAACAACAGCTTCATGTACATGCATGCCATACATACCTTTTCCGCCATATTTTGGTAATAATGCAGGATGCACATTAATTACTTTATTTGGGAATTCATTTAAAATATTTTCAGGAAATTTCCATAAAAAACCTGCCAATACAATTAAATCTGGATTTGATGTTTTTAAAATGTTTAGCACGTCATCCGTTTTTGTAAAGGCTATCCTGTTGAATGATAGTGCACTAACCTTTAGTTTTTTACAACGATCTAAAACTTTGGCATAAGGATTGTTAGTTAGTACCTGAATAACAGATACATTATCTCTGTTGTGAAAAAACTTAATTAAATTTTCAGCATTAGTACCACTTCCGGACGCAAAAATTACAATACGTTTCATTTTTACAGACATTTTGATAAAATTATTCAAACAAAAAAAAGAATAAATATTAACAATTTGAGGGTAAAAAAGAAATACTTAAAAGGAATTTTATTAAATTACAAACACATTTTTAAACTAAAAGGTTGTTTTAAAATAAAGTTTTTTATTTTTGCCACTTAATTAAAACTTAAAATTAAAAAATTATGTCAGACATTGCATCAAGAGTAAAAGCGATTATCGTAGACAAATTAGGGGTTGATGAGAACGAAGTTGTAACAGAAGCGAGCTTCACAAACGATTTAGGAGCAGACTCATTAGACACTGTAGAACTAATTATGGAATTCGAAAAGGAGTTCGATATTCAAATACCAGACGATCAAGCTGAAAATATTGCAACAGTTGGTCAAGCTATATCATATATTGAAGCTGCAAAATAAGCACTAAATTTTATGGAATTAAAGCGAGTTGTAGTCACAGGATTAGGGGCTTTAACACCTATTGGTAATACCAAAGATGAATTTTGGGAAGGACTAATTGGTGGTAAAAGTGGTGCTGCGCCTATAACGTATTATGATACCGAAAAGTTTAAAACCAAGTTTGCATGCGAGGTTAAAAACTTTAACGCAACCGATTTTCTTGATAGAAAAGAAGCTCGAAAAATGGATAAATTTGCCCAATACGCTATGGTGGCTGCAGATGAGGCTATTGGAGATGCTGATTTAGATCTTGATAAAGTCGACAAATTGCGAGTAGGTGTTATATGGGGCGCAGGTATTGGAGGTTTAGAGACGTTTCAGACCGAAGTATTAAACTTTGCTCAAGGAGATGGATCGCCAAGATTTAACCCATTCTTTATTCCTAAAATGATTGCTGATATTGCACCAGCAAACATTTCTATAAAGCATGGCTTTATGGGGCCAAATTACACAACAGTTTCTGCATGTGCTTCTTCAGCAAACGCAATATTCGATGCATTAAACTCTATACGTTTAGGGCATTGTGATGTTGTTGTTACAGGAGGAAGTGAAGCAGCTGTTACTATTGCAGGTATGGGTGGTTTTAACGCTATGCATGCATTATCTACTAGAAACGAAAGTCCAGAAACAGCATCTCGTCCATTTGATGGCACAAGAGATGGCTTTGTTCTTGGCGAAGGTGCAGGAGCACTTGTTCTAGAAGAGTATGAGCATGCAAAAGCAAGAGGAGCAAAAATTTATGCTGAAGTTGCAGGAGGAGGATTGTCTTCTGATGCACATCACATGACGGCTCCACATCCAGAAGGCATAGGTGTTATTGCTGTAATGAAAAACTGTTTAGAAAACGCAGGACTTAAACCAGAAGATGTAGACCATATAAATACGCATGGTACATCTACACCATTAGGAGATGTTGCAGAACTTAAAGCAATCTCAAATGTGTTCGGAAGTCATGCAAAAAATATAAATATTAATTCGACAAAATCGATGACAGGGCACTTGTTAGGTGCAGCAGGAGCTATTGAAGCTATATCGGTTATATTGGCAATGGAGCATGGTATTGTTCCTCCAACGATTAACCATACAACTGTGGATGAAAACATTGATCCAGAATTAAATTTAACTCTAAACAAGGCTCAAAAGAGAGATGTTAAAGTAGCTATGAGTAATACATTTGGATTTGGCGGACATAACGCTTGTGTATTATTCAAAAAAATAGATTGAATCCCGAATGAAAAACATTCGTAACATATTGAATTCCCGTTTTAAAGGCAACGGGAATTTTTTTATGCAATTAACTAAAATTCTTGGTTTTAAACCTAAAAAGATAAAGTATTATAGTACAGCATTTACGCATCGTTCCATGAACATAAAAGATAGTAAAGGCAATGCTATTAATTATGAACGCTTAGAGTTTTTAGGAGATGCCATGTTAAGCTCGGTTATTGCATCACATTTATATTTAGAAGTACCTAGCGGTGATGAAGGTTATCTAACCAAAATGCGCTCTAAAATTGTGAGTAGAGAACATTTAAACGAACTAGGTAAAGACTTAAGTTTAATAGATTTAGTTGAAAGTAAAATTCCATCAGGACAATTTGGAGATAACATTCATGGTAATTTATTTGAAGCATTAATAGGTGCTATTTTTCTTGACAGAGGCTATAAATACTGCGAAAAGTTTATTTTTAAACGTGTTATAATTCCTTATGTTGATATTGAAAAATTAGAAGGTAAAGTAATAAGTTACAAGAGTTTATTAATAGAATGGTGTCAAAAAGAAAAGAGAACATTTGGATACAATGTTTATGAAGATACAGGAAACGATGATGTTAGACATTTTTCAGTAAAACTCTCAATAGACGAAAAAGTAATAGCTAAAGCACGAGCAACTTCAAAGAAAAAGGCTGAAGAAAAAGCCTCTAAGCGTGCTTTTTTTGCATTTCAGAATAGTATGTCAAAAATGATGTAAAGAATCATTTTTTTAAGTAGGTTAACTACAACGTTTTAGTTCATTTTATCGTTAAGATTAGGGCAAACATTTTACAAGTAACTATTTTAAACCTTATATTTACTGCTATTAATTAAGTAGGTTATGGCTGTTCACAAACTTGTTTTAGATGATGTTTTTGAAGAAGCGTTGTATACGTTAATTGCTATTCATTGTACTATTGAGGACTATAGGCTAGCATATCTTTTAAACAAGCATTTAGGTATAAACCTTACTAGAAAGCCATCAGATTTAGACTATAATAAAGATAAATCAGTGTATTCTATTTTTGAATGGGAAGATAATAAACAACTAACAACGTGGAGCTTAGCTTCAAATATTTGTAAAACACAAGAAATACTACCGCAAGTTAGTCAACAATCATTATTTACAGCACAAGAGCAGATTATAAAAACATTTAATTTAATACCAGAATATAAAGGTGTAAACTATTTTTTAAAAATAGATAATGATAATAGTTTTAGTAAAGAAGCATATATATTAAGTAGTATTTTAAATATCCCACAAATTGTAACTGCCTATAGCGTTGATGTGAATCAACTAAAATCAAAAGACAATTTAATTTTTAGCTAATGCCAATAAGAAAAAAAACCAAAATAGTAGCCACACTAGGACCCGCTACAAGCACAAAAGAAGTTTTAAAAGGAATGCTTGAAGAAGGCGTTGATGTTTTTAGAATTAACTTTTCTCATGCTGATTATAAAGATGTTGAAGACCGTATTAAAATGATACGAGCACTAAACAAAGAGTTTGGTTATACAGCAGCAATTCTGGCTGATTTACAAGGACCAAAGCTTCGAGTAGGAGTTATGAAAGAAGAAGTTGTTGTGCATGTAGATGACGAAATAATTTTTGCTACAGGCGAACGTTTTGAAGGAACAAAAGAGCGTGTTTATATGACCTATGATAGGTTTCCGCAAGATGCAAAACCTGGAGAACGTATTCTTTTAGATGACGGAAAATTAATTTTTGAAGTTGTTTCTACAGATAAAAAGAGAGAAGTAAAAGCGCGTGTTATTCAAGGCGGACCATTAAAATCTAAAAAAGGGGTTAACCTTCCTAATACTGATATATCTCAACCTGCTTTAACAAAAAAAGATATCGACGACGCTATTTTTGCTATTAGTCAAGATGTAGATTGGATAGCATTATCGTTTGTACGCCATGCAGAAGATTTAATGCAACTACGCGATTTAATTAGCGAACATAGCGAGCATAAAATTCCTATTGTTGCTAAAATAGAAAAACCAGAAGCTGTTGAAAATATTGATAAAATTGTAGCACATTGCGATGGGTTAATGGTAGCTCGTGGAGATTTAGGTGTTGAAGTTCCTGCAGAAAAAGTGCCTCTTATTCAAAAACAATTAGTGTTAAGAGCAAAAAAAGCAAGGATTCCAGTAATTATTGCTACCCAAATGATGGAAACCATGATTTCCAGTTTAACACCAACGAGAGCTGAGGTAAACGATGTTGCCAATTCAGTTATGGATGGCGCAGATGCAGTAATGCTTTCTGGCGAAACCTCTGTAGGGAGTTACCCTGTACAGGTTATAAAACAAATGGCAGATATTCTTAAAAGTGTCGAAAATTCAGATTTAATACAAGTACCGCAATTACCACCGCATATTCGAACCAATCGTTATATAACAAAATCAATTTGTTATCATGCAGCACTTATGGCTAACGAAATTAATGCAAAAGCTATTTCAACTTTAACGAATAGTGGTTATACGGCATTTCAAATTTCGGCTTGGAGACCATCGTCACATATTTTAGTTTTTACATCAAACAAGCGTATTTTAACACGTTTAAGCTTGCTTTGGGGTGTAAAAGCATTTTATTACGATAAGTTTGTAAGTACTGATGAAACCATTGAAGATGTAAATGCCATAGCTTGCAAAAAAGGTTACTTAGAAGTTGGTGATATGCTAATAAGTCTAGCCGCTATGCCAATAAAAGAGAAGGGTATGGTAAATACCTTGCGCGTTACTGAAATTACAAGCTGTAGTCTGTAATATTTTGGCGTTAACTTAATGCCGTTGAGCGGTTTAGTGTATGATTTGATTTCGTTGCGTGTTAAAGCAACTATATACGTTGTTAGCAAGTGTTATTATTCGTCAAATTGAATTTTTTCCACCACCAATTGTAAATCCAATGGAAAGTCCAAGATAACTATTATCTATTGTGCCTATTGTTTGTCCATTAGGTATCTTAATATCAGCTTTCGGGATAAAATTATACTCTAAACCATATCTTGTATTTCTAATTTCAAGCCCACCTCTTAATAGAAAGCCCAACTTATTCTTCACGCTTCCTTCCAATATATCTGTAGAACCACTATTTCGGTCAGAAATATCTATATCATTAAACAAATAATACCCCAGACCTAACCCTACGTATGGACGATGGTTTTTTGCATTCAGATAATAATCATAAGTTGAGACAAAAGAAATGATACTATTATCATCTAATTCATCTATAAAAAATGATGTACTATTATCAATCCTAATTTTTTGAGGATTTATTGCAATTCCAAACCTTAACCCAATTACAGTATTTTCTGAAGCTTTAACTTTAGGTTCAATATTGAGCAATAAACCTAAATTATCAGAGTCAGTTTTTAAAAGAACTCCAGGTTCTATTCTAAATGTTACTTGGGCATTTAAATTGAGCAAACAAAACAATGCTGTTAGTAGTAATAACTTTTTCTTTAGGATAGTATTTTTATTGTAGAAAAAATCAAATTGAAAAACATTCATTGACTTATGATATTTGGTTGTCAAATTTAGAACGCAAGTTTTTCTTTATAATTGTTGCTAACGGCCTTGTATATGAAAAGTAACGGGTTTTCTTTAAACACTATTTTTTATATGCGTTGTTAGCATACATTTTATTCTCCGTTTACCCAATTTAGAAAGTCTAGAAAAACATCGTTCCAGTGTTTTTCAAACTTTCCTTTTCCAATTTCTTTTCCAAATCCGTGGTCTAAATCTGGATAAACTTTAAATGTTAAGTTATCTTTTTGTTTCCTTATAAATTCTATTGGAATTAAGTAAGCTGATTCAAGTGCTACGGCTCGGTCTTTTGTACCAATGGCGACAAATATAGGTTTTGATATCTTTATTAGGTTATCGATGGGAGGTTCTGAAAAAGTGCTCCACCGATTATAACTGTTATTTTTGCCTGCCCAAAATTTGTCTGTTGATTTTGGGTCTGCCATTATCTTTTTTAAATCTTCAAAGATTGAATTTATTTCTTTCAGAGCTTCTTCTTCGCTAATTTGACCTTTATCTACTTTTTTTCTTACGAAAGTAATGAAGTCAATAAATTGTGTATTTCCTCCACCTGACCAATAGCCAAAGTGCGTAATGTTTTTATTTATGGTTCCTAATTTGGCAATTACATCACTTCCTTCAGAATGCCCAAGCGCGATAATTTTTCCAAAATGATTTTTATGTTTCTCTGTTAAGTTATTGATTACTTGGTCGGTTTGGAAAGTTCGATAATCTAATGTTTGATTTTCATAATATGATTTTGGAATTGGAAATTTTTCATCCATTTTTGTCAGGAAAGGAAATCCTTTTTTTGATATTACTACAAACAAGTAGTCATCAGGTAATAAACTAAAATCGAAGGGAATGACAGTCCCAACATAGTTTTTTCCGTCTTTTTCCATTGTTTGATAAAGAGACTTAGCACTTGATCCTTGAACATATACCAAAAGAGTTTTTGTAGAGTCTATACTCTTTTTTGAAAAGGTGTGGTAGTTTATTGTATCATTATTTACTATAACTGAATAATGTTTAAACGATTTTAACACTTTCATTTTCTGCCCAAAAGAAGAGGTGTAAATGCTTAAGAATAGAAACATTGTGAAGAATCTCATTTTGTTTACTTTTTTAATTTAAAGACTTAGAAAAAAACTATATGTTGCAAACCTTATTTAAATGCTTTGTCCAAAGGTTAACAGGTTAGTATCTGGATCAAGTAATGAGAACTCCTTTTGGCCCCAAGGTTTTGATTTCAATTTCCCGTTTGGATGTATTTTTATTTTATCGTTTAATAATGTTTGGTAAAAATTGTCGATGCCATTGGTCCTAATATAAACTTGTCCGTAATTTTCTTTAGGGTTAAGTTCCTTGAATTCAAAGAAATGAATTTCTATTTTATCTTTTCGAACCATTAAATACGCTTCATAATCGCCTATTTCTTTAAAGCCTAACTTATCTATATAAAATGCTCTGGTAACATTTTTGTCACGCATTGGTAATTTCGGAATGATATCAGTCAACATAATTTCAAGATTAGTATTTGTAATTCGGTTTTAACGGTTACGGCTAAAAAGCGTTGCTGTCCCAGAGGGCAGCTATGATTTTAGCCATTGTTAGTTGTAGTTTTATTTTAATTTATGCTTAATATGTTTTAAGTCAGATTTTTTAATTGTCAAATCACTTGTCTTTTCATGTATACTAGCTATCATTTTTAAATAATCAGTATCATTAGTAAGCTTTAAAAGTTCTATGTATCTATTCAATAACGATAACGATTTTGTTCTCCAATTAGATAAATCTCCAATAGGATGATATGAATTAGTTTTTTGATATTCTTTTAAATTGAAAGAAACCATTTGTTCAGTAGTAATTTCTGGATAGTCTTCTTTTACTCTTTTTAAGCATTTCAAAGTGTCTTCAATTTTAAATCTTATATCTCTTTCACAAAGTACTTTTAGAAGTAACAACTCGTTATGTTTTATAAAATATTCGGCTAAAGGTTTTGTAAAATCTTCATATGAAAACCAACCTCCGTGGGCGCAAGAAATAAGTTCCTTATATTTTTTTTCATCTTTCCATTTTTCAACAGTAATATCACGAATTATATTATACTCTTTCAGTCTTTTTTCTTGCTCTTCCTTGGTTGTCGTTGATGAATTATATGTAAAAGCCATATTATTTGACTTATAATATTTTTCAATCTCTTTATCTAATTTAGTATAACTCATTTAATGATTCATTGAGTTTTAATTACAGCTAACGGCTTCGGCTATGATTTCGTTACGGACATTTCCAACGGAAATTGTCCGTGTGAAATCCAGTTGTGTTAATGTTTACTAGGTTTAAAGTTAGTAAGAATGTAGCAATGAATTATAGCCATTGTTGTAAACAGTACTTTTATTTCCATTTAGCAATTAATTCAGTCACACCTTTTTTTATTCCATTATAAAATTCTCCATTTTTAAATTCAGGTATAATTGTTTCGTCAATTACTTTTTTACAAATTTCGTCCGTTAAAATCAGCTCAGTTCCGCAACCTGTTGCAATCCCGATTTGTCGACAAGGATTGCAAACAACAATTGTCAATCCATTATTTTTTTCCGCATTTCCAATTCCCCATTCATTTCCCAAGTCAGTTGCGTATTCTTGAATGTTTTGATATTGGTTTATGCTATCAATTGTTACAACAACGATTTGTCTCGTAGTTTCAATATCATAGACATAAAGTACTTTCGATAATTCAGCCCGTTGTGATTCCGTAAATATTTTTCCGTAATCGTTTATAATTCCGATTGGTTTTGGAAAAGTTCTTTTTACTGTTTCCGAAGAGTTAATTTCAGTAGTTAGTTTTTTTGTTTCATTTTCTTGCGCTGAACCTTTGCAAGAAAGCAAATTCAAAGTCAGAAATAGAATTAATATTTTAGTTCCAATTTTCATTTCAGGTATTGTGTATAATGTCCCGTGCAGCCATGCGCTGTTTTGTGAAGTGAAAATAGTGAAACTAATTCACGTAGGAAAATGGCGTATAGTTGGCTGTTCTGCGGCGTTTTCGCCGAACGTGTACGTGTGTATGGTTAGTTGTGTTGGCAAGAACTAAGTTAACAAAAGAAAGCGAACCAGATGGAAATCCGTAGGGTTTTCCGAGTACACACAAACTAGCAATGAACTATACACGTTGTTGTGAAACGTTACATCATAAATGCTTACGGCTTTTTATCATCGTCATAAATAAATTTCAAACCATCATAAATTCCTTTCCAAATAACTGAGAAGTGTGTTTCATTCTGATATGTATTTATTTTCCAAGCTAAATTTTTAGGCGCATTAGAATCTAGAGTAGATTTAAACTTAGATATTCCCATTTCGTTAAAATCCTTTCCATCACGTGAACAAATCCAAAGCCTATTTTTCGAATCTGTATTCTGCTTAAGTTTTGCGATAGCAATATTGTTAATATAATCATCACCCAATCTTAAAACGGGCTCAATTGAGATATAAGATTTAAATAGGGAAGGGTTTCTCAAATATGAATATATTGAAAACAGACCTCCTAATGAGCTCCCGTACAAAATATTATTTTGCGGATTAGTTGAGTATTTTTTATTTATTAGAGGTATTAGTTCATCCTTTAGGAAATTATGAAAATTAATTACTCCTTTGGAAATATGTTGGTTTTTAGTTCTTACTGGAGTAAAATCTCTTCTTCTCATGTTAACTCCGTCTTTATAGCTATTGGGAATACTTACAATAAGTATATTTTTAGGAATAAATTTTGCGTATTCTAAGAATTCATAAACAGTCTTTGTTAGCGAAGTTGACCATTCTCCGTCTAGAACATACAAAACATCAAGTTTTTCATTAGAATTAACATCATATTCTTTTGGAACATTTATTCTAATTTGTCTAAGTTCTTCAAGATGTTCAGAGTAAATAGAATCATTCTTAACAATATGGTATTGTGCTTGTAATAAAAACGAAGAAAGTAGAAAAAACATGAAACAATTAATTTTCTTTCTCATAAAATATTTGAAGTTTTTTAGAATTTTCTAGTAATGTTTTACAATGTCTCGCGCAGCTGCACAGGACATTCGGCGGTATGTGCCCGATAGGGCTAAATGCCGCCGAACGGTCTCGTATAACCGTCAGTTACGGGTTAAATCAGCAATTATTTTCGTATTAAACACTGACTTTAGCAATTCTGAGTGGACTCGGACGTAGTCGAATCCGCCGTAATTGTGGTTATACATTGTTAGCTTTTGTACCTTTTTTTCATTCGTTAGCTAGTTTATCAAATCCCCATTTCTCAACCTTTTTAATTCTAAGTATTCTATCCGCAAGTTCAAAATCATACGAACATCTTGAATTATTAAATCCAATCCAGTTCGGAAAGAATTTTTTCGCCATTTTAAAAATCGATTTGTCAAATTTTTTAGAACGCATAACTCCGACATTATTATCAGGTCCTACAATTAAATTCATTCTATGGTTTATAACGTATTTAAATGCATCTTGCAAATGATGATTTCGGCATTCCCATAACCCTTCATCTTCCCAAATAAATGATCCAGACATTGTTTCGTATTCCATTTTTGGGCTATCAATCTTAGATTCTGTTGGTAATGTTTCTTTATTTCTAATAAAGGTTATCCAAATCCAAATTTTTAAAATAATATTCATTTTAGTATTGAGTAGGTGTATGAAAACTAATGTCCCGCGCAGCTAAGCGCCGTTTTCGCCGAACGGTTTCGGCTATGATTTCGTTGCGGGAAGAAAATCAGTATGATTTTCAACCGTAGAAATCAGCCGAAATAAAGTTAGTTATTTTGTTTTAGTTTATTCATAGCAATGAATTATAGTCATTGTTGGCTGTTGTTATTTACTTTTTTCTCTTTTCAATCTTTTTTTATGCTTTCTCATTAATTTTTTATCATTCAACGTATCCCAAAAACAATATTCATATTTTGGAAGAGAAAAATCACTTTCTGAATAAGGCTTGCTAATCATGGACTTTAAAATGTATTCAAAATCAATTGCATTTGGTTTTGAGTAATAATTAAGTTTAATGATTTTCTTGAATTCCATCTTTTTTCTTAGAAAATATAGATTTTGAAAAAGCAAATTGCTGTTTATGTCAAATATCAATGCATCAGTTAGATTTTTAAACTCGCTTTCCACGAAATAAAGATCAATGAAATAATAATCAGATTTTATAATCTTTATCTTCTTACACTCATAACCATTAATTGTAAATATAGAATCACTTTCAAATATTTCGACTTCATCTTTGTAATCAATTAATTTTAAATCAGTAGTGTCGATACACTCATATTTAGGTGTATGGGTTATTTTTTTTGCTGAAGCTAAATCAAAGATATATTCAATCTTTTCTTTCTGATAATATGTTTTTCTGATTTTGTAATTTCCAAAAACTACTTTAATAGAATCGACTATCTTTCCCTTTCTTTTCAAATGATTATACAATGTCGAATCGTTTACAACAACATGGATAGAGTCTTTGTCCTTTCGATTTGGGCTTTTAAGTTTCAAATTTTGCTTCTGGCCTTTTTGAATATGAACATTTGTTTTTGTTTCATAAGTCAGAATTCCTTGAAAATCTTGAGCATTAATAACAGAAATATTTAAAAGAATTAATATTAAAATGTAAATTTTCTTCATTTGTCTTAATTACAGCCAACGTCCCTGCGTGGGACATTCGGCGGTATGTGCCCGATAGGGCTAAATGTCGCCGAACGTTAGTATAACCAAACTTATAGAAAAAAGGCCTCATAACCAACCAAAACAGTAGGTTATTGATTACTTTTTGCACACTTACTTTATAACTGTTTAAATGGAAGTTATATCGCACCTTTTAAAACTCAAATTTCAACTGTACACTAACACTTTTTTTTGCTTCTGGTTTTTTCTTAGTTTCTGTATTTAGGTTAGATAAAGAAATACCTAATAACCTAACAGAGTTACTTAATTTCTCTTGAAACAACAAATCTTTGGCAGTTTCCATAATAATGCTAGTATCACTTACAAAATAAGGCAAGGTTTTACTTCGGGTTTGTAAAGTAAAGTCGCTGTATTTTATTTTTAAAGTTACCGTTTTTCCAGCTACTTTACTTTTAGTTAAACGCTTAGAAACCTCTTCAGCAATATGCTTTAATTTTTCAAGCATAAAAATTTCAGAAGATAGGTTTTCGCTAAATGTACGTTCGGCTGCTAAACTTTTTCTTGTTCTATTTGGTTTTACTTCACTATTTTGAACCCCACGAACTATGTAATAATAATAGCGTCCAGATTTACCAAAGTTTGCATCTAAATACTCCAAAGATTTTTGTTTTAAATCTAAGCCCGTAAAAATACCTTTCTGATACATTTTTTCGGCAGTTACTTTTCCAACACCATAAAATTTTCGAATATCTAATTGCTCTAAAAAATCTAAAACTTCTTCTGGGTTTACAGTTTTTTGCCCGTTAGGTTTATTATAATCACTCGCAACTTTAGCAATAAATTTGTTAATAGAAATACCAGCTGATGCGGTTAAACCAACCTCTTTAAAAATGCGCTCACGTATATTTTTAGCTATTAATGATGCACTTGGGTTACCTTTTTTGTTTTCAGTAACATCCAAATAGGCTTCGTCTAAAGAAAGAGGTTCAACCAAATCGGTATAATCGTAAAAAATGGCTCTAATTTTTTTAGAAATTTCAGAATACCTTTCAAAACGTGGCCTCACAAAAATTAAATCGGGACACAATTTAGCAGCTAAATTTCCAGCCATGGCGCTTTTAACACCAAATTTTCTTGCTTCATAGCTAGCTGCGCTAACTACGCCACGTTTACCTCCACCACCAACAGCAAGAGGTTTCCCTTTTAAATCTGGATTATCCATTTGCTCTACAGAAGCATAAAATGCATCCATATCTACATGAATAATTTTTCGAATTGGTAAATCGTTAGACATGATGTAAATTTAGGCATTAAATGCTTTTAAATTATATATACTCTAATGGTTATTAAACTTTGATTTATAAAATTAATGATAGAAATAGAGCGTAAGTTTTTAGTTAAATCAGATGCTTTTAAAGCTCAAGCTTTTAAAAGTACACGAATTGTTCAGGGGTTTTTAAATCGAGATCCAGAACGTTCTGTTAGAGTTCGAATAAAAGGTGATAAAGGCGTTTTAACG
Organism: Jejuia spongiicola; assembly: GCF_023502325.1. Lineage (NCBI taxonomy): Bacteria > Pseudomonadati > Bacteroidota > Flavobacteriia > Flavobacteriales > Flavobacteriaceae > Jejuia > Jejuia spongiicola. Next base: position 247,176 of record NZ_JAMFLZ010000001.1, read on the forward strand.
GTTAAAGGGAAATCTTCAAACAATGGATTATCGCGTTTTGAATGGGAAAGAGAAATAGAAAAGCATGAGGCAGAATCACTTTTAAAACTCTGTGAACCAACAATTATTGATAAAATACGTTATGAAATAAAAGTGGGAAATCATGTTTTTGAGGCAGATGAGTTTTTTGGAGATAATAAAGGACTAATTATAGTTGAAATAGAGTTAAAGCACGAAAACGAAACCTTTGAAAAACCAGATTGGTTAGGTGAAGAATTAACAGGAAACATAAAATACTATAATTCGCAATTAAGTAAACAACCATATAATACCTGGAAATCATGAAAAAAATATTTTTAGTATGTGCCGCTTTACTAATTTTTATCGCTTGTAAAGAAGAGGCAAAAACATCTGTTTTAGAAATAAAAGAAAACCTACCAGAAACCAAAAAAATAGTAGAAGATACAATAGTTGAGGTTGCTGTAGAAAAGCCTATAAAAAAAACTATAAAACAATTAAAGGAAGAATTAAATGCTAAAGGCTATAAAACATTTGATTATGTTGATGAGAAAACAAAAGACACTTTTTTAATGCAACAGTATTTCATTGCTTTTTTAAAACGAGGACCAATACGAGGACAAAATGAGGAAGAAACTGCAGACCTGCAGAAAGAACACTTGGCTCATTTAGGTAAAATGTACGAGCTAGGATATGCCGATATTTCTGGCCCTTTTGGAGACGATGGCGACATTCGTGGTATAACTATTTATAATGTGCCTACACAAAAAATGGCAGATAGTTTAGCCAATGCTGACCCTATGGTTAAAGCTGGGCGATTAGAAATAGAAATACACCCGTGGTGGGCAGCAAAAGGGTTTCCGTTACGATAATGCTAAAAATATTTCGAGCCCTATATCTATTTTTAAACATTGCAATTATTATAGCATTGTTGACTATTCATTTTTTTTATAAAGAGAATAGTTATCAAAACTCATTACTCTATTACACATTTCCACTACCAATTATTATTCTTATAGTTTTATTTTTGGCTATTTTTTTAAATAAAAAGCTCAAAAAGTATAATCTACTAATCGCTTTTATATTGTTAGTAATTTGGTTAGGAAGAAGTTTTAAAATTCATTTTTCTGAAGATATTAAAGAAACAGATTTAGAAGTTGTGTTTTGGAATGCTTCTCATAATAGAGACTTTGATGACGCTTTTAATATTAACAATAGTATTCCAGATGTTTTAGTTTTAGTTGAAGACGGAGTATATAATTTAGAAGACTTTAAATTAAAGTACCCTAAATATTATTTTCACGAATCTATTAGAGGAATCAGTATTTTTTCTAAAACACCTCTAAAGATTTTAGATGAAATCACTTCTAATCATAAAACAAATATTATTAATTTTGAAGTTGACGGTATTTGTTTTTATGCCGTTGATGTCTCAGCAAGTATGGATGTGCCTCGGTCTTGGGAATTAAGTTTTGTAAATGAGTATATTAAAATAAAAGAAAAAACAGTTTTACTCGGGGACTTTAACATTCCTTTTGAATCTAAATTTCTAACAAACATTAAGGCTAATTTTAACCACGCATTTAATAAAAAAGGTAACGGGTTTAGAGAAACTTGGTTTTGGAATATCCCCTTGCTTTCTCTCGATCATATTTGGGTCTCAAAAGATTTAAAAATTCTTAAAACAGAGAAAGTCAACACATGGAAATCTGATCATAGTATGCTTAAGGTGTTTATAGCAAATTAAATAGCTGTCATTGTTTTAACATACACATTGCCTCAAACATTAGCTCATTACAACGGTATTAATATTATTTTAATCTATGTGTATGGTTTTTGTATAGGTTTATTATTTTTTTAGATATTTAAATTAATTTAATATAGCCTATAAACAAAATGTGATATAAAAATCATATTGAAAAAGGTTATAAAATTAAAAGAATATTAGTTTGTTTGTGGTTTGTTTTGTTTCTGTTTTATTCGCAGAAATCATCAGGACAATTAGGGTTTTGTTCAGGAAACTCTGGAGATCCTATTTTTACCGAAGATTTTGGTACAGGAATAGCAAATAATTCACTCCCTGCAGGCACTACAACATATTTTTACTCAACAGGTTATCCGGGTGACGGTTTTTATACCGTGTCTAATGGTACTTTTGGAAACGCCTTTGATTGGCACCAAACTCAAGATCATACACTTGGAGATGTTGATGGGAAATGCCTTATTGTTAACGCTGCAGCCTCTCCTGGGGAGTTTTACAGAACAACAGTAACGGGTTTATGTGAAACAACCACTTATGAATTTTCAGCATGGGTTTTAAACCTTGTTATTGCCAATAGTTTTTGTTCAACAGTACCTGGAGGCACAATCCCTATAAATGTTAGTTTTGAAATTTGGGATAGTACAGATACTAATTTACTAGCTAGTGGCGATACAGGAAATATTGTTGAGTTATCATCTCCGAATTGGCAGGAATATGGTCTGGTTTTTCAAACATTAATGGGTCAAAATACAGTAATTCTTAAAATGATTAACAACGGATTAGGGGGTTGTGGTAATGATTTGGCTATTGATGATATTGAATTTAAATCATGTGGAGATACAGTTATAGTATCAGATTTAGCTAATAATGATACAGAGAGTCTATGTAGCTCTCAAGCTCCTTTTAACACGACATTAACCGCAACACCAGATTTTAGTGTATATAGTTCGCATTTTTATCAATGGCAATCTAGTACTGATGGAGGAGTTACTTGGAACGATTTAGCGGGAGAGAACAATCAAACCTTAAATATCTCAGTCACTAATACCACTTATTTTCGATCTAAAATTGCAGAAGTAGCTATAAACTTAACAAATGCGCAGTGCGTTTCATTTTCAAATGAATATCAAGTCGAAGTAAGTATACTACCTACAATGCCTACTTTGGAGTGTTGGGAAACTGCAGTAATAAATAACACAACTTGCTCTTGGGATGTATCAGGGACGCAACCCATACAGCCAAACATTGAATGTTGGGAAACCGCCACATTTAATAATACGTCTTGTATGTGGGAAGTAACAGGAACTCAGCCATTGCAACCTACTTTAGAGTGTTGGGAAACCGCCACGTTTAATAACATAACCTGTTCTTGGGATGTCTCTGGAAACCAACCTGTACAGCCTACATTAAACTGTTGGGAAACCACTGTTTTTAATAATACCAGTTGTCTGTGGGAAGTGTTAGGAACGCAACCTGCGCAGCCAAATACTGACTGTTGGGAAACCGCAAGCTTTAATGATACGTCTTGTATGTGGGAAGTATCGGGGACACAACCCATGCAACCTACTTTAGAATGTTGGGAAACTGCTTTATTCAATACTAACACTTGTGTTTGGGAGATTTCTGGAACACAACCAGGCACTATAATAGAAGAAGATATAGTGTTTTGCGCTACAGAGGACAAACTATTAACAGCTCAATCGAATATTACAAATCCAACTTATCTATGGAATACAGGGGAAACATCTCAAAGTATTGATTTAAATTCAGCAGGAAATTATACCGTTGAAATAATAGGAAGCGTTTGTTCTTTTGAAACTAGAGTGTTTAATGTTACTTTTTTAGAAACTCCAATTATTGATAGTATTATTTCAGATGGAAAAAATATTACTATAAATACCGTAAACACTGGAGATTTTCTATACTCTTTAAACGGTAATATATTTCAAACAAATAATACGTTTTTTAATATTGATGGAGGATTGTATTCTGTTTTTGTTAAACAGAGAGATTGCCCTGAAATAGCTGAAGCAGAGTATTTACATTTTTTCATTCCTAAGTTTTTCACACCAAATAATGATGGTGTAAATGACACGTTTAATTTAAAGGGGATAGAATTTTATAGTTCATCTGAAGTTTCAATTTTTAATAGGTATGGAAAACTGATGAAGTTTTCTAAAAATGGAACTTTTAGTTGGGACGGAACCCTTAGCGGGAGAGGTTTACCTTCTGATGACTATTGGTATGTAATTATTATTGAGGGTCAAAAGTTTACAGGACATTTTACCTTAAAGCGTTAATTTGAGACCTTAAATTGGCGTTTCGCCTCATTCCCAAACTCATCCACCACGGTGATTACATGAACGCCTTGTTTTGGTTTAATAGCAAGCTCATGAATATCTTTTGTGCTTCCCAAAAAAGTATCATCCAAATACCAAAATAATGTAGAATCATGTTTTGAGTGTGCAATTTTTAAAATAAGGTCGTTTATATTACCATCAAAATCTTTCGGTAAAAAAATGCTATTATTTTCTTTAGGGTAAATAAATTCCATAGAAATGGTATTTCCACCTAAACAGTCGCTTCTAAATTTTGGTAATGGCTTATAAAATGGGTTTTTGGCTTTATAGTAATAAGCCATTAAAGGCGGTAATACAAACCATGACTTATGGGTAATATTATCAATAGTTTCACATGAAGAGTTTACTTGAAAAGCTTCGTTTTTATTCAAATGAATTAAAATATGATACGGACAAGGTTTCGTTTTTAAACCACTTACTTGAACAAATTGAGTTTCTATATTTTTACAATTTTGAGATGCTCTATGCCCACTCTCATTACAAATATCAACAGCTTGCATTTCATCAAAGGGTTTTGCAAACCAATCACTGTTTGGTAACACATCAAACACATCAAATAAAATTGGGGCAGCAGTTTCTACACCAACCAAACCTGGTCGCCCTTCTCCATCTGCATTTCCAACCCAAATACCAACAACATAATCTTTAGTGGAGCCTATTGCCCATGCATCACGAAACCCAAAACTAGTTCCCGTTTTCCAAGCTACTTGTTTCGAGTTATCAAAAAATTCCCAGCTTTCATCGCTTTGCGGCCTATTTACTTCCTTTAGGCTATTATAAGTTAAATAAATAGAAGCAGCATCAAATAAGGTTTTATCGCTGGTTTTTTTACCAAAATCAATAGTGTCCGAGGCTATAAAAACAGGTTCGCAAAACTCATTTGAAAAATATTCGCTTGAAGTTTCAGAAAAATGATTTAAAGTAGACGATAAAGCAGCATAACTTTTACACAAGTCCCACAAGTTACTTTCTGCGCCACCTAAAATTAAAGACAAACCATAATGGTTGGCGTTATATTTTAAGTCTTTTAGGTTTAAAGCTTTCAAATAATGGTGAAATCTATCTAGGCCAAACTCTTGCAACATCCTTACCGAAGGTACATTTAAAGAACGAGATAAAGCACGGCTTGCCGGTACTATACCATCGTATGTTTTATTATAGTTTTCTGGGTTATAGTTTCCAAATTGTGTGGGTACATCTGCAATCAAAGTATTGGGTAAAATATCACCAGCATCCAACATGGCTGTATATAAAAAAGGCTTTAAAATACTTCCTGTACTTCTGGGCTTATCAATAATATCTACATCTTTTTGATGCGTTTTATCGGTTGGTGTATTACCCACATAGGCTAAAACTTGTCTGGTTTTTACATCTAAAACTAAAACGGCAGCATTATAAATTTCATTTTGACTTAATTGATTATAATGATTTTTTACAATACTATTAATTTGTTTTTGAAGCTCAGAATTTATAGTGGTTTTGATATATTTTCCGTAATGAAACTTTGTTGTTTTTTGTAATAAGTGTGGTGCTATTTGTGGTAATGGATATGGTTTTTGAGGTAATCTTTCAATAATTGATAGCTTATAAGTAAGGGAATCTATAATTTCTTTTTCTAATAGTTTTTTGAGTAGCCTATTGCGTTTTTCAAGTAATCGCTTCTGGTTTTTCCCTGGATAAATTAAACTTGGCGCATTAGGTAAAACGGCAAGAGTTGCACTTTCTGCCCACGATAAATCGTTAGCATGCCTGTTAAAATAACGCCATGATGCGGCATCTAAACCAACTACATTTCCGCCAAAAGGAGCATGACTACTATAATATGATAGAATTTTATTTTTAGAAGCTCGAAACTCTAACCGAGTAGCTAGAATAATTTCTTTAAATTTTTCAAAATAAGTTCTTTGCGTGCCTTTTCTTGAAAGACGGATAACTTGTTGTGTTATGGTACTTCCCCCTCGTTTTACTTTGCCAGATTTTATATTATCTCGTAAAGCTTTATAAATTGAAATTGGGTTAAATCCAGGGTGTTTATAAAAATATTCGTCTTCAAACTGAATAATACACGTTTTAAATTTTTTTGGAATTGAATCATTCTCAGGAAATCGCCATTGACCGTCTTTAGCTATTTGAGCACCCATTAATTCATTATTTGAGCTTGTAATAACAGTTGAAGTAGGGTCTTTAAAAAGTTGATTTGGTAAACAAAAATAGTAGGCAAGTAAAAGCACAGTAACAATTACCGTTTTAATTTTATGTCGCTTTATGTGGTTTATGAGCCTTGTCACTTAAAATATATACTCTAAGCGTGTGTGTTTAGATGTGTTTTAAGATAATTTTATGATGATTTGAGACATTATTTTTTTAAGAATTCATACTCGCGTTCTACTTTACAAATTCGCACATTGTACCAGCTATACCAATATTGTCGTCCTTTTTGTTGTGCTTGCAAATGCTCACTTTGTTGTTTCCAGTTTTTTATAGCCTCTAACGAGTCCCAATAACTTACAGTAATTCCAACATCGTTTTTTGCACTATCCATTCCTAAATACCCCTTTTGTTGTTTGGCTAGAGTTTCCATTTTTTCTGCCATTTCAGAATACCCATCAATATTTTTGTTTTGAGTAGAAGTGAAAATAACTGCGTAATACGATTTAAAATCTTCTTTCATTTTTATAAATCAGTTTTAATTAAAAGCCATGTGCTGACAATTTTTTCTTATCCCAAGTTAAAACTTGAACCCCTTTTGAATAATGAACTCTATCGGGTTTATTATTAATAATATGATTAAACCTAGGGTAATTTATTTTAAGATTTTCAATATGAATATTTTGAATAGGCCATTCAACATGATGCACGTCGTATTCAATAATGTGTTTTTTATAATCTTGAAAAACAGTATAGCGCTCGGTAAGCCATAAATCAGTTTTGTCTTTTTTAACAGGCAGGCTATCTAACTTATACTTAATATGAAATGAATCATTAAACGCTGTGTTTTTAGAGTCATAATTAGATTCATTTCTTTTCATTTTTGAATATCGATATGGAAATTTAGATAGCGTTTTTAATACCCTACAGGACGATCGTTTGCTGCCTTCCATACTCAAAAAATAAACACTTGGCTTCCTATTACAAACAACATAAACACGAATATTTATCTCATGAAAATCTGATATATGCGGAATTTTAGGCAAGCTTTTTATACCAATATTATTCATGTTAAAAGCCACTAGACTTACCCAGGTTTTTCCGTTTATAATATCCAACTCTATATTTTTAGGGAGTAAAGGTTTTATCAAAGTTTCGTTAACTTCCCAATGCAAAAAAATAGCTTCGTTCCATTCTTGATAAAACTTCCATGAACGTTTAGGATATTCAAACGATCTGTGTGATGTTTGTTTTAATATTTCAGACGACTTCATAACTAAAAGCTATTTTTTTACTAATATAGTTTGCTAATTGTTATTTTTAGACTCTAAAAAATAAACTTATTAATAAAAAAGTCCAAATACTAATTTTAGTTTTTTTAAATCTAACGATTTTAAATTTACATGCTCAATTGGGTTTTTGTAGTGGAAATTCTGGCGATCCTATTTTTACTGAAACTTTTGGTGCTGGAATAACAAGTTCACCATTACCAGCAGGAACAACAACATATACTTTTGCTGGCGGATCGCCTAGTGATGGGTTTTATACCGTATCCAGCAATACAAATTTTTTTGATTGGCATGATATAGATGACCACACTCCAAACGATACAGATGGAAGAATGCTAGTAGTTAATGCAGATTTCACCGCTGGAGAATTCTATCGAACTACAATAAGTGGATTATGCGAAAACACATCGTATGAGTTTTCGTCTTGGATGATTAATTTACTGCCAAGTACAACCTCTTGTCCAAACGGCGGGATTCCTATAAATGTAAGATTTGAAATTTGGGATAACACCGATACAAACTTATTGGCAAGTGGTAATACAGGTAGTATAAATGGAACCTCAGGTCCTAATTGGGTGCAATACGCCTTAGTATTTCAAACATTACCAGCTCAAACATCTGTTATTTTAAAAATGTTAAACAATGGTGTTGGTGGTTGTGGAAACGATTTAGCTATTGACGATATTGTTTTTAAAACATGTGGTGATACCGTAACTATTGAAGATGCGTTAAATAACAGCAATATTTATGTGTGTGAAGATCAGTTGCCTTTTTCTACACAATTAACTGCAATTCCAGATTTTTCTATTTTTTCATCTCATTTTTATCAATGGCAAGAGAGCACAGATGGGATTAATTGGACGGATATAGTTGGAGAAAATAATCAAAATTACACACCTACTCTTACAAGTAATACGTCTTTTTATAGGGTTTTGGTAGCAGAAGATGCTGTTAATTTAACAAACTCATCGTGTAATTCAACATCCGAAATTTTTGAAATTAGAGTTATTCCTTTTCCTAACGCACCAACAAGCAATGGTGATTTAATGATTTGTCAAAACGATAATACAATGCTTTCAGTAAATGTTCCAAACGACGTTATAGTAAATTGGTACGATGCGGCCGTTGGAGGCAATTTACTACAGGCAAATATTAGAACATATAGCCCGAATGGTGTTTCAGGAACGTACTATGCCGAAGCAGAAACTATGCTTGGAGGCTGTTTGTCAACTACAAGAACACCTTTACAAGTTAACTATTTTGAGATTCCAAATGTAACAGACGAAACTTTAGAGTTTTGCGAAAATACATCTATAACTTTATTTGCAAATCCAACTAACCCTAGCATAGTAACTTCTTACTTATGGAGTAATGGAGAAACTACCGACCAGATAGATGTATCAAGTGCAGGGACATATACTGTTCAAGTAAATAGTGGTAGTTGTTCTGTTATTAAAACAATTCAACTAAACCAAATAAACAACCCTACAATTGAAAGTGTTATATCCGATGGGAATGATATTATTATTAATGCGTCTTCAAACACGGGAACCCTCCTATATTCATTAAACGGAAACATTTTTCAACCCAGCAATACTTTTTTTAATGTAGACGGAGGGTTATATACAATTTATGTCAAAAACCAAGAATGTGCACATATTACATCACAATCGTATTTACATTTTTATATCCCTAAGTTTTTTACACCTAATAACGATGGCGAAAATGATGCCTTCGATTTAAAAGGTATTGAGTATTATTCAACATCATTTGTATCCATTTTTGACAGATACGGGAAGCTATTAAAAAGCTCTAGAAATAGCTCATTTTCATGGGATGGCACTTTCAATAATCAACAATTACCAACCAATGATTATTGGTATATAGTTGTAATTGACGGACAAAAATTTACAGGGCACGTTACTTTAAAGCGTTAAATTGTTTTGGGCGTTATTACAATGCTTCTACTGAGCTCAGGTAATTGATCGAGCTTTCCCACTATATCCTTTATTTGTATTGAAAATGTTTTAGGGTTTTAGACAATTCTTGATTTCTATTATCTGCAACTTAATTGGTGTAACTGTTTTTTTCCTCTGTTTTATCACTAAGATATTGCACGAATTCAAACTGATTTCCATCGACATCAGCAAAATAGTCTCTAATTCTAAATTGTTCTACTTCTTTTGGAAAATCTCGCTTATAACCATTACTAAGAAGATTGTTTGCTATTTCTTCTACATTAGGCACTACAAACCCTAAGTGATTGATTCCTATTTTATCATAGTTCTTGTCAACTTTTAAATCACTTAGCTTTGCTTGATTAATAGCAATATAGGTGTCATCATCTCCTAAGTGCACCCATTCTCTCATCTCGTTACCACCACCTCGTATCTTAAAGTGAGGAAAGGCGGTTTGGAAGAACTTAATGGCCTCCTGTAGGTCGTTTACTGTAATATTGGCGTGTTCTAAATACATACTTTGTGTTCTCATATTATTATTTTTTAATTTATAACAAATATCAGAATAGCACAAAAGCTATAAAACGGACTTCAGTACAGAAAAACACCTGTACCATAGTACAGGTTAATGATAAATTAAAAGTAATTTAGACACTTAGAAGGCCTCTCTTTAAACTAATATCTACTGCTTCGGTACGCGTATTTGCATTGAGTTTAGATAAAATGGCAGTAACGTGGAATTTAACTGTACGCTCGGATATGAATAATTCTTCACCTATTTGACCGTTAGTTAAACCTCTCCTTATTAAGGTAAGAACTTCTAATTCTCGCTTAGTTAAGGGCAAGTCTGGATAGAGAAACTCTTTAGAGTTATTCCTCGCTTTTTCTTGCTCTTTTGTTTCTTTGCTAAACATCGTTAAATGCTTCTGAAGCTCCTTGGCCTTATGCAATGCTTCACTTATTTTGTTATCGTTACTATCTGAATTACCAAGGCAGGATACTATGGCTTCTATTTGTGGATGAAAAACCCGTTCAAGTACTTTATGAAGAGATACATCTGATTTAAGATTGTTGCTCCTATTTGAATGTTGTAATCTTGTACGTTGAATTGCTGTCCCAACTAACTCACTAATGGTATTAAGAATAGCCAATTCCTTTTCGTTCAGTTGTCGCGTTTCTTTACTTAGCAAGTTCATGAGTCCTACCTTTTGCCTATTAACGGTAATGGGAATTACAGCATGAAACTTTAAGTCTTTAGTTCCTGTGCTAATATTCTCTAACCTTGAGCAAGTAATCTCACTAATATTCATTGCCTGATCTATATCGTCTGCCAAATACTGTTTTATACAATAACACCTACCAGATAAGCGCTCTGGATGATTGCTTAAAGCAGGAGGCAGATTGTAGGAAGCAGCTAAGTACACCGATTTATTATCTGGTTCGGTAAGCCAAAACCAACCTGTTTCTAAGTTTAGAATCTCAACAGTCTTCTCTAAAGATTTTCTAAGCGCAGAATGTAGAGAGAACTCCTTATTTAGATGGCTCGCTATTTCATATAAATGAGAAAAATAATCTTTATCGTTCATTGTTGAATTCTAAATATAGAGAAAAGAATTCATTATTTCTCAACTACAACCCATTTCCCTTTAGTTCTAACCAAATATTCATTGTCGTACATGGCTTCAGCTTGGATTCCAGGCAAATAGTAAGTTCCTAAATACGATGCATTTAACATCACATTAAAAGTTTTAGTACTATGTTTCCCTTTTTCTGGTAAATCAAAATAGAAGTTTACACGATCATCTCTAATATCTGTAAATCTAGCTTGACTAGTTGTCGCACTGCCAAAATCTGTAAATCGTGTATTCACAATTTCCCACCCCGATGGAAAAACTTGTGTAAGCGCTATATCGTTTACGCGTTCATTTTTCAAATTACTAACACTAACCGTAGCAACAAAATCTTGTCCTTGCTGTAGTTTGGACACATTAATTTTATTTCCTTTTAAATCTTTGTATGTATATACTACACTTAAACCACGTTGTTCGGCAAGTTCTTGACCTAAAGGTAGTTTCCCTGAGTTTAAAACCCGTACATAAACCACATTGTCTTTCTGGTTTGTAAAAGACAAACTATTTTTACCATCATTTACTTTTAACTCGCGTTGTGCAATGGCACTTTTTGTGTCTATGCTTTCTGTTTTTCCATTAATTGTATAATTTACTTTTAATGCTTTTCCTCCATTAGCATTCACCATTTTTGCCATAGCCAATAAACTGTAAGCTGTTGTTTGTGTACTCATCCAACGATTACTAGATAAATCTTTTGCAATGTATTGAGCCAATTCACGCATATTTTTGTTTTTAGTAAGCACCATAGTCTCTAAAGCCATGGCACGATTTCTATCTCTAGAACCATACGTGTAATAATTATAACGGACAGGTTTAAATTCAATGTTTGCAGATTGCGAAATTTTATCGCTAGCTTCTTTTTGTCCTGCCAAAGCATAAGCCGCAGCTAATCGCCATTTGGCTTCGTTTGAAATTTCGCTAAACTCTCGTAAACGGTTCATACTTGCCAGATCTGGACTTCCTGCCAATGCCAAAGTGTATAATCTGTAAGCTTGGGCTAAATCAGAATTATAACTTCTATAACTTGGACGCCAATTACTTGCTGCCTGTTTTTGATAAGCAATCCAGTTGCTTTTAAAAGTTAATGGTAACACATAACCTTTCTTTTCGGCTTCAATTAAAAAATGCCCAGCGTAACTGGTTCCCCAATCGTTTGCGTTGTTTTCTCCCATCCAATAACTCATGCCTCCGTTTGGTCTTTGAAAATGCCCTAATCGTTTTATACCGTTTTCAATATTATTTTGAATAACTTGCTTTTTCTTGTGAGTTAAATCGAAAATATCACCTAAAAATAACTGCGGAAATACACTCGATGTGGTTTGTTCTACACAACCATGTGGATACTGAATTAAATATTGCAATCTGCGTGAAAAATCCATTGGAGGTAATGTAGAAAACTCTAACGTAGCCGAATTTGTTCCTGCTACACCAAAGGTAGAAAACTCTAAAGTTTCATTTGTATTCGCCTCTAATGTTTTATCAATGGCTTTTGATGTGATTGGATTTGGGTTTATTACATCCAATTCTACTTTGTAAGTAGACTTTTCACCATGTCCAGTGGCAATAACTTCAACTGTATTAATGCCTTTTGCTTTACTAACATCAAGTTCAAAATACGTCATTTGCTCATCGGGTTTAGCAAAACTTAGTGATTTTTTAGCGCTGCCAGCTACAGTAATTCCATTGCTTAATTTTAAACTAATGTTTACATTTTTAACTTTGGGCTCCATTGCAAAAACCGTTACAGGAAGTGTTACTTTTTCCCCTGAACTTAATTTCCGCGGAAGTGTTGCTAAAACCATTAAAGGTTTTTTAACTTCAACAGATTTATCGGTGCTTCCATAAGCTTCATTTTTATTATCACCAGCAATAACCATGGTGCGTACAGCGCCAATGTAGTTTGGTAATTTTATGGTATGCGTTTTTTGTTCACCAGTATTTAAAGAAAAAGGGCCTAAATAAGTAACTACAGGCTTAAAACGATTGGCTTTTTTGTTTTTTCCGCCAGCAGCATTGCCATCACCACCAATAGCAAAAACTTGATCTATACTACCAGAATATGCACCAATAATAGCATCAAAGACATCCCAAGTCTTAACACCTAAAGCTTCTCGCTTATAAAACTCGTTCCAGGCATTAGGCGTTTTAAATCGTGTTAAATCTAGTAAGCCTTCTTCAACCATGGCTATTGTATAGGTCATAGCTTTGTTGCTTTTTTCTGAAACAGTAACCTTAAATGTTTCTTTTGGACGTAATACATTAGGCATTTTTAGTTGAGGTTCTAATTTGGTGTTTGGGTCTTCAACCATTAAAGGAATGACACCAAATAACCGAATAGGCAAATCGTTTTCTGAAATGGCATGCGGTTGCAAAAGCGAAATATTTACAAATACATTTGGTGCCATTTCTGATGTTACAGGAATATTAACCGTAGTTTCCCTTGGTTGCGTTTTTACCCATTTAAAATCTAGAACTTCGGTGCCATTTTCAATACTTACTAAAGCACGACCTTCGCTACCAGATTGAAACGTTATTTTTGCGGTTTCGCCAACGTTATACTTTTCTTTATCTGCAGAAAACACAAGCATTTTTGCAGCTTCTTTATCTCCAGATGTAGAGTTGCTCCACCAGTTTTTATAAAAATAAGCTGTTCTTCCTGTAGCATGACCGCTTATTGGATCAATAATTCTGATAAGATAGCGGCCTCTGTCTTGGTCTGGAATGTTTATGTTTAATGTACTTTTTCCGTTAGCATCCGTATTTATTTTAGAACTTAAATAAGGTCTGTGGTAGCTACTTGAAACATAGCTTGATAGATTATCGTAAGATGAGTTCCACCACCAGCGCCATTCAATTTTATATACTTTTACTTCAAGGTTGTTTCGTTTTATGGGTTTTCCGTGAGCATCAACAACTACAACATCAAAGGCTTGGTTTTCATCTGTAAAAAACGAACCGTAAGCATTTCCTTTTGGAGAACGCAAACCAACAAATGACTCGTAAGGGGCATATTTTTTTGTAAATGCATCCATGGAGAAATCGCCACCGTTTTCAAAGGCTCTTACTAAAAATTGAGCATTTAACATCCCTGGAGCGTTTTTGCCAACATTTAGTTTATTATTAATTTTTGCTAAGCCTTCAGCATTAACATTACCCTCAAAAATATTGAATTCTTCAGTTTGAAATTTACGCGTAGGATCATTAAAGACGTAGTTTTTATAATTTTTAAAACTTGTATACGATGGTGTAAACTTTGCTTTAATTTCTGCCTTTAGGTTTTTCCCTGGAGCACCATGAAGCCATTTAACATCTAATGTTCCTTTTAATGGAGCTTTACTAGTTAAGATGTCATTCTCAAAATCCACTTTAATTTTTAAACGATTTGGTTTAACGGTTTCAATTTTTAAACCTTTATAAAATGTTGCACCACCAACAGAAACTTTGGCATTATAATTACCAGTTTTATCTTCTTGAGACGTTGGAACTGTGAATTTGTAAAAATTATTAAGATTATTAGTAGTTACTTTTTTATATACCAATTTCCCATTAGGATTTGTAATTTCCATTTTAACAGGATGCCCTTTTGGAAGCTTATTATGGGTATCGTTTAGCATAAAGGTTAAATGGAGTGAGTCTCCAGGTCGCCAAACCCCACGTTCTCCATAAATGTAACCTTTAAGTCCGCGTTGTAAACGGTTTCCAGAAACATCAAATTTACTTAGTGACAACGAATTTCCGTCATATAGTTTTACATACGTTGTGTTTTGCCCTTTAGAAACAATAGCGAAATTAGCATGCTTTTCAGAATCGATAGTAATTAAACCTTGGTCGTCAGTGGTTCTGCTAGCTATGTTTTGTTGCTGAAAATTATAAAGTGTAACCTTTGCACCCGCTTCTGGGTTGGTGCTTAAAATATTAGTTACTGCAAAATAATATGAGTTATTTGAGCCTCGTTTTGCAATAACACCAAGGTTTGAAGCTAGTAAGTTTTGAGACACTATTTTGCGTTCATTATAATAAGCATCATGACATGGGTTTTGTTCTTCACGCCAATTGTAGCTATAATTTTTATATCGATATACTAAATTATCCCAATATGCTTCTTCTTTTAAATCTTCATCTTCCGTAGAGATTTCATTTAAACTATCTTCATAATAGTCCTCTTCGTAATACTCGTCATATTCATCATTTTCAGCATTAGTAATATTAGAATTTGCCTCGCAATCATATAACGAATAATTTCTGTTATAACTTAATTCTATACGATAAATAGTGCCAGTATCAGCTTTAAAGAACTTAGACAAATCAATACTATAAGCTTTCCACTTTCCAGTATTTTCTGCTGGAGTTTGAAGCTGAATAGTTTGTTTTGCAATACGACGACCTACTTTTTTAATATCATAAGTGTTATTGCTATTTAAATTATTGTCTTGTAGAAATTGAAGGATATTGTCTTCAAAAATTTTAATAACTCTAACATCAACAGCGCTTAAATTAACGGCCTCAAAATTGAATTTTAATTCTTCAGAATTAGGTAAAATAGTACCATTGCTAATTAAACGCACATGAGGCTTTAATTCTTCAAAAGCAATAATTTCAGAGAATGGTTTCTTTAATTTGTAACTCTCGGTATTTTTAATACCTTGAAAAACATCAACCTGAATATTGCCAACTAATTTGCTGTCTGGATATACTTTTAACACATTGCCATCAACAATATATTTTGGGCTTTTAACTTTTTGAATAGTAACTAATCCATCAAAATTTTGCTGTTTTTTTAAAGGGTCTGAAAAATTGATAGACAAATGTTGTTCTGGCGATTGAATAACATCTACATCAACAATTGTAAAGTTATTTTTTCCAGGAATATTGATTGTATTTTCACCTTTGTTTGATGCTTTTATGTTTTTCCCGTTCCACTTTACAAGAATTTTGCTGTCTTCAACTTGTCGATTAATGCTATCAATTTTAAATTCGAAAAACTTAGAACTCACATTTGTTTCATTAAAAACAATAGATAAATTTTTACTGTTTTGAGAAGCTTCAACTAAAGTTTTGGCATCGTTAATTGATATAATATCGGCAGATTTAATATTCCCTTCAAGATATTGCCATTCTTTGCTATAAGATTGTAAATGATTTGTAACTACATTGAAATTTGGAGTGATGGTTTTAAACTGAAAGGTATAACCTTTAAAGCCTTTGGGCATGTTTTCATAAATGCTTCCAAGTTTTACTGTAATAGTGTATTCTGTTGCAGGTTCCAAATATTCGTCCGGTGTAAAAAGTAGAGTATGCTTATTGGAAGCAGTTAATTTGCCCTCAACATGAGGTTTTATACTTACGATTTTATCAGTGATTTCCATACCCATTTCCCAACCTTCAACATCGTTAGCTAAACTAATTTGAATAGGACTAGCAACTGATGTAATTCCAGATGTTGTGTAACTAATGTAATCTCTGAATTTGAAAAGATTATCGGTTTCTACCACTTTCTTTTTACAGGATATAACTAACGTAAGAATTAATACGAAAGCAAAAAGTTTTTTTAATGACATAGGATTGATGGATTTAAGTGAAAATGAACTGGTGAAAAGAAAGCGTAGGCAGTTTCATTTGTAGATTTTTATTGATTTTATCTGTCAAATGTAACATCGAAATAGCTTTTGTAGGAGAAAGATATTTTTTACATACGATGTTTCTTGTTAATAAAGTTACGTTCAAATTTTGATGTTTAGATTTTTTTAAAACGTTAAATAAGTCTTAACGTTTTAAATGTTCATTTTTTTAAAATTAATTAAAAAACTCGATGAACGTCCTTTTTTAGAATATAAATACTAGAATTTTTGTGTCTATGGATCTATAAATCAAAAACTAGCGTATATTCGAATACCCCAAATTAAATACTTATGAAAACCTACTATTTTAAAACCTGGTTAATTTTGTCTTGTTTTGCAGTATTAACGTGTACTGTTTCATGTTCAAAAGATGATTCGCTTGAAGACATAGAAAAGTTAGAAACACTCTCTATTGAAGAAGAAATATTTCAACTAGTAAACTTACATAGAGCGAGTATTGGTAAAGAGCCTCTAGCCATAAACAATTTAGCAACAGAATTAGCAGAAGAGCATACCCATTATATGATTGCGCAAAAGGATATAAGTCATGATTATTTTGACGAAAGGTCCGATCGATTATTTAATGAAGAAAAAGCTTCTAGAACTGGAGAAAATGTTGCTTATGGTCAACAATCAGCTAAAGATGTTATGGACGCTTGGATAGATAGCAGTGGGCATCGAGCAAATATAGAAGGTGATTTTACACATATTGGCATTAGTGTTGTAAAAAATAGTTCAGGAGTATATTATTTTACACAGATTTTCCTAAAGAAAAAGCCAGAGCCAAATAATACTTAATTCTTATAAATCCCAATAGACAATTCACCTTTATCGTTTATGGTAGCTCTGTACATGCCAGCAGTATTAAACTCGGCTACCATATTTCCGTTTTTATCAATGGCAACAATACCTCCTGTACCACCAAGACGGGTTAATTTATTTTGAATGACTTCTTGAGCGGCTTCTTTTAAGCTCAAGTTTTTATATTCCATTAAAGCAGAAATATCATAAGCGATCATTCCACGAATAAAATATTCGCCCCAACCTGTACTTGACACGGCACAAGTATTATTATTAGCATATGTACCAGCGCCAATAATTGGAGAATCTCCTATGCGCCCCCAGCGTTTATTGGTCATTCCACCTGTTGAGGTTCCAGCAGCTAAGTTGCCGTTTTTGTCTAAGGCAGCACAACCCACAGTTCCAAATTTTGAATCTTTAATATCGCCATCATAAAACGAAACTTTAGTATCATGATCTAGTTCTGTTTGTTCTTTTTCTTTTATGTTTTGAAGTGATTTATAGCGCCTTTCAGTATAAAAATAATTTGGCTCAACAATTTGTAAACCTTGTTTTTTTGCAAATGTGTCTGCCCCTTTTCCAGACAGCATTACATGAGGCGATTTTTCCATAACAGCCTTGGCTAAATCAATAGGGTTTTTAACGGTTGTGGTTCCTGCTGAAGCTCCTGCGTTTAAAGTTTTTCCGTCCATAATAGAAGCATCATGCTCGTTAGTTTCTTCATGAGTAAAAACAGCACCTTTTCCTGCATTAAATAAAGGTGAGTCTTCCATAACATTTATAGTTTTTGTTACAGCATCTATACTAGTCCCCCCGTTTTTTAAAATTTCATAACCTACTCTAATAGCCTCTTCTAATTTCTGTTTATAAGCGGTTTCCATCTCTGGAGACATATTCTTTTTTAAAATAGTGCCGGCACCTCCATGAATAATAATAGAGAATTCTTGTCTAGGGTTGTCTGTTGTTACTTCAGTATTGTTTTCAGCATTTTTACAAGCACTAAAAATGAATAAAGTAGAAAGTAAAAAGATGATTTTTTTCATAATAAATAGAGTCTGCTAAATGGCTTTTAAAGATAGTATTTTTAATATAAAATTGAGAAAGATAAACACTATAAATTAGTATATTCGCAACAAAATTTAGTAATAATAATAAAACGAAAATATATGGAAGCAGTAACTACTGATTTCGGAATAAAAGAAGCCTTGAATGAGTTGGGGTTAAGTGCAATTAATGAAGGGACTTCAACAGGTTCAGATAATTTTTCTAATGGAGAAATTATTGAATCATATTCTCCTGTTGATGGAAAATTAATTGGAAAAGTAAAAACGACAACAAAAGCAGATTACGAAAGGGTAATGGATGCTGCAACAACAGCCTTTTTATCTTTTAGAGATATGCCAGCTCCACAACGTGGAGAAATTGTGCGTCAATTTGGAAACAAATTAAGAGACTTAAAAGAACCATTAGGAAAATTAGTTTCATACGAGATGGGTAAGTCTTTACAAGAAGGATACGGAGAGGTTCAAGAAATGATTGACATCTGTGATTTTGCTGTTGGATTATCAAGACAATTAAACGGGCAAACCATTCCATCGGAACGTCCTGGACATGTTATGAGAGAGCAATGGCACCCAATTGGTGTTGTTGGGATTATCTCTGCTTTTAACTTTCCAGTTGCAGTTTGGGCTTGGAACACAGCTTTAGCATGGATTTGCGGTGATGTATGTGTATGGAAAGCTTCAGAAAAAGCTCCATTATGCTCTGTTGCTTGTCAAAACATTATAGCAGGAATTTTAAAAGAAAACAACTTGCCAGAAGGCATTTCTTGTATTATTAATGGTGATTACAAAGTTGGTGAAATGATGACTACAGATCCTAGAATTCCTTTAGTTTCTGCAACAGGTTCAACTAGGATGGGAAGAATTGTTGGTGCAACAGTAGCTGAGCGTTTTGGGAAATCTTTATTAGAATTAGGAGGAAACAATGCTATAATTATTACACCTTCTGCAGATTTAAAAGTAGTTGTTCCTGGTGCAGTATTTGGAGCTGTTGGAACCTGCGGACAACGCTGTACATCTACTCGACGACTGATTATTCACGAATCTGTTTATGATAAAGTAAGAGATGCAATAGTTGGTGCTTATGGCCAATTGACTATAGGGAATCCATTAGACGAAAAAAATCATATAGGTCCTTTAATTGACAAAGATGCTGTAAATACTTATTTAGCAGCTATTGAAAAGGCAAAAGCTGAGGGTGGAAATGTACTAGTAGAAGGTGGTGTTTTAGAAGGTGAAGGTTATGAAAGCGGATGTTATGTAAAACCAGCAATTATTGAAGCCGAAAACCATTTTGAAATTGTACAACACGAAACCTTTGCTCCAATTTTATATTTAATGAAATATTCAGGAGAAGTAGAACGTGCAATCGAAAAGCAAAATGGTGTTGCTCAAGGATTATCATCTGCAATTATGACTAATGAAATGAAAGAAGCAGAAAAATTCTTATCATACGCTGGTTCAGATTGTGGTATTGCCAATGTAAATATAGGAACATCTGGGGCTGAAATTGGTGGCGCTTTTGGTGGTGAAAAAGAAACTGGCGGTGGACGTGAGTCTGGATCTGATGCTTGGAAAGTATACATGAGACGTCAAACAAACACTATTAATTATTCTGATGAGTTACCATTAGCTCAAGGGATTAAGTTTGATCTTTAAAAAAAAAGAACACTAAATAAAAAAAGCCACATCGATAGATGTGGCTTTTTTTTCTTAAAACATTAATGGATATTTATAAAACTATGAGTTAGATCAAAATTCATGATTCCAGAAAACAGCCCTTTTCCAGAGCGCTCTTTAACAAAAAACTTTTCTTTTTTGTCACTTTTTTGAGGAGCCACTTTCCCTATTATATTGTCTATATTAACAAGAGTGTTGTAACCGATGGCATTTAATTCATAATCATGACTTAGTTTAAAAAAATGAATTTTTGAATACTCTAAAAACAAATCAAATTGGTTAAAGTTATTTGAGAAATTATGTATCAATATATCGTTGCTAAAACCTTTAAAATTATTGTTTTGTTGAACTTCACCTATTTCTAAATTAGAAAATTCTGCCAATAAGTTAATGTTATTAATGCTTCCGATTAAGCCTTTTTTAATATTGTTAAGGGCAAACTCGCCACCATTAATATTTTCAGTTAAAAACAATGCGTCTTTAACTTTTATCACATTGCTATTATTATTAAGAGATTTTGCAATAAATTTTCCTCCGTCAAGCCTAACGGAAAGTTTGTTTTCTAAATTATTTGTTAATCTAATTATTGTGTTTTTTGCATCAATTGTGAGCTCAATATTCGTTGGAATTTTAATAATAAAACTTTTGTTATAGCTTCTTTTTTTTCGGTTATTAAATTTGTTAATTAACTCTTCTTTTTCTTTTGGACTGTATCTACTAGAGTTTTTAATTAACTCTTCGTAAAAGGAAACAGGGGTTCTAATTTCTTTTATTTCTTCTATTAAATCTTGTTTAGACTTTTTATTATGGTTTTTGACTATAGATGTATCTTTTTTATACAAGTTTCCTAGCATAGCATTTAATCTTGCATTAAAGTAAATTTTAGATTTATCAACTAATGTAATATGATTGTCACTCATTTGAGCTTCGATTTCAATTTTTTCAATTATTCCTTTCTTTTTTCTTTTAGGATAATTATCAAACACTACGTTATACTCTACATAAAAGTTTTCATCAGGAGATGATTCTATTTTAACTGTGCCACCTTTTAACTTTAACAGAGCTGTAGTATTTTTATCTGTTTTAAAGTTTTTTGAATAAATATTTTCTTTTTGTGCCAATAGAGTGGCTGATGAAAGAAACATTAAAAGCCATAATTTAAATTGTAATGTTCTCATGTTCTTTATTTAATAAGTTAATGTGTTGTTGAATATCTTTTAATAGCTGTAATCTGGTTTTTAAATTTTCGATTAGAGCTTCAATTACAATCATATTGTTTTTGTCTATTTTGTATTGATTCGAAATTTCTTGATAGTCATCATTTAATTCGCTCAGTTTATTCTCATAGCGCTTTATAAGCTTTTTATCTTTTGTTAATACAATAAAACTTTGCCATTCCTTGTCAATATTTTCTAAATAGGTTTTTTCAATCCCTTTTAATTGTATTTCTAGAGCGGTATCGGCTAAACTGTTTTCTTTTGAAAATGGATTAGTAACTATTATTCCAATAGATAATAAGACAATAAATAAGGCAACGTATTTGTATAAAATACTAATATTAATATGCTTTTTCTCTTTTTTTGAAGATTGAAGTTTCTCTAAAAACTCGCTTCTATGAGAGTCTGGCAACTCCTTTTTAGGAAACGAATCTCCTTTGAAAAGAGTTCTAATATCGTGCTTCATAATTTTGTTTTTTTAAAAAGTTTCTAAGTAACATTTTACCCCTACTTAAATGTGTTCTTGAAGTTTTAATGGGAATGTTTAGAATCTCTGAAATTTCAGAGTGATCGTAACCTTCAATTAAATACAATTGTAATACAAGCTTGTATTTTTCTGGTAGTGTATTAATGGTGTTTTCAATAATCACCTTAGATAATCTTGAATCAAACTCCCAAGAAGTCTCATTATCAATAATTTCGAATGTTTGACTTTCTATAGAAACTGTTTCAAGTTTTTTCTTCTTTAAAACATCAATACATTGATTTATAATTATTTTTTTTAACCAAGCTCCAAAACTAAGATCGTCTTTATAAGTGCTTAGTTTAAAAAACGCTTTTAAAAACCCTTCTTGCATAGCATCTTTTGCTTCGTCTTCATTTTTTAAATACCTACATGCTATATAAAACATAGCTTCACAGTATGAATCGTATAAATGCATTTGGGCTTTTTGGTCGCCTTTGATACACTTTTTAATTAA
The DNA here is from genome assembly GCF_023502325.1 of Jejuia spongiicola. Classification (NCBI taxonomy): domain Bacteria; kingdom Pseudomonadati; phylum Bacteroidota; class Flavobacteriia; order Flavobacteriales; family Flavobacteriaceae; genus Jejuia; species Jejuia spongiicola. Next base: position 269,678 of record NZ_JAMFLZ010000001.1, read on the forward strand.
TACACTTATTTTTTTAGACATTTAATCTTGATGGTTATACTATTAAAAACGAAGAAAAAAAAGAAAGGTTTCATTTTACATGAAAAAACCTTGTCTCAGATTCCAGAATATACTGGTAGAAACAAGGTTTATATCTAATTAAAGATTAATAGCAGTACAAAAGTGTTTATAATTAATGTGTTACACAATAGTTGAAAGTTAAATTAATATTAATTTTATCAACAGGAAATTAACTGTATTTCACTTTTCTTAAAATCCTCAACGACTCTTTGTATAGACTATACAATTCTTTACTATAATTTTTTAAATAGGGCTTTGCTTCGTTAAGCTTATCAATAGCATCATCAAAAAGGTTGAGGTGGCAAATTAAATAGGTTGCAGGTAAATTTTTTAAATCTTGCTCTTCAGTTTTTGTAAAAGAAACTCCTTTTTTTAGTTTTTCTAAAATTGCATTATTAGAATTATAAATATGATGTAACACTTTTTTATCAAACTGAGGTGGTTTAAATAACAACTGGGTCTCAATATTATAATTAGCATTGTTTTCAAAATGAATAATAGTTTCTTCAAGCGGATAATACTTATTGGTATTTTGTAGCCCAAGATTCACATATTCAATAATTTTAAAGCTATCAGCATTAATGGAAATAGAAACTTCATCTAAAGCTGAAAAAAACAAACGAACTTGTTCATTAATAAGCTCGATATCTACTCTAGAGAAAAAGGTTTCATCTTTTACTATTTTTTTTTGCCCAGACCAACATACCACAAAGTATTCTTTAAAAACTTTGTATTTCGCATTATAGTCTTTACGCGTATTCATAAAATGAAAAACAGAATCAAGTGTGTGTTCAATATTGTTTTGGGCATGGTTTTCAATAGCTTCAACAATTTTAGAATTAATGTCTTTTATTTCTATATCAAACACCTTAGGCATACTCATGCTGCCATCTCTAAAAAACACTGAGCCACCATAATATTTCCAAATGTTTTTTCGTAACGATGTTATTTTACCCGTTGGCCTTATAGTTACCAACCCTACTACTTTATCGTCTGGTAAATGTGGAAACGGAATGTTTTCGTATTGCACTATTGGGGGGTGGCTTAAATAGGCATTTATGAGGTTTTGAATTTTACTATCGTCAAAAAAATCGACACCAATAATATTATTGTCTTCATCTTCAACTCCTATTACTATATACGAATTGTTTTTTGGGTTACTGTTTGAAAGGGCGCAAATGTGCTTTAAAAATTTAGCTTTACCTTCTTTATGACTAATATCTATTTTACGCTTTTTATCATAAAAACTATTCTCATCGTTGTGAGCCAAAAGGTGTTTTATAAGTAGGCGTTTGTTAATCATATCTGTCATTCTTGCTAAAGCAGAAACCTCATAGTTTAAAATTCTTTTTTTACAATTGTTGAGCTAGCCTGGGCTGTAGGAAATACTAATAAATCGGCAATATTTACGTGTGGTGGACGCGATATAGCAAAATAAATAATTTCTGCTATATCTTTAGCTTGTAACGCTTTAAAGCCTTTATAAACGTTATCGGCTATCGCATCACCTTTAAAACGTACTTGCGAAAACTCGGTTTCAACCAATCCTGGGTTTATAGAACCCACTTTTACACCAAACGGATTTAAATCAATACGCATCCCTTCTGTAATTGCTAAAACAGCATGTTTACTAGCACAGTAAACATTTCCTTTAGGGTAAACTTCTTTCCCTGCTGAAGAACCAATGTTTATAATATGCCCAGATTGTCTTTCAGTCATTTGCGGAATAATAGCCTTACTCACATAAAGTAATCCTTTTACATTTATATCCATCATGGCGTCCCAATCGTCAGTATTTCCGCTATGTATGGGGTCTAATCCATGAGCATTTCCGGCATTATTAATAAGAATATCAATATTTTTAAAATCTTTTGGAAGCGATTCAATGGCTTTTAAAGTTTCATCTTTATTACGCACATCAAAATTTAATATATGCACATTGGTTAAACGCTCTAAAGCTTTTTTTATAGTATTTAAGCGTTTTAATCGCCTTCCGCAAAGCACTAAATTAATACCATGTTTTGCAAACTCGTAAGCGGTAGCTTCTCCTATACCACTTGTTGTTCCTGTTATTAAGGCTGTTTTATTTTTCATTCTTGTATTCATTTAAACAAATAATTTAATAAATGTCTTTTTTGAGATTGAAGACTGCAGATTAGTTTTAAGGTACTTTGTGCCCTTGGCAAGCAACTAAAATTAAAAACCAGTCTTCAAGTTCTAAATCTATTTCAGTTGCTTTAACAGCATTTTTTAATCGTTCTTTATTTGTTGAACCAACCACTGGATGAATTTTTGCTGGATGCTTTAATAACCAAGCCAATAAAAGCTGATCTTCGGTTGCGTTGTATTTATCCATTAGTTTACCCAATTGCTTATGTATTCTCCTTGTTTGTTCAGTATCTTCTTTAAAAACAATGCCTAAAGGAGACCAAGCCATTGGAATAATATTTTTAAGCATCATTTGGTCTAGAGTTCCATCGTGCATAGCATCGTGATGTGTTAATGAAAACTGTATTTGATTAGCCAAAATACTAGTATCCTTAGAAATTAAATCTACTTGCGATGGTATAAAATTAGAGACGCCAAAGTTTTTTATTTTGCCTTGTCGTTTTAATTTAGAAACAGCTTCTGCTATAATTTCAGGTTGCATTAAAGGACTTGGTCTGTGTAATAGTAACAAGTCTAAATACTCAGTTTTTAAATGTTTTAGAGATGTTTCAACAGACCAAATAATATATTCTTTACTATAATTATAGTGTTTTACATTATTGTTTCTGTTTTCAGTTAAGTATTGAATACCACATTTACTGATTAATTGAATTTTTTCTCTTGAAATACCACTATCAGCGTAAGCATTACCAAATTCATTTTCAGTTGTATAAGCGCCGTAAATATCTGCATGGTCAAAGGTTGTAATATTGTTTTCTAAACAGTCGGCTATAAGGGTAACCATCTCTTTTTTAGAGAGTTGCTTACCCCATTTTCCCCAAGTCATTGTGCCTGCAATAATTCGAGAAAAGTTATTATTGGTCATAGTTTAATTTTTGAAGCTTAAAAATACTAAATTAAAAATGTATTAAGCCTTTTAAATACTGCAACTTTTAACCAATTTTTAACAGCATTACAATAAAAATTTTAACAATTTGCAATGCTCAAATAAGGACTGTATATTCGGGACTTTAAAAATTAAAAATATAATGGAAGAGACAGGGACAATTGATATTAAGACAATTAACGAGAAGATTGAAAAGGAAAGTGCTTTTGTTGATTTACTGATGCTAGAGATGAACAAGGTAATAGTAGGCCAAAAACATATGGTTGAACGTTTGCTTATTGGCTTATTAGGTCAAGGACACATTTTACTAGAAGGTGTTCCTGGTTTGGCAAAAACCTTAGCTATTAACACTTTGGCTCAAGCGGTTGACGGAAGTTTTAGTAGAATACAATTTACACCAGATTTATTACCGGCAGATGTTACAGGAACATTAATTTATAATATGAAGGTTAATGATTTTTCTATTAAGAAAGGTCCAATATTTGCAAATTTTGTTTTGGCAGATGAGATTAATAGAGCTCCTGCAAAAGTGCAATCGGCTTTACTTGAGGCCATGCAGGAAAAGCAAGTTACGATAGGGGATGAAACTTTTGTTTTAGATAAACCATTCTTAGTAATGGCAACACAAAATCCTGTTGAACAAGAAGGGACTTACCCGTTACCAGAAGCACAAGTAGACCGTTTTATGTTGAAAACGGTTATTGATTACCCTAAATTAGATGAAGAGCAACTTATAATGCGTGCTAATTTAAAAGGAGCTTGGGATAAGGTAAATCCTGTAGTTTCTGTATCTCAAATATTAAAAGCACAAGAGGTAGTTCGTGAGGTTTATATGGATGAGAAAATTGAAAAATATATTCTCGATATTATTTTTGCAACACGTTACCCAGAAAAATATAAACTAGCCGATTTAAAACCATTAATCTCATTTGGAGCTTCGCCTCGTGGAAGTATTAACTTAGCTAATGCAGCAAAATGTTACGCATTTATTAAACGTCGCGGATATGTTATTCCTGAAGATGTTCGTGCTGTGGTTCAAGATGTTTTAAGACATAGAATTGGAATTACTTACGAAGCTGAAGCCGAAAATGTAACTTCAGAAGATATCATCAATAAAATTGTAAATGAAATAGAAGTACCATAGTAGTTTTTTTGAGTATAGCTCTTGTTTATAAATGATGATTGAAAAATGGATACTAAAGAATTACTAAAAAAAGTACGAAAAATTGAGATTAAGACACGTCGTTTGTCTGATCACATTTTTGGAGGCGAATACCATTCGACTTTCAAAGGGCGTGGTATGACTTTTTCTGAAGTGCGTCAGTATCAATTTGGAGATGATGTAAGAAGTATCGATTGGAATGTAACGGCACGTTATAATGAACCTTTTGTTAAAGTTTTTGAAGAAGAGCGTGAACTTACCATGATGCTTATGGTTGATGTTTCAGGTTCAGAGTTATTTGGAACTCAAGAACAATTTAAAAACGAAGTGGTTACCGAAATTGCTGCAACTTTAGCCTTTTCAGCAACTCAAAACAACGATAAAATAGGACTTATTTTATTTTCTGATAAAGTAGAACTGTTTATTCCGCCTAAAAAAGGACGCTCACATGTATTAAGGATTATTCGTGAGTTGATTGAATTTAACCCAGAAAGTAAACAAACCAATTTAGCCGAAGCTTTAAAGTTTTTATCGAATGTGATGAAAAAGAAAGCCATTGTATTTGTTTTGTCTGATTTTATAGCCGATGATTATCATCAAACTATGAAGATTGTATCTGGAAAACACGATGTTACGGGTATTCGTGTATATGATAAACGTGAAGAACAAATTCCAAATTTAGGGATGGTACAGATGCAAGATGAAGAAACAGGAGAGCTTATGTTGGTTAATACATCATCTAAAAAAGTAAGGCGTAATTATGGAAAATTCTATCAAGAAAAAGTAGATTACTATAAGGATGCATTTACCAAATCTGGAGCAGGAACAATTGATTGTCGAGTAGATGAAAGTTATGTAAAAAAATTGTTGGGCTATTTTAAAAGAAGAGGATAATGAGCACAAAGTGCGAAGTTAGAAGTATGAAGGCATTAAATATGGAAAACAGAATTAAGATAAATATAAAGAATATGAGTAAGAAGACTTCAGGCTTTGATTTTCAGTCTTTGGTCATTCTTTCGTTGTTCTTTTTTCTTTTTTCTTTTCTGTCAAATGCACAAGTTACTTCAGCAATAGATTCAACCACTATAAAAATAGGTGAACAAATCACCTATCATATTCAAGTTGAAACCGATACCACAAGTTTGGTAGTGTTTCCTGAAGGACAAACATTTTCGCCTTTAGAAATGATTGAATCATATAAAGTTGATACCTTAAAAAATAATAATAAATACAACCTTATTAAAAAATATGGTTTAACACAATTTGATTCTGGAGCATATACTATTCCTAGGCAGAAAGTTATAATTGGTAGCAAAACCTTTTTTACAGACTCATTAAAAGTTGAGGTAAATAATATTGTTGTAGATACTACTAAACAAGGTCTTTATGATATTAAACCCATTATAGAAGTAAATAAAAGTGGCAGCAATTGGTGGAAATATTTGTTACTAACATTATTAATTGTAGGTGTAATTGCATTTTTAATCTATTGGTTTATCTGGAGAAAAAAGCCACTCTCTGAAGAAGAGCAAATTGCATTATTACCACCATATGACAGAGCAAAATTGGCTTTAATAAAGCTAGATGAAAGCCCTTATTTAGAAAACCAAAATCTAAAGGATTATTACTCAGATCTTACATTTATTATTAGAAAATATTTAGACGAGAAAGTCTATAATCGCGCTTTAGAAAGTACAACAGACGAACTTATAAATAGGCTAACTTTACTTAAAGAAGGAAATCAAGTAGATATTAGTAAAGAAGATATTAATAACCTTGAAAGCATTTTAAAACGTGCCGATTTAGTAAAATTTGCAAAATCTGCACCAGATATAGAGTTAGCAAAATTAGATAGAAATACTATTGATATTGAAATAGATCATGTAAAAGAAGCATTACCAGAGCCAACTGAAGAAGAAAAACTTTTAGATTTAAAATATAAAGAAGAGCAAGAGCGTAAAAAGAAACGCAAAAAGGTTATTATTACTGTTGCTATAGGAGTGTTTTTACTAATAGCTACCTTTGTTGGTTTTGGTATTAAACACGGTTTTGGTTATGTTAAAGACACCATTATAGGGCATGAAAGTAAAACTCTTTTAGAAGGTGATTGGGTTACTAGTGCTTACGGATTCCCACCAGTAACTATTAATACACCAAAAGTTTTAAAGCGAACAGATTTACCTGTCCCAGATGAAGTGAAGGCACAGGTTGACATGACATCTTTTGTCTATGGTACCTTGTTAGATCTTTTTAGTGTTACGGTTAATACGTCAACCTATAAAAACTTAGGAGAAAACAAGATTGATTTGGAAAAGGCATCAGAAGGAAGTATAAAATCAATGGAAGCAGTAGGAGCTAAAGACATTGTTGTGCTTCGAGATAAATTTACAACACCAAACGGAGCTGAAGGCTTAAAAACTTCAGGTACAATGAAAATACCAGGAATAGCTTCAAAAGAGTTAAGAAGCGCACATTATGTTTTGCTACAGTTTGCATCTGAAAATGTAATGCAACAAATTATAATAACAAGCCCAGAAGATGATACGTATGCAGATCAAATGGTAGAGCGTATTTTAAATTCAGTTGAACTTAAAGAAGCAGAAGAATAATGTTTGAAGGGATTCAATTTTTAAATAAAGAGTTGTTTTGGCTGTTGCTACTATTGCCATTAGTCATTTTGTGGTATATATTTAAGCATAAAAAACAAACAGCAGAACTTAATATATCGAGTTTAAAGGGCTTTAAAATAACAAATTCATGGTTACCAAAAATGAAGCATGTATTGTTTTGCTTAAGGTTAATAGCTTTAGGGGTGTTAATAACTGCAATTGCTAGACCACAAACAGTTGATGTATCTACAAAAACTAAAACAACTAAAGGGATAGATATTGTTATGGCAATTGATGTTTCTGCAAGTATGCTGGCTAAAGATTTATCGCCAAATAGGTTAGAAGCCTTAAAAAAGGTAGCAGCAGAATTTATTAAGGGTAGACCAAATGATAGAATTGGTTTGGTAGAATATGCTGGTGAGGCTTATACCAAAACGCCAATTACTAGCGATAAAGCGATCGTTTTACGATCTTTAAAAGAAATAAGATACAATACGATTATTGAAGGCGGAACAGCAATAGGTATGGGCTTAGGTACAGCTGTAAACCGATTAAAAGATAGTAAAGCAAACAGTAAAGTTATTATTTTGTTAACTGATGGGGTAAACAATTCTGGAGCTATAGACCCTAAAACGGCTAGTGTATTGGCTGTAGACAGCGAAATAAAAGTTTATACTATAGGTTTAGGAACAAACGGAATGGCATTATCGCCTGTGGCTATTTTAGCTAATGGAAATTTTCAATACGGACGTGTACAGGTTGAAATTGATGAAGAATTGCTTAAAGAAATTGCCGAAGTTACTGGCGGAAAATATTTTAGAGCAACTAATAACAAAAAACTAGAAGAAATTTATAGCGAAATAAATAAGCTTGAAAAAACTGAAATTGAAGAATTCAAATTTTATAACTACGAAGAAAAGTATCGATTTTTAGTACTTTTAGCTGGAGCATTATTGCTTTTAGAGCTACTATTGCGTTTTACTTTCTTTAGAAGTTTTGTTTAGAAAAACAAGATAGTTAGTGAATTCGTTGCAGAAACAAATAAAAAATAAATGCAGTTAGAAGAAAAAATATGGTTTTGGGCACTGGGAATTATTCCAGTAATAATCCTATTCTTTTTAGTACTTCAAATATGGAAACATAAAGCGCAGAATAAGTTTGCGGATAAAAAGTTGCTTAAAAGATTAAGTCCGAATAGATCATTATTCAAATCTATTTTAAAAGTAGTTGTTTTAAGTTTGGCTTTTGCATGTTTAGCAATTGCACTAGTAAACCCAAAAATTGGGACTAAATTAGAAACTGTTAAACGCGAAGGGGTTGATATTGTTTTTGCTGTAGATGTTTCTAAAAGTATGCTTGCCGAAGATATTGCACCAAATAGATTAGAAAAAGCAAAACAACTAGTAACTCAAATCATTAATAACCTTGCAAGTGACCGTGTGGGTATAATTGCTTATGCAGGTAAAGCTTTTCCGCAGTTACCAATAACAACAGATTACGGATCAGCTAAAATGTTTTTGAGTAGTATGAATACAGATATGCTATCGTCGCAAGGAACAGCAATTAATGAGGCCATTAAATTAGCTAAAACCTATTTTGATGATGAAGAGCAAACAAATCGGGTGCTTATTATTATTTCAGATGGTGAAGACCATAGTGAAGAAGCAGTAACTCTTGCAGAGGAAGCAAATGAAGAAGGTATCCGAATTTTTACTATTGGTGTTGGAGATGTTAAAGGAGGACCTATACCAGAAAAGCGAAATGGTATAGTTTTAAATTATAAGAAGGACAGACAAGGCGAAACAGTAATTACAAGGTTAAACGAGGAAACACTTAAAAGCATTGCTGAAGAAGCAAATGGAGCATATATAAATGGAAAAAGCACCAGTAATGTAGTTGAGAGTATTAGAGAGATATTAAATAAGATGGATAAAACCGAATTTGAAGCAAAGCAATTTGCAGAATATAAAGATCAGTTTCAATGGTTTTTAGGGTTTGGTATTTTCTTTTTATTGTTGGATGTTTTTCTTTTAGAACGAAAAACAGCATGGTTAAAAAAGCTGAATTTGTTTAACGAGAATTTATAAATTTTTTAACGAACATAAATTGAAAGGTTTAATATCTTAGGATAATAAAATGATATGAAAAGAATAGTAGTCATATTTCTAATAGTTTTTATGCCAATAGTAACTATGGGTCAAAGTGCAGAGCTTTCTATATTTGAAAATTTAATTGATAAAACATGGAAAGCTGATGGCAATTGGGGAGATGGGAGTAAATTTATTCAAGAAATCACTTTTAAATATGACCTAGAGAAAACCATTATTATAGCAGATTCAAAAGGATTTATTGATAAAGAGCAAACTCAAATAGGTGATAGAAATATGGGAATTAGAAAATTTGATGCAGCTTCTAAAACCATAAAGTTTTGGGAATTTGATGTTTTTGGCGGAGTAACAGAAGGTACGGTACTTGCAGAAGGAAAAAATATTATTTATCAATATCAGTATGGAACATCTGTAGTTACAGATATGTGGGAATATGTTAATGACAATACCTATAATTTTAAAGTAGGGACTTATGAAAAAGGGGTGTGGAAACAAGTTTATTTAAGCACTCAATTTATAAGACAAACCAAAGAGTAATAATTAAAAACATGAAACATTTATTATTCATATTTATTTTAATATCGAGCATTTCTTTTGCACAAGAAAAAGAGGAGTTATTAGCATTAAAAAAAGCCAATAACTATGTGCATGAAGGAAATTCTTTAGTAAATGAAGACGACTTTGTTTCAGCAGAAATGGCATATAGAAAGGCCATATCAGAGCAACCAACAAGCGTAGCTGGAGTTTATAATTTAGGAAATTCGTATTACAAAAAAGGGAATTACGAAGAGGCTTTATATCGCCACCAACAAGCTGTAAAAAGTGCTGTGTCAAAAACCGAAAAGCATAAAGCATTTCATAATATTGGCAATATATTAATGCAAAATAAAAAGTGTAAGGAAGCTGTTGAAGCTTATAAAAGTGCTTTAAGGAATGACCCTTCTGATGATGAAACACGTTATAACCTTGGTTTAGCTAAAGTTTGTGCCGAACAACAAAAAGATCAGCAAGACCAAAATAAAGACGACGAAAACAAAGAGGATCAAGAGAAGAAAGAAAACGAGGATAAAAAAGATAAAGAAGGCGAAAACAAAGACGATAAGAAAGACGAAGGCGATAAGGATAAAAAAGAAGGAGAAGATAAAAAAGATGACGAAGGCAAGCCTAAAGATGAAAAAGAAGATAAAGGAAAGGGAGAAGATGATAAGAAAAAAGAGCAACAAAAACTTAAGCCTCAACCAGGTCAATTATCGCCTCAGCAAATAAAGAGTTTATTAGAAGCTATGAATAACCAAGAAAAAAAGGTTCAAGAGAAAATGAATGCTGAAAAGCAAAAAGGCGTAAAAATAAAAACAGAAAAAGACTGGTAAAACTTAGTTGTTGTAAATAAAAATGAAATTAAAAACCCGCATATTAATTTTAGTACTAATGTTAGGAACTAGTTTTGCCTTTTCTCAGGTAAAATTTGAAGCCAAGGTTAGTAAAAAGAAATTAGGTGTAAATGAACGTTTACGAGTTGATTTTGAAATGAATCAAGATGGGGATAATTTTAATCCACCAAGCTTTACAGGTTTTACAATTATTGGTGGACCAAATCAATCGGTAAGTAATTCATGGATTAATGGTGTTCGAACTTATAAAAAAACATATAGTTATTTTTTAGCACCAAAAAAACAAGGAAACTTTACTATTAAGCAGGCAACAATTACTATTGAAGGTGAAACCTATAAAACATTACCAACAAAAATTGTGGTTACAGCTGCAGTCGATAAACCCAAAGACCCTAATGACCCAAATTATATAGCATCAGAAAACATTCATTTAATTGCTGAAGTTTCAAAATCTAATCCGTATTTAAATGAAGCTATTACTGTGGTATACAAACTATACGTGTCACCAAATACAGGGGTTGATAATTGGCGCGAGATTGACAGTCCAAGATATAACGATTTTTGGAGTCAGAACATAGATATGAAGGGGCAAAAGGTCCAAAACGGAACATATAAAGGAGAGGATTATAGATTTTTAGTTTTACGTAAAACAGTATTATATCCTCAAAAAACAGGAAAACTAAATATAGAACCTTTAAGTTTAGATATAACAGTACAGGTACCAACAAATAGACGAGACATTTTTGGTAGTCGTTTAATGACTCGTGTTCATAAAACTGTTTCGGCAGGGAATAAAATTATTAATGTTAAAGCTTTGCCAGAAGCAGGAAAACCAATTGATTTTACAGGGGCTGTTGGTAGCTTTAAGTTTAATGTATCAACATCAAAAACAGAATTAGATGCCTCAGAATCCCTTCAAGTAAAAGTAAATGTAAGTGGAAAGGGCAATTTAAAATTATTTAAATTACCTAAAATTTCATTACCAAGCTCTTTAGAAGTGTATGAGCCAGAACATGCCGAAAATGTTAAAACAAATTTGGCGGGTATGCAAGGAAGTATTTCAGATAGCTATACCGTTGTGCCTCAGTATAAAGGCAAGTACCCAATACCAAATATTACTTTTTCTTATTTTGATTTAGAAACAGAAAGTTATAAAAGGTTGTCGTCAGATGAGATTGTAATCGATGTTTTAGATGGGCCTCTTAATAATAATGATTCAAATTCAAATGTAACTACTGCAAACTCAGGAAAACAGCGTGTAGTTTTAAACAATGATCAATTTGCATTTATAAAAACAAAAACGAATTTTACATCTACAAAGCCAACATATTTTTTTAAGACTCCATTGTTTTGGAGTGCACTATTATTACCCTTTTTAGCCATTCCATTAGCTATTGTTATTAGAAAGAAGAAAGCAACTAGAGATGCTGATGTTTATGGTAATAAAATTAGAAAAGCAGATAAATTAGCTAAGAAATATTTAGGTAATGCTAAAAAAGCATTAGGTAAAAAGGAGGCCTTTTATATAGCTCTAGAAAAAGCATTGCACAATTATTTAAAAGCCAAATTGCATATAGAAATAAGCGACTTAAGTAAAGACAAAATAATTAGCTTGCTTAAAGATAAAAAGGTTGATGATACAGCTATTACAGATTTTGTAAGTATTATTAAAAATTGTGAATTAGCACGTTATACACCTATTACAAATGTAGAAATGCAACAAGATTACGAGAAGGCAGCTAAAACTATTTCGTTAATAGATAAACAAGCACGTTAAATGAAACAAATAGTATACATTTTAACATTCTTATATAGCATTACTGCTTTTCCTCAAAATGAGGCTATTTTCGAGCAAGCAAATGCATTATATAATGAAGGGAAATATGCTGAAGCCATAGATAAATACAACCGTATTATAGAAACTAAAGTACATTCGGCAGATTTGTATTTTAATTTAGCAAATGCGCATTATAAATTAAATAACATTGCACCAAGTATTTACTTTTATGAAAAAGCATTACAATTATCACCAAATGATGATGACATAAAAAACAACATGGCATTTGCAAAAAACATGACTATAGATGCTATTGATGTTATTCCAGAAACAGGCTTTACTAAGCTTACTAAAAATATAACTAACATGATGAGTTTTGATGCTTGGTCAAAAACATCTGTTGTTTTTGTATTGTGCTTCGTTATATTATTTTTAATCTATTATTTTGCCTATTCTACAATCAATAAACGTCTTGCTTTTATAGGTAGTGTAGCAAGTTTATTGTTATTGTGTATTTCACTAAGCCTAGCATTTCACAAATTTAATATTGATAAAAATAACAAGCCCGCTATTGTTTTCGTACAAGAAAGTAAAGTAAAGAGTGAACCAAACTCAAGAAGCGATGAGTCTTTTAGGTTACATGAAGGTACCAAGGTTCAAGTTTTAGACACTGTGAACAATTGGAAAAAAATAAAGTTATCAGATGGGAAAACAGGTTGGGTGAATTCTGAAGATATTAAAATGTTAAGCAATTTTTATTAAACAAAATAAATTTTAAATACTATATTTACAATTGGTAAAATTCAAAATTATATGCTAAAAAACATAGCTTCTATTTTTTTTTCAGTAGTCTTTTTACTGTTTACAGTAGCTCCAACTATTATTTATATGGTTGATGATTCTATTGATGTTTCTGTGTTTTATTCTTCTTCTGAAGAGGAAGAAAAAGGGCATGAAAAAAACAAAGACACAGAAGTTTTATTTTCAGAAAGTATTGACAATGATTTTGTTTTTGATTCAAAAAAGACCAATAATAATTTAGGGTATTGTTACAAAAAATATCCTAAAACGCATTTAAACCTTATCTCTCCCCCTCCAGAATTACACATATTATAATATTTCAGGTTTTAACCTTTTTAAAAAGGTAATTTAATTAGTCAAAAACTTTTAGTTTAAAATTTAAGCAAAACTAAAAGCAACTTTTAATTTAGAATATGTTTAAAACTATTAAAAATGACTTGCCAGCAAGTATAGTCGTATTTTTTGTAGCACTACCATTATGTTTAGGTATTGCTTTAGCAAGTGGGGCACCACTTTTTTCAGGATTAATTGCAGGAATTATTGGAGGTATTGTTGTAGGGTTATTAAGTGGCTCTAAAATTGGGGTGAGCGGCCCCGCAGCTGGATTAGCAGCTATAGTATTAACCGCTATAGGAACTTTGGGAGGGTATGAAAACTTTTTACTAGCCGTTGTTATAGGTGGCATTATTCAAATTTTATTTGGAGCCCTTAAAGCAGGAATTATTGGGTATTATTTCCCGTCATCAGTAATTAAAGGGATGCTAACTGGTATTGGAATTATTATTATTTTAAAACAGATACCACACTTTTTTGGTTATGACAAAGCGTTCACATTATTTAAAGTGAATGGAGAAACCACTCTAACACAGATATTCAATATTTTCGATCATATTCAAGTTGGGTCAACTATTATAGGCTTTTTGGGGTTAGCTATTTTATTACTTTGGGATAAAGTACTATCAAAAAAAAGCAAAATATTTCAGATAGTTCAAGGGCCTTTGGTTGCTGTTGCTGTTGGAATTATTTTTTATGTTATAACACAACCCTATACATCGTTAAACATTTCAGAATCACATTTAGTTAATGTGCCAATTCCAGATGATTTATCAACGTTTTTTGCACAATTTAGTTTTCCTAATTTTGGTGCTATATCTAATCCTGATATTTGGATTGTAGCATTTACGATTGCTTTGGTAGCAAGCTTAGAAACCCTTTTGTGCGTGGAAGCTACAGACAAATTAGACCCAAATAAAAATGTTACACCAACAAACAGGGAATTGTTTGCCCAAGGAACAGGTAACATTATATCTGGTTTAATTGGTGGTTTGCCAATAACACAAGTTATTGTTCGTAGTTCTGCAAACATTCAATCTGGCGGAAAAAGTAAGCTATCAGCAATCATTCACGGGTTTTTATTGATAATTTCTGTAGTTCTAATACCTAGGCTATTAAATATGATTCCGCTATCTGTTTTAGCCGCTATTTTATTAATTGTAGGTTACAAATTGGCAAAACCTAAGCTGTTTAAAAAAATGTATCAAATGGGATGGAAACAGTGGATACCCTTTAATGTTACTGTTTTTGGAATTGTTTTTATCGATTTATTGTATGGTATCGGTTTAGGGCTTGCAGTAGGTATTATAGTTATTCTTATTAAAAGTTACCAAAATTCACACTTTTTACATATTGAAGATAAAAGCAATGGCAAGCAAAAGCTAAAAATGACCTTAGCAGAAGAGGTAACGTTTTTTAACAAAGGAGCTATTTTAAAGGAATTAGATAGACTTCCTGAAAACTCATTTTTAGAGCTAGATGTTAGAAAAACGAGGTTTTTAGATAATGATATTGTTGAAATTCTTGAAGATTTTGCCCATAAAGCAAAAACAAGGCATATTGATATAAAACTGATTTCTGAACGTGGTATTGTTGAAAATCCAGATAGTTATATTGAATTTTTTAAACTAAGACCAAAAACGGCATAAAATGAGAGAAATTAATATGAAAAAGAGAATAGCTTTCGCAGCATTAATTATTGCATTAATGCTGCCTAAGCTTGCTGAAAGTCAGGATAGCGATTTTGGTAATTGGCTTATTTATATAGGTAATAAAAAATTAAATAGTAAGTGGAATATCCATAATGAAATTCAGTATAGAAATTACAATGCTATTGGCGATTTGGAGCAACTTTTATTAAGAACAGGCTTAGGCTATACCTTTAACGAAAACAAAAACAACATATTACTAGGATATGGTTATATTCTTTCTGAAAACTATGTTGGTAATTCAGACAATAAAGTTTCGGTTAACGAACACAGGATTTTTCAACAGTTTACATCAAAACAAAAAGTAGGCTCGGTTAAACTTAGTCATCGATATAGGTTTGAACAGCGATTTGTAGAATCAGATTTTAAAATGCGTTTCAGGTATTTTTTAGGATTAAACATTCCATTAAATAAGAAAGGAAAAGAATTAAGTAAATATTACCTTTCTGCCTATAATGAGATCTTTTTAAACACTAAAACATCTATTTTTGATAGAAATAGGGTTTATGCTGGTGTTGGATATAATATAAGTAATAAATTAAGATTAGAAGCGGGTTATATGAATCAGTTTTTCGAAACATCAAGCAGAGATCAATTTAATATAATTACGTTTTTTACTTTTTAAGAAAAAACAAAGTTTAACTAAAATTTCAAAATAATGAAGAATCTATTTTCGAACATAAAAGGAGATGCTTTTGGTGGAATTACCGCAGGAATTGTGGCACTACCATTAGCATTAGCCTTTGGAGTTTCCTCTGGTTTAGGGCCAACGGCAGGATTATATGGGGCTATTTTTATTAGCTTTTTTGCGGCTCTTTTTGGAGGCACAAACACACAAATTTCTGGACCAACCGCACCTATGACAGCCGTTAGTATGGTTGTAATTGCTGGAATTATTGCAGCTAACGATGGAGATGTTACAAAAGCGTTACCAATAATCTTAACGGTGTTTTTATTGGCAGGATTAATGCAAATAGGCTTGGGAGCTTTAGGCTTAGGAAAGTATATAAGGTACATTCCTTACCCAGTAGTTTCTGGTTTTATGACGGCTATTGGGGTTATTATTTTATTAACCCAAATTCTTCCGTCTTTAGGGTATTATCCAAAAGAGGATATGGAATATGTAAACCAATTTAAACCTCAAGCAGAAGAAGTTATTTTAGAAAACATCCTGAAAGACGAAGCAGGTGAAGGTATTTTGGTTCTTGAAGATTTTAGAGAAACTATTTCTAGGGCAGGAGAAATTTCACAAGAAGCTATTTTAAAAGAATCTCAAACTTTAGCAGCCAAAGAAGCATCAGGTGCTTTAGGAGCAGTTAAAGTCTTTTCAAGAGCTATCCAAAACATAAATTGGTTAGAACTTATATTAGCACTAGGAACCATTTTTATAATCTATGGCTTTAAACGTATTACCAAAGCAGTTCCGAGTACTCTAGTAGCATTAATAGTAATGTCTGGTATTGCCGTAGGTTTTGGTTTAGACTATAGACCTATTGAAGAAATACCAAGTGGGTTACCAATACCTAATCTCGAGATTTTTACACAGTTTTCTTTAAGTAGTATAACGCCTTATATTTTTACAGCACTCACATTATCTTTACTAGGTGCAATAGATTCATTATTAACAAGTGTAGTGGCAGATAATATGACAAAAACCAAACACAAACCAAATAAAGAATTGGTCGGTCAAGGTATTGGTAATAGTATAGCTGCTGTCTTTGGTGGAATACCTGGTGCAGGAGCAACCATCAGAACTGTTGTAAACATTACATCAGGTGGTAAAACTAAATTATCAGGAATGATAGCTGGTGTTCTTTTATTAATCATATTATTGGCTTTAGGTCCAGTTGCGTCACAAATTCCTGCAGCAGTTTTAGCTGGGATATTGATTACAGTTGGTATTGGAGTTATGGATTATAAAGGATTAAAAGCAATTCCAAGTTTACCAAGAGATATAAAATTAGGGCCATTTAAATTAAGTTCAGAAGTATTAATAATGCTTATTGTATTATTATTATCTACGTTCTGGGATTTAATTTATGCCGTAGGAATTGGTTTGGTAATAGCGTCGTTAATGTTCATGAAAAAAATAGGTGACTTAACTGCAGAACGAAGTGATGTTGAATCATTAAAAGAAAAGGCTTGGGCTGATGAGGTTGACTTCCCAGATAACTTAAAAGAAAAAGTGTTTATTAAACATATAAAAGGACCTTTGTTTTTTGGTTCAACTAGTGATTTTCAAGCGCTATCTCAACAAATTCCAGATACAGCCAATACTGTAATTATTAGACTAGGAAGAATGCAATACATGGATCAATCTGGGCTATACGCTATGGAAGATATCCTGCAGGAATTAGGAAAGAAAAACATTGAAGTTCTTTTTGTTGGTTTATTAAAACAGCCTAGGTATATGATGGAACGTATTGATATTGTACCAGATTTAATTCCAAAAGAGCATATATTTGATAACTTTAAAGAATGTTTAGCTTGGATAAAGCATAATATAAATGGAGATAAGTAATTATCAATTGTTTAAAAATAAGTAGAATTTAAAAAATAAAAAGATGAAAAATATAGCATTAAATAAAGAAGCACAAATGGCATTAACTCCAAATAGTGTTTTAGAAGATTTGTTAGAAGGAAACAATAGATTTGTAAATAATACTACACAATCCGTTGATAATAGCGCATTAGTAAACCAGACTACAGGAGGACAATTTCCTAAAGCCGTAGTTTTATCTTGTATTGATTCGAGAGTTCCTGTTGAGACTGTTTTAGATCAAGCTATTGGCGATGTTTTTGTTGCTCGAGTAGCGGGGAATTTTGAGAACGTAGATATTTTAGGAAGCTTAGAATACTCATGTAATGTAGCAGGAAGTAAGTTGATTCTTGTCTTAGGCCATGAAGCTTGCGGTGCAGTAAAAGCAGCTTGCGATGGTGTTGAACTAGGAAATATTACTGCAATGTTAGAAAACATTTTACCAGCAGTAAAGCAAAGTGCTGATGAAGTTGATGGAGAATTAAACTCATCTAATAAAACATTTGTTGCTAAAACAGTAGAAAATAATGTAAAGCTAACAATTAAGCGTATTCGCGAGAAAAGCCAAATCTTAACAGAAATGGAAGATAATGGTGAAATAGCAATTGTTGGAGGTGTTTATAATTTACATACTGGAAAAGTAGAAATGCTTTAACAAAGTAGTATTATAATAAAAATAAAAACCACTCATATGAGTGGTTTTTTTATTTTAAAACCTAAATAGGTTTAATCCAAACTAAATGCTTCCATTTTTCTTGTTCGCGTAATACCAAGGCAATATTTATGACAAATAAGCCTCCGGTTTGTATGAGTTCTGCAATTTCATCAGTTTCTAAAAAGAGATGAAATAAGAAAATATGTAATGTTATTGGTAATAAAAATATAGCACCAATAAAACCCGTTCCTTGTATAATTAAGAGTAGCCCAAATAATAACTCGCAAACTCCCAACACTTGCCAAAAATAGCCTGTCTGTTTAGTACCACTTATATAAAGTATCTTTTGTAATGTGTTTTCTTTCTCAGGAGAAGTAAACTTTTGAGCTTTTTCTACTACTTCTATAGGTTCAGGAATTGGCTTTTGAAATTTCTGAATGCCTCCATAAATCATAAACCCTCCCAAAGCAAGACGAAATATGATAAATAATACGCTAATTAACTTACTCATACTAAAAAGTTGTTACACCTGTATTAGGTTGATAAACGTAGTTAAATGTATAGTATGGGGTTGCATCAGTAAAAGCATCAGGATTAGTGGGTGCATTTTCGTAGTAGCTTAAAATTTCAACTTTTGCATAAAGCCCATTTCGTGTTTTAAATACAAATACTTTACCAGGTATTGGTGTAATTAAGTGGGTTGGTGGACCCGCATAGTTATACCATCCGTTCCCACTTCCAGTAGGAATTGCGTACCTCGTGTCAGAATCTTGTGTGAATAATGAGGTATTAACATTTGTTACAGATGCCATAGTTCCGTTTGCAATATAAACAGCCGCTTCTCCTGTTCGATTAGGTTCATCAGTTGTCCCTAATGTGGTTCCACCATTCACAATAATTGATGTTCCTCTAAAAGCAATATCCCAGTCTGTATCACTTGTTGTTGTTTTGCCAGTTTCAAAATTAAACTTTGCAAATTGTCCAGAAACGGGTTGACCTTGACCACCAGTTTGTGGAGCATGTAGGTTTGATACTGTTTCAGAAGCTACCTCCAATAGAGGTGCTGAATTATCATCATCACTACTACAAGAAGTAAAACCTATAAATAGTGCTACTATGGCTAATAATTGAATTGTTTTGATTGTTTTACTCATTTTGTTAATTGTTTTTAATTTGTTTACGTGAATCTGTGATTTCATTTTGTTTATTTATTAAAATTGAATGTTAAGTTTTCCGTATATAATTCGACCAGCGATATTGCTAATGTTTTGTGAGTCAGTAAAATTGAATAGGTTGTCAACCCCGAAGCTTAATAGATAATTTTTATAAAAGGTTTTATTAATGGCAAAATCAATAATAGTATAGCCATCAACAAAGTCATCATAAGTATCTAAATAATTATTTCCGTTACTATCTAATAAGCCATATTTACTTCGATATGTCCCTCTAATATTTGTATCCATATCCCACTTAGGAATGGTATAGAATAACTTTAGGTTTGCCATGTGACGAGACCTATTAAACAAGCCGAAATAATCTTCTTTTTTCAGTTGAAACGAAGGAGAGCTTGGGTTTTCTCTTGCAAACACATCTCCATTTTCAAAAGCATTTTCTGCAGTTGCATCTTTTGCAAATAATAGTTGATAACCACCAGATATTTTAAGTTGATTTATAGGTTTCCAAATAGTATTAAATTCTAACCCTTGTGTATAAACTTTATTGACATTATAATAGCTAAATACGTTTTGACCATTGGTTTTATTAGCCACAATTCTGGTATCGATTAAATCTCTAATATTATTTCTAAAGAGGTTTAAATCTAGTTTTAAGACAGGTGAAAATTTATAATCAAACCCAATATTGATACTAATAGAGTTTTCTGGGTTTAATTCCTGCTGAAACTCTGATACCGGGATAATAATATTCGCTATCTGCCCTTGTGCTTCTAACTCTGGAATAGCTGTAGAAACTGCATTATATCCTAAAACTGTATAACCAACTGTAGCATTTGTAAAATCGAAATATAACTGTCTAAAATCGGGTGCTTTAAAACCATAGCCTACAGAGCTTTTTATATTAAGTTTATCATTCAATTTATACCGAATAGCTACTTTTGGGCTAAACTGAGATTTATACTTATTATGGCTATCAAAACGTGCTCCAATAATTACATTAAGTTTTTCTGCTAGATTTCCATCATATTGAAGATAGAGGTAAGGCGAATTAAACTCTGGTTGAATAGTAAAATCTGTTCTATCTAAAGTTTCATGGTTAAACCCTAGCCCTCCAATAAAGGCACTTTTATCATCAGGATTATAAGTTGCTCGAATTTCTGGGCGAATCAATAATTGATTATAATAACTACTGCTAAATCGAGAATTATTTTCATCATCTAAATAATCCTTTGCTTTATATCTAGTGGCATAAAATTCAAAATAACTACTCCATTTTTCAGAATATTTATGACTCAACTTTAAATGGGAATTCCATTCATTAATAGTGCTTTCACCTTTTAAAGTTGATGAAGCAATATAATCTTGATTTTGAGTGTAATATTTCCCTGAAGCAAAGAGCTGTGTTGCTTCAGAAAAATCATAAACAACTTTTGTATTAAAGGTATAATTACTAAAAAGGTCAACTGTTTTTAAGTCATCGGCTTTATTTAAATCATACCCATCACTACTATACCTATTCAAAAAAGTAGTAACCCCCAGTTTTTTCTTTTTATAATTAATAGTAGTGCTTAAATCTGATGTATTGAATGCTCCTATTCTAAAATTTGTGTTTCCATTAAAACCATATTTTGGTGTTTCTGTAATAATATTTATAACACCACCAAGCGCTTCACTACCGTATAGACTTGAAGAAGCTCCTTTAACGACTTCAATTTGTTTAATGTTTCCAACAGTTATTCTACTAATGTCTAATGTCCCAGCCGAACGACCAACAAGGGGAACACCATCTACAAGAATTAAGGTGTATTGTGAATCGAATCCTTGCAATTGAATGCCTTCTCCGCCACCAAAATCGGGTATAGTAATTAACCCAGTTTGTTCATTAAGAATATCGTTTAACCTAATTGAATTTGAGCGTTCAATATCCTTTTTAGATATAATTTGAGCTGGTAATGGTAAAGATGATAATTGCCTTATGGTTCTAGTTGCTGTTATAATTACCTCATCTAAATTTTCTGTTTTGCTCGAATCCGTTGCTATCACTTTAGTTTCTTGTGAAAATGAATGGCTAACAAAAAAAAGTGAAAAATAAATGCTAAAATATTTTTTATTTAGAATCATTCTTAATTAAATTTGTCGCAAATATATAAGTTATTTTAATTCAGTCTAAATAAGAATAACAAATTTTTTAATTTTTTTTAATCACGAACAACAAACCTTTAAAAATGAAACGATTAACACTTTTACCATTATTAATTTTAACATTTTCAGTTATAGGAAATGCTCAAAACAAGAAAGAACAAGATCAAAATGCCATAAAAGATATGTGTGGCTGTTATGAAATTAAGTTTAAATATGCTGAAACATTTTCTCCAGATATAGCCTATGAAAAAGCTTATGATTACAGGGCTTCTGCTTTAGAATGGGCAGAATTAGTAACAGATAAAGATGATAAAATAACTATTCAGCATTTACTAGTAGTTAACGATACAATGGTTATTAAGCATTGGAGACAAGATTGGGAGTTTCAAAACCAAAATATTTTTAACTACGAAGCAAAAAACACATGGAGTGTGAATGAACTTCCTGAAGAAAAAGTAAGAGGTCAATGGGTACAAAAAGTATATCAAGTAGACGATAGTCCACGGTATTCAGGCTCTGCAACCTGGGTTCATGTAGATGAGAAACATTCTTGGGAAAATAAAACAGATGCACCACTACCTAGAAGAGAATATTCAAAAAGAAGCGATTATAATATTATGTCGAGAGGGAATACAGTAAAGCTTACAGATTACGGATGGTTACATGAGCAGGACAATGATAAAATCATAAGAGAAACTGGCAAAAAAGATGAGCTTTTAGTACAAGAAAAGGGATATAATATTTATAAGAAAGTAGCAGACGAAAAATGTAAACTTGCTAAAGATTGGTGGAGAGAAAATGATAAAGTTTGGAAAAAAATTAGAAAGGAATGGGATAAAGTTTTTGCTGAAAACAAAGCAATAAAACTTAAAGAAAAAGTAGATGGGAAAAGATTGTATCAACATTTGTTTGCCTTAAACAATAAAGCCGGTAGCAAAGACATTAGAACAATTATCAATAAATTTTTGAATTAGTTTAATTAATCTTATAACAGCATATTTTTAAATTATGGAAGATATATATACCATTTATTATAACAGTTTTGGGATAGCTTTTCAATGGAAAAGATGTGCTGTTAAAGATTTAAAAAAAATCCAACTTGTTTTTAGAAATACTGGATTGTTCTTAACCCCAAATGAATTAATTCAGTTTTCTAAAAACATAAAAAAGTCATTAAATCAATCTTTAAAATGTGATGAATGCAGCAATCAAAATTCGTGTAAATCTATATTGTTAGAAGCCCCAAATACACAAACAAGCTTTGCAATGAATTATAGCGAATTAAAAGAAATGGACGATTTAGTTAGCGGAACATGTTTTCAGCTTAATTTAAATGAACTGCTAGAAAAGCTTATTACTTCTTAAGTATCATTGTTTTCAGAGGTGGTGCTTTCTTCCTTAGGAGCTAATATATTTGGAAAAATTGTAGGGATTAAAGATTTTACAGGCTTATAAAGTACAGTATCATCTATATTCTCTTCATCAACAAACGTAATCGTGCTGTTTATTTTGTCAAAAATATTTAAAACTACACTTAAGATAAGAGCAATTTTTAAAGCACCAAAAACACCTCCTAAAAATTTATTTATAATGCCAAGTGCAGCAAAATTAGCAAGCTTGGTTAATGCTTTTCCAGCAAGAGCAATAGCTAAAACAATAATTACAAAAGTAATAGCAAAGGCTGTAATATTAATAGTTTTCTCATTCCAGTCCACTTTACTTTGCAAAAAATCTGAAGCAAAATTACTAAAGTGTATAGCACCATAAACACCAGCAACTAAAGCAACTAAAGAAGCTACTTCAACAAAAAGGCCTTTCATAAACCCTCGAACAAGTCCAAATAAAATTAAAGCACCTAAAACAATATCTATAACACTCATAACTAAACAATTTAAACAAATATAAAATAATAGTCACACTTAGGTTTATTAACTTTGCAACTTTAAAATTATTATGTCAAGAGACGAACAATTAAAAGAAAGATGGGATTTGGTCGTAAAAAAATTATCGAATCAATTTGCCGATGGAGACATTTTAGACCTCGACGCTATTATTTATCTTATAGGTGTTCAAGAACTAGGACAATTAAACAGAACCTATAAAAAAGACCAAAAACTAGATTTAATGCACATTGCCATATGCAAACTGCTTATTCCTTACGGGTATTACGAGCTCGATTTTGTAGATGACGAAGGTTGGCCACACTATAAAGCATTAGAAACTTTACCACATCTAAAGGCAGGAGAACAGAGTGTTTTAATGAAAGAAGCCATTGTAAACTATTTTATAGAAACCGAGTTTATAGTGTAAATAATTTGGGCGTTACTTTTTGATAAAAACAAAAAGTCAGGCTTTCCGTTATATCTTTTACAAAAAAGCAAAAGGATGCCACTACAATCCTTAACGCAAATCCCGATAAATTGATTAAATTTGCATTCATTTTTTAAATGACGTTATGATAGATAAGATAAAAGAACTTATAGCTGAAGCAGAAACTTTTAAAGCACAAACAAAAGACGAAGTAGAAGCTTTTCGTATAAAGTATCTAGGTTCAAAAGGATTATTAAGGGAATTTTACGGCGAACTTAAAAATGTAGCAAACGATCAGAAAAAAGAATTTGGTCAAACCATAAATAAGCTTAAAAAAACAGCCGAAGATAAAGTAAACACTTTAAAGGAAGAGTTAGAAAGCAACGAAGAAGATAAAGGTGTTTTTGGAGATTTATCGCGCCCAGGCGAGCCTATCCAAATTGGAGCACGCCATCCTATTTCAATAGTAAAAAATCAGATTATAGATATTTTTTCAGGCATTGGTTTTAATGTAAGCGAAGGCCCAGAAATAGAAGATGACTGGCATAATTTTACCGCTTTAAACTTGCCAGAATATCATCCGGCACGCGATATGCAGGATACTTTTTTTATTCAAACTGACCCAGATATTTTACTGCGCACCCATACAAGTTCTGTGCAAGTACGCTATATGGAAAACAACAAACCGCCTATTCGTACAATTTCACCAGGACGTGTGTATCGTAACGAAGCTATTTCGGCGCGTTCGCACTGTTTTTTCCATCAAGTTGAAGGTTTGTATATAGATAAGGATGTAAGTTTTGCTGACTTAAAGCAAACGCTACAATATTTTACAACCGAAATGTTTGGGAAAAGTAAAATACGTTTACGCCCATCGTACTTCCCGTTTACAGAACCTAGTGCAGAGGTTGATGTTTACTGGGGATTGGAAACTGAGGTAGATTACCGTATTACCAAAGGTACAGGTTGGTTAGAAATTATGGGTTGTGGTATGGTAGACCCAAATGTATTAGAAAACTGTGGTATAGATTCTAAAGAATACTCAGGTTTTGCATTTGGTATGGGAATAGACCGCATTGCTATGTTACTACATCAAATAGGTGATATTCGTTTGTTAAGTGAAAACGACGTACGTTTTTTAGAGCAGTTTAAAAGTGCGCTGTAAATCATAAAATCATAAAAAAAGCGTTATTCAAAAAATAACGCTTTTTTTTCACTAGAATTAGTCTTTGAGCGTCTCTTCAAACAATTTGTAAATACGTCTATATTCATCAGACCAACTTGAGCTTTCAACAAAGCCATGACCTTCTAACGGGAATACAGCAAGTTCCCAGTTTTCTTTTTTAAGTTCAATTAAGCGCTGAGACAAACGTACTACGTCCTGAAAATGGACATTAGTATCTATCATTCCGTGTAACATAAGTAAATGCCCTTTTAATCCTTCAGCAAAATATATAGGAGAACTTTGTTTGTATGCTTTTGGGTCTTCAAAAGGTGTATTTAAAATATTGGCAGTATAACCATGATTGTAATGAGCCCAATCTGTTACAGACCGTAACGCTGCACCGCTTTTAAAAGTGTCGGGAGATTTAAACATAGCCATTAGCGTAATAAAGCCACCATAAGAGCCGCCATAAATACCAAGTCTGTCTTTATCTATATTATGGTTTTCAATTAAGTATTTCGCTCCATCTATTTGGTCATTCAAATCTTTTCCGCCCATATGCCTGTAAATAGCGGTTCGCCAATCACGTCCGTAACCAGCACTAGCTCTAAAGTCTATTGCCAAAACAGTATAGCCATTATCAACTAAAAAATTATGAAACATGTATTCACGAAAATATGATGGCCACCAGCGATGTACATTTTGTAAATAACCTGCTCCATGAACAAATACAACTGCTGCCCCATTTTTCTTTTCAGAGATGGGTTTATATAGTGTAGCGGGAACATTAGCACCATCTCTTGCTGTAAAGTTTATTATTTCAGAATCCATCCACTTATAAGCTTTAAAAGCTTCGGTAGTAGATGTTGTTAGTTGTACTAGGTTTGCCTCAGCTTTGTTGGGCATGGTATATAACTCCCATGGTTTATTGGTATAAGAATATCTAACGGCAAGCTGCTTTTCATCAGGAGAAATAGTTACCTGATGGCCTCCTTTTAAAGACGTGATTTTAGTCAATTTTCCACCCTTAGCAGGCAAATGATAGAAATGCTGTTCATGCGGGCTCACTTTGTTGCTGGTTAGGTAAAATGTTTTTTTATCCCTTGATAAACTTGTGTCTAATATTTCAAAATTACCTTTGGTTAAGGCTTTAATTTTACCAGTGTTAACATTGGCAGTATACAAATGGGCATATCCTGTTTTTTCAGATTTAAACCAAATATTATTATCGTCTAGCCACCCAATAGTACCTCTTGAAAACCAACCTATTCCAGAACCACCAATCCAAGCATCATCATGTTGCCTATCTATTAGTTTTAAACTTCCATCTGAGAGATTTACAGTCATAATCCATCTGTCTTTATAGTCAGTAGAGGTTATGTTTACAACTGCTTTACCATCATTTGAAAATATTGGAGCACCAACACTTACAGGTCTTGCGGTATTATAAGTGTCATTATATTCTGATTGATTTTCGGCATACTCTTTTAAAAATTTAGATTTATCAAAAACACCTTCAATAGAATCTGTTTTAATTTGATAGGTGTCGCCAGTTTTTAAATTCAAAATCCAAGATTCAGATGAGTATTGTGGGCTTCCTACTTTTGATCTTGCGTTTAAATCTGTTGTGTAACCACTCTCGGTAGTATAGTCTGGAACAATAGTGTTTTTGCTATTTGGAGGAGTAAATAGACGATATACTACATAGTTTAAATCAGGAGAAATGCTTCCTCCGAAAAATTGTTTATCATTATAATAAATTGTTTTAGGGCGCTCAAATTCCAATTGCTTTTGTCTGTACTCTTGAGCTTCATCTTCATTTTTACGTTTTTCTAGAATGTTAAAGTACTTTAATTGATCATCAATTAACCATTGTTCTTGATTACTAACCTTGGGTTCAGACTTTTTATTCCCACTTTTAAAATTGGTAAGCTGTTTAGTAGTTCCGCTTTCAATATCCCACTTATAGAAATTATTCTCTTGTTGATAAATGATGGATTTTTCATCACCAGAAAATTGAGGGTTTGATTCTCTAGTAATAGTATTTGTAATACGTTTAGTAGAATAGTTTGTAGTATTCATTAAAAATAAATCGCCTCCTTTATCATATACTTTCCACTTAAAATCTTCGGAATAATCTCCATTATTAGATCTTTTTTTAAGTTCATTAAAAGAAGGTTTGCTAATCTTTTTCGAATTGATGTTTACTTTATATGTAGACCGAATCGTATCATTATTGGGGTTCCAACTAAAATAAATGTCTTTACTGTTTTCTGACCAATTAATGTTGGTTGGTAAGTAGCCTACAAAACCCTCACCCTGCATAATCTGGTCAATAGTAAGTTGCGATTGATTGTTAGTTTGGGCAATACCTAATGAAGCTGTTAAGCATAGTGCCCATAAAATTGATTGTTTCATCTAAATTTGTTTTTGAAAGCGCAAATGATTTATTTTTGCATCTAATTTAGAGCTTTTCAACATAAGTACGAAATGAAAAAAGATATCCAAATTCCTAAAGTAGAAGGCGTTTACATAGCTATTGTAAATGAATATAATGATATTTACAAAACTCAAGATTGGAATGCTTATATAATCAATGATAAGGAAGTTGATTTAGATATGGTTATTATAGTAACTAGTGGGTATTCAAAAGAAAAAACCACATCTATTTTCAGAAAAAAACTAGATAAGCTTCCTAAAAAGAGTTATGCTAAGATTGAATTGATGCAAGAACCATTATTTGCCTTAAACAATACATTTAAGGTGTCTTTTTTTGAAGGGAATACGATGTTTGATAAAACGTATTTATTTAGAGAAAATACTATTAATGTAAAAGCAATGCAACAGCTTCCATTAATGGAAACAAAAGGCGTTTTAATGAAGTAATGTATTCCTTGTTTTTAAAGGAATTGTTAATCTAACTTATCAGTTAATTTTTTAAACACTTTTTTAGGGTTTTTATTCTCGTATAGAATGGCGTGAACAGCATTTATAATTGGTAAACGCGTCTTTTTTATGTTTTTTTCGTTAAGTAAAAAGGCACTTTTAGTGGCGTAATAACCTTCTGCAACCATATTCATTTCCATTTGGGCAGATTTTACAGTATAGCCTTTACCTATCATATTCCCAAACATCCGATTTCTAGAAAAAACCGAATAGCCAGTAACTAATAAATCGCCTAAGTAAGCCGAATTATTAATATTGCGTTTCATTTTATGCATTTTCTTAATAAAGCGTTTCATTTCACGAATGGCATTGCTCATCAGTACACTTTGGAAGTTGTCTCCATAACCTAAACCATGTGCAATTCCTGCTGCAATAGCATAAATGTTTTTAAGCATAACAGCATATTCAGTACCAATAATATCATCGCTAATTTTAGTTTTTATATAACGACTCGATAAAGCATCTGCAATGTGTTGTGCTTTTTTAGCATCGGCACAAGAAATAGTTAAGTAAGATAAGCGTTCTAAAGCAACCTCTTCAGCGTGGCAAGGGCCAGCAATTACAGCAATATTATCAAAAGGAATTTTATAAGCATCATGAAAATGTTCTCCAACAAGCAACCCTGTTTCTGGTATAATCCCTTTTACAGCAGATACAATGGTTTTGTTTTCAATATTAGTAGTTAATTTTTCTAATTCTGAGTGTATAAAAGCCGAAGGAATTACAAAAATTAAAATATCGGCATAATCAGCAATTTCATTAATGTTATTACTTATTTTTAGCTGCTCTAAATGAAATTCAACAGAGCTTAAATAATTTGGATTATGTTTTTCTTTTAATAAATGCTCTTTAGTGTAAACACTTCGCATATACCACCCCACTTCATCTAAATTTTCGCAAAGCATTTTTACAATAGCTGTTGCCCAACTTCCTGCTCCAAAAACCGCATATTTTAAAGGCTTGTCCATAAAAAACATAAATTATTTGAGTTTCAAAAATACGTAAAATATTAATCAATGTTAAGTCAACAAAACATTAAGAAATCTTTTTTGGCACGCGTTTTGAATCTGTATAAAAAGAAACCCTAAAAATGTTTGATTATGAAGACTGTAAAATTACTCTTAAGCTTTGCTCTAACTACAACATTGCTTACTTCTTGTTATGTAGAAACAAATATAATTGATGATGAGCCAACAATCTCGATAAACCAATTGCTAGGCTCTTACGAGTTGTGGTATGTTGATATTAATAGTACAAGTGGATTTGGTGAAACACCATTTTTGCAAAAAGCCTTTACTATTTCGTTTAGAAATGGCGTTATGTATGCCAATAATAACCTAGTTGGTATTGGTAGTAGCGGCAATGGTTATGGTATTGCAGTAGCAGATTACGATGCATATAATATGATTTTAGATGTAACACACGATGCAGATGGTTTTGAAACTTTTGATGTTTTTCAAATAGATAATAATACTATAGAGCTTTACAACCCAAATAACGATACATCTTACTTTTTAGATGGCTACCAACGTAGTAATTTCGATTATGATTTTGTGTTCTATGATAATATTCATTATTTCTTACAAGAATATGAAGCTTGGGAAAAAACATATACTAGTGAGTTTGGAGCGATAAATGAGTTTGATAACGAAAACTATTTGCAGTTTTTAGCAGGCGGGAATGATGATACTTTTAGAAGCTCGCAAGACGAAACAGGAACAAGTGTAAACAATCTTGTTTGGGATTACACAGGTGTTTATGGGGTAGGGAATATTACAGGTGATACAAAGCTTAAAACTTTAACATTAGATTATGATTTCTTTGACAATGAACATTTCGAATTGAGCGTTATAGATGATGGAACAATAGAATTGTATCACCCAACATCTGAGACAGTATATGAATTTGAAGGTAGAGGATACATTCAATACTTAAAAAATGGTGACGCAAAAAAGAAAGAATCAGTTAAAAGAAACGAAACGCGTAAGCATAGAAAAAATAAAGTAGACAACCCAAGAGAAAACACTAGGGTTTAACAAAAATTTGGTTGGTTATTTAGTTTAGAAACTGTCTAAAGCAATATGCTTTAGGCAGTTTCTTTTTTGTATTAATTTGTCTTATCATATATAAAAATGTGACTAATCAATTATTCTTGTGTCTAAAACCATGTATCGATTAAATAACTTATTTAAACCCTTACAAAAATTAATTTAGTAACACTTAAAAAACAAAACAAAGATGGGATTATTTTCATTCATTAAAAACGCAGGAGCTAAAGTATTTGGAATAGGAAAAACAGATGCAGAAGAAGCTGCTGAAGCTGCTGCTGCAGAGCTTAAATTAGAAGAAGCTGCTGCAAGAAAACTAGAAGAAACAATTAACGATTTACAATTACAAGTTGAAGGCTTAAATGTTCATATTGATGATGATGTTGCAACAATTACAGGAATGGCTTACGATCAAGCTACAAAAGAAAAAGTAGTTTTAGTAGTAGGTAACTCTAACGGAATTGCAACTGTAGATGATCAAATGACTGTTGAACATGTAGAACCTGAAGCTCAATTTCATACTGTAGCTAGTGGAGACACTTTAGGTAAAATAGCTAAAAATTATTATGGTAATGCAATGAAATACCCAGTAATTTTTGAAGCAAATAAGCCAATGCTTACAGATCCAGATAAAATCTACCCAGGGCAGGTATTACGTATACCAGCTTTAGACTAGTTAAAAGCACCTACTTTATATGTAAAAAGCCAACTTAAAAAGTTGGCTTTTCTAATTTTTATTTTGAGTAAAACGTGAGAAACTGTTTATCATTTAGTTTCTATTACGATAAACTATACTTTCTTAGCAATGATCATTATATGCGTCAACTAAGTTTTCAGCAATTAATTCTGCTGGTCTACCTTCAATGTGGTGGCGCTCTAACATGTGCACTAATTCACCATCTTTAAACAAAGCCATACAAGGAGAACTTGGAGGAAACGGAATCATGTATTCTCTCGCTTTATCCACAGCCTCTTTATCTACACCTGCAAAAACAGTTGTTATATTATTAGGACGTTTGGCATTTTGTAAACTCATTCTAGCACCAGGACGTGCATTTGCTGCTGCACAACCACATACCGAATTTACAACAACTAAAGTCGTTCCTTCTTTTGCTAAAGCAGCATCAACAGCCTCGGCAGTTTGTAACTCTTCAAAACCAACATTGGTTAAATCTTCGCGCATTGGTTTTACTAATTCTGCTGGATACATATCTTAAATTTTTATTTTATAATTAATACTGTGCAAAGTTAATCAAAAATCATGCAATAATTATTAGGGCGTTCCCTTAAAACGCTTATGGCGTTATAAGGGCAGGCTATCACTACTCGCTTTTTTGAAAAAACAAAAAGAGCTCAAACATACCGTTCTATCCTTAACGCAGTACAACTGTAACAAAATCATGCAAAACTCAACTAACAATAGTATATTTGACGATAAATAAAATTAATAATTACATGAGTTTTTCAAAATGGATAGGAGCCTCATTAGGCTGGTCGTTTGGTGGCCCTATTGGTGCCATAATAGGTTTAGCACTAGGTAGTATAGTAGATGCTATGGCAGATGGCAAGAATAGCCCTTTTTTAAATCAAGGTAACCCACAACGCAGACAAAGAAGAACCACTTACAGAACACAACCAAGGCAACGCCCTCAAACACAATCAGGCGATTTTGAGGTAAGTTTACTTATCCTAGCATCTATTGTTATAAAGGCCGATGGCAAACAAGACCAACGCGAATTAGATTTTGTACGCCAACAATTTTTGAATATGTATGGTAAAGTACGTGCAAACCATGCCTTTAAACTATTTAAAAATATAAACAAGCAAAATAATATTTCTACACGTCAAGTGTGTTTACAAATCAAGCAAATGATGGACCATCCATCACGTTTGCAGCTCATGCACTTTCTTTTTGGTATAGCTAAAGCCGATGGTTTTGTGACTGACGATGAGGTAAAACAAATTTATACCATAGCTGGTTATTTAGGTATTAGCTCGAAAGATTACGAGAGTATAAAAGCTATGTTTTATAACAGTCAGGAAAATGCGTATAAAATTTTAGAAATTGATAAAAGCGCTACAAACGACGAGATTAAAAAAGCCTACCGAAAAATGGCAAAAAAATACCATCCAGATAAAGTGATTCACTTAGGTAAGGAACATCAAAAAGGCGCCGAAGAAAAATTCAGGCAGGTTCAGGCAGCTTATGAGCAGTTGCAAAAGGAACGAAGGTTTTAATGATAAAAATTTCTAATAACATATTACACTCAAAACCAGCTTTAATTTATGCTTTGGCATATTGTTTTGAAAGAGCTTCATATTATGGAGTGAGAGCTGTCATTGTTCTTTACATGGTTGGAGAGACATTAAAAATGTCTAACCAAGAAGCATTAGCAATTTATGGGTGGTTTGCAATGTTTATCATTGTGGGGAAAATTTTAGGAGCGCTTTTGGGAGATCTATTATTTGGAAACAGAACCACTATTATAGTTGGTGGTGTTTTACAAACTTTAGGTTGTTTTGTATTATTCGTTCAATCTCTTACTTCTTTATATATTGGCTTAGGATTAATAGTTTTTGGCTCTGGTTTATTCACTTCTAATATTAATGCTCAATTTGGAAAGCAATATTTAAGCAAACCAAAGCTATTAGATGCAGGTTTTACGTCATTGCATGTAGCAATTAATTTTGGTTCATTTTTAGGTATTATTGCTTTAGGCTATATCGCTGATTTAGATTTTAATTATGGATTTATAGCTGCTGGTGTGTTAACTATTATTGCCACAATTTTTGTGTTATTTACTAATGAGAATCAAGATGCTTCATTATCTAATTATAAAAGCATAGTATTGAATAAAAAAATATTATATATTCTTTCAGTTATAATTATATCTGCTATTTTTTGGATGGTTTATGAGATTACTTACTTTGGAATATATACTATTCAAGAAAAAGTTTTTGATGAAACAGATATTATTCCCAAAGCCTATTTAAATGCGGGGCTTAACTCCTATTTTGGAATAGTTATTATCTCGATTTTAGCTTTGGTCTGGTCTTATATTTATACAAACTCATTTTTCAAGATTTTTTTAGGGTTGATAGTTTCGGCATTGTCTTTTATAATGCTACTATTCATTCCTGAAACCCCAAATTCATTAAGTTTAACGATATTTATATGTTCTGCTTTTTTACTTTCATTTGGAGAAATGCTTATCTCACCAATTTTATATTCAATTACTACTAGATTTAGTAATCCTAAATATTTAGCTATTGTATTGTCTTTAGTAACAATTCCTTCAATGTTATTTTATAAAGTTTCAGGAATAATAGGAGAATATAGCAGTGAAATAGGGTTTAATGCTATTTTTTTAGTTAGTGTTTTTATTCTTTTAGTATTAGGAGTTCTGGCTTATATTTTATTTTTAATTTATAAAAAAGAAGACAGAGTTTACCTATCTAAAGAAGCTGAAGATTTTTTGTATCAAGATTAACTTATCGCCCATAACTCCCATCAATATAATCAATAGCTTCCTGTTGGGTTAAAACAGCAAACTTTTTATAACGGTTGTGTACATTAATAATTTCGTCTAAAGCTTTTTCAACAAGAGGTTTGTTTTTCCATGTATTAAGATGTGCAACTACGGTTTTTAAACAACCTTTCTTATATGCTATTTGTCCTATAACGTGAATTAAAGTATCCGATACGCGTTTAGTTTCATCAAATTCTAAAGTTTTTAATAAAGGCAAAATATCTTGAGGGTGCGTTCGCCCGCGTAACTCAATTCCATGGCAAATTTCTCTTCGTACTTCTTTGTCTGGATGTTTTAAATAGGTTTTCGCCCAAGCTAAAACAGTAATAGAATTACGCTCACCCATTTTTTTAACCGAACCAATCACTGCGTTTCTAACCGAGTGGTGCTTATCAAATAAGCCAACATCAAAAAAGTGCTGCACCTTATTAAAATGAAATTTACCAATTTCGCCAGCAGCATTCACAACAGTTTGCCTTACTTTATCAGTGTCAGATTTTAATAAGCTTTTTAAAGTTGAAAGAATATGTTGTTGTAGTTCTGGTTTATCATAAAAAATTCCCCCGAAGGCTAAATATCCAGTTTTCCGAATATAAGTATCATCGTCAGAAAAATATGCGGTAATGTTTTCTGTTTTACCAGAAGACAAATCATTTTGAATCTCTTGATTTATTTTTTCAACTAAAACAAGACGTTCTTCTTTTGATAAATCGTAAAATGTCATATTAATTTACTTCAAGTTTATATCCAACACCATGAATATTAATGATGTTTATGCTAGCATCATCTTTAAATTTTTTTCTAAGTTTAGATATAAAAGTGTCTAAGCTTCTATCTACAAAAACCCCATTATCTTCCCAGATTTCTTTTACTAGAACTTCGCGTTTCACAACTTGATTTTGATTCGCGCTAAGTATAGTCATTAATTCACATTCTTTAACTGATAGTTTTATTTCAACACTTTCTTTTGTTAGTTTATTTTGGTCTTTATAAAATCGATAATGTCCAATCTTTGAATAGGGTAAATTGTTGTTAGAAGTATCTGTCTTATTAAATTTCTTCATCTTTTGTAACCACCAAAACCTTCCAAGAATAACAAGTATCAATAGAAAAATAAAAAGAGGGTTTTTAAAAATTGAAAATGTTTCGTTTTCTAGAAAAAGCACCTTAATAGTGTAACAATCGTTAGGGAGCTTCCTTTCTAAACACGGAATAATATCATTCTCAGTTAAGCCAGTAATTTGATAACTATATGAGACTTCTTCATTTTCACAATTAATAACTTCAACAATATAGCGCTTAGGTAATTTAGCAGCATTTAAACTTTGCTTAGTAAAGGCTACTAGACTATCTGGAGCAATTGATAAGGTGTTTTGAAAA
This sequence comes from Jejuia spongiicola, assembly GCF_023502325.1. Classification (NCBI taxonomy): domain Bacteria; kingdom Pseudomonadati; phylum Bacteroidota; class Flavobacteriia; order Flavobacteriales; family Flavobacteriaceae; genus Jejuia; species Jejuia spongiicola. The sequence continues at coordinate 304,573 of NZ_JAMFLZ010000001.1, forward strand.
GAAATTTCGTAGAGGTTATCGCCGGTTTTAATAATAGGAAGTATTAAAGATGTAGAATCGTTACTAGCTAACATTAATTTATTACCAACATCTCTTAAAGCGACTTTTACCGTTTCAGAAAAATGATTCTGAGGTACATTATCTGTACAGCCAATCAATGTGAAAAATAATACTGTAAATAAAAGAAAAAGAGATTTTTTCATGGAGATGTTAAAAACAGTTAATTGTATAAAGTTACATCTGGCAATTTAAAAACAATAAAACAAACAGATGAAAATTTTCAACTTTTTGCACCTGTTTTACACTTCTTTTACATTTTTTTTACAAAAAAGGAATGTAATGCATCTAGTTTTACAGGAAAATATAAACAGATGAAAAAAGCAACAACTTTATTATTTCTATTTTGTTCAATAGTTAGTTTTAGTCAGCAAGAAGTATTAATCAACACCAAGGCGAGTATTGTAAATTGGAAAGGATCAATGCTTTTTAGTTTTGGCGGGCATCATGGTACGGTTAATTTTAAAGACGGTAAAATTATTAAAACAAATGATAAAATTACTGGAGGAAATTTTACTGTAGATATGACTTCACTAATTAATACAGATGGTGATTATAGTGAAGATTTGGTAAAACACTTAAAAGACGAAGATTTTTTTAATGTTAAAAAATATCCAACATCAAAATTGGTAATAACTCGGGTTGAGTATCAGAATAACGGTCAATTAAAAATGCATGCAAACCTTAGTATAAAAGGAATTACGAAACCTGTTTTGTTTGAAGCTAAGTTAAATTCAGATAGCACAAAACTAGAAGCTAAATTTAAGATAGATAGAACAGATTGGAATATTCTTTATGGAGCTAAAGGAGTAGTTAAAGTAAAAGATTATGCGATTTCTGATGCTATTGAGTTTGATGTTATTGTGTTTTTTGGGGAAGATAAATGTTAAGAACAGTACACATCTTTTTTTTCATGTTTTTGGTATTCAATGTTTTTTGCCAACAAAACGAGTATAATAAAACGGTGTGGACTGTTGCCTGGAGTCCTAACGGAAAATATATTGCTTCTGGAGGTAATCAAGATGAATTAAAATTGTTTGATGGAAATACTTATAAGTTGATTAAAACTTATCCTGTTAAAGACGTGCAACTAAGTAGATTAAAGTGGCATCCTACAAAAAACAAACTTGCTGTTATAACACAGGGTAGAACATTTAAGGCAAAAATCCTTGATCTTGACAATGATTCTTGGACTAGTTTAAGAGGGCTGAAGAATAGCTTTAGAGCATTAGGATGGAATTATACAGGTGAGCTTTTAGCCGTTTCCGAGCTTGAAAGTTTTGTTTCAATATATAATATTGATGGTACTCGCGTAAGCAGATTTAGAGCAGATAAAAAGGGAGCTGCAGGATTAGATTGGCATCCTAAAAACAACACGTTAGTTACTGTAGGTACTAAAGTTGGGGTTTTTAATCATTTAGGAGACACTTTAAAAATATTTGAAACAAGAAAAAAAGAACCTTTTTTACTTTGTGTTGAGTGGCACAGATCTGGTAAGTTTTTTGCTGTTGGAGATTATGGCGATTTGGAAAAAGCAAAGAATAAATTGGTGCAGTTTTGGAATATTGAAGGAGAAAAAATAAAAGAAATTAAAGGAAGCATTGCTGAGTACAGAAACCTTAGATGGAATAAAAAAGGAACAAAATTAGCAACAGCAAGTGATGCTTTAAGAATTTGGTCTAAAAAAGGTAAATTATTATTTGAATCTAAATCTACAAATGATTATTTGTGGGGAATAGATTGGAGTCCAGATGGCAAATATATTATTACATCAAGTCGAAAAGGAGTTATTACAATTTGGAATGAAAAAGCCAATAAGATTGCAGAATTGGAGTATTAATCCTCAAAAACAACAGTAGACTTATCGCTCTTTACTTCCAGCTTTATAGTTCTTCCTAAAATTAAAGCACGATTATCCTTTTCGTGTCCAGCAGGCATGTTAAATGCAATAGGAAAATCGTAATCAGCTAATGCGTCTAAAATAAGTTGCTCAACAGATGTTCCCCAAAGAGTTGTATTTTTTCGCATTTTACTCATTCCCCCAACAATAACACCTTTACAGTTTTCAAAATATCCGGCACGTTTTAAGCTTTGTAGCATACGGTCTATATGGTATTTATATTCACCAATTTCTTCAATAAACAATATTTTTTCAGACGTATCTATGCTCGTTTTAGAACCCAACATAGTGTGTAACATGGTTAAATTACCACCAACAAGTTGCCCAGAGCCTTCCCCTGCCTTATTATATTTAGAACCTTTTAAAGTGTAACTTATAGGTTTCCCAAAAGCAGCATCTTTAAAAGTGGAGACAGTTTCTTGAATAGCGCTTAAATCATCTTGTAAACTGGTACACATTAAAGCATGAATACTTTCAAAACCTTGATTATGAAACTGATTATGTAATGCTGTAATATCGCTGTACCCAATCAACCATTTAGGTTTTTTTTTGAACTTAGTATAATCTAATTTATCTAAAATTCTAACGGTTCCGTAACCGCCACGAGCACACCAAATAGCAGAAATTTTTGGGTCGTCTAAAGCATTTTGAAAATCCTCACAACGTTCATCGTCGGTTCCTGCAAAATGATTAGCGGTGCTAAAAACATGCTTTCCAACAACAGGATGAAGTCCCCAGCTTTTTAAAAGAGATTTAGCTTGTTCAACTTCCTTAGTTCTATTTTTTAAAACGCCAGAAGGCGCAACAATAGCAACGGTATCTCCAGTATTTAAATACGGTGGTTGTATCAATGTAGTTGTTTTTTTAGACAATGATTCTTGTGCCAAAATAGTTTCTTTTCCAAAGAAAAGAAGAATACAACACAAGATAGTAATTAGTGAGATTTTTGACATAATGTAAATGTACATTTTTTTTCTAAATCGGAGTCAAAATGCGTACTTTTACGGCTTCAAAATAACTCGTCATTCCGAGCGAAGCGTGGGAATCTGTTTGTTTGGAATTTTAATTTTAAAATTACTTCATCGCTTTACTCCTAGCAATGACGTATAATTTGTCTCCTCGAGCGCAGTCGAGAGGTTTTTATTTAGGTCTCGACTGCGCTCGACCTGACAACAGTTTATAAAAAGATGAACAAACCAAAACGATATACAATTACAGCTGCACTTCCTTATACTAATGGACCAATTCATATAGGTCATTTAGCAGGGGTTTATGTGCCAGCTGATATTTATGCACGCTATTTACGTTTAACAGGAGAAGATGTGCTTTTTGTTTGTGGGAGTGACGAACATGGTGTACCCATTACTATCAAAGCAAAAAACGAAGGCGTTTCTCCGCAGGATATTGTGGATAAATATCATACAATAATTAAAAACTCTTTTGAAGAATTTGGAATTACTTTCGATAATTATTCGCGTACATCAGCCAAGATTCATCATGATACAGCTTCAGAATTCTTTACAATTTTAAATGACAAAGGTGAATTTGTAGAAGAAACAACAGAGCAATTATACGATGAAGAAGCTAATCAGTTTTTAGCAGATCGTTTTGTAATAGGAACTTGCCCTAAATGCGGAAATGAAGAGAGTTATGGCGATCAATGTGAAAATTGTGGAACAAGTCATAATGCAACCGATTTAATAAACCCTAAATCGGCTATAACAGGTAACGCTCCTTCTTTAAAACAAACAAAACATTGGTTTTTACCTTTAGATAAACACGAAGCATTTTTAAAAGAATGGATTTTAAAAGGACATAAAAAAGATTGGAAACCTAATGTATATGGTCAATGTAAATCTTGGATTGATGATGGGTTGAGGCCACGAGCGGTTACTCGAGATTTAGACTGGGGAATTCCAGTGCCAGCAGAAGGAGGAGAAGGGAAGGTACTTTATGTTTGGTTTGATGCGCCAATAGGTTACATATCTTCAACTAAAGAATGGGCGGCTAGAGAAGGTAAAAATTGGGAGCCTTATTGGAAAGACAAAGACACCAAATTGGTACACTTTATAGGAAAAGATAATATTGTATTTCACTGTATTATTTTCCCCGCCATGTTAAAAAGTGAAGGTTCTTATGTTTTACCTGAAAATGTACCAGCCAATGAGTTTTTAAATTTAGAAGGGAATAAACTGTCAACCTCTAAAAATTGGGCGGTTTGGTTACCAGAATATTTGCAAGATTTCCCAAACCAGCAAGATGTATTGCGTTATGCTTTAACAGCTAATGCTCCAGAAACAAAGGATAACGATTTTACTTGGAAAGACTTTCAAGCAAGAAATAACAACGAGTTAGTTGCCATTTTTGGCAATTTTATTAATCGTGTGGTGGTATTGACTAACAAGTATTATGGAGGTGTTGTGCCTAATGCATATGAACTATCTCAAGTAGACGAAGACACCTTAGCTGCTGTAAAAGCATATCCAGATGTGATTACTAGCTCCATTGAACGTTACCGTTTTAGAGAAGCTGGACAAGAGCTTATGAATTTGGCTAGATTAGGTAATAAATATTTAGCCGATGAAGAGCCTTGGAAAGTTATTAAAGTTGATGAAGATCGAACCAAAACCATTATGTATGTTGCATTACAAATAGCATCAGCTTTAGCAACATTAAGCGAACCATTTTTGCCGTTTACATCTAATAAATTAAAAAACATTCTTAATATAGGCTCGAGTGATTCGGTACAAGAGAATAGTATTGAGAACTCTTGGAACGATATCAAATCAAAAGACATTCTGATTCCAGCAGGTCACCAAATAGGAAAAGCAGAATTGCTTTTTTCTAAAATTGAAGATGCTACAATTCAAGCGCAATTAGATAAATTAGAAGCTAGTAAAAAAGCAAACGAAATTGCTAATGCCGTTGTTGAACCTCAAAAAAAGACTATTACTTTTGAAGATTTTACTAAACTAGATATTCGTGTAGGCACTATTTTAGAAGCTGAAAAAATGCCTAAAACTAAAAAACTTTTAAAGCTTAAAGTAGATACTGGTATTGATATTAGAACGATTGTTTCAGGTATTGCAGAAAGTTTTACCGCTGAAGAAGTTATTGGTAAAAAAGTAACGGTTCTTGTAAATTTAGCACCACGAGCTTTACGAGGAGTGGAGAGTGAAGGCATGATTTTAATGACCGAAACTCCTGATGGAAAATTAGTATTTGTAAATCCAGATAATGCCAATACTAGTAATGGACTACAGATAAGTTAGATGAGCAAAAATATTATTAGACAAATAGTCGATATTCAAGCACAAGCTGAACGTTTAATAAAAACAAAGGCAGATATGATTGAAATTGAGTTGTTTGCTAAATATAATAGAGAAATTAAATCTTTCTTAATTGCAAACATTGATGATGATTTTGTTTTAAGCTATGTTAGAAAAATTCCCGATTTGAATATTAAAAAGTCAGAAAATAAATGGAATGTAATTACTTTAATTCTTATTATATTTAGTTCTTTTTCAAGGGGAATTGCTCTTTATAATGAAAGAAGAATGGCACAGAAGTATTTAAGCGAAATAAGAGACATACGTGGAAGTTATGCTTCAGCTGAGTTTATGCTTAAGAATTACTTTGCGAATTAAAATTATTATAACTTTACAAAAAAGGAAATCATGTTATCAAAAACCATAGAAAAGGCATTAAATAATCAAATAAGAATTGAAGCAGAATCTTCTCAAATATATTTAGCTATGGCATGTTGGGCTGAGGTAAAAGGATTGGAAGGTGTATCTAATTTTATGTACGCTCAATCTGATGAGGAACGCGAACACATGTTAAAGCTTATAAAATTTGTTAATGAACGTGGCGGGCATGCAAAAATATCTCAATTAAAAGCTCCAAATGTTACTTTTAAATCGTTTAAAGAAATGTTTGAAAAATTATTTGAACATGAAGTATTTGTTTCTGAAAGTATAAATGAGTTAGTACACATTAGTCTTCAAGAAAAAGACTATGCTACGCATAATTTTTTACAATGGTATGTGTCTGAACAAATAGAGGAAGAGGCTGTTGCTCGTACTATATTAGACAAAATAAACCTTATTGGTGATGATAAAGGAGGACTATATTTATTTGATAGAGATATTGAAAACCTAACGGTTACTTCTGCATCAATGGATAATCCACAATAATTTTGTGATTATTCTTATTTAGATTTAATAAAAATAATGTATTTTTGCTCAAGAATTGATTTTTATACTCTGTTTTGGGCAAAAAGAAGAAAAAAAAGGCAATAAAGAAATTACAAAAATTAGGAATAGATAATCCTAAAAAAGTAAAAACAAGTTGCTGTAAAAAGTTTAAAAAGGGAGAAAGTAAGCGATGCAAAAAATGTCCTTGCTTTGATTTACTTCAAAAAGTTGCCTAAATAATAAAAAGATAGCATAAGTTTTTGTCCAAGTAATAAATTTAATATTCTGGAGAAATGAAAAGACTAATTATGTGCTAATTTCTGGCATTATTTTTGGGCGTTTTGTATTACAAAAGCTAACCCATAAAGTATGAGATTAAACTACCTATTTAATTCAAAAACGTTAAGTTATACCTTGAAATTTGTATTTACTGTATTCGTTTTTTTATCATTTCAAACCAATTTAAAAGCTCAAGAAAAAAGTTTTGATAAGGCTATAAATGCATTTCAAGATTATTCTACAGCTTATAGAGAAATTGCTTATTGTCATTTAAATAAAAGCACTTACATAAAAGGTGAAATGTTAGGGTTTAGTGGTTATGTTTTTAATAAAGATTTAAAGAAGCCTTCCTTACTAACAAAGAATTTATATTGTGTAATTACAGATAGTACAAATAAAGTTGTTAAAAGTAAATTGATTAAAGTAAAAGATGGATTTGCTAACAATGTGTTTAATGTGGATAGCCTTTTTACGTCTGGTAATTATACATTTAAGGCCTACACAAATTGGATGAGAAACTTTGACGAGCGTAACACTTTTGTTGAAACTTTTAAAGTTATAGATCCAGAAGTTGAATCAACAGTTAAAGGTAGAGTTGTTGAAAATAATTTAGACGCACAATTTTTACCAGAAGGAGGTTATTTTATAAACGAAGTTAAAACAAATGTAGGCGTTATAGTAAAAAATACTGAAGGCTTTGGAGCTTCAAATTTGGAAGGTGTTGTTTTAGATAATAATAAACAGACAATAACTACATTTAAAACAAACGCATTAGGAATAGGACGTTTTTTATTTACCCCAATTTTAAACCAGCAATATACGGTAGAGCTTAATTATTTAAATAAGAAATTTACATTTATAATTGATGATATTAAACCTAAGGGAATTTCGATTACTGTTAACGATTTAAAAGGGAAATTAGTTGTAGAATTTGACACAAATAAAAAAACTCTAAAAGATATTAAAGGGAAACCTTTTAAATTAGTTATTCATAACGGAAAAATTATTAAAGTAATAGACGTTAAATTCAATTCGGAAAGCGTAATTAAGGCCATCAATAATGATGAGCTGTTTTCTGGAATTAATATTTTCACACTTTTTGATGAAAATAATGCACCAATACTAGAGCGCTTATTTTTTAACTATGAAGGCATTCATTTCATTCAGTTAGGAAAGCCAAGTTTAACCAAATTAAAAGACTCTTTAACAATTAAAATCCCTTTAAATAACTTAAAATTGGCTGAAAGCAAGCCTAACTTAAGTATATCTGTGCTTACAAACGAAACAAAATCTTACCAAAGGCATCATAATATTATATCGTATACTTATCTACAGCCTTATGTTAATGGATATATAGAAAATGCAACATACTATTTTACTAAGATTGATCGCAAAAAAAAGTATGACTTAGATAATTTGTTAATCACTCAAGGTTGGAGTAGTTATAATTGGAATAATATTTTTAATAATAAACCTACTAATAGTTTTGCTTTTGAAGATGGTATAGCAATAAAGGCAAACAGAAATAGTAGTAATCAAAACCATTTTATAATATATCCATTAGAAAATAATGAAGGGTTTTTAGTAGATCTTCCTAACAATGAAGATAGTTTTTTTAAAAGCGGTTTTTATCCTAATGAGGATGAAACTTTGAGTCTTGGTATATTAAATAGAAAAGGAAGAATGGTTAAGCCAAATTTGTATATGCAGTTCTACCCTTCTGCAATACCAGAGTTTAATAAGTATGAAAGAACACTTAAACCAAAAGGGCTGTCTTTTACCAAATATACAGCAACAACTCCCTTTGCTATTAATCTTGATGAAACACAACAGTTAAATGAGGTAGTAGTAAAAACGGATTTAAGACAAACTAAAATAGATATGCTTAAAGGAAGCTCATTTAACAGGGTTTACCTTTTTGATGATAAAATAAGGTCAATGAATTTGTCATTAGCAAATTATATAAGTACATACATACCAGGTTATTTTGCTATAGATCAAGGAGGGAATTTTATAATAAGAGCATCTAATAGTAGCTCTAAATTAGGTGTAGCATCTAGTGGGCCAATAGTTTATTTAAACGATATGAGATTATCAAGTTATGAATTTTTAATAAATTTTGATATGAGCACAGTAGATTATATAGCAGTTAACAGGCATGGATTTGGAGAGGGTATGAGAGCAGGTTACTCTGGAGCAATAAGGATATACACTTCAAATACCTTTTCTAGTAAGAAAGATGGAAAATCATTTAGAGAATATAGTTTTCCTTTATCGTTTTCAAAAAAAAGAAAATTCTATGTGCCAAAGTATAATACTTATACTGATGATTTTTTTAAGGAATACGGTGTTATAGACTGGATTCCAAATTGTACAATTGACACAAGCAATAATTTAAATTTTACCATATATAATCCTTATAATAATAACATTAAACTGTTTATTGAAGGAGTAACAGGAGATGGTAAATTTCTATCCGAAACCAAAACAATACTATTCAATAAAGGTTAGGGTTTAATTGTCCTAACATATGTTTTAGTCTAATTTTACTCAATAACTAATCTTTTAGTTTCCACCTTGTCGTTTTCATCAATTACTTTTATAATATAAATGTCCTTTTTAAGTTCAGAAACATCAATTTTTATAATACTTTTATTAAAATGATAGGTTGCTACTTGCTTTCCTAAAATATTGATTAATTCAATACTTTTAATTCTATTTGTTCCTAAAATAAATAATTTGTCTTTTGCAGGATTAGGGTGCATTTTAAATAAACTTGTTTTGAGTATGGTAGAAGTTGTATCAACCTTTTTTATGTTGCTTTTTTTGATTGAATCGGTTCTCTTTTTTTGAGAAAAAGAAAGATTGCAAATTAATAAAGCTAAAAAAGTAAAGCGTATATTTTTCATACTAATAGTTTTGCAATGAGAGAAAGTGGGTTTAATGTTAACGGGATTTAAAACGGTTAATTATACATCTAAATAAAAAGTGAATTAGTTTACAAAAAGTATCTGAAGTTAATTACATTCGTTTTTTCATAATTATATAGTAAATGGTTAAACTAATAGAATTCATAATATCCAATACTAAACTCTCTGAGCAGTCAGTAAAAAATACGGTTGAATTATTAAATGAAGATTGTACCGTTCCGTTTATTTCTAGGTACCGAAAAGAACGTACAGGTAATTTAGATGAGGTTCAAATAAGTGATATCGTAAAATTTAAAGAGCAATTTGAAACTTTAGAAAAACGTAAAGGGGCCATTTTAAAAGCTTTAGAAGAACAATCAGTTTTAACATCGGAATTAAAACAAAAAATAGAATCAACTCAAAATTTAACAGCGCTTGAAGATTTATACTTACCCTATAAAAAAAGTAGGAAAACAAAAGCTGAAAAAGCACGACAAAACGGATTGGAGCCACTAGCAAAAATCATCATGTCTCAAAATGCAAATGATGTTGAATCCATAGCTTTTAAATATATAAAAAACGAGGTAACATCGGTTGACAGTGTCTTAGAAGGGGCACGACATATTATTGCTGAATGGATTAACGAACGTGTAGATATTCGGAATAATATTCGCTATCAATTGGAGCGTTTTGCAATGATTTCTACTAAAGTAGTAAAAACAAAAGCTGATGATGAAAAAGCTCAAAAATTTAGAGATTATTTTGATTGGGAAGAATCTTTAAACCGAATTCCTTCACACCGATTATTAGCTATTTTAAGAACAGAAAACGAAGGCTATATTCGGATGAAAATTGAAATAGATAATGATAGAGCTCTTTCAAAAATTGAAGATAAAATTATTCGATCTAATAACGTTTGTGCTGAACAAATAAAGCTTGCTATAAAGGATGCTTACAAACGATTATTATTACCATCGTTAAGTAACGAAGCTATGCAAAAGGCAAAAGACAAAGCTGATGAGTCTGCCATAAGTGTATTTGCAAAAAACTTAAAACAATTATTATTAGGATCTCCGTTGGGCGAAAAGCGTGTGTTAGCCATCGATCCTGGGTTTAGAACAGGCTGTAAAGTGGTTTGTTTAGATGCACAAGGGCAGTTAAAATATAACGAAACTATTTACCCACATCCACCAAAAAGCGATAGTGTTGGTGCGATGAAAAAAATAAGCTCACTTACCGATGCTTATAAAATTGAAGCTATTGCTATTGGAAACGGAACCGCATCTCGCGAAACCGAAGCCTTAATTAGAAAGATTCATTTTAAAAATGACATCCAGGTATTTGTGGTTAGTGAAGCAGGAGCAAGTATATATTCGGCATCTAAAATTGCTCGTGAAGAATTTCCTGATTATGATGTAACAGTTCGTGGTAGTGTTTCTATAGGTCGTCGTTTACAAGACCCACTAGCAGAGTTAGTAAAAATTGATGCTAAGTCAATTGGCGTAGGACAATATCAACATGATGTTGATCAAACAAAACTACAAAAATCGCTAGATGCTGTAGTTGGGAATTGCGTAAATGCAGTTGGAGTAAATATAAATACGGCGAGTAAGAGCTTATTAAGCTATGTGTCTGGTATTGGGCCAAAACTTGCTGAGAACATTTTTAATTACCGAAAGGAAAATGGCCTATTCTCTTCAAGAAAAGAGATAAAAAAAGTTCCACGTTTAGGCGATAAAGCTTTTGAGCAAGGTGCTGCGTTTTTAAGAATTAAGAATGCAGAAAACCCATTAGATGATTCTGCTGTGCATCCTGAAAGCTATAAAATTGTTGTAAAAATGGCTAAAGATTTGGGTAGAAATGTTTCAGATTTAATAGCTAATAAAGAGTTGCTTAAAAAAATAGATTTAAAAAAATATTGTACAAGCTCAGTTGGCTTGCCAACGCTTCAAGATATTATTAAAGAACTTGAAAAACCAGGATTAGATATTAGAGAGCAAGTTAAAGTATTCACTTTTAATCAAAATATAAAAACAATTAGTGATTTACGTGAAGGGCAATTGCTTCCTGGTATTGTAAATAACATTACCAATTTTGGTGCTTTTGTAGATGTTGGTATTAAAGAAAGTGGACTTATTCACGTATCCAATCTATCAGACAGTTTTGTAAAAGATGTAAACGAGCATGTTAGTTTACATCAACAAGTTATTGTAAAAGTATTGGAGGTTGATATTCCGCGAAAGAGAATACAATTAAAACTGCATAAATAAAAAAATGCGAACTTTTAAGTTCGCATTTTTTATATCTAAAAATTGTATAAATATTATTTATTCATGTTTTTTATTTGATCCATAAAGGTGTCTAAATCTACACCATTACGCACTAACGTTAAAGCTTTATCAACTATATATTTTACGTTTATAGCATGAAATCCAAGCCCAACACCAATTTTATTTAAGAGTTTATGCTCAGGATCACCATTAATTTGATCAACATATACCATACGCACTAAATCATATAAACGCTCTAACCGTCTATCGTAAGACATTGGCGGATTTATTGGGTGCGATTTATAGTCTTTTAAAATTATTTTATAATCAGCTTCACTAATACTTAAATTACGCGCTAATCTATCTAAAAAAGCTTGCTCTTCTAAGGTAATAATACCATCATCCATGGCAACACGAACTATAGAAGCAAAATGATCTTCATTACGCTTTTTAAACCCACTATCAAATAAATCTGAAAACGACATATATTTTTGTTTTTGTGCTGCAAATATAAATAAACTTCAACCCTTTTTAAATTAAAAATCAGCTTTTTTTGAGCATTCCATTTTGTTGCACTTACACTTCGTTCAGCAATAACAAAATGTACGCTTTCCTAAAGAGTGCATTATTAAAATTAAGCGTTTTATAATGAGCAAAACCGAGGAACTACAAACGCTAATGCAAAATTAAAACAACAAATGTTTTTGAATTTGAGTTAAACACTCATAAAAATAATTCTAAACCGTATATTTGCAATCTTAAAATCTAATAATTAGGTGAGTAAATCTACTATCTCGCAAACCTATGCACAGACTTTGCAAACGCAAAATCTGCAAAACACTATTGCTCAAACCGAAACGAAAACACATTTAAAAGGACTTGTTGGCTCGTCATTTTCTTTTGTCATTTCAAGTGTTTTTAAGCATGCTGAAAAACCTTTTTTAATTGTTTTTAATGATAAAGAAGAAGCGGCACATTATTTAAATGATTTAGAACAGTTATGTAATGAAAAAGATGTATTGTTTTACCCTGGCAGTTATCGCAGGCCTTATCAGATTGAAGAAACCGATAATGCTAATGTGCTTCTTCGTGCTGAGGTTTTAAACCGCATTAATTCACAAAAAAAACCAGCGATAATTGTTACTTATCCTGACGCACTTTTCGAGAAAGTAGTAACCAGAAAAGAGTTAGAACGAAACACCTTAAAAGTATCTACAAATGACAAAGTATCAATCGACTTTGTTAATGAAGTGTTGTTTGAATATCAGTTTAAACGCGTAGACTTTGTTACCGAACCGGGCGAGTTTTCTGTACGTGGTGGTATTGTGGATGTGTTTTCATTTTCGCACGATGAACCTTACCGCATTGAGTTTTTTGGTGACGAGGTGGATAGTATTAGAACCTTTGATGTAGAAACACAGCTCTCGGTAGAACAAATTAAAAAAATTAACATTATTCCTAATGTAGCGAATAAGTTTTTAGAAGAAAAGAGACAAAGTTTCTTAAAATACATTGCTCAAAAAACAGTGGTTTGCTTTAAAAATGCAGATTTGTTTTTTTCTCGAATAGATGATTTTTATACAAAAGCAGAAGACGCTTTTAAAGCACTTTCTTCAGAAATAAAACATGCTGAACCAAATGAATTGTTTTCTAACTCTACTCTACTAAAAAAGCAATTATTAGATTTTTCAATTATTGAATTTGGAACAACTTCAGTTTTTAATAATTCAGCGGATAATAGTATTAACTTCAACACGACACCGCAACCCTCTTTCAATAAACAATTTAATCTTTTAATAGAAGATTTAAATACAAATAACGAAAACGGTTACACCAATTATATTGCTTGCATAAGCGAGCAACAGGCAAAACGGTTTCAAGATATTTTTGATGACTCAAACCTCGATGTTAAGGAATATCAAACCATTATTTTATCATTACATCAAGGGTTTGTTGACCACGACAACAAAATGGTTTGCTATACCGATCATGAAATTTTTGAACGCTATCATAAATTTCATCTTAAAAATGGCTATGCAAAAAAGCAAGCTATCACTCTAAAAGAGTTAACAAACTTAGATATTGGCGATTATGTAACTCATATTGATCATGGTATTGGTCGTTTTGGCGGACTTCAAAAAATTGACGTTGAAGGCAAAAAACAAGAAGCCATTAAATTGGTTTATGGAGAGCGCGATGTACTGTATTTAAGTATTCATTCGTTACATAAAATCACCAAGTTTAATGGTAAAGATGGTAAACCTCCTAAAATTTATAAGTTAGGAAGTAATGCATGGAAAACTTTAAAGCAAAAAACAAAAGCACGTGTAAAACATGTTGCTTTCAACCTTATAAAACTTTACGCTAAGCGAAAAACCGAAAAAGGCTATCAGTACAATCCTGATAGTTATATGCAACACGAATTGGAAGCTTCGTTTATTTATGAAGACACACCAGATCAAAGTACAGCTACAGCAGATATTAAAGCAGATATGGAAAGCGAACGCCCAATGGATCGTTTGGTTTGCGGTGATGTTGGTTTTGGAAAAACTGAGGTCGCTATTCGAGCTGCTTTTAAAGCAGTTGATAATGGAAAACAAGTAGCTGTTTTGGTGCCAACAACTATTTTGGCTTATCAGCACTCAAGAACCTTTAAGGAGCGTTTAAAAGATTTTCCTGTAACGGTTGATTATGTAAATCGTTTTAGAACAACCAAAGAAAAACGTGAAACTTTAGAAGGTTTAGAAAAAGGAAGTGTAGATATTATAATTGGTACGCATCAATTGGTTAACAAAAATGTAAAGTTTAAAGATTTAGGGCTTTTAATAGTTGACGAAGAACAAAAGTTTGGTGTAGCCGTAAAAGAAAAACTAAAGACATTAAAGGAAAATGTAGATGTACTAACATTAACAGCAACTCCAATTCCACGTACACTTCAATTTAGTTTAATGGCAGCACGAGATTTATCGGTTATTACAACACCTCCACCCAATCGTTATCCTATTGAAAGTCATGTTATTCGTTTTAGCGAAGAAACTATTCGTGATGCTGTGAGTTATGAGATTCAACGTGGAGGACAAATATTTTTCATTCATAATCGCATAGAAAACATTAAAGAAGTAGCTGGCATGTTGCAACGCTTAGTTCCCGATGCTAAAATTGGTATTGGTCATGGGCAAATGGATGGTAAAAAACTAGAACAACTTATGTTATCGTTTATGGATGGAGCTTTTGATGTTTTAGTGAGTACAACAATTGTTGAAAGTGGATTAGATGTACCAAATGCTAACACTATTTTTATAAATAATGCCAATAATTTTGGATTAAGCGATTTACACCAAATGCGCGGTCGTGTTGGGCGCAGTAACAAAAAAGCATTCTGTTATTTTATAACGCCAGAGTATTCTGCTATGACCGATGATGCCAGAAAACGTATTACCGCCTTAGAGCAATTTACGGAACTAGGGAGTGGTTTTAATATTGCAATGAAAGATTTAGAAATAAGAGGTGCAGGTGATCTATTAGGTGGAGAACAAAGCGGATTTATAAATGAAATAGGCTTTGATACCTATCAAAAAATATTAAATGAAGCAATAGAAGAACTCAAAGAAAATGAGTTTAAAGATTTATATAGTGAAAATGAAGCTGATAAAGTTTATGTAAAAGACGTAACGATTGATACTGATTTTGAATTGCTTTTTCCAGATGATTATATAAATAATATTGCTGAACGATTAAGTCTATATACTCAACTAAATAGTTTAAAAACCGAAGACGAATTACAAAAGTTTGAAACCGAATTAATAGACCGTTTTGGAGAATTACCAATACAAGTGACCGATTTATTAAATAGTGTCCAAATAAAGTGGATAGCCACTAAATTAGGATTCGAAAAAATAATAATGAAACAAGGTAAATTTATTGGATATTTTATAAACGATCAACAAAGTCGCTTTTATCAAAGTAGTAACTTTACTAAAGTGTTACAATTTGTTCAAAAAAATCCGCAAGCGTGTAAAATGAAAGAGAAGCAAACACGTAATGGTTTACGATTATTACTTACTTTTGAATCTATTAAATCTGTAAAACAAGCTCTCGCAGTATTAAAACCTATTATGGCTTAATTATTGTTTTCTTAAAAATTAAATTAGTACTCATGTTAAAACAAATTGTTGCTCTAGTAGTTTTACTTCCAAATATCTTTTTTGGGCAACATACTATTAAAGGCACATTCTCTCCAGCTGAAGATTATAATGTAGCGCTGTTATATAAAGTAACACCAACCGTTTCAGAATATGTTACAAATGCTGAAATAAAAGATGGAATCCTTGAACTTAAACTAGATTCTACAGTAACAAAAGGTATATATCGAGTTGTTTATGCAATTCCGCAAGAGGATTATAATTTTGATGTTATTTACAATGGTAAAGAAGACATATCGCTTACATTTAACTCTGAAACAGGAGTAGATTTTAAATCCTCATCAGAAAATAAATTATTAGCCTCTTACACCAATAGTATGTCTATGATAACACATAGTATTGGTAATTTTTTTAGAGAAGAAAGTAAAGATACCATAGCCTTAAAGTCTATTTTTAATACACAACGCGAAGCACAATCTAGTTTTGAAACTTTAGCAAAGGAAACCATAGCGTTACAATTTATTAAGGCGAACAAACCATATATTCCAGAAACATTTGAAGATGTAAAAATTTATGTTGGTAATTTAAAAAAACACTATTTTGATTATGTAGATTTTAATAATGAAACACTACAAAGCTCTAATTTCTTTGAAGAGCGAATGTTAAATTATGTTTTTGGGATGTCGTCAAATGATGAAGATGAAGTTACAAACTATAAAAATAACATTGATGTTTTTTGTAAAGCTATGGAAAATGCTCCAGACGAAACAAAAAGAGTATTATTGGTAGACCTATGGCAACAAATGGCTGATTTAGGATTTGAAAATGTAGCAAACTATATTTCTGAAAATCATTTAATAAAAGTTGCTAAAAAATTAAATGATGAGGAGTTAGTTAACGGTTTAATGTTATTTAAAAACATTTCTATAGGAAATAAAGCTCCAGATTTTTCTTTTGAAATTATAGAAAAAGAAAAAACAACTGTAAAACAATTAAGTGACGTAGATTTAGCCGAAAATTATATTGTAGTGTTTTGGAGTAGTACCTGTTCACATTGTTTGGATGAAATACCACAATTAGGAGACTTTTTAAAAGTCCAAGAAGAAAATAAAATAAAAGTTATCGCTATCGGGTTAGAAGAAGAGCCTTATAAGTGGAAAGATTTAACTTATGATTATCCTGATTTTATTCACGTATATGGTGAAGGGAAGTGGGATAATGAAATTGGTAATAATTACGGTGTAACCGCAACACCAACTTATTTTGTTTTAAATAAGAATAAGGAAATTATTGCAAAACCAGAAAATTTCGAACTTTTAAAATCTATTTTTAAAAAAGAAGAATAGGGTGTTTTAATACGAATTAAGGATGACAAAAATGTCAAAAATGATAAAAAGCATTTTCTAAATGCTCAATATTAAAAGATTTGCCTTCTCTTACAATAGCAATTATATCAAATCGGACTTCAATATCTAAGCTGTTTACATTAACATATTCATCAACTGCTTTAACTAAACGTTGTATTTGTTTAGGTTTTACAAAATCTTGAGGGTTTCCAAAATCGGTAGACGACCTCGTTTTAACTTCAATAACGGCAAGCGTATCATTTTGCCTTGCTATGATATCAACTTCAGCTTTATCAAACCGATAATTTCTCTCAAGGATATTATATCCGTTTTTTAATAGAAAGTCGACAGCCAATTGTTCACCTTTTTTTCCAAGTTCGTTATGTTGTGCCATATTTGTTTAATGTTTTTCCCTTATGAAGGAAAAATGTGATTGAAGAATCTTGTTTTTTTAGTTTTTAGGTTAAATATTACCCTCTAAACAAAAAGAAATCGTCTTTCATATGCTCTATTTGCGCGTCTTCGTTGGTTATGATATAATCAATAGCTTGAGATGTAAAATCGTTGCCTTTTTCGGTTAAAGACACAATATTATTTTCAATTGAAATCATATTGTTTTTAGTTGCTAATTCTAAAACTGTTTTAGAACGTACTTTTTGCCAATTAATATGTTCGTTTAAATGGTTTACATGACGCTCTTCTTCTTCGTTATGGTTTTTTAAATGCAATAAAAAAGTGAGTAACGATACTTCTGTACGTTGTTGCTTTTCTCTATAAAGTACTGCTATTATTCCTTTTTTAGGAGCGAATAAGTATACTGCCAAGAATAGTAGCCCTAGCATAGTTGTTATTGATCCAGCAATTGAAGCATCAAGCCAATGTGCAACCCAATATCCTGAAATGGCGCTAAAGACACCAAATATTATAGCTAGAGCGAGCATTTTCTTTAAATTGGTAGTTAAAAGATATGCAGTTGCAGCAGGTGCAATCATAAGTGCAACTACTAAAATGGCACCAACAGCATCAAAAGCGCCAACAGTTGTAACTGAGGATACTGACATAAGGCCGTAGTGCATAATTGCTGGCGAAAAGCCTAAAGAAGCAGCCAACCCTTTGTCAAACGTGCTTACTTTTAATTCCTTGAAAAAAGCAATCAATAATATTATAGTAATTATTAAAATACTTCCTATAATCCACAAAGATTTTGGACCAACATCAACTCCAGAAATTAATAACCTATCAAAAGGGGCAAAAGCTAATTCGCCCAATAAAACCGCATCAACATCTAAGTGTACATCGTTAGCATTTTTAGCAATCATAATAACACCAATGCTAAACAAAGCAGGAAAGACTAATCCAATAGCTGTATCTTCTTTTACTAAGCCTGTTTTTTGAATATATTCAACTAAAACAACAGTAATTATTCCTGTTAGCGCTGCTAATAAAATAAGCAATGGCGAGTTAAGGTCGTGTGTAATAAAAAAACCTATAACAATTCCTGGTAAAATGGAATGACTAATAGCATCACTTATCATTGCCATTTTACGTAGTACTAAAAACGTACCTGGAATAGCACAAGCAATGGCTACCAAACTAGCAATTAATTGTATTTCTATTTGAGTGCTATTCATTAGTTTGTTGATTGTATAAATTTGAAGCAGTATCAAACCCTTCTTCAGTTAAACTCCACATATTTCCATCAAGCTTCACATAATTTTTTTTTACTAATTTTTGAAGTGTCCCTTTGGTATATCCTTGAAAATTATTTAAGATTTTAATAGCGTGTGGATGCGAAATGTTATCATGAGTTTCTGCAATATTATACATAAATGCTAATGTTTTATGCAGTTGCAAATCGCGTCTATTTTTTATAAACCGGATTTGCTTAAACAGCAAACCACGACTTGGCGAAAATATAAATGAGAATATTACAAAAACGGCAGCAACTAACACAATAACAGGTCCTGTTGACAAATTGTTTTGACTAGCACTAATTGCAGTTCCGAAAACCCCTGAAAAGGCACCAAAAAAAGCAGCAAGAAAAACCATTATACTCAAACTGTTTGTCCACTGTCTTGCAGCAGCAGCAGGTGCTAATAACATAGCACTCATTAAAACTACACCAACAGTTTGTAAGCCTAAAACAATAGCTAAAACGATGAAAGATGTGATTAATATATCTATAAACTTAGTGTTAAAACCTAATGTTTTTGTGTAGTCGGCATCAAATAAAAGGATTTTAAATTCTTTCCAAAAAAGTAGAAGCACCAGTAAGCAAATTCCGGTAACAATTGACATCATCCATACGTCACTTTCTACTAAAGTGGCAGCCTGACCAAATAAATATTTGTCTAAACCTGCTTGATTGGCATTAGGTTGTTTTTGAATGAAAGTAAGTAATAACATTCCAAACCCAAAGAATAACGATAAAATTAAACCTAGTGCTGTATCAGATTTTAAATGTGTTTTAGTGATTATACCTCGAATCCAAAAGGTTCCAATTAACCCACTTATTAAAGCGCCTAAAAGAAGGGTATTGCTATCTTTTGCACCAGAAATTAAAAAAGCAATTGCAATTCCTGGTAAGGCGGCATGCGATATAGCATCTCCTAAAAGACTTTGTTTTCTAAGCACAGCAAAGCTACCAAGCATACCAGTGACGGCTCCTAATATCGCCGTTCCTAATGTGATGGTTCGCAATGTATAATCGCTAAATACCAAAGAAAAATATTCTTGTAAATCCATTACTCTTGAATACTTACTTTATAATTAATCCCGTAGGTTTTGGTTAAATTATCATCGTTAAAAATATCTTTAACGGGTCCTGTGGCAATCTTCTTTACGTTTAAAAAAGTTACCCAATCAAAATATTCTGGTACGGTTTGCAAATCATGATGCACAACAATAACAGTTTTGCCAGCTTTTCGTAATTCTTTTAAAATGTTAATAATGGCTATTTCAGTAGTAGCATCTACGCCCTGAAATGGCTCGTCCATAAAATAAATTGAAGCATTTTGCACTAAGGCGCGAGCTAAAAATATACGTTGCTGTTGCCCTCCAGAAAGCTGACTTATTTGACGGCTTTTAAAAGCTAACATACCTACTTTTTCTAAAGCTTCAAGTGCAGCTTTTTTTTCTTTTTGACGCGGACGTTTAATCCAACCTAAACTTCCATAAGTCCCCATCATAACCACATCAAGAGCAGTTGTTGGGAAATCCCAATCAACACTTCCCTTTTGTGGAACGTAGGCTACTAACTTACGTTGTTCTTCGTAAGGTTTTCCGTAAATACTAACACTACCAGCAATAGGTTTTAGAATACCTAAAATAGATTTTATAAGCGTAGACTTTCCTGCGCCATTTGGACCAACAATTGCCATAAGTACACCTTCAGGGATTTCTAAATCAATGTCCCAAAGTACGGGTTTATAATTGTATGCCACCGTTAAATCATCTACTTGTACTGCTATGTTTTGTTTCATTATTTTAATGCGTTAACAATGGTATTCACATTATATTCAAACATTCCAATATAGGTGCCTTCAACTGTCCCATCGTTTCCTAGAGCGTCAGAATAAAGAGTGCCTCCTATTTCTACTTTATGCCCTTTGGAATTTACAGCAGCTTGTAAAGCTTCAATGGTTCGTTTTGGAACAGAACTTTCAACAAAAATAGCTTTTACATCTTTTTCAATAATAAACGCAGCTAATTTTTGAACATCTTGAACTCCAGCTTCTGTCGCAGTTGATAAGCCTTGCAAACCAACAACTTCGAAACCATAATTTTTTCCAAAGTAATTAAAAGCATCATGGGCAGTTACTAGTATTCTTTTTTCTTTCGGAAGAGTATCAATTGTATTTTTAATTTTAAGCTGAAGCGCGTTTAATTTTTCTAAATATTGCTTTTCATTTTCAATATAATTCACAGAATTTTTTGGATCCTTTTCAGATAATACAGCAGTTACTTTATTTGCAAATTGCTTAAAGTATGTAATATTAAACCAAACATGTGGATCGTAGTTTGATGCAAAATAATCAGAACCAATTAAAGTCGCTTTATCAATCTCTTCGGCTAAAGCAATTGGCGTTTTAGTTTTGCTTCCCATTTTTTCAAATACTTCAACAAGCTTTCCTTCAAGATGTAAACCGTTATAGAAAATGATATCGGCATTTACTAATTTTGAAACATCACCTTCACTAGCTTTGTATAAATGTGGATCAACTCCGCTTCCCATTAAACCTTGTACATTAATAAAGTCGCCACCAATGTTTTTTACCAAATCTGTAATCATGGTTGTAGTAGTTACTACATTTAGCTTTCCGTTGTCTTTTTTATCATTTTTGCAACTAAAAATAGTTGCTAAAGCGAATAATATAAGTATGTGTTTTGTCATGTCTTTAATTTTGATTTGTAGGTATTCTGAAACTTACTCCAGCGCTTAATAATATATCTTGACCTTTTGTAATACTTGAGCCAACTGTTGCATCTAGTTGTACATTGTTATTTATTAAATATGTTAAACCAGCATCCCAAAGGTGATTGGCTTTATTGTTTTCTGGTAAGTCACCATATAACTCTGCATAAGCTCCCAATTTACTTGTAATACTTTGCCCAAAGGCAATGGTATATACGTATGAGGCTTCGGGAGAATCGTTCCCCCAAGCAGCTCCAATATTATATGATAAACTTGAGTTTTCACTCAGTGTATGTGCAAAAGCAAATCTAAAATCTACACCTGTAGTTTCTGGTTTATAATCTGTACTTGCGGTAAAAGGTAAATATAAATGCCCTAACAGACCAATTTCTGGAAAACACCCATTCTCTTTTGCAATACTAGTTTTAACTCCTAATAGTAGAGGGTTAAAACCACTTGATACATTATCTATTGTGTTTCCGTTAAACTTGTTTTTTCCTTCAACAAAATCCCAACCTAATCGTAACTCTAGGTTATCCAACAGTCCGTATCGAACTAAAGTTGTATTAAAAGTGAAATCTTCGGTTTTAATATTATTTTCTTCAAACGATTCATAAAAAGCTCCAGTTTCTACTTGAAGAAACCCTTTAGGCATTGTATTTGGAGATTCTGTAGCATCTGGTCTGTCGGTTATAAGAGTGCCAAGAGTGTTTTCATCTTGAGCAAAAGTTGAAAGTGAGCCTACTAATAAAGTAAGGCATAAAAATTTAGTTAGTTTCATTGACGTAAATAATATTTGTAAAATCTTCGTTTAAAAGAATGGTGTTATTATTAATTAAAATCTGAGTCATTTTATTTTTACTGAATTGTTTAGTTACCACAATTGTGTTTCCGTACTTCAATCCGTTTAGGGCACAAAAATCAAAAAATTCTTTATCGTCGCTCATCAATCTAGAAATAATATAAGTATTACCTTCCTGTGTATTTGATAAAGCTATTGATGTGTCTTTCGTAGTAATTTCACCTTGTGCATTTGGGATAGGATCTCCATGTGGATCGAATTTAGGATTGCCTAAATACTCACTTATTTTGTTGGCTAAAAAATCAGATGTTTGATGCTCTAATAATTCAGATTCTCTGTGAATTTCATGCAAAGACATATCGAACATTCTAAACAATAAAGATTCCCAAAGACGATGTTTTCGCACTACATTTAGTGCCATTTTTGTGCCTTTTTTTGTGAGTTTAAGTTCTTGGTATTTCTCGTAATGTAGCAAATCTTTAGTTGCAAGTTTTTTAGCCATATCTGTGGCTGCTGCGTTAGATATGCCTAGCTTTTTAGCTATATTACCTGGTTTAGTATCATTACTGTTATTCTTGTCGTTTTTGTAAATAGCCTTTACAAAATTTTCTATCGCTATGGACATTTGTTGCTTGTTTAACTTTAAATTTAAGCTTACTTAAATATTTTTCAAATGTAACTAAAAAATCAATACAGTTTCGATTTTCTTTTTAAAAAATTAAGAAACAAATATCTAGTGGTATAAAAATTGATGCCTTTACAAAACAAAGATGGATTAAATATGAAATATTCTTTACTTATTATTTGTGCCCTGCTCTTTTTTTCTTGTATTCCTTTAAGAATTGCGCCTGCTATTAAAACAGATAAAGTTATGGTAGCGAAAAAATTTAAAAGAAAACTGCCTAAGCAGCATGCTTTTATTTTTGAAGATTCTAAAGATGCTAATGAGTTCTACAATTATGTAAATACTAAATATGAATTAAATCATAATAATGTAGAATGGAATGTCCCTTTTGTTATTGAGGGTGAAACATTTTTCTTTTCGTTTTATGAAACTGAAATACCAGATAAAACATTAAATTTCCTTCCGTTTTTAATAGACGCCAAATTAGAGCAAGAAGGAATAGATCCATTATTTGAAGATGCTTATGTTTCAAGAAAAGGTAATTGGTATTTAGCAATTACTGTTGCAGATGATAAGATGAAAGATTGCCTAAAACCTGAATACATAAAAAGAGAAAGTATTTTAAAATATCTTAGAGATTTAAGAATTGAATATTTGAATACAGATAATTATTTTGAAGCTTTATTGAGAAAGCAATAAATTAATTTTATAGTAACTTGCTTTAAGACGGTTTAAGAGGAGCAATTATTGCTCTATTTTTTTAAAAACCCTTTAAGTACAAAAAGAAGGATAATTTCAATTCCTATAGCGAATATTATATATATGTGTCCAACGTTGAATTTGTATTTTAATATTAAAGCAGATGCTATCAAAACTCCAAAGACAGTTAAACCTCCTTTAATATCTGACCAAAATGAATCAGGTTCAGATTTATAATCAAAATAATAAGCGATTAAGATTAAAATTAGAGACAAAAAATTAAGATTTATATACTTAAAAATGAATTTAATGACATCCACAGCCATCATCTCCACCACATACTTTGGCACTTTTTTTCTTTGGTTTCCATACAAATTTTTTAACGATAAAAGCTAAAGCTAAACCAAGTACTGTAAAGGCTAAAATATTTTGTATAATGATATTCATATATGTTTAGTCGTTTTACAAAGATAATTATTTCAACAACTGAAAAGCTATTAATGCTACTATGTATGCAAAAGTACTCATGATGACAAGTTGTAATGTTGGCCATTTCCAACTATTAGTTTCTCGTTTTACAATAGCAAGTGTACTCATACATTGCATAGCAAAGGCATAAAATAGTAATAGTGATATGCCTGACGCAAAATTAAATAATGGCCCGCCAAGTACAGGGTTTATTTCTCCTGCCATCCGGTTTTTAATGGTTTCTTCTTCATCACTTCCAACGCTATAAATAGTTGCAAGTGTACCTACAAATACTTCACGAGCAGCAAAACTACTCACAATAGCGATACCAATTTTCCAGTCATAACCTAGAGGTCTTATTACAGGTTCAATAGCTCTTCCTGTTAACCCTATAAAAGAATGCTCTAATTTATGTGAAGCAATTTTTTGCTGTAATTCCTCTTCATTTAAATTTTGCGAAGCATATTTAGTAGTAATAATATTTTCAGCATTATTAAAATCTTCACCTGGACCATAAGATGCCAAAAACCAAAGTACAATAGATATGGCAAGAATAATTTTACCAGCACCAAATATGAAGGCTTTAGTTTTTTCAATTACAGTAATGGCAACATTTTTAAATAGAGGCAATTTGTAGTTTGGCATTTCAACTACAAAAAACGATTTGCTTTTTATCTTTAATATTTTATTTAATATGTATGCCGAAATAACTGCAGCGCCAAAACCAATTAAATAAAGCAGCATTAGCGTTAAAGCTTGATAGCTTAACCCTAAAAAGCGCCCCTCTGGAATAACTAAAGCAATAATAATTAAGTATACAGGTAATCTTGCCGAACAGGTTGTAAATGGAGTTACTAAAATAGTAATTAAACGCTCTTTCCAACTTTCAATGTTTCGGGTAGCCATAATAGCAGGAATAGCACATGCAGTACCAGAAATTAGTGGCACCACACTTTTTCCGCTTAGTCCAAAACGACGCATAATTCGATCCATTAAAAACACCACGCGACTCATGTATCCACTTTCTTCAAGTACAGCTATAAATAAAAATAAGAATGCTATTTGTGGAATAAATATTACGATACCACCAAGCCCTGGAATAATACCTTCTGCTAGTAAATTTGTAAAAGCCCCAGGAGGTAAAACATTTTTAGTCCACTCACTTAATGAAGCAAAAGTAGCATCTATTAAGTCCATTGGCAGTTCAGCCCAATCGTAAATAGCTTGAAAAATAGTTAGCAGAATTAAACCAAAAATTAAATAACCCCAAACTTTATGGGTTAAAACCCGATCTAACTTAGAACGTAAATCTTTGGCTTGAGAGGCGTCAATAGTTTGCCCTTGTTTAAGCACATTATTTATAAACTGGTAACGTTTAATAGTTTCCTTTTGCTGTAGCCGTTTTAAATCAGCTTTACTCTTAGTTTTAAAATTGGCAACGGCATCAATCTCGTTTCTGTCTGTTTTTCCAAAATTTACATCTTGTGTTATAACCAACCAAAGTTTATATAGTAATTGATTTGGAAATGCTTTTTTTAAGTTTCCAAAATATTCAGCATCTATACCTGAAGCATCTATACATGGAGAAACCGAAATATCTTTGTAATTAGCAATTAAATCTTTTAATTGATCAATACCGTTGTTTTTTCTAGTACTTACTAATGCAATTTTAGTTTCTAGATGTTCCTCTAAATAGGGTATGTCTAAAGAAATACCTTTATAATCCATTCGATCTGCCATGTTAATGACAAGTATCGTTGGAATTTCTAAATCTTTAATTTGTGTAAAAAGAAGTAAGTTTCGCTTGAGGTTTTCAACATCACTTACTACCACAGCAATATCAGGAAAATCTTTGTCGTTTTTATTTAAAAGTAACTCTATAACAACATTTTCATCAAGCGAGGAAGCATTTAAACTATAGGTTCCAGGTAAATCAATAATGTGAGCTTTAACACCACGAGGCAATTTGCAAATACCTTCTTTTTTTTCAACCGTAATACCTGGGTAATTACCTACCTTTTGATTTAAACCTGTTAAGGCATTAAAAACAGACGTTTTTCCGGTATTGGGATTTCCAATTAATGCAACATTTATCTGTTTACTCATGGTTTAATTTTTCGATTAAAATATGAGTTGCAGTTTCTTTTCTAATAGCTAAATGTGTTCCGTTAATGTTTAAATACATAGGGTCTGCAAATGGAGCAACCTGAACAAGTTCTACAGAGTTGCCTGGTAAACAGCCCATTTCTAATAGCTTTAAGGGAATGTGTATAGATGAAACGTCTTTAATAACGCCTTTCTCTCCACGTTTTAAATGTGCTAATGTGTCTTTCAAGCTTATTTAGATTGATTTTAAAGAGGCAAAAATAAGCTAAAAGTTTAGAAGTATGAAGGTTTAGTGTTTAAAGTTTTTATGGAAATAAAAAAAGTTGAATCAAAATTGTTTTTAGCCTTTTTCTAATCGAAAATATGATAAGGCGAGCACATTATTTCTCCTTTTTTAGATGCGCAATATCTAGTAATAAACGATCAATTTCTTCTGAGTTGGTACCATCATAGAAACCTCGAATTTGACGTTTTTTGTCAATAAGCATAAAGTTTTCTGTGTGTATCATATCAAAAGGACCGCCATCACCATTGTCTTTTACTGCTAAATAGCTTTTTCTTGCCAGTTCGTAAATTTGTTTTTTATCTCCAGTAACTAAATTCCATTTTGCATCAACTACTCCTTTTTTAACGGCATAACGTTTAAGTTGAGCAACGGTATCAATTTGGGGTGTTACCGAATGTGACAATAACATAACATCGTTATCATTCATGATTTCTTTTTGGATGTCATGCATATGCCCTGTCATAATAGGGCAAATGGTTTGGCAAGTAGTAAAAAAGAAATCTGCAACATAAATTTTATCCTTATAATCGTTTTGCGTGATGGTTTTTCCGTTTTGATTTGTTAAAGAAAAGTCAACTATTTTATGATATTTTTTTTGATGCTGAATTGTACTATCTACTAACTCGGTACTAACCATAGCGGGTTGGTAAATAGGAAGTGGTTTGTAAACATTTAAGGTGTTATAAATTATTGAAATTATAATAATTGAAATAACTCCAAAAACAATAGCAAACCCCCTATATTCCTTAAAAAACGATAACATTGATAGTGACTAAATATTAAATTTATTACAAATTTACAACGTTTTTTAAAGCCACAGAATTTTAAAGCGACTTAAATTGGTGTTAAAAGCTGCCCTAAAATATTTTTGTCTTTTTAAAGTTGGTTTAAAAGCTTACTTTTGTGCGATTATAAAAATCTGATAGAAGATATATGGAGTTTGTTATTAAAATATCTCAATTTTTATTGAGTCTTTCATTACTAATAGTTTTACACGAATTAGGACATTTTATTCCTGCAAAAGCATTTAAAACTAGAGTAGAAAAGTTTTATTTATTTTTTGATGTAAAGTTTTCATTATTTAAAAAGAAAATAGGAGATACTGTTTACGGTATAGGCTGGTTGCCATTAGGAGGGTATGTTAAAATTTCAGGTATGATTGACGAAAGTATGGATACCGAACAAATGGCGCAAGAGCCACAACCCTGGGAATTTCGTTCTAAACCAGCATGGCAACGTTTAATTATTATGTTAGGTGGGGTTACGGTTAATTTTGTGTTGGCTTTAATCATTTATATTTTTGCATCATTTTTTTACGGTGATACTGATATTTCTGCAGCAAGTTTTCAAGATGGGTATCATGTAAATAACCCATTATTGAAAGATCTAGGGTTTAAAACAGGTGATGATGTTGTTGCTGTTGGAGATGTAAAAATTGAAAACTATTTTGATATAAAAAGTAACATTATTGGTGCAGAATCTGTAACAATTAAAAGAGAAGGTATTGAAAAAACAATAAGCTTTCCTGAAGATTTTTTAGGGCAATTGTCAACAAGTAAAGACCGAAGTCTTTTTGAAATAAGGATGCCATTTATTTTTGGTAAAGTAGCCGATTCTTCATTAAATAAAGAAGTTGATTTAAAGAAAGGAGATTACATTACTGGTATAAATGGAAAAAAAATTAAATATTTTGATGAATTTAAACCTGCTTTACAATCTTTAAAAGGAAATGTTGTTACTGTTGATATTATAAGAGATGGAGAAGAGTTAAAAAGAGAATTAAAGGTTGATAATAATGGTGCATTTGGAATCTATCCTGGAGGGTCATATAATAGATTTGAAGAGTTAGGTTATTTATCAATCACAAGAAAGGAATATTCTTTTGGAGAAAGTTTTGGTGTTGGTTATAATAAATTTATAAACCAAATTACATCTTATTGGGACCAATTAGGAGCTATTTTTAGTCCAAGTACTGGCGCTTATAAAGGCGTAGGTGGTTTTAAAGCTATTTTCGATATTTTTCCAGACACTTGGAGTTGGGAAGCTTTTTGGGGTATTACAGCTTTTTTATCAATTATGTTAGCTGTTTTAAACTTATTACCTATACCGGCTTTAGATGGCGGTCATGTTATGTTTTTATTGTACGAAATGATTTCTGGAAGAAAGCCTGGAGATAAGTTTATGGAGTATGCTCAAATGGTTGGTTTCTTTATATTAATAGCCTTAGTTTTATTTGCAAACGGAAATGATATTTACAAAGCCATTTTTAATTAATTTTTTTAATTATTATATTTGCTGTAATTAAAAAATAATATATATTTGCGCTCGCTTAAGCGGAAAAAACATTCCTTCTTAGCTCAGTTGGTTAGAGCATCTGACTGTTAATCAGAGGGTCCTTGGTTCGAGCCCAAGAGAAGGAGCAAAAAAAGTCTAACATTTATGTTAGACTTTTTTGTTTTTATAAACTTTCTGTTTAAAATTTAGTTTTTACCAATATGCATTTTAGGCATTGTTAATAATATAACAGAATGTTTAATAATCTGTATATCCTACTTCACTTGATGAATAGAATGTATCCGCATCTGGACTGACTAATTCTTCGTTGTTTTGAAGTTTTTTCACAAAATCAGGGTTTGATATAAAAGGCCTACCTACGTATACTAAATCTAAACCATTATCAAGAACCGTTTCTGCTTTTTCTATGGTATCGACATCTCCACCTGAAATAACAATGCCTTTAAAGTTATCTTTAATGATTTTTTTAATATTTGTATTGAAGTCTGGTGCTCCAAAAGCTACACGTTGATCGACAATATGAACATAGGCTAATTTAATTTTCGCTAACTCTTTTGATAAATAGATGAACGTATTTTCTAACTCTTCGTAATCTGATAACATATCATTAAAAGCCCCGTAAGGAGAAAACCTAATACCTACTTTATCACTACCAATTTCAACAGCTACCTTTTTGGCTGTTTCTAATACAAAACGAGCTCTATTCTCAACAGATCCACCATATTGGTCTTCTCTTTGATTGGATTTTGGGTTGATAAATTGATTCATTAAATAACCGTTAGCAGCATGCAGTTCTATACCATCAATACCAGCTTCATTTATTAATCGTTTGGCTGATAACACGTATTCATTTTGAGCAATCTCTATTTCTTCAATAGTCATTGCTTTAGGTGTATCATGCTCTACCATTCCAGTTTCTGTAAACATTTCACCAACAGCTTTTATACTTGACGGTGCAAGAGTAATACTGCCGATAGGCATATTTACTTTTGCCGAAATCCGACCTGTATGCATAAGTTGTACAAATATTTTTCCATTTTCTGAATGCACAGCTTCTGCTATAGTCTTCCATCCATTAATTTGAGCATCAGAAAAAGCACCAGGAATTCTTGGGTAGCCTAATCCGTTTGGCGATGGAGATGTGCCTTCACTAATTATAAGTCCAGCGCTTGCTCTTTGCTTGTAATAGGTTGCCATTAATTCGTTTGGGATATTGTCTATGGCCCTGCACCGTGTAAGTGGAGCCATTACAATTCTGTTTTTTAATTCAATATTAGACCCAAGTTTAAAGTTTTTAAATATTTCCATTTTTTATTTATTATTTAATTGTAAAAGAGCAGGTAAGTCCTGCACATAAGTTTCCATAAAGTTTGTCTACACCAAAAATAGCTCTGGAATGTTGTCCCTTCTCTCCTAAAACTTTGAGAAATAAATCAGAAGCTCCATTTACAATTTTTGGGGCATCGTTCCAGTTATTACCTGATTGATAATAGGCATCAAAATGGTTGAGACCAACTATGCGGTCCATACCAATTTTTGTTTCTACTTGAGCCAAAACATTTAAAGCGCACATTTGCATGGCTTTATAACCTTCATCATTTGTTAATTCATTCCCAAGTCTACCCTTATAGTAATGCTCCCCATTTATTATAGGAAATTGAATAGCTATATAAGCAATATCCCCTCTTATATTAACAGATACATATGAGCCTCCAGGAGTTGAGACTTTAGGCAATTCAAGATTAAGTTCTTTTAATTCTTTATTCATTTTTTTAATTTTATAATAGACTGGTCGTCTACTAAGGTTTAAATTTTTTTAATTTAATATCATTTTTAATCCAGAAACAAAATTATGTAAAGGGTCTATTGTCTTTTCGCATTTCATTCGTAAAAGAGCACCTTCCCAACTATTTAAAATAAAAGAGGCTAACGCTTTAGACTCTACATTTTTATTTACTTCACCCGCTTCTTGAGCTTCAATAATGCATTTCTCTAAAGTATTCTGCCAAAGATTAAATTCTTGAGCTATTGTATTTCTAAAACTTTCACTCACATCACTCAACTCGTTGCTTGAATTACCCATTAAGCACCCTTGCGTACATTTATTAAGTTGGAAATAATCTATCTTATCAATATATAGTTGAATAATTCGATGCCTAGGACTAAGTGATTTATCTTCTAGTAAATTTTTATATTCCAATAGTCCAATGGAGGAATATTTGCTAATTACCTGTACACCAAAATCTTCTTTACTATCAAAATAATAGTAAAATGATCCCTTTGGAACTTCAGCTTTGTCCAATATTTCTTTTAAGCCAACATTGTGATAGCCCTTTTTAATAAATAAATCAATCCCAGTTGTTAGTATTCTATTTTTTGTTTCAGACATTCTATATTAATATTAGACCGGTCGGCTACAAAAGTACTACAAAAAAAATAACTGCCAAATTATTTTTAAAATATCTTGATTTAATATTCTTTTTCAATAAGTTTATTACGACTAGACTTTTATCTCAATTTCTAGTTTTGTTTTCAGTAACCCTTTTCCTCCAGCCATTAAACTTTTTATCTTTTCGTTATCAGTTAATAAGTCAACAACTATTAAACTTGGTGATGGGGTAGTCATATATTTACCTTGTTGAATATAAAATCTTTTTTTCTTGATTTTTAAGATATCGTATAGATAGCATGCAAGTGGTCCGGCAGCCATTCCTGTTCCAGCCTCTTCTAATATACTATAGCGTGGTCCAAACATTCTTGAACTGGCATCTCTTCCCTCCGTGCCTGTTTCTGTTGAAAAGACATAATATCCAATTAAATCAAACACTTCACTTATCTCATTTATTAAGCTAAAATTAGGAATTATGTTCTTTAAAACTTTGATATTTTTAACAGGTACTAGAATAAATGAATTTCCTGTATTTACTAATTTAATAGGTGCATTAGGTTTTAGATCGGTTTTCTTTAAACCTAGAGATTTTAGAATAAGATCTTCCTTGTGGTTTACGTCAACATATTTTGGAGCTAGTTGCTCCATAAAAGCCATATCTCCTATTAATTTTATATTTCGTTTTCCGTCTATGGTTTCTTTTGAAGAGCTATCATTCTTCAAAACATTAATTTGTTTTAAATATGAAAAAGTTGCTACAGTAGCATGTCCGCAATGTGCAATTTGCTTGTTTGGAGTAAAAAAATCTAATTTATAGTCTTCTGTTTTTGATTTTGAAACAAAAGCCGTTTCAGATAGACCTACTTTTTTGGCAACTTCAAGCTTATTTTTATTTGATAGGTTGTCTGCATTTAAAACAACTCCTGCAGGGTTACCTCCTTTATCATTGTCAACAAAGGCATTTAGAATTTGTACATTTATAGTTTTCGTTTTGTCCATTTGTATAATTTTTTTGTTATACATAATAGACGAGACTATTTATAAAAAGACGTAGTTAAATTTAACTGTTTTCGAAATCCAATAATTTTCCTGAGTTATCAGATTGAACATTAGGGCAATCTAAAATGTTTTCCTTTAAAATTCCTCTAGCTTTCTGAATTCTTGATTTTGTTCCAGAATAGGATATTTTTAAATGTTTAGCTAACTCCTTTTGAGAGTAGTTTTTAAATGAAGTTAAAATTATGGCTTCTTTGTGTTGAGCAGAAAGCTGTTCTATTTTTTTGTTTATACAGTTAGTAAGCTTTGAGTAATCAAAATTTTCATTTTCGGCTTCAGGGATATCTAACTTGTCAATTGAGACAATCTTTGGCTTTGCTTTTCTAAAATAATCAATAATTGTATTTCTAGTTATTTGATAAACCCATGAGGTGAGTTTTGAAGATTGCTTTAACTGATGGATTTTAGATTGAATTTTCAAGAAAACTTCTTGATGAATGTCTTTAGATATTTGTTCGTCATTTGTTTTACTTAAAATGAACTTGTATAACTCTTCATTTAAATCAACCCAAATAATATTTATTTCATTTTCCATAACTTCAACTTTCTAAAAATTCTAATTTAATTGACCCGACAAAATCTAAAAAAACCTTTTTATGAAGTTCAAGATCCAAATTAGGAGAAAGCGCCACACGTGCTATATAATCTTTATCACCTTCTTTAGTTGTTCCTTGAGTAGATGTTGCCGGTATGGTCCAGTAACATCCATTTAACTGCCCATAACTTACACAGTATTTACTTTCATTAGGGATTTTGGTAATCATTAAATTGATTAATTTAAGATTTAATGCTCTTTTATAAGTTTCTTTTTCCTCAGCCGTATCGCCTTTAGTTGGTAAATCTAATGAAAACACAGATGGGGTAAATCCTTGTTTTGCCAATGCTGGTGAAACAAAATTTATTTTTGCTTCTGGTAAAGTTTCGTTGATGAAATTTACAAATTCACGCGTATTTTTATAAGCATCATTGATTCTTTGATTCATTGAAGGTAATTGCTTTGCTAATATTTCCATTTGAAGGCTTGTAGCTTCATTGTCGCAAAGTTTTAGATGCATTTCTATTTTACTCATCAAAGCTTCAGTTTTTTTATTTCCTACACAGTAACCTGCAGTGCATAATCCACCGCTTGGAAATTTTGACCCACTAGTATATGAAATAACTCTAACCGAAGAGAGTATTTCACCGTCACCTAAAAAGAGAACATTAGGGCAAAATGTTTGATCTAAAATAAACACAGGGTCGATCGCAATTTTATCTGTTGCCGTTTTACGCTCTTTGGCTAATGCTTCTTTTAGTTTTATAAGGTCTGGAACTTCAACTCTAGGATTTGTTGGTATTTCAGCAATGATGTATGGGATAGCATCTTCGTTAGCAATTTCGCTTAAAACTTTATCTATGCTTTGTACCATATCGTTATCACCATCAACTAATAAATCTACGATTTCAACATTATCAATACAAGCAGCTACTCGTCTGGCTTGGTCATTTGTTCCTCCATAACAATTTGGAGGAACAATAAATTTGATAGCCTTTCCTTTATGATTTTTTAGCGCATCGTGTACTAGCCCCATCATAATAGCATATTGAATTGATAGCCCGCTAGAACCAATTAAGGGTTTTGTAGTTGTGCTAGTAATGGCAGTAATTGAATCTAAGACATTAGTTTTGTTAGCATCTATACTATTAATAGTATCAAAAGAAGACCGCTTTGTTAGAGATTTTAAAGCAGCAAAACAATTGTATGGTGTCATTGCAATGGTTTCTCTTCTTCTGACATGCTGAATTTCTGAAATATAACTTTCATTTTGTTCGCCATTTGCTATTAAAACACTTCCAAGGTGTGAATAACCATTGATAAAAAAATCAATATTTGGATAGAGCTTATTTTTACATATTCCATCTTTTTGTGAAATAAAAACGGTACTGCCGCTAAATTGAGGAATCTCATCTATTTTTTCAACTTGTTTTAACTCAAAATTATAACCATAAATACTCTTGAGGATTTCAACATCAAAAAAACTTGGTAATTCATTTGTATAGATTATTTGTGTGCTTTTATTATCTATTAAATTTTTCCTCAGAATTGCTAGAACAGGTGTTGTCTTTGAAGAAAAGCTGACTACATTTTTTGGTTTTAGATTGTTTAAGTTAGCAATTCCCCATTCTAGTAAACAAGATAATGGATGACCTAATCGAATATAGTCATAGGCAGTAGGTAAATTACTTAGAGCTAATGATTTGGAATTGTTATTTTTAAATAAGATTTCAAACTGGTCTAAGAATTGAGTTTTGGCCAATTCTTCATCGTAAATATCTAGTCGATGTGTTGTTAAATTTAGCCAACCAGTTGGTATGTTTTCTAATACATCTTTAATATAATTTAGCACTTTATTGTCTTCCATAACTTCAGCTTTTTGAAAGCTCTAATTTAACTGCTTCAATATTGTTTTTAGAATTTCCAATAAAAATAGAGTCGTTAATGATTATTACTGGTCTGCTTAAAAAAGTATAGTGTTCTAATATATAATGTTTATAATCACGCTCTTCTAAGTTTTGCGTTTTTAAACCCATTTCTTTGTATAGCTTAGAACGTTTACTAAAAAGAGCTTCGTAGCTCCCGGCTAGTTCTTTCATTTGCTCTAATTGTTTAACGGTAATTTCTTCGGTTTTAATATCTTGTATAACAAATTCAGAAGACAGATTCAAGTCTTTTAAAATTCTGATGCAAGTGCTACATGTTTTTAAATAGTATACTTTTTTCATGATAAATCGTGGTTTCAAAAAGCAAATTAAAACTATATTTATCAAAAAAATAAATAATATGGATTTTACATTTCAGGTTATAAATAATATTAGAGTAATCTTTAGTAAAATAATTGAAGAAACCTCCTTAGAAGATTTAAATAAAATACCGAAGGGATTTAATAATAATATCATCTGGAATATTGCTCATGTTGTGGTTTCAGAGCAATTGTTGGCTTACAAATTATCTGGATTGTCTTCTACTCTTTCTGACGAAATAATTAATAAATACAGGAAAGATACCAAACCAGAAAGTGATGTAACTCAGAAAGAAGTAAATAAAATAAAAGACTTACTTTTTTCTACACTAGAAAAAACAAAAGCAGATTATAATAAAGGTGCTTTTAAAACCTATAATGCATACACCGTTTCTACAACTGGTAATACATTAACTAATATTGATGATGCGTTTCAGTTTATACTCACTCACGAAGGGATTCATTACGGATATGTTCTAGCTCTTTTAAAAGCTATTAAAAACTAGATAAGGTTTCGCCTCTTCAAAAGGGATAGAAAACTCAATTATTCCAGTTGAGTATGGCGCTATTTCGTAAGTGTTGTAAAGCAAAATAAGACCCTCGTCGCTATATCCGATATTAGCAGGTAAATTAAAAGTTTCACTATCAAAAAGAAGGTCTTTGCCTTCTACTGAACTATCAAAATACGTTTTAGCAATGGTTTTAAAAGAATCTACATCTTTAATTAATGAATTATTATCGATTAATTTTCCAGTTGATGCCTCAAAATTCAAAAACGAAATATTTAAGTTTCCATGAGCACCTCCAGTGTTAATATATGAGGTTAAAGAAATGCTTATAATGTCTTGTGTTTTAAAAATAACTTCGCCATCAATTTGTGCTTCCCACTCTTGTGCACTATCAGGGAAATCATTTATAAAATCAGTGTAGGCTACATTAAAATTGTCAATACTTTTTTCAATAGGTTTTACAATTTGTTTATTTGAATCTCCAATTTGTAAGGCTGCAATCACATAATTTTCAATA
Source organism: Jejuia spongiicola (assembly GCF_023502325.1). Classification (NCBI taxonomy): domain Bacteria; kingdom Pseudomonadati; phylum Bacteroidota; class Flavobacteriia; order Flavobacteriales; family Flavobacteriaceae; genus Jejuia; species Jejuia spongiicola. Next base: position 340,618 of record NZ_JAMFLZ010000001.1, read on the forward strand.
GCTGAATTTATAGACTTTGCAATGTCATTATTTTCGTTAGCGAATGGGATGTTTACTTCAACAATATTGTTGTTTTTTGAAGTGAAATTTGTTTCAGCAAAACTAATTGGGAACTCTTTTTTACAGCTAAATAGCATACAAAAAAGACAGATAATTAAAGGGGATTTGTTTTTAAGCATAAGTAGTATTGTTAACTATTGCTAAAGGTAATTATTGCATTTGAATTGAAAAAAAATTCCTCAATAAGTATTGAAGTTTCTGTTGAGGTTGTTATTCTCGTATAATCGGGATAGAATTAATAATATTTTTTGCTACAACAAATTAAAAATTACATTTGTATAAATTCTATTAGTAATGAAATTTAATACAAAAGTAATACATGGAGGGCAAAAACATGATGATGCTTACGGTGCAGTAATGCCGCCAATTTATCAAACAACAACTTACGCACAAACTACTCCTGGAGGACATAAAGGCTACGAATATTCTAGAACACACAACCCCACTAGAAATGCTTTAGAAAATGCTTTCGCTAGTATTGAAAATGGAAACTATGGACTTGCATTTGGATCTGGGCTAGCTGCAATTGATGCTGTTGTTAAACTTTTAAAACCTGGCGATGAAGTAATTTCTACTAATGATTTATATGGAGGTTCTTTTAGGTTATTTACTAAGATATTTCAAGATTTTGGTATCAAATTCCATTTTATAGGAATGGAAAATGCTTCAAACATCGAATCATATATTAATACCAATACTAAGCTTATTTGGATCGAAACGCCAACTAACCCTATGATGACTATTATTGATATTAAAGCAATATCTGTAATAGCAAAAAAGTATAGCATTTTACTTGCAGTTGATAATACGTTTGCAACACCTTATTTGCAACAGCCACTTGATTTGGGAGCAGATATTGTAATGCATTCGGCAACCAAATACCTAGGTGGACACAGTGATGTTGTTATGGGAGCCCTTGTTGTTAAAGATAAAGCCTTAGCAGATAAGCTGTACTTTATACAAAATGCAAGTGGCGCTATTTGTGGTCCACAAGACAGTTTTTTGGTTTTAAGAGGTATAAAAACATTACATGTAAGAATGCAACGCCATTGCGAAAACGGTAAGGTTATAGCTGAGTATTTAGCAAATCACCCTAAAGTCGAAAATGTGTATTGGCCAGGGTTTGAAAACCATCCAAATCATGATATTGCAAAATCTCAAATGAAAGATTTTGGAGGCATGATTTCATTTACTTCAAAGGAGAGTAATTTTGAAAAGGCCATTAAAATTGTAGAAAAATTAAAAGTTTTTACTTTGGCTGAATCGCTAGGAGGGGTAGAATCACTTTCTGGTCATCCAGCAAGTATGACACATGCTAGCATACCAAAAGAGGATAGAGAAAAAACAGGTGTTGTAGATTCTTTAATTAGATTAAGTGTAGGTATTGAAGATATTGATGATTTGATTGCCGATATAAAACAAGCTTTAGGTTAAATAAAATACTTAAAAAAATAAATCCCATACTTGGGATATCAAATATGGGGTTTAACATGTTAAAAATATCTTTTTAGTCTAAATAATAAATATAACCAACATTAACCCATAAAAGCCAATCATTATATTTATTATACTCTAAGTTATGATTTAAGCCATCAACCCAATCGCTAAAATAATATTGCCATCTAAAATCAAGCATTAAATCAGATAATTTATCAAGCTTATATCGAAAGCCTGCACTTGCAACTACAGACCATGTGGTGCCTCCGTTAACATTAACAGGATATGGGTCTACAGCAGGGTCGAAATTATCAAACCAATGCGAATATATATTTGCCTGATCAAAAACACCTCTATAATTAGGGTCTGTAGTATCTCCATAGGTTGTACTAGCTTTTGGGGAAAAAGATGTATAATGAACACCTAAACTAGCAAAAGGCGCTATTCTATAGCTAAAAGACTGAAATTCTCTAATACTTCTAGGAAAAAACTCAAGTTGAGTTCCAATATCAAAATTTTGAGCGACACCAGAATGTGCTCTCAATTTATCTGCGTTTGGAGTAGTACGATTAGGGGCGACCCATTCCCCATGATGATTCAAAGTGGTTTTGTTCCATGAGATTTCGTTCCTTACTTTAAAATGATCATTAAAATAAGTATCAGTAGTATAACAATTACAATCCGCTCTATATGCAAAGTTTATATAATGAACAATTCCTATACCAAATCCAGAGTTGCCAAAATTTGTTTTTTCGTCATCACGACTACCAAAATCTGACCTAAATTCTACGGGACCAGCAATAACGCCTATTTCGTGAGAGAAACCTAATTGAGAGTAAGCTGTTTGATAAATAACAAACAAGCAAAAAGCTGAAGCTAAATGTTTCAAGTTAAGCATAATAAGGTTTTGTTTTTTGAGGCATTGTTACAACAAATATATAAAAACTCGATTAACAAACAAATATTTGGGGATTTCGAAAAAAAAGCAAAAAACTATTAGTTGCGAATTTCAAAAAAAAATGAGGTAATTTTTAAAGATAACGTATATTTGCGCTTTAAAATTATGTTGTTTATAATTAAGTAATACAATTCGTATAGATGAAAAATAATATTGATGCATTTTTAGATCTGGTAAAAGAGCGTAATGGTCATGAACCAGAATTTTTACAAGCTGTTGAGGAAGTAGCAGAGACAGTAATTCCTTACATTGTTAAACATGATATTTATTACGGAAAAAACATTCTTCTAAGAATGGTAGAGCCAGAACGGTTAATCTCGTTTAGAATTTCTTGGGTAGATGACCAAGGAGAAATTCAAGTAAACAGAGGTTATAGAGTTCAAATGAATTCTGCAATTGGCCCTTATAAAGGTGGTTTGCGTTTTCACCCTACAGTAAATGCTAGTATTTTAAAGTTTTTAGCTTTTGAGCAAGTTTTTAAAAATTCTTTAACCACACTTCCTATGGGAGGGGGTAAAGGAGGTTCAGATTTTGATCCTAAAGGTAAATCTGACAATGAAATCATGCGTTTTTGTCATGCTTTTATGAGTGAGTTATTTAGACATATTGGCCCGAATACAGATGTTCCCGCTGGAGACATAGGTGTTGGTGGAAGAGAAATAGGCTTTTTATTTGGAATGTATAAAAAACTAAGAAATGAGTTTACAGGTGTTTTAACTGGTAAAGGAATGTCTTGGGGAGGCTCTTTAATACGTCCAGAAGCAACAGGTTACGGGACAGTATATTTTGCTGAAAAAATGTTAAGCACAAAAGGCGATGATTTAAAAAATAAAAATGTTGTAGTTTCTGGGTCTGGTAATGTAGCGCAATTTGCAGTTGAAAAATCGTTACAGTTAGGAGCAAAAGTATTAACTATGTCTGATTCATCAGGTTATATTTATGATGTTGACGGTATTGATACTGAAAAATTAGCTCATGTCATGGAACTTAAAAATGTAAAACGAGCTAGAATTAGTGAGTATCTTAAAAAATATCCGAATGCAGAGTTTGTTGAAGGAAAAACGCCTTGGGGAGTTAAATGTGATATCGCATTACCATGTGCAACTCAAAACGAACTTAATGAGAACGATGCTAATACACTTTTAGGTAATGGATGTATTTGTGTTAGCGAAGGTGCTAATATGCCATCAACTAAAGATGCAATTACTGCTTTCCATAAAGCAAAAATATTATTTGCCCCAGGAAAGGCTTCAAATGCAGGTGGCGTTGCAACTTCAGGATTAGAAATGACTCAAAATTCTTTAAGATTTAATTGGACAAGAGAAGAAGTTGATAATAAATTAAAAGAAATCATGTCTAATATTCACGATTCTTGTATTGAATACGGAAAAGACGAAGATGGATATATTGATTATGTGAAAGGTGCCAATATTGCTGGATTTGTTAAGGTAGCTGATGCTATGTTAGCACAAGGTATTGTTTAAAATAACTTTTATTGATATTGAAAAAGCTTCCTAATTTTAGGAAGCTTTTTTGTTTAATTTATATTATTTTAAAGTAAAATTCGTTAGTTATAAATATCTTTAGCTTTTAGAAAAAACACTTATGCTTAGAAGATTTGTTGTATTAATTATATGTTGTATACCTCTTTTGCAATTCGGGCAAGATTTTTCGGCACTTTGGGAAGGTCATTTTTCCTATAATAATATAAAAGATGTAGTTAAAGGAAATAATAAAATTTACGCAGCTGCAGAAAATGTTATTTTTAGTATAGACATACAAACTAATGAGTTAAATGAGTTAACTACAGTAAACGGATTATCTGGAGAAGCAATATCAACAATTTATTATAGCGATGTTTATGAGTTGCTGCTTATTGGGTATGAAAATGGTTTAATAGAAATTGTTTTTGATAATGATGAAAACATTCTCTCGGTAGTTGATATTATTGATAAACCAACTATTCCACCAACCGATAAGAGAATAAATCATTTTGATGCTTTTGAGAATGACGTATATATATCTACAAACTATGGAATTTCAGTTTTTAATTTAGAACGATTAGAGTTTGGAGATACATACTTTATAGGTAATTTGGGCAGCCAAACACGAGTTAATCAAACTACTATTATAGGAGATTATATTTATGCAGCTTGTTTAGATGGTAACGGATTAAAAAAAGCTCAAATATCAAGCCCTAATTTAATAGATTATCAAAACTGGCAAACAGTATCTAATGGAGACTTTTTGGCAGTTCAATCTGTAGAAAACCAATTATATACCATTAGAACAAATAGAAGACTTTATCAAGTTGTAAATGATGTTTTAATAGAGCTATTCCAATTTGCTGATGTACCGGTTGATGTAAGAGCAACAAATGATACATTGTTGGTTACAACAAGAAACAGCTCGTTTGTTTATGATAGTAATTTCAATTTAATGTCTCAAGCGAATGTTAATAGTGCTTTTGATACTAATTTTACTTCAGCTATTACAGATTCAGAGTTTATCTATATTGGGACCACAGATTTTGGAGTTTTAAAAACACTTATATCTAACCCAGTGGAGTATGAAGAAATTCACCCAGAAGGACCTTTATTAAATATACCATTTTCAATTCAAGCAGGACAAAATGATTTATGGGTTACTTTTGGGGAACACACATTTTTTTATAACCCTTATCCCTTAAATAACAGAGGTATTAGCCATTTTAAAGATAATGCATGGGTAAATACACCTTATGAAGATGTTTTAGATGCTAAGTGTTTAAATGCAATTTCAATAAACCCATCTAATAGTAATCAAGTATTTGTTGGTTCTTATTTTAACGGATTATTAGAAATAAATGATGAAATCCCAAGTGTGTTATATAATGAAACTAATAGCGACTTAGAGTCTTTAGTTTTACCTAGTGATCCTAATTACGTGGATATTAGAGTAGGGCCATTTGCTTTTGATAGAAATGGTATTTTATGGACACTTACAAGTCAAGTTGAAAAACCTCTAAAGGCATACAACCCTAGTAGTAATCAATGGCAGTCATATGATTTTACACAATTTAGAACCGAATTAGGGTTCGGTAATATTGTTATTGGGGATGATGGTACTAAATGGATAGCAGGCTACTGGAATGGTGTTATAGGTTTTAAAGAAAATAACGGAACACCTTTGCTAAAAAGAGTCAATAGTGAAGAAGAGAATATGCCTACGCACAACGCAACTGCAATTGCTATTGATAAAAGAAACCAGTTATGGGTGGGTACAGAGAGAGGTTTAAGAGTTATTTATAATACCTCTGATTTTTTTACTGAAGAAAATATTCGTGCCGAAGAAATAATTATTGAAGAAGGAGGTATAGCTAAAGAGTTACTATTTGAACAATTAATTAAAGATATTGAAGTTGATGGTTCAAACAATAAATGGATTGGAACCGCTGACTCTGGAATATTCTATTTTTCTTCTGATGGACAAAAAACGATATTTCATTTTACAAAAGATAATTCGCCTCTGCCTTCAAATACGATAAACGATATTTCTTTAGATGATTCTAACGGAATTGTTTACATCGCAACCAACAAAGGGTTAGTATCTTTCCGCTCAGGTGGTTCAAGTCCGTTAAGTGATTTAGAAAGCGCATATGCTTATCCAAATCCAGTAAGGCCATCGTTTAATATTGTTGATGAAAAAGTGAAAATTAAAGATATTTCTGAAAATGTAAACATAAAAATAACTGATATTGAAGGAAATTTAGTGGCTGAAGCTCAATCAAGAAATAATCTTCGATATAGAGGTTATAACCTTGAAATTGATGGAGGAACAGCATATTGGAATGGAAAAAATCTTGCAAACCATGTTGTAGCTTCTGGAGTATATTTAGTTATGTTATCTGACTTAGATACTTTTGAGACCAAAGTATTAAAACTAATGGTTGTTAGATAATGCTAATCTCTACAAACGCTATTGTCTTATCCAAATTAAAGTACCGTGATAGTGACTTAATTGTAAAGTGTTATACCGAACAATTAGGAGTTGTCAGTTTTCTATTAAGAGGTGTTTTAAAAAATAAAAAAGGAAATTCAAAAAAAGCATATTTTCAGCTTCTTTCTCAATTGCAGTTAGAAATTATTTATAAAGAAAACCGTTCTCTACAAGTTATTAAAGAAGTTAAATTAAATCATTTATACACCAGTTTACATTCAAATATTTTAAAAAGTGCAATTGTTATGTTTTTGGCAGAAGTTTTGTCAAATACTTTAAAGGAAGAAGAACAAAACAATCTCCTTTTCAGCTATATAGAAACTACATTGTTGTGGTTAGATGTACATTCTGAATATTCGAATTTTCATCTGCTTTTCTTGCTCAATTTAACTAAATACTTAGGTTTTTATCCAGAAGAACTTAATAAAAAATATAATTACTTTAACTTATTAGATGGTAAATTTGAAATAAAAGAGAAAGGAAAATACTCTATTTATGGAGAAAATTTAACACTATTAAAAACCTTATTGGGCACAACATTTGATGCCTTATCTTCAGTGAAGATTAATGCAAAGCAAAGACAATCATTTTTAAGTATGATTTTGCTTTATTTTGAATTACATTTGGGCAGTTTTAAAACTCCAAAATCGCTTCAGATTTTTAATCAAGTTTTTAGTTAGAATATGAAACCTTGTTACGTCATTTTTTTATTGCTCTTTGCGTCTAATATTTTAGTCGCTCAGCAAATAAAAGTTCTTAATAAACTTACCGAAGAGCCAGTTTCTGGGGTTGCTATATATAACATTGATAAAACTAAAAGTGTAATTACAAACTTTAAGGGAGAAGCTAGTATAGATAAGTTTTCTAATACTGACGTTATATATTTTCAGCACTTATCTCATCTTTTAAAGAAGATAACAAAATCTCAAATTAATGCATTTAATATTGTTTATTTAGATTCTAATACCCAGGGTTTAGAACAAATTGTTATTTCAGCATCAAAATTTGAACAAAATAAAAAAGACATCCCTCAAAAAATTATTAGTTTAAATTCTAAAAACATTGAATTTACAAACCCTCAAACTAGTGCAGATTTATTGGAAACTACTGGTCAAGTTTATGTCCAGAAGAGTCAATTAGGGGGAGGAAGCCCAATGATTAGAGGGTTTTCAACTAATAGGTTGTTAATTTCGGTTGATGGAGTAAGAATGAATAACGCTATTTTCAGAGGCGGAAATTTACATAATGTTATTGCTGTAGACCCTTTTTCAATTATGAATACGGAGGTAACTTTAGGTTCTGGTTCAGTTATTTATGGTAGCGATGCAGTTGGCGGTGTTATGAGTTTTTATACACTAAAGCCAAAACTTTCAAAAACCGATACACTGTTATTTAAATCTAACGCAGTTGTTAGATATGCTACAGCTAATGAAGAAAAAACTGGACATTTCGATTTCAATTTAGGCTACAAAAAATGGGCTTTTTTAACAAATGCAAGCTATACTGATTTTAATGATTTAAGAATGGGGAGTGATGGTCCTGATGATTATTTAAGATCAGAATTTGTATTGGAAACAAATAATGGAGATGTTGTTATACAAAACAGTAACCCTTTAAAGCAAAAATATTCTGGTTACAACCAAATAAATTTAATGCAAAAAGTGCATTATCAACCTTATGAAAATTTAAGTTTTGATTTAGGGTTGCATTTTACAACAACTACAGATATTCCAAGATACGATAGGTTAATACGCTATAAAAATGATGATTTGCGTTCAGCTGAATGGAATTACGGACCTCAACAATGGTTTATGTCTAACTTTCAAGTAACCAAATTAAGTAGTCGATCTAATTTGTATAATAAAGTAAAAGCAACAGTTGCTTACCAAAATTTTCAAGAAAGCAGAAAAGATAGAGATTTTCAATCAGATGTAAGAAACGTAAGAGAAGAAGCAGTAGACGCTTATTCTTTTAATTTAGATTTTGAAAAAACCTTAAGTGCAAAAACACAATTTTTTTACGGACTTGAGTATGTTTATAACAAGGTCATGTCTTATGGAGAGGAAGAAAATATTACAACTAATACAGTTTTTCCAACAGTGTCGAGATATCCAAATGGAGCAAGCTGGCAATCTGCAGCCATATATTCAAGTATTAAATATAAGCCAAATCCAAAGTTTGTTTTTCAATCGGGCTTGCGCTTCAATCACATTGTTTCCAAGGCTAATTTTGAAGCTAATAATGTATATTTAAATTTACCCTTTGAATCCTCAGAGAATAAAGCAGGAGCTTTTACAGGTACAGCAGGAATTAGTTGGTCGCCTAGCAAGGTTTTGCAATGGAAGCTTAATGCATCGTCAGCTTTTAGGGCTCCAAATATTGATGATATAGGTAAGGTGTTTGATTCTGAACCAGGATCGGTGGTTGTGCCAAACGAAAATTTAAAACCTGAATATGCCTATGGTGGTGAATTAGGATTAAAATTAAATTTTGATAATACTTTTATATTAGATATGAGTTCTTATTACACCTATTTGGATAATGCCTTAGTAAGAAGGGGTCATAATTTGAATGGAGAAACAGAGATTATGTACGATGGAGAATTAAGTAATGTACAAGCTATTCAAAATGCGTCAAAAGCATGGATTTATGGTTTTGAGGTTGGTTTGCTTTTTAATATTACTAATAATTTTAAATTAACATCTCAGTATAGTGTTACTGGTGGCACAGAGGAAAAAGAAAATATTGAGGTTCCAATTCGTCATGTGGCTCCTAATTTTGGAAACACGCATTTAGTATGGAACTATAAACAATTAAAAGTTGATGTGTTTGCCAATTATAATAGCGAATTATCATTTAATCAATTAGCGCCTTCAGAAATTAGTAAGGATTACATTTATGCAAAAGATGAAAACGGAAATCCCTACTCGCCTTCGTGGAGTACATTAAATGTTAGAACACAATACCAAATAAGTAATTCAACAACACTTACTGCGAGTATAGAAAACATCACAGACCAGCGTTATAAAACATACTCTTCTGGAATAGCAGCATCAGGCAGAAACTTTATTTTAGCTTTAAAATATAGTTTATAACTTATTTTTTAATAGCTTTTTTAGTAACAGTAATACCGTTTGATAATTCAACTTTTGCAATAAAAATAGTACTTTTTAAGCTAGATAACTCATAGGTTTCTGAGTTGTTATTCTTTCCTTTAAAGTTATATAATTGCCTTCCTAAAAGGTCATAAATGATTACTGCTTTAATGCTTAAGCCATTAGATGTCTTAAAGTTTACCTGATTATCATTTAACTCAATAATGGTAAGACTATTTTCATTAGAGTTAATGTCATCTGTAGATAAAGATTTGTCGTTGAAAACAATTTTAAAACGATTATTAAACTCTCCTACTTCAGATGTAAACGTATAATCTGAATCAGATAGATTATGCGTTTTATCAAGTAAATTATCTTTTAAGTAAATAGGGTTATTGTTTAAAAAGTCGCCTTGTAATTGTCTAATTGATAAAGTGTATGATGTCGGAACATCAATAATTGTTTTAAAACCTAAATCAATAATTTCGTTTTCATTTAAATCACTTGGAGCTTTTCCTTGAATGGCAAATTTATCATTGTCGTTTTCAATTCTTGAGTATAAAAAAGCAGAATTCCCTGACGATATTACTCTTTTTGCATCATAAGCAGAACCATCATTATCGCTGGTTGCGTTTTCAATATAACTAATTAAAATTTGATTAAACGCCCCATTATCAGTGGTTAAACTAACCCATAATTTATTTGCAATAATGGTGTTGGATTTTGTTTTAAAATTTGAATTTTTAAAAAATTGACTATTATCAATAGTACCAATAGCGCGCATCGAATTGTTAAATGTAAGATTTGAAGCAGCAAGTGCTTCAACAAAAAATCCTTGACCTGATGCAATAGAACCGTTAGGAATTGTACCGGCTCCACCACCTGATATTGCTCCAGAACTATTTATCATAGCGTAATCACTTGAAGAGTAATTATTCCCTTGATTTCCGCTAGCGTTTGGATCGAGCGGAGTAGCTTGGTCCCATAGATAAATAACGTCTACTACTCCTGTATTTGCAGTGAAAAACTGACTAGCATTTATAGCACTTGGGTAAGGGTTACCAACAAAATTCCAATCATTATAAGCACCTCCGCTATTGTTTATCAGAGGAACTTGAATGACTCCATTATTAAAAGAACCTATAAAATCGAAAGTTTCTGGACGAGGAAAAGCAGGACCAAACTCATTCGTTCTCATAGCATAACCAACACCAGGAATCATTGCTCCAGATGCGTATTCCCAATCGTTTCCATCATCATCTTGATCATCTACTCCAGCATTTGGTAAAAATGTATTTGTGTTTCCAATTTCTTCTAATAAATCAACAAAATTTGTTGCATTGAATGAAAAACGCTTATCAATAGGTATAGTACTAAATGTATTTTCAATCGTTCCGTTAGAAATAGGTGAGCTCCAATATGTATAAATAAATTTATTTTGTATCGTTTTAGTTTTACTTACTAGAACCCCATTAGTAGTATTATCTGTAAAAGTAGCGGTATCACTATTTTGTATAAAATTACCTTGGTTATCCACAAATAGTTGACCATCAACTGTTGAGTCATTTTCTACTTCTACATATGTTCCGTCATTTACCCTTAACAAAAAACCACTATTAACTGTTAGCGTACATGCACTAAAACTTCCATTAGTCGTAGTGCTGTAGTTTCCATTAATGATAGCCTCAGTAGTTATGTCTGGCATAGCACTCCAATTAGTTCCATTCCAAGTAACAGTGGATGTACATGTACCAGCAACGGCTCCATTGAATGTGAAATCGCTTATTCTAAATCTTCCAGGATTACTTGATGCTCCCCAAGCATAAATTCTAAAAGTAACAGGAGAAGAAATATTTTGATATGTTGATGCTGATAAATCGATAATAGTGAGTCCTGCTCCAGCAGGAGAAGTAATATCGCTTGAAAAGGCATCTATACTAGACCTTATGCTAAAATTAGTTGGACCAGTCGCTGAAACTGTACTATTATATGTTAAATTAACAAAATTAATCTCATACCCCAAATTTGGTGTTAGTGTGAACTCAAAGTAAGCACTAGCATCAAAAGATACAGTGTTCCAACTACTTGCACTATACTCATCAGTTGCGTTTCGACCTGTAGCTCCAGGGCCTCTACCAATTCCAGATACTGTTATATTAGGGTCTATTACTTGACCAGTTGTATATGGATTATCATTATTAGGATTTGATCCCGTTATAGGGTTTGAAAAAATACTTTGCCCATAGCTTAAACTAGTAGTTAATAGCAGTATTAGTAAATAAGTAATTTTTTTCATCATGTTAAGTTTTTTAAACCTAGATTTGGATCTATAATTTTGTTTTTTTATCAATTTCAATTGTTATTTTTGACAAGCAATGCAGTCAAAAAAAACTTATACACTACAAGAAGCAACCAGAAAACTGGAGCATTATTGCGCGTATCAAGAACGATGTCATCAAGAGGTTAGGCAAAAACTAGAAGGTATGCATATGATACCTGAAGCTATAGATGTAATAATAGTACACCTGTTAAAGCATAACTTTCTTAATGAAGAACGTTTTGCCAAAACATTTGTAAGCGGTAAGTTTAAAATTAAGGCTTGGGGCCGACGCCGTTTAACTTTTGAATTAAAGAAAAAAGACATTAGCAAAGTTAATATAAATCAAGCACTTAAAGCTATAGAAAATGAGGAATACATCGAGGTTTTCAATGATTTAGCCGAAAAAAAAGCCAATTCAATAAAAGAAAGTGACAAGTTTAAAAAAAGAAAGAAATTAATCGATTATCTGCTATATCGGGGTTGGGAATCGTATTTGGTGTACGAAAAAGCCAACGAACTAATTAAGTAATGCCATTTTTTTTATGAGTTTTAATAATGGCTTGTTCATTTTTCCAGTCTATCCATTTTTGTCCTTTTAAGCGGCGCATTACATTATCGTAATTTCGCATAATTAAAAGATTATATACCGCTTTACTAAAGTTTTTTGGGTTTCTAGCTATAGCACGTAAACTCATAGAAAATCCTGGAGTTATATAACGCATATAATGCCAATAACCTTCTGGCATGTATAGTATTTCGCCATGATTTAGATCGGTTTTATATCCTTTAGCCTTCTTTAACATGGGCCATTTTTCAAAATCTGGATTATTAAAATCTATATCTTCTCTGGTAATTAAAGAGTGTGGAATTTTATATAGATAATCATTTTGTTTTTGATCAAACAAAATAATCTGTTTTTTACCTTCAAAATGAAAATGGAAAATATTAGCCAAATCAATATCGTAATGCATAAAAGTGTACGAATCTCTTCCGCCAAAAAACAGCATAGGTAAGCCTTTCATAAGCTTCAATCCAAAATCTGGATAGCTAAAATCGTTTTGTAATTGAGGGACTTCTTTTAAAACATTCCAAAGGAAAATTCTATATTTTGTAGGTTCTTGTTTTAACAAATCTACATACTCGCTCATTTTCATTTTAGCATGTGGTTCGTTAAAACCATCCTTGTAATCTACATGCCTGTCATCATAAAGCGGAACCGTTTTATTGCCAGCAATGGCTTTCATGTAGTCTAAGTTCCATTTTGTATAGGCAGGCCAATCATCAATATAACGTTCAATAACCACAGGTTTTTGTGGTTTAAAGTAATGTTTTAAAAAGCCCTCTTTAGTTATGGTTTTTACCCGAGGGATATCTTGTAGATTTAGTGCCAATACATAAATATTTAGTAAGTCAAAGTTAAGAAAACGTTATTAAATTTAAAATAGTATTAGGGCGTTACCTTACAGGTCGGGCTTTCCATTACAATCTTTTTACTCGTACCTTACAAAAAGGATTTCTACTTCAATCCCTAACGCAAACCAAACTACCAAGTTAATTATGAGAAGCAAACAATGTGGCAATTTTCAATAAACCAATAGCTCAACATTTTTAAAATGTTTAGTAATAAGATGTGAATTCAAGGATTATACTACTTAACCAATTTCCCTTTTTCTTTAGCGGCTTCATTACGCTCAATGGTGTGTTCAGGGCGCGTCCATTTTGGTTTCTCACCTAAAGCTTCTAATTGAGAATCTTTAGCCTCAACCGTTTGCGGCTGTACTTTTTTAGTAAATGGCTTTTGTGGTTTCAAACCTAATAATTCAAACATTTTCATGTCTTCATTAACATCAGGATTTGGTGTAGTTAAGAGCTTATCTCCAGCAAATATAGAGTTTGCTCCAGCAAAGAAACACATGGCTTGTCCTTCGCGAGTCATTTCTGTTCTACCTGCACTTAAACGCACTTGAGTTTCTGGCATTACAATACGTGTGGTTGCTACCATACGTATCATATCCCAAATAGAAACTGGCTTTTGGTCTTCTAATGGTGTACCTTCAACAGCCACTAAAGCATTTATAGGTGTCGATTCCGGTTGTGGGTTTAAAGTTGATAATGCCACTAACATACCAGCACGATCTTCTAAATTTTCACCCATTCCAATAATACCTCCACTACAAACAGTAACATTTGTTTTACGCACGTTTTCAATAGTGTCTAAACGATCTTGGTATCCACGTGTAGAAATAACTTCTTTATAATATTCTTCTGATGAATCTAAATTATGATTGTAAGCATACAAACCAGCTTCAGCTAGTCGCTTTGCTTGGTTTTCAGTAATCATTCCTAGAGTGCAGCATACTTCCATATCTAGTTTATTAATGGTACGCACCATTTCTAAAACTTGGTCGAACTCTTCACCATCTTTTACATTACGCCAAGCAGCACCCATGCACACACGCGAACTTCCTCCTTCTTTAGCTCTAAGTGCTTGTGCTTTTACTTGCGGTACACTCATAAGGTCATTACCTTCAATGTTTGTGTGGTAACGAGCAGCTTGTGGACAATACCCACAATCTTCTGAACAGCCTCCTGTTTTTACAGATAATAAAGTGCTTACCTGCACTACATTTGGGTCGTGTTGCTCTTTATGAATGGTAGCTGCATCATAAAGCAACTCCATTAAAGGTTTGTTATATATATCTAATATTTCTTCTTTGGTCCAGTTGTGTCTTGTTTCGCTCATTTGGAAATATATTTTTGACAAAAATAGTTATAACCATTCAGATTCCCTTTCAGTAGCGTCTAAAATCTTAATAATTATATAATTATTGCTTAAACAGGAAATTCTAAGCTCTTTTATAAGAGGTAGGTTTCTTTCCAGTAGCCAAATACTCAAAGCAATCTTGATACCTACTAAACTCAGAGAATTTTTTAATTGAATTACCCTCTCTCCGTTTTTGAATTATGGGGCTTAGCAATTGCCAAAACTCATCTATATTTTCACCAATAAAATCATCAACTATTTTTTTTGGAATCATTTTGTTCCAAACAAGAAACCCGAGATTATCAAAAAAATGGCTTAACTGAATGATTTCATCTTGTTTTTCATTAGGTAAATCATAAAAGATTATATCAGGATTTGACAAGGTTTTCGCTAGCAGTCTTCTTTGTCTAAATTTATCGCTTCTATACTCTTTCATAAGTTCCATAAAGTAATTCAACTTACTAAGGTTTTTTGATATTTGAAATTGTCTTAAAGAAATTATTAATGCTAATAATGCAAAAAGTGCAGAAAATATTGATATAAATAGTTCATAGTCTTCCATAATTTATTCTTTATCTTCAGAATCATTAATATCCCTTTTTACTGAAGAATTTTTTTCTTCGATTTCTACATTTTTCCCTTTTAAGTACTCAGGTAATTGCATACCAGCCATATTAAACATTTCTTGCAATGGAGGAACCGATTTGTACATGCCAGAAATAAAGTTTGAGGTTGAAGATTTACCATCTTTTCCACCACCATTTTCCCAAACGGTAACTTTATCAATTTTGATGTTTTTAATAGCCTCAGCTTGTGTTTTTACTAATTCAGGTAATTTATCAGCTATTAATAATAACACAGCATCTTTTGCATTGTCTCCTGCTGCTTTAACTATTTGGTCTAAACCAGCGGCTTGTTTTGTTAAAACTTCATACAATCCTTGTGCTTCAGCTTGAGCTTTAAATAAAATTGCATCTGCTTCACCTTTTGCACGTCTTCTAATTTTTTCAGCTTCAGCTTCCGCATCAATTTCTACTTTTTGTTTATCAATTTCTGCAGGAACAATAATATCAGCTTTTTGTGAAGAACGCTCACGTTCTGCTCTTGCAGATTCTGCTTCTTTTTCAGCAGCATAAGATTCCTCTAATGCTTTTGCAGATTGTACTTTCTCTGATGCAATGGCCACACGTTCTGCTTCAGCTTCTCGTTGACGACGTAATGAATCTGAATTAGCAACCGCAATTTTTGCTGTATTTTCACCTTCAACAGCTTGCGCATTAGCAGCAGCAACTTGAGTTCTTTCATCTTGCACAGCGTTAGCTTCTCCAATAGAACCATCTCTAGTTTTTTCTGCAACCGATTTACGTGCCGCATTAATGGCATGTGCAGCTGCTTCTTTTCCTAAAGCTTCTATATACCCAGATTCATCAACAATATCAGTAATATTTACATTGATTAATTTCAAACCAACTTTCTTTAGTTCAGACTCGACACTTTTTGAAATATTGGTTAAAAATTTATCTCTATCTGAGTTAATTTCTTCAATATCCATCGATGCAACAACCAAACGTAGTTGGCCAAAAATAATTTCTTGAGCCAATTCTTGAATTTCATTTTGCCCCAAGCCTAATAAGCGCTCAGCAGCATTTTGCATAATTCCAGGCTCGGTAGAAACCCCTATGGTGAAACGAGATGGCACATTAACACGTATGTTTTGTTTAGAAAGTGCATTTATAAGATTAACTTCAATAGAAATTGGTGTTAAATCTAAAAATTCATAATCTTGAATTACAGGCATGATGAATGCTGCCCCACCATGAATACATTTTGCAGACTGACCTCCACCAACTTTACCATAAACAACTAATATTCTATCTGAAGGACAGCGTTTGTAGCGTTTAATAAGTACAATAAAAAAGATGAAAATGAATAATACTGCAAAAATGACTGCAATAGGAAAGCCTAGATTAAAGGCGTCTTGTGTTAATAATAGCATAGGTTATTTGTTTAATTTTTCAATAATTAATATTCCGTTTTCTGTTACGTTTTTTACTTTTATTACAGAGCCAGATTCTAAATCGATATCAGCATCTGTTAATGCTTCAAGTTCTCTTAAAGCGCCTTGAATTCTTACATGAGCTTTTCCTATAGAAGACCTATTTGCGCCAACAGTTAAGTAGACTTCACCCACAGCGTTTACAGCATTTTTAAAGTTTAAAGTTCCGCTATGGTTAAGTTTATTCATATAATAAAACATAGCGCCCATTATCACCATCATAATTAATCCGCAAACAATAGAAATTATTATAGTTAGTGGTTTTGAAAATCCAGCATCTATACAAGCAATACCACTCCAACCAAATAAGGTAAAGAAACCTACTAAGTTTTTAAAGGTTATAAATTGAAAACCAATACCAGTATCTCCTTCAATATCACTATCTACATCTCCAATATCATCGGCATCACCTCCTACAAATGATAAAATCATAGTTATAAGAAAAATTAAAGATCCTAGTAAAGCAATGCCCCAATATATTTTAGGAAAGAGCTCTAAATTTGAATACCATTCTATCATAATGAAATTGATTTTTTAGTTGAATAAATATAAGCTTTTTCTGATAAGAAAACAGCTTCTAAAAGTATTATTTTGAAAGTAAAATATGCTGTGTTTTTTACTAAAGTCACTAACTTTAGTTGATATGTATTAAGCTTTTTTATTTACTTTAATTCTGTAAATAGTAAGAGATTAAAAGAATAAAGTAATGAATACTCTATTGGCATCGTCTATTTTCTAATTATATGTAGTTGAAATTTATTTTTTGTTACAAAATTTTTTTTGATTTGAGGAAATACTTTTTTATTCTGAAGGGTTAAATTAGATAAGTATGGCGTAGTTAATTATAGTCATTTACTCAATTAGCTGTCTGCCTAATTCAGCTAAAAAAGGAAATCCAATAGTTTCATACTCATAAACATTATCGTTAAAAATTTGATTTTTATTAACGTGCATTGTAGCTGTTATAATATACTCCTTTTTTGTTTTTTTGTTTACAATGTATGCACAATCTGTTAGGTAGCCGTACGCATTTCCTACTTTGTTGTATATTTTTATATGCTTTGGGATGGGTTTTTTGGAATCGCCAAAAATTAAAAATTTTACATAGCTTTCATAATATTCATTTGAGGTATAACCTGCTTCGTGAGGCAATATTTTCATAACATTTATTAAAAAACTTCTGTCGTCTTGGGTTAAATGAAACCGCTTATTATATTGATATATTTCAGGAAACATAAGTTGTTTCATTATTTGATGTAAAGCCGTTACTGGCAAATAGTTTTTAAATGAAAAATCCATAGCAGAGCTAACCAAACTATCGTTAATCATATAACCTTTGCCTTTTTTTGTCTTATTTAAATTTAAAGGTTTTGAGGGCAGACTTATTGTAGAGTCAGTTTTGAAAACAACTTCATTCTGGTCATAAAAAACAAGTGGTTTTGTTTTTAAATTTGCAGAATTTGAAACTGATAATCTATGCGAAATTCTAGCATTTATACCCTTTTCTTTTAGCTTTAAATTGATATAGTCTTTACCTAAATATTCATATAACCTATTATAAGCTGCATTGTCGCTTACAGCAAATATTTTTTTAATTTCATTAGCAAGCGTAGTTTTAGTACTATCATCTTCTATATTAAAGATCGTATTTCTGTCTATTAAATGATTAGTGTTCATTTTCTCTAAGGCTAATAGCGCAATAGGGAATTTTACTGTACTAGCAGGATAAAAATAATTGTAGTCATCTACTTGAAAGTTATAATCTTCAAAATAAATAGAGTCTTCTTGTCTTTTAACTTCTGTGAATAAAATTTGAACTTCATGGTTTTTAATAGAATCTATAACTGTTTTAATTTTTGGATTATTTGAAGAGAGGATCTTATTAATTGGGTTTGTGCTTTTATGATTGCAACCTAATAAGGTGATAATAATTATTAAAACAAGAAACCTCATTGTAGTTATTGATTTCAATAAATATAGCATTTATTTCATAACATTGGAGCCGAATTAATTCTAAAACTAGCATCATTTATAAGAAAGTGGTTAAATTAGACCAATGAATAATTTACAAAAAAAAAGAATAGCTCTTATTGGTCTAGGAGATATTGCTAAAAAAGCATATTTACCAATAATTGCAAGCCATTCTAAAGTTACGCCTATTCTTTGTACAAGAGATAAGAGTGTTTTAAAAGATTTGGCTACACAATACCGAATTGACGAAGTTTATTTTGATATAAAGACCTTAATTGAAAATAAACCTGATGCAGTGATGGTACATAGCTCTACTGAAAGTCATTTTGAGTTGGTTTTAAAGTTATTAGAAGCTAAAATCCCTGTTTTTGTTGACAAGCCCCTTTGTTATTCTTTACAAGAAACGGAAACATTATTAAATATAGCAACACAGCATAAAGTGCTTCTATATTTAGGATTCAACAGGAGGTTTGCTCCTTTAATTTCGTCTTTAAAAAATGAGCAAAATCCTATTCAAGTTTTTTGGAAAAAGAATAGAACAAATTTACCTGCGACACCCCGTGTTTTTATTTTTGATGATTTTATTCATGTCATAGATAGTCTTCGTTTTTTAGGAAACGGAATTATTAAGAATCTTCAAGTTTTTTCAAAAACAAATAATAATTTATTGGAAAGTATTCATGTACAATGGCAGCAGAATGAAACGCTATTAAGTGGTTCTATGAACAGAGTTAGCGGTATTACTGAAGAACATGTTGAATACTACTCTAAAGATAATAAGTGGCAAATTGAAGAATTAGTTTCTGGAGCTCTTTTTAAAAATGAGACAAAAGAATCAATTGGTTTTAATAATTGGGATAGTACTTTATATAAAAGAGGCTTTGTAGATTTAATTGAAGATTGGTTGCAAGCATTAAATGAACCTAATTTTAACTCTAACCGCATTAAAGATATCTGGAATACACATTATTTATGTGAAACGATTTTAGAGAACGTTTTTAAATAATAAAAGTTACTTTCTTTTAAAAACCAAAGGGCCTTTATGACCTCCGTCTGTAATGAAAATTCCTTTTAGTGTATTTTTGTCTTCGCTTAGTTTTAAGTAATGTGTGCCGTCGTCTGGACCCCAAGCAGGAATGGGTTTTATAACATCTACATGATAAATAATAGAATCGTCTTTAATTATTCCTGATCCTGTTTCAAAAAAAGGCTGTCCTTTAAATTCGATATAATGTGCTATATGGATACTATCTCCAACTTCAGAATATACAGCGTAGCAATTTTTAAAATCATCATTGTTAACATCTTCCCAAACGCCATTAAAGCTTGCTGGGATCGTTTGCTTGTTTTTTTGATTTTGACACGAAAACCCAAAAAATAAAACAAAAAAACAGAGCGTAATTATGTTAGTTTTATTCATTGACAGAATTTTTTGAAATCAAAATACTAACTGCGTTGCCACCAAAACCAACTGCATTTATTAAGATGTTTTGAATTTTATTAGGTTTTTTTTGATTTTCTGAATATGGAATTCCTATAAATTGTTGATGTTGTAACATTAAAACAGCAAGCTCGATATTTAAAGCTCCTGATGCTCCAAAGGTGTGCCCTATTTTCCATTTGTTACTTGTTAATACAGGAATACTGTTTTTAAATACAGTTTCAATAGCTTTATATTCTGAAAGATCTCCTTTTACGGTTCCCGGAGCATGCATTACTATAATATCTATGTCGTCAGGATTTAGTTTTCCTAGAGCCATTCGCATCGATTTTTGAAAACACTTCGCATCTGCAGAAATAGAGATATTGTGCTCTAAAACTTCAGTGGCATAGCCAACTCCTTTTATAGTAGCTAAAGCATTACTTTTTACGCCTTTTTCTAAGCAAATCATTGATGCGCCTTCACCTAAAACCATAGTGTTTTGTTTTTTGGACAAGTCTAACGCTCGGCAGGGAAATACATCGCTTTGATTGGTATAAATTTTTAAAGCCTGCATTTGCGCAATGGTAAATGGTGTTAATGGGGCTTCGCTACCACCAACTAAAAATTTACTACACATACCAGAATTTATCCAAGCAATACCATTTAACGTAGCATGCAACGCTGTTGAGCAGGTTATGGAATGGCTTATTTCTGGCCCCTGTGTTTGTAAATCGTGAGCTACCCATGACGAAATATTACCTAATGTTGTTGTGGGCGAACTTAAAGTTTTTGCTTTATTATTTTTCAGAAAATCTTTATGATAATTTTCAAAAAGTTTAGTGGCGCCACGAGAAGAGCCTATGTTTATTCCAAAGTTGTCAGTTCCTTTCCAATTGGCATTTTTTATTGCTTGCCTAGAAGCGTAAATAGCATATAAAACAGTATCATCTAGTGTTTTGTATTTATTGTCTGAAAGTCTTAAAGCTTCAATATCTTGTTTTGTCTCTATTGAAATTTGTGCCACTAAGGCTTTGCCATTTTCAAATGATTTTTCTGCAATTAGGTGTTGATTGTTTTGATAGCTATTCCATGCTTCGCTTAAGGATTTCCCTAACGGAGAAATGGATGAAACGGCTGTTATAGAAATAGGTTTTTGCAACATTTTTTGTTTTGACAAAAGTAAGACTTATGCGTTAGGGATAGAAGCGGCATCCTTTTTAATTTTCAAAAAAATTAAAAAGATATAGCGGATAGCCCGACCCTTGTGGTAACGCCCTAAATAGTTTCTAATACATCTTCAATAACTTGATATACTTTTTGTAATTCAATATCAGTAATCACATAAGGTACTTGTATGTAAATGGTATTCCCGAGAGGTCTTAAAAAAACACCTCTATCCATAAAGAATTTTAAAAGCTTATCGCGTAAATCGCCATAGCGTTCCATTTTTGTGTTGAGGTCTAATGCAAAAATAACACCTAAATGCCTCGTAGTTTTTACCTTTGGATGGTTTTGAATATGTTTTTCAAAAGTGCTATGAGCATTCATAATACTTTTGATATTGTCTTGAATTTCTTGAGATGTTAAAAGCTCAATGCCAGCAATTGCAGCAGCACACGCCACAGGGTTTGCTGAATAGGTATGGCAATGGAAAAAGCCTTTAGCCATATCGTTACTTAAAAAGGCGTCGTAAACATCTTGCGTACAAGATGTAATAGCCATAGGAATTAAACCTGCTGTTAAAGCTTTACTTAAGCAGATAATATCTGGCTTGGTCTCTATAAAGTCTGAAGCAAAATATTTACCTGTTTTTCCAAAACCTGTCATGACTTCGTCTGCAATAGTAAGGATGTTATGGCTTTTTAAGTATTTTAAAATGTCATTCAATCCGTTTGCATCATGAGTTTTCATGCCTGCGGCACCTTGCATTAAAGGTTCGTAAATAAAACCTGCAATATTATGATTTAAGATAAAACCTTTTAACTGTTTTAAAATAGCTCCAGTATTGGAACCATCTGGCGTTGGAATACGCTTTACGTCAATTAAAAAATCTTCGAAAGGACCATTATAAACAGATAAACCAGATACGCTCATGGCTCCAAAAGTGTCACCATGAAATCCGTTTTCAAAAGCAATAAACGTTGAGCGTTTATCCTCTTTGTTAAAATAATATTGAAGAGCCATTTTTATACCAGCTTCAACAGCTGTTGAGCCATTATCATTAAAATAAATTTTATTTTGATTTTCAGGAAGTATTTTAATGAGTTCTTCAGATAGTTTTACAGCAGGTTCATGCGTGAAATCACTAAACATAACTTGGTCTAATTGCTGCATTTGTTTGTATACCTGACTCGTGATATAGTCATTACAATGCCCGTACATGCATGTATACCATGAGGCAATGGCATCAATATATTCGTTGCCATTTTCATCTGTTAATACACATCCTTTTGCTTTTACTATAGCTAAACTCTCGGGTTGTAGTTGGTGTTGTTTTAGCGGATGCCAAAGGTGTTTTTTATCTCTTTCTTGCAGACTCATAATTTATCTTTAAATAATTCGGCATACTCTTTTACTACATTTTTATCAAAATAAGGTTCTTCTTCAATGCGTCCAATAATTGAAACTTGGGTCATTTTTTTGATAATATCTTCTGTTGATTTGTGTTCGTTTCCACTAAAAATAATAGATACATTAAACCCTTTTTCTTTTAAAGCGCTTATGGTTAAAAGTGTATGGTTAATGCTTCCTAAATAATGTCTAGATATTACAATAACGTTTTGTTTTGGTTGGATTAAATCAAAAACGGTGTCTTTATCATTTAATGGAACTAATAATCCGCCTGCGCCTTCAATAACTAAATGATTATTCGTTTTTGGCGTCTTAATTTTTTTGATATCGATTTTTACACCATCAATAGCAGCAGCACCATGCGGGCTCATTGGTGTTTTTAAAGCATAGGCGTTAGGATGAAATTTTGATTTAGCATTTGAAACTAGCTGCTCTACTTTTTTAGTATCGCAATTATCTAATTCTCCTGCTTGTATAGGTTTCCAATAATCAGCCTCCAAAGCTTCTGTTATAATTGCTGATGCTATTGTCTTACCTACATCAGTTGAAATTCCTGTGATGAAATATGTGTTCATTTTAAATCGAATTCTGTTTTGCAATCTTCACACCTGTATTTATGTCTGGTATAGAATGGAAGTGCCGAAAATAATACGCCAAAAATAAACCAGAATAATGATTTAGCATCTTTTATTGTCGAAAATAACTCAACATGATGCCCTTTGCAATTTGGGCAACTAATTGTGTGTCCTTCATCATCAATAGAATATTTATTGATGGACTCTAAAATATGTTGCGCTTCTAAAGCATCAGTTGACAAAACCTTTAATTTTACACCACCAATAGCGTTGCTTACCAAGGGGTCTGTGTCAATGGTTAAATTGTCAGTCAAGAATACTTGAATGCCTTCAGCTTCCAAACGGCCTTTTATAATTTGGGCTTCGGTTGAATATTGAAACCTAGCTATGGTTTTAAAAGTGTTGCTCATATACTTACAAAAGTAGCTAAGAGTTGTAATACTTTTGATATGTCGGACTTAGAATTATAACTATGCAAGCAGAACCGTAAACGCTCTTGTCCATTTGGAACCGTTGGGGATAAAATAGGTTTTACGTCAAAACCACTTTCTTGTAGTTTTTTAGCAATCCGTTTAACGTTATAGTTTCCTGAAATAATGCAACAATGAATAGCCGAATGCGAATTAATAAAAATAGAATCAAGTTTGTATTTAATAATTTCAGCTTCAAAAAATTTGATATTTTGATGTAGTTTGTTTAAGTTTTCGGCACTAACTAACTCATGGTAAGCAGCATATGTACTTGCTAAACTATGAGGTGGTAACGCTGTAGTATAAATGAAACTACGTGAAAAATTCACTAAATATGCTTTTAAATTTTTACTTCCTAGAATTGCTGCGCCATGGCAGCCCAAAGCTTTTCCAAAAGTAATAATGCGTGCAAAAATAGCTTGTTCTAATTTTAAATTTTGAATTATTCCAGTACCATGCTCTCCAAAAACACCAATAGCGTGGGCTTCATCGACTACTAAAAAGGCATTGTGTTTTTTGCTTATTTGAGACATTGTCTCTAAATCTGGAGAATCACCATCCATAGAGAATACAGACTCCGTGACTATATATATATTCTGATGAGATTCTGAAATAAGTTCAGAATAACGACGTATTAATTCCTCTAACTCATTTAAATTGTTGTGTTTAAATTTATAGGCTTTTGCATTACTCATACTAATACCATCGCGAATAGAAGCATGAATATATTCGTCATATAGAATAATATCTCCACGTTGAGGTACACAGGAAAAAAATCCAATGTTTGCATCATAACCAGAATTATATACTAAGGCACTTTCACTATTATGAAAGTTAACAATAATGTCTTCAATTATATTATAAAGCCTGTGATTACCTGAAAGAAGCCTCGAGCCTGTTGCTCCATTATTGGTAATATCATGGCCTTTTAAAAACTCATGAGCATGATTAAAAATAGCGTCAGATTTTGAAAACCCTAAATAATCATTTGACGAAAAATCTACCAAATTATTTTCTGCTCCAAGTTGTCGTAAAGCATTATTTGCTTTTCGATTATCGAGTTTTTCTTGTAGTTTTTTGGGAAAGTCTTTCATTTTAAACAAATATAAATAATGCTTTTGGTATTGGTGACACAAAATTATTTTAATTAAAAATTATTGTTTATCAATAATTTTATTATACATTTGTTATCGTTAAACAATAATTTTATTATGAAAGCAATTAATATTTTAAAAAGGTTAATTAATATTTACTATTATTTATTAGTATTAGTTTTAATCGTAGGGATACTAACCATACCACTATTAATACTCAAAAAGAAATACGTGGTTAAATTTTTAGGAGAAGAGGTAGACTTGAATACTTTGAGTAGTTTAAATATGGTAATAGTTTTAATTTTGGTTGCAACGCTTTGGTTTCTCTATTTTAAAGCAATTAAATTGCTTAAGCATAGCGTACATGAGTTATCTGAAGGGCATTATTTTTCAAAATTGGCAATTGGTAATTTTAAAACAATAGGCATTCTTTTTTTAATTTGTGGACTAGGAGAAATCTTTGCCAAAATAATTTTAAATCTAATTCTAAAAAATAGTTTTAGATTAGGTATTGATTCTTCAGTTGTCACATTTTTAATTATGGGTTTATTCTTTATGTTTTTAAGCGAAGTGTTTTTAAAAGGAAGCCAATTGGAAGAAGAAAACGAATTAACTATATAAACTATGCCAATAATTGTTAATTTAGATGTTATGCTTGCTAAGCGTAAAATGAAAAGCAAAGATTTAGCAGAAATTATTGGTATAACCACAGCAAATTTATCAATATTAAAGTCAGGTAAAGCAAAGGCAATTCGTTTTTCTACATTAGAAGCTATTTGTAAAGCACTCGATTGTCAACCCAGTGATATTTTAGAATATATTGAAGACTAATATTACATACCACAGAGCGTCAACTACTGAAGAGTTAAATCAAATTTTAAAGCTTCAAGAGGAGAATTTGCGTGGTTTAGTTTCTGACGAAATCAAAAAAAAAGAGGGTTTTGTAACCTTGCAACACGATTTTGAAATACTAAAAAAAATGAATGATGCTTGCGCACATTGCATTGTAAAGTATAAAGGAGAAGTTGTAGGTTACGCGTTATCAATGCTTAAAGAATTTCAAAATGATATTCCGTTATTGGTGCCCATGTTTATTCAAATTGAAAAAGCAATCAAAGAGCAAAACCTCTCCTCCAACTATATTGCAATGGGCCAAATATGTATTGATAAAAAGCTAAGAGGTCAAGGCGCTTTTAGAGGACTGTATAATTATATGGAGCAAGAACTTAAAAACGATTTTGATGCTATTATTACAGAAGTTGATACTAAAAACATACGTTCGTCTAATGCCCATAAAGCCATAGGTTTTGAACTGTTAAAAAATTATATTTCAAATAATCAGGTTTGGGAAGTAATTATTTTAAAACTTTAATTCTATTTTCTTGTATCTTTACAACTATGTTTGCACTCGTAGATTGTAATAATTTCTATGCTTCTTGCGAACGTGTTTTTAACCCTAATTTACAAGGAAAACCAGTTGCTATTCTTTCAAATAACGATGGTTGTGTAATCTCACGAAGTGACGAAGCCAAAGCATTGGACTTGCCAATGGGAGCTCCTATTTTTAAATGGGATTCTTTTTGTAAAGCCAATGGAATATCTGTGCTGTCGTCAAATTACCCGTTATATGGTGACATGAGTAGTCGTGTAATGTCTATTTTAAAACAATTCACACCTGATGTGGAATTGTATAGTATAGACGAATCGTTTTTAGAATTTAAAAATTTTGAAGAAGATTATAATTATGACGATTACGGAGATAAAATCAGAAAACAAATTTTAAAATGGACAGGTATTCCAACTTGTGTTGGCATTGCTCCAACCAAAGCATTGAGTAAAATAGCCAATAAAGTAGCGCGTAAATTTCCGAAGGAAACAAAAGGAGTATATGTAATAGACTCTGAAGAAAAGCGAATAAAAGCTTTAAAGTGGATTAAAATTGAAGATGTTTGGGGAATAGGGAGAGGCTTAACCAAACGATTAAAACTTAAAAAGTGTAAAACGGCTTATGATTTTACGCAGTTATCAGATGATTGGATTCGTAAAAACTTCTCCATTACAGAGTGGAAATTAAAAAAAGATTTAGAAGGCATTCCTACCTTGCAATTGGATGAGATAAAAACAAAACGAGCCATAGCTACAACACGAAGTTTTGATTATACTTACGATGATATAAACTATATAAAAGAACGTATTTCTACTTTTGCAACAAGTTGTGCCGAAAAACTGCGCAAACAAGGCTCTAGCTGTCATGTTATTATTGTTTTATTAAGTAGCGATAGACATAAAAAAACCTTAGAACAGCATAGAGGGAGCAAAATTGTTAGTATTCCGTTTCCAACTAATTCTTCGTTAGTAATTAGTAATGAAGCTGTAAAAGCTGTAACTTCCGTTTTTAAAAAAGGTGTTAAATATAAACGTGCAGGCGTTATTGTGTCTGGGTTGGTGCCAACAGATAATTTTCAGCTTAATATGTTTGAATACGAAAACCCAAAACACAAATATTTAATGCATGCTATCGATGGATTAAATACAAAGTACGGCGATTATAAAATTAAAATTGCTAATCAAGATTTAAAACGCACCTGGAAAATGCGTCAAGAACGATTGTCACCACGATACACAACAAATATTAACGATATTATTAAAGTAAAATGCTAATTTGCGCGTTACCACAAGGGTTGGGCTTTCGGCAGTCGCTTCCTCCTTCGTCGGCGAGCTTCAACAAATGCCTCAATCCCTAACGCAAACATAAGTGCTAATAAAAAACACAAAAACAAATGCTATTACACAAATCAAAAACATTAACCTTTTTTACTCCTACAGCTTTTAAAAATTCTGGAGCTCATTTTTTCGATACCGGAATTTCAGCAGGGTTTCCTTCACCAGCCGAAGATTTTAAAGAACAACGCTTATCGTTAGACCGAGAACTTGTTAAAAATAAAGAGGCTACTTTTTTTGCACGTGTTAGTGGGCAGTCTATGATTGGAGCAGGGCTTGATGACAACGATTTGTTAGTTATAGATAGAAGTTTAGAACCTACTAACAATAAAATAGCAGTATGTTTTTTAGATGGCGAATTTACCGTAAAGCGTTTGAAAGTAGATAAAGACGAAGTTTGGTTAAAACCCGAAAACCCTAATTATCCTATTATAAAAATTACGCAAGAAAACGATTTTATCATTTGGGGTATTGTTACCAATGTGATTAAAAAAGTATGACTTTTTAACTTAAACGACCAGAAATATTTTCTCTATAGTTATCACCAATAGGAATTTCTGCTTTACCAATTTCAATATCATTTTTTGTGTATGCAGTAATTTTATTTTTGTTCACAATATAAGAACGGTGAATTCGAATAAAACGCGCGTCTAATTCTTTTTCAAAAGCTGAAATGCTAAATTTTACAGTATGAGATTCATTAACTAAATGAATTTTGATATAATCTTTCAAGCTTTCTATATATAGTATTTCATCAAAAATTATCTTTACTTTTTTTCGATTTTTAGACACAAAAATAAAGCCATCTTCTGTAGTTGGGAGATTAGATTGGGTTTCCTTTACAGTCATAGAACTTTGCTCTTTAAACTTTTCAATGGCTTTAAAAAATCTAGAAAAGGTTATAGGCTTAAGTAAATAATCGATAGCATTTAATTCAAAACCATCTAATGCATAATCACGATATGCCGTAGTAAAAATAACTTTAGGCTTTTGAAGGAGGGTTTTAAAAAACTCCGTTCCTTTTAATACAGGCATTTCAATATCCAAAAAAAGTAAGTCTACAGGTTTTTTTTGCAAAATATTACTAGCCTCAATAGCGCTTGCACAAGAAGCGACTAACTCAAAATTATCTAATTGATTTAAATGTGTTTCTATTAGCTCTCTAGCTAACTCTTCGTCATCTATAATCAAACATTTGTAAATCATTATTTAGCTAGTAATTTTAAGGTTACTGTATAAGAGTTTTTAGTATTTTGAATATCTAAAAAATAATTGTCTGTATATAATAACTCTAGTTGTTTTTTTATGTTTTTTAAACCAATACGATGTTTCGTATTATTTTCTACATTAACATTAGGTTTTGAGTTTTCTATATTAAAAATAATTCTATTGTCTTCAATATTAATCTTTATTGTAATAAGTGCCTTTTTTAATTCCTGACTTACACCATGTTTAAAAGCATTTTCGATAAAGGTTAATAATAATAAAGGTGCAATTTTCACATCTTGGTTAATGTTTTCTTCAAAAGATATTTGAACACGTTTCCCATACCTAACTTTTTCTAATGAAAGATAATTTTCAATAAGTTCAATTTCTTTTTTAAGCGGAACAAAAGTGTCATTACATCGATATAACATGTAATCTAAAATGTCTGATAATTTTTCGATTACCTCTGGAGTTTCATCTGCTTTTTTTAATGCTAACGCATAAAGATTATTTAAAGTGTTAAATAAAAAATGCGGATTTAATTGATGTTTTAAAGCAGTGAGCTCTGCTGTTTTTTTCTGCTCATTAAGTTTCAGGTATTTCTGTTGGTTTTTATAAAAACGGGACATTAACAACAATGCAGTTGGCGTTAAAAACTTAATAGACTTACTTAATAAAACAGAGAAGTTTGTAACCCTCTCCCAAAATGTGCGTTCGGCATATTCTTTTTCAATGTCGCTATAGAATTGATAATATTTTGGTTCGTAAAAATACATATGGAGAGCTGTATAGAGTACAAACATTGCAATTAATAAAATAATCAACCA
Organism: Jejuia spongiicola; assembly: GCF_023502325.1. Classification (NCBI taxonomy): domain Bacteria; kingdom Pseudomonadati; phylum Bacteroidota; class Flavobacteriia; order Flavobacteriales; family Flavobacteriaceae; genus Jejuia; species Jejuia spongiicola. The sequence continues at coordinate 370,144 of NZ_JAMFLZ010000001.1, forward strand.
CACCAAAAATAATGTTAGCCTTTTTGTATTTAAAAACCTTGGCACTAATACAAATAAACAAATGTAAGCAGTGATTATTTGTGGGATTACAATTTTGCATGTAGAATGAAATAATTGAATGTATCCTGATTTAAAATAAGTTAAATCAGATGTAAACATAAAATACAGGAATACACATACCCAGAACAATACATGTTTGAAAAGTGTAGCACTAATAATATTGTATTTGACCTTTAAGGTAGTCATATGAATTAGCTAAAATACAATTATACATTCTAGTATTTTTTAAAAGTTGCTGAAACAGGTATTTAGGATGCTGTATGGAGGTTTTAGGTAGACAGAATTAAAATGTGGCTAAAACGTACTTTCCGTTTGCTAAAACACAGGATTGATCTATTATTTTTTTGCCTATTGCCTTTAATCTTAGATTTGAATTAAACAAAAATTCTTTAAACATGAAAAACTATATTGTACTATTTGTTACGTTTTTAACCTTTCAATTAGTTAATGCACAATCAGAATGCTTAGCAATTGAAAGTACCCTTCAAAAGTACATGGAAGGAAGTTCTTATAATAAGTTAGAAATGCTGGAAAGTGCTTTCACAGAAAATGCCACTTTATATTTAACAGGTAGAGAAGGTTTTAAGCTTTATACACCTAAAGATTACATTGCTTTTTTTAAGAATAATGTAGCTGGGACTTTTAATGGTCGTTATGCTAAAGTTTTAGCGATAGAAGCTATTAAGGATATTGCAACTGCTAAGGTTGAAATTTCAATTCCAAAAAGAAATATGGTGTATATCGATTTATTTTTACTAAAGAAATTTGAAAACGGTTGGAAAATAATTAGTAAAACCGCAACTCGAATTGATGAAGCATCTAACAATTAACATGAAGTATTTATTTGTTTTTTTGCTGTTTGTTGGCGGATTTGGTGTTTATGCTCAAGAATCTATTATTAAATTTATTAATACTAAAATTGATATTGATGGAAAGTTAAACGAATCAGTTTGGCAACAAGTACCAAAACACACGGGTTTTTATAATTATGCGCCAAATGATGAAGGTTTAGCTGAAAATCAAGCAGAAGTTAAATTGTTTCATAATAAAGAATATTTATATATAACCCTTATTTATTTTGATACTCAAGGAAAATCTCAGGTAAGTTCTTTAAAAAGAGATGTTCCCATTGGATTAAGTGACGGTTTTGCAATGGTTATAGATACCCAGAATCAAGAACAAAACGCCTATTATTTTTCTGTTAATGCTTTAGGAACTCTTATTGATGGTATTGTTGAGAAAATTAACGGAGGTTATGACTTTACAACAAGTTGGAATGCCGTTTGGGAAGCAAAAACTAGTATAGAAGGTAATAACAAAGTTTATGAATTAGCAATTCCATTAAGGGCTTTAAATTTTAATGCTGAGAATTCCATTTTTGGAATTCAGTTTTATGTGCGAGATATAAAAAAGAATTCTTGGACAATCCTTAAAAACGTGAAGCGCAACTATAGATTATTTGATTTGCGTTTTACGGAAAAATTTTCAGTTGAAAACTTGCCAAATAAATCTAGTTCAAAATTTGCAATAACACCATCATTAACTACTAATTATCAAAATGATGCTATTGAAGACATAGACAAAACTACAATTAAACCTAGTTTAGATGTGCAATATAATGTAACATCTTCCTTAAAGTTAGATGCAACTATAAACCCAGATTTTTCTCAAATTGATGTAGATCAACAAGTGACTAATTTAACTAGATTTTCGATTTTTTTTCCAGAACGCAGAAATTTCTTTTTAGAAAATTCCGATTTATTTTCTAATCTAGGAGTAGATGGAATAAACCCATTTTACTCTAGAAGAGTCGGTGCTAATAGTGATGTTCAATTTGGATTAAAACTGTCTGGTAATATGTCGCCTAAAACGCGATTGGGGGTTTTAAATGTGCAAACTGATAAAAAGGAAGGTATTATTTCTCAAAATTTTGGGGCTTTAGTGATAGAACAACAACTATCTAAAAATTTTTCTACAACAGGTTTTTTAATCAATAGGCAAGAAACAGACAAGTTTGAATTTGTAGATGACTATAACCGTGTTACAGGGTTGAATATAAATTACAAATCCAATAACAATAAATGGATAGGTTTAGCAAATTTTGGAACCAGTTTTAATGATAATGTAACAGGAGAAAATAATTTTTATAATGCAGGAATTTGGTTCAATAAAAGAGGCCTAGAGTGGAGTGCTTCAATTAGAAATGTAGGAAGAAATTATATTACAGACGTTGGCTTTACACCACGACTTTATAATTATGACGCTATTAATGATGTAGTTGTAAGAGAAGGTTACACACAAACTTCGGTTGGTGTAGAGTATGAGAAATTTTATGATAAGTCTAGGCGGTTGAATAATATTCGTTTTATCAATTATGAAAACAATAATTATTTTGATGAAGAAGGAACCTTATCTCAATCCTCCCATTTTTATAACTCTGCTATCTTTTTTAAGAACTTATCGGCAGTTTATTTTGTGTTTAATTATGATTATGTAGATCTTAAATATGGTTTTGATCCTTTAAGAAATGGAAATGCATTACAACCAGATAAGTATAATTTTGGGCTTATAAAAGTAGGATATAACTCCGCTAATAATCAAAAAATGAGGTATAGAGTTAATGTTCAAAAGGGAAATTATTATAATGGAAAGCGTATTGCAGGAGGAATGTATTTAAATTATCAACTTTTACCATTTGCTAATTTAGAAGTATCTTATGATATTAATGTATTAGATTTAGGGGTATTAGGCAAAGAAACCTTCCATTTAGCACAATTTACAAGCGAAATATTTTTCAATAACAGACTAAACTGGACGACTTACGTTCAATATAATACACAAAGAGATAACTTTAATATTAATAGTCGATTACAATGGGAGTACAAGCCTTTATCGTATGTTTATTTGGTGGTAACAGATAATTATAATGATGAGATTGCTCGAAAAAATTGGGGCGTAGCTTTTAAAATGAATTATAGGTTAGAGCTTTAAACAAAAAAAGCCTCAGAATTTCTGAGGCTTTTTTAAGTATATGTTTTGTAATTATTAATCTGCTAATATAATTACTTTGTTATCTTTCATCTCTAAGGTTCCAGAATTGACTTGTACTGTTAACACTTTATCATCATCATTATGAGGAATAACAAGAGCATGTAATTCATCAAAAACTAAATGAGATTGTGAATGTGTATGAATTTGAATACTTCCGGCTTTTAAAAGAGATACAACTGGTGCGTGATCTTTTAACATTTGAAACTCTCCATTTACTCCAGGAACAACAACAGAGTCTACTTCTCCATTAAATAAGGTTGCTTCTGGTGATACAATTTCTAAATACATAGTTTTTTAGTTTGCAGTCTGCAGTTTACAGTTTGCAGTCATTGAAGACTGAAGACTGATTTGCTGCAAACTAATTTTACGCTTCAGCTAACATTTTATCTCCAGCTTCAATAGCTTCTTCAATAGTTCCTTTAAGGTTAAATGCTGCCTCTGGTAAGTGATCTAATTCACCATCCATAATCATATTAAACCCTTTAATAGTTTCTTTAATATCAACTAATACACCTGGAATACCTGTAAACTGTTCAGCTACGTGGAATGGTTGTGATAAGAAACGTTGTACACGTCTTGCTCTACCTACAGCCATTTTATCTTCTTCAGATAATTCTTCCATACCTAATATGGCAATAATATCTTGTAATTCTTTGTAACGTTGTAATAACTCTTTTACACGTTGTGCGCAGTTATAGTGATCATCACCTAAAATATCAGCAGTTAAAATTCTTGATGTAGAATCTAATGGATCCACAGCAGGATAAATACCAAGCTCAGCAATTTTACGTGATAATACTGTAGTTGCATCTAAGTGAGCAAACGTTGTTGCTGGTGCTGGATCAGTTAAATCATCTGCAGGTACGTAAACCGCTTGTACAGATGTAATAGATCCTCTTTTTGTTGATGTAATACGCTCTTGCATGGCACCCATTTCTGTTGCTAATGTTGGTTGGTAACCTACCGCAGATGGCATACGACCAAGTAATGCAGATACCTCAGAACCAGCTTGTGTAAAACGGAAGATATTATCTACGAAGAATAGTACATCTTTTCCTTGTCCATCTCCAGCTCCATCACGGAAATACTCAGCAATTGTTAAACCAGATAAGGCAACACGCGCACGTGCTCCAGGAGGCTCATTCATTTGTCCGAATACGAAAGTTGCTTTAGATTCTTTCATTTTAGATTTATCTACTTTAGATAAATCCCATCCACCTTCTTCCATAGAATGCATAAAATCATCACCATAACGGATAATTCCAGATTCTAACATTTCTCTTAAAAGGTCATTTCCTTCACGTGTTCTTTCACCTACTCCAGCGAATACTGAAAGTCCACCGTGTCCTTTTGCAATATTGTTAATCAACTCCTGAATTAATACTGTTTTACCCACACCAGCACCACCAAATAATCCAATTTTACCACCTTTTGCATAAGGTTCAATTAAATCGATTACTTTAATTCCTGTAAATAAAACTTCAGTAGACGTTGATAAGTCTTCAAATTTTGGTGCTTGTCTGTGAATTGGTAAACCAGCTTCACCAGCTTTAGGTAAATCTCCAAGGCCATCAATAGCATCTCCAATTACATTAAAAAGACGACCATAAACGTCATCACCAATTGGCATTTGGATAGGAGCACCAGTAGCATTTACTTCTGTTCCTCTACTTAAACCATCAGAAGAGTCCATCGCAATAGTACGTACTGTATCTTCACCAATGTGAGACTGTACTTCTAATACTAATATTGAACCGTCAGGTCTTTTAATTTCTAATGAATCATAAATTTTTGGAAGTTCAGCACCAGCTCCGAATTCAACATCGATAACTGGACCAACTATTTGTGCAACTTTACCTGTAACTTTAGACATTACTTATGTATTTAATATTATGCGTTTTAATTCTATGAAAACACTCTAAGTTTTCGCGTGCAAAGATATATTTTTTAATTTAAAAATAAAGTTGTTTTTTCAGGTTTTTTGGAATAAAAAAACACCTTCTAATAGAAGGTGTTTTATATTAAATTATTTTATGTAATTATTGTAGTGTAGGAGAATAGTTTGTTGGATAATCTCCTACATTTGCTAAATTTCCTGATGCTTCAAAATTTGATCCATAAGTTATATCAATAGCCTTCATAATTTCGTTTGCCATAACACTATAGCCTCTAGCAGTTAAATGAATACCATCTAAGCTTACTAAACCGCCAGTTACTAAATCGGCATTTAGCGTAAACCCATTACTAATAATTCCTGTAGTTGAAGCTTGTTCAAGAATTCCTTTAAAGTCTACTAAAGCCAACCCTTTTGAGGCTGCTACACTTTCAATAACCATATTATATGCATCTGTAGCATCTTTAATACTCTTAAGTTCATCACTATCTAAAGCATCAACATCATCAATACCATTAACAGCGCCTATAACTAATGCTCCTTGTTGAGGTGTTGGTGTACCGCCAGCTTGTAAAATACCTAATACTTGCAATACTTCATTTGATAAAGCAACAGAGCCATAACCTTGAGCTAAAGCGCCTTGGTCTATGGGTAATAATAATAATTCATCTTCAGTCATTTGTCTAAAACCTAAAGGGTTGGCTGGAGTTACAGGAACATCTATAATCCATCTGTTTTTTCCTTCGCTAAAAGGTATAGCATATTGGCTAGCTAAAGCTTGAGCTTGAGCAGGAGGTACCATTTGTGAAATTAATACTTGAGTAAATATTCCAGCAACCGCTTGGAAAAACCCTGTTAGTTGGCCAGCTGTTGTAGCATCTATTTCTAGCGCATTGTTTGGTACTGTAGTAAAGTAAGGTAAATTTGTTATGTATGGTACATTAGCAACTACACCTTGTGCTCCATTCGCAGTTAACTGATCAACAATACCAGTAAATACTTGACCAAAAACGGTTGGGTCTGTTATATCATTACTACCATAACTTGCAGGGTTAAAATTTCCGGTTTGGTCCATTCCTATTCCTCCAGAAGTGGCATAAGCTAATACATCATTACCTCCAATTTCTGATAATGTAAAGAATGTTGGATTTTGGCTAGCAGCATCTCCTAGCATAGTAGCAGTTGGAGAAGAAGCCATTCTTCCAAAATATGGATTTAAACTTCCGTAACCTGGAAATGTTAGGTGAAAACTTTTAGCTCCAGGTACTCCAACATTATTAAAACTACTACCTAAATTATTTGCTGCGTCTGTTGTTATCGGTGGAGCAGGAGCTCCTAACCCTGCTAAAAGGTCATTAAGTCTTATTACACTTGTTTCAGGGGTAAAAACTAACCTGTATGCAGCTACAGGTATTCCACCAACAAGTAATCCGCCAGTATTATCATTCATTAAAGGCTGAGTAAATGCACCACCGCCAGCATTAGCAAAATGCTTAGATAAAATATTTGGGAACGAGTTTTCTTGACCTGCAATAAAAACGGCACCATCTGTATAGCCCGCAGTAAACGAAGCTCCTAATGAAACATAGTTTGAAAAATTTGCACTACCAGCTGTTAATTCCGGTAATTCTGTAGTTGTAATATTATTGTCTTCTAAAACATCTTCAATTTCATTACAAGCTGTGAAACTTAAAAGAATTACTAACAGCCAAATATATTTTGTATTCATAATATTCTTTTTCATAATTATTATAAGTTGTTAATTGTCCATGATACATAATACATTGATCCGATATTTCCAGTTCCGAACGCCGTAAAGTATTCATCACCTAAAAGGTTTGTTGCACCTGCTTTAAAAGTTGATTTAAAACTTGGAACCTTAAGGTTAATTTGAGCATCAACTACGTGAAATTCTGGAACAATACCATTACCAAATGTAGCTTCCCAGAAATAGTCATCACTATATCTGTAAGCGATGTTAAATCCGAAATTTTTAAATAATTTGGTGTTACCAAAAGAAGCTTTAAACTTATGTTCAGGAGTATTAAAATTTGTTGTGAAATCTGGAAATTGAACTCTGTCAAAATCTAACTTAGCGTAGGTATAACTTCCACTTAAATCAAAATTCCCTAATACTTTAGTTGATATTCCAATAGAAGCTCCGTAAGAGTTTACATTGGCTTCTGAGTTTGTGTACGTGCTAAAGTTTTGACTATCACCATTTGCTAAAGCTGCAACAGATAATGAGCCATCTCCTACAGTTCCGTATAATGGAGAAACAACAACTTCTTGAGAAATAAAATCTTTATAGCTATTGTAATAGGCACTTAAATCAACAATAACTTTATTGAACTTGCCTCTATAACCAACTTCACCAGAAGTTACTTGCTCTGGTTTTACTAAGTCAGGATTTGATACCTCTAATACAGCAGGGTTCCCAGTAGCTGCTAAAGCTAATGCAGAACTTGCAGTATAAGAATTGTTATATGCCGCTGCTCCTGTTTGTGTTATTGTTGCTGGTTGGCCTAATGATTGACCTGCAGGACTTATATCATGAGTTCTAGACCATCTATCTAAATTATCTGGTGCAGCACCAACTAAAACTGCTCTACCAGCATCTAAACCAATAAATAGATCTTGTGTAGTTGGGTTTCTAAATCCAGTTTGTACCGATGCCCTAATATTGTGATTTCTATTTACAGTTAAACCAGCAGAAATTCTTGGTGATACAAAACCATCAAAAAACTCAGATTTATCATAACGCACAGAACCTGTAAGTTTTAATTCTAAAGACTCGCTTAATTCTAAACTTTTTTGGATTTGTGTATAAATACCAAATTCTGAGTAGTCTATTGCTCCATTTAAATCTGTATAAATAGTTCCAGATGAATTTAAACTATATTTTCTATAAGATCCACCAACTTGAATATCGGCAAAATCGATTAAATGGCTAAAATTGTAATTTGCGTCTGAATGATAATACTTTGAAGCATCTTGAAATTTAGAACCTGTTGTTAAATCTGGATCGTTAATACTTCTATTAAAAGCGGATATAAATCCAGGAGAACCAGGTAAATAACGACCAGTATCTGCTGTAGCTCTACCTGCTGCATGTGCTTGCTCATCTGTTGCTCCACCAAGTGTTGCAGAGATATAGGCTCCTGTATATTCACCAAACCAAGTATTGTCGTCTTTCCAAGCTCTGTTAATATTTACTCCAGTAAATACCATGTCGTATGAATCTCCAGCTTTATCGGCAACTACGTAACCTCTTAAAAAGAAATTATCGTTACGTATTTCTAACTTATGTTGTTGTTGAAAGAAGTTGTCAATATTATATCTGTTAGTTCCTTGGTATATTGTTGAACCAGTACCTACTTTTCCAACGTAAGAAACTTCAAAATCATTTTCCCATGGCCTAAAATATAAACCCCAATCGGCTTTAACACTTTCAGCATTATAATCAGTTAAATCCCCTTCGTTATATCCTGTTCTAGAGACTACAACGTTTGGAACTAAACTTGCAAGTGCTGGATTTGGTAGTTGCGCTAAAAATGCTGGGCTTTCTTTTACCGCCTTAAGGTTAGTAGAGACTTCATCTCCATAAACGTTAACACCATCATAATCTATATTTGTACGACTACCTCCAGTATTTGTTTTATCTACTACACTATTTGCAGCCCAATCAGTTCCTTTTAAATACCCAAAGTTTACCTTAGCAGCAAACTTGTCGCTAAACTTATGAGCAACACGAACACTAAAATCTTTATATTCATTATCACCAGCGGCTTCTTGGGAGGTAATACCTCCTTTAAGTGAAACGCTTATACCTGCGTGATCAAAAGGGTTTTTGCTACGCATAAATAAAATACCATTAAAGGCATTTGCACCATATAATGCTGAAGATGCTCCTGGAAGTAATTCTACACTTAAAACATCGGTTTCAGTCATACCCACTAAATTTCCTATTGGGAAGTTTAAGGCTGGAGTTGAATTATCCATGCCATCTACCAGTTGCATAAAGCGATTATTTGCGAATGTTGCAAAACCTCTGGTGTTAACAGATTTAAAGGTTAAACTATTTGTGTTTACATCTACACCCTTTAGGTTTTCAAGGCCATCATAAAAATCAGCGGACGCCGTGTTTTTAATTTCTTTAAGCCCAAAACGTTCAACAGTTACAGGCGATTCGAAAATACGCTCAGGTGTTCTGGATGCAGAAATTACAACTTCATCTAAGGATGTTCCTTCAGTTAGAACAAAATTGAGGACTTGATTGTTTGTGGTAACTTCAATAGTAGCTGATTCAAAACCAACCATGCTAGCTTGAACAGAAAAAGGAGGGTCTTGACTTACACTTAAGTTAAAACCGCCGTCAAAATCTGTTACAACTCCTGTAGAAGTTCCTGTAACAATAATGTTTGCTCCTGGAAGAGGTTGACCACTATCATCAACAACTGTCCCAGAAATTGTTGTTGTTTGAGAATATGATAATCCACAAAAAAGCAACATTAAAAAAGGAAGAATAGTTTTCATTTATAAGAATTAGTTTAATTTTTCGATTAGCAATATAAATATATATAGCATTACTTCCTCATAAAAACACAAAAAAGTTATGCGTGCATAGTATTTTTTAACAAAAAAGACTACAAATATTGTCTGTTAAGCTAAAAATAAGGTATTTTTTTGTGAAATAACAGAAATATCTCACAAATAATTATAAATCAATAATTTGCTGAGTAATATCTTATTCTACTGTAACAGATTTTGCTAAGTTACGTGGTTGGTCTACATTACAATTACGCATTACAGCAATATGATAAGATAAGAGTTGTAATGGTATTGTTGTTAATAATGGAGAAAAAGCTTCTTCAGAGTCTGGAATTTCAATAATATGATCTGCAATTTCTTTTACTGCAGTATCTCCTTCTGTAACAACAGCAATAATTTTACCTTTACGTGATTTAATTTCCTGAATATTACTAACTACTTTTTCGTAATGTCCTTTACTAGTAGCAATAACAATTACAGGCATTCTATCATCTATCAAGGCGATTGGGCCATGCTTCATTTCTGCAGCTGGGTAACCTTCTGCATGAATATAAGAGATTTCTTTTAGTTTTAAAGCGCCTTCTAAAGCTACCGGGAAATTATAACCTCTACCTAAGTATAAACAATTGGTAGATAGTAAATATTCTTTAGCAATTTGCTTTACATGTTCATCAACTTGTAAAGCCAGCTCTACTTTTTGTGGAATCAATTCTAACTCTTGTAAATACAATCTAAAATCTGAACTCGACATCGTGCCTTTAGCTCTAGCTAAACGAAGCGCAATTAAAGTTAACACTGTTATTTGGGTTGTAAATGCTTTGGTAGAAGCAACACCAATTTCTGGTCCTGCGTGAGTATAAGCTCCAGCATCTGTTTCTCTAGCAATAGATGAACCTACAACATTACAAACGCCAAAAACAAAAGCGCCTTTAGATTTTGCTAATTTAATAGCTGCTAATGTATCAGCAGTTTCACCGGATTGTGAAATAGCAATTACTACATCCTTCTCAGTTATTACAGGGTTTCTGTAACGAAACTCTGATGCGTATTCAACTTCTACAGGAATTCTTGAAAATTCTTCAAAGATATATTCGGCAACTAATCCTGCGTGCCATGAGGTACCGCAAGCTATAATGATAATACGATCGGCATTTAAAAACTTTTTCATATTATCTTCAACTCCTGCCATTTTTATAATAGCTTCGTCTCTTAATAATCTACCTCTATAAGTATCTCTAATTGCTCTAGGTTGCTCATGAATTTCCTTTAGCATAAAATGATCGAATCCTCCTTTTTCTATTTCTTCAAGATTCATTTGAAGTTCTTGAATGTAAGGATCAACCAAAGAGTCATCTTTAATTTTTCGTATTTTTATTTCTTTTCCAAGCCTAATAATTGCCATTTCTTCATCTTCTAAATAAATAGCATTTTTAGTATATTCTATAAAAGGAGAGGCATCACTTGCAATAAAAAATTCATCTTCACCTACACCAACAGCTAAAGGGCTTCCTAATCTAGCAATAACAACTTCACCGGGTTTATTTTTATCAAAAACGGCAATAGCGTAAGCACCAATTACTTGATTTAATGCAATTTGTACGGCCTTTCCAAGTTTTACGTTCTCTTTCTTTTTAACATCTTCAATTAGATTGATTAAAACCTCAGTATCTGTATCTGATTGAAATGTGTAACCTCTAGAAATTAATTCTTTTTTTAGCGAATCGTAATTTTCTATAATGCCATTATGAATGATAGCTAAATCGCCTGAATTTGAAGCATGTGGATGAGAGTTTATGTCATTAGGAACACCATGAGTAGCCCACCTTGTGTGTCCAATTCCTAAACTACCGTTTTTGGTGATTTCTTTTTCTGATCGTTCTTCTAAATCTGAGACCTTTCCTTTGGTCTTTGATATTTTAAGACTATTGCCATCAAAGAGCGCAATGCCTGCACTGTCGTAGCCTCTGTATTCTAAGCGCTTAAGACCTTCTATAATAATTGGGTAAGCTTCTCTATGGCCTATATATCCAACAATTCCACACATAAGTAATTTTATTTAATTAATTTGGGTTTTAATTTGTGTGAAGCAAATATGTAAAAAAAATATCAACAAATGTCAAAATAGTATATAAAGTTGACATTTTTCACGATGAAATTCATTAACACTATATATAGTGAAGTGACTTTTTTAAAATAAAAAACTATAAATTAGGTTCAGTAAAAAATATTTCAAGTCTCATTTTTTTACTCTCATTTGGTCCAGTAACATTTGTACCATATAAAACGGTTCCCCTTGGAGTTAATATAGCAGAAGAGGGAACTTCTTTTTCACTGTTCAAAACTTTAAAACTATTAGTTAAATTTACATTGTTTGATAAGATAAGTCCTAACTTAGTATTAGTAGAGTCTTTAAGTAAAATATTATTTAAGTGTTCTGTTATGCGTAATTTATATTTTGCAGCACCGTTGTCATCTACTATTCGTTGGCCTAGACTAATAATTTTAGAGTTAAAAGGATCTGAAGTGTCTTCAGTAGGATCGAAAGAATAATCTATAGTTGGAATGTTATTGCTTACATCATATGCATAAATTCTATCATATTTATGAAAATCTGAATTTCCTCCATTGGATGCAGTCTGGTCTTCATAAATAACAAGATGCGCTTCGTTTATTAATTTTCTTAATGGATAATCGCCATTTACTTGAGGTAAATAGTTACCGTTTCCATCAAGCTCTCTGTAAGTTTTTTTAAAGCAATCTAAAGCTGTTTCTGGAGTACCATCACAATCTACCATTCCATTAAATAAATCAATTACAGCCATAGAGCCTTCAGCTCCTTTTAGATATAGTTTTTCATCACCCAAAGTTTCATCTCCATCAGCTAAAGCTATACTATAATCATTTATGAATGTGTTTAGTCTATTACCATTTAAGTTTAGTGTATAGGTGTCTTGATCTCTTTCACCATCAATTGATGAGTCTTTTGAATAATAGATTGTAATATTAGCTGTAGATAAGTTGAAAAAAATCATATTACCATTATCGTTAATGGCTTCTGCTTTAAAATACAAACCTCTAAAATAGTCTCTAAAATTATTAGTATTACTTAAAACAGGATCATCTTCTTTGTCAAAAATTGTGGTTTTCCAATAATCTTCGTCTAGCTTTACTCTTAACGCTGGAGTTTGTCTATCAAAAACATCTTCATCTCCTTCAGTAATTTTTAAAACAATAGTTTCACTACTTGGAACATACTGCTCTTGCTCGTAAATTATTTCACCTTTATGGTCATCAAAATTTATAGTAGCATCACTAGTAACAGCAAAGTTATCAGTATTATTAATTGAGCCATCTGCCTTTGAATAATATATTTGAGTATCGTTAAACTCTGAGTTTGGATCAAAATCTCTTAAAAAATAATTATTTCTGTAAACTGTTAATTTTACAGGAGCTCCACCATATAAAGAGTCTTCTATAGTATATACTTCATTACCATCATCGTCAGGAGAATCTGCACTTACTTTATTAAAATAAGGCACTTTTAAAACCACAGAATCTATAACAGGGTTGTCACCAAAGTTAGGGTTAAATACATTTGGAGTTATTTGTGTTATTATACTAGCTGTTGTTTGCCCATATGCAGGATCTTTAAAAACTCCAAATAAATTAGATGACAAACCATTAATTTGTTGAGCACTTAATTTTTTGTTGTATGCTAAAATTTGAAGATTAGAGTTATCAGTGCTAAAGTTAGCATTATCTTTTCCTAAAACGTCACTTTCAATAGTATTAAAATCTTTATCGCAGGCAATAAATAATGCCATAGCGAATAGGACAATACCAGGTAATTTAAGGGCTTTAAATATTTTTTTCATGAGTATATTTGGCAAATGCCCACAAGGGCCTTTCATATCTTAATTTTAAATGAGATTGGGATTAGCTAAAAATTTTAGTATTAAAAAATTCTGTATAAGCTTCACCAAATTCATCTTTACTTTTATAATCTAAAATAGGTTTGTTTGATGCTTTTAAATAGGTTTCTAAAGTTTCAGGAATATTTTCAGACCCAACTATTAATGCATCAGAGTAATCAATAGCAACTTTCATCAAGTTGTTGTATGAAGGTTCTTCAAGCGTTTTAACAGCATCTTCTTCAATATTATCAAACTTAATTTTATTAATCATGTCTTTGTTTAACGTATCATCAAAACTTTGATTGTATACAGAAGTCACAATTTTACTTTCGTTAAATAGTGGCTCATCTTTATAATACGCTTTTAAATACAATGGAAGTAGCGAGGCTAGCCAACCATGAACATGAATAACATCTGGTGACCAGTTTAATTTTTTAACCGTTTCTATAACGCCTTTGGCAAAGAAAATAGCACGTTCATCATTATCAGAAAACAGTTTGCCATTTTCGTCGGTAAGTGTTGCTTTACGCTTAAAATACTCGTCGTTATCAATAAAATAAACCTGAATACGTTCTTTAGGGATAGAAGCGACCTTTATGATTAAAGGCATATCTAAATCGTTAATAACTAGGTTAATACCAGATAGTCTTATAACTTCATGTAATTGATGCCTTCTTTCATTAATATTACCATATCTAGGCATAAAAATTCGTATTTGACCACCTTGTTGATTTACTAATCTAGGTGCTTCAAAAGACATTGACGAAATTTCAGTCTCTGGTAAATAAGGCACTACTTCAGATGATACATACAATACCCTCTTATCTTTCATATGTTTGTTTTTGCTGTCTTTTTATGGCTATATAATTGAATAGCTTTTTGAAAATTCAAAATAAAAAACACGCAAAAGTACAAAAATTTATGCTAATTGATTGTAAAATATTAAGTTTGCAAGCGTTAATTTTTTATTAAATAATGAAGGTTTTTTCACAAAAAATGCAAATTTCTGCTAAAGTTGATGAATTAAAAGCAAAACAGCTTACAGTTGGGCTAGTGCCAACCATGGGAGCATTACACCAAGGGCATATGGCTTTAGTGCGTAAAGCTTTAAATGAGAATGATAAAGTTGTAGTAAGTATTTTTGTTAACCCTACACAGTTTGATAATAAGGATGATCTTATTAAGTATCCAAGAACGCTAGATAATGATGTAGAGTTGTTAAAAACTGTTTCGAAAAACGATATTTTAGTTTATGCACCAACAGTTGAAGATATTTATAAAGGAAATACTGTTTCACAAAAATTTGATTTTGATGGTTTGGAGTTTGAGATGGAAGGCAAATTTAGAAACGGACATTTTGATGGTGTTGGAACTATTGTAAAACGTTTTTTTGAAATAGTAAAACCGCATCGGGCTTATTTTGGAGAGAAAGATTTTCAACAATTAGCAATTATTAAAAAATTAGTTAAAAAACATAACATTCCTGTTAAAGTTATTGGTTGTCCTATTCATAGAGAAACAAGTGGTTTAGCAATGAGTTCGCGTAATACACGACTAAAACCAGAATATAAAAAAGCTGCACCGTTTATTTATAAAACTTTAACAACTGCCAAAGAAAAATTTGGCACAAAAAGTGCTAATAAAGTTTCGGAATGGGTTGAAAAAGAGTTTGCTAAACACGATTTATTAAAATTAGAATATTTTATTATTGCAGACACTAAAACCTTAAAACCAGTAATAAGAAAATCAAACAAAAAAACATATAGAGCGTTTATAGCTGCATATGCAGATGATATTAGATTAATAGATAATATCGCACTAAATTAATTACCTTTGCCTCATGCAAATTCAAGTAGTAAAATCTAAAATTCACAGAGTAAAATGCACAGGTGCAGAACTCAACTATATAGGTAGTATTACCATTGACGAAGATTTAATGGATGCTGCCAACATTATTCAAGGAGAAAAAGTTCAAATTGTAAATAACGACAATGGAGAACGATTGGAGACCTATTGTATTCCAGGACCACGGCTAAGCGGAGAAATAACATTAAATGGAGCTGCTGCAAGAAAAGTATCAGTTGGAGACACTCTTATTTTAATCACTTATGCGTTTATGGATATTGAAGAAGCTAAATTGTTTAAACCATCTTTAGTATTCCCTGACGAAGCCACAAACTTGTTAAAATAAACTTTTGAAGGCCAAAATAAAAAAAGCACTTAAAATAATACTCCCATTAGCATTGGGAGTTTTTTTAGTTTGGTATTCTTTGTCTAAAGTTTCACTAGACGAATTAATGGTTTATGTAAAAAAGGCCGACTATACCTGGATTCTTTTAGGCATGTTTTTGGGGCTGTTAAGCCATTTGTCTAGAGCATATCGATGGCTTTTTCAATTAGAACCCATGGGTTACAAGATTAAATTAGGCAATAGTATTATGGCAGTTTTTGCTACCTACTTAATTAATTATACCATCCCCAGAGCTGGTGAGGTTGCAAGAGCATCTATTATAACTAATTATGAAGGTGTACCCTTCGAGAAAGGTTTTGGTACTATTGTGGCAGAGCGTATTGCAGATATGATAGTAATGTTGGGTATTATTATTATAACACTTTTTCTTCAATTCGATTTTATTTATGGGTTTTTAGTTGAGAAATTCGATCCAACAAAAATTATAATAGCACTAGTTAGCTTAATATTTTTAGTTGTCTTATTTACTAGATATATAAAGAAAAGCCAATCAAAAATAGCAGTAAAAATAAAGACATTTGTTAATGGATTAATAGAAGGAGCGCTTAGTATTTTTAAGATGAAAAAGAAATGGGCATTTGTTTTTCATACGTTATTTATTTGGGGCATGTATTTGCTTATGTTTTACGTTACTTCATTTTCCATAAAAGAGTTAGATGGTATTAATGCAGGAGCAATTTTAATAGGATTTATTTCTGCAAGTTTTAGTATAGCAGCTACCAATGGAGGCATTGGTTCATATCCTTTAGCTATTTATGCTGCATTTTCAATTTTTGGAATTGCTGAAGAACCAAGTATTGCATTTGGCTGGATAATGTGGGCATCACAAACGCTTTTAATTATCCTTTTTGGAGGACTATCTTTAATTTATTTGCCCATTTTTAATAGAAGAAAGACTTTAAAAGAAGACTGATTGCCGCAAAATAATGTTAACTCGATTTTTTTAATAAAAGTATCGAAAACAGCTTTTTTAAACTTTCACTTAATTTCATACCTTGCCGTTATAAATCTCAAATCATTTTTAAAATGAAGAAACCAATCATTTTTTTATTAGTATTATTCTGTATTGTAAATGCTACTGATGCTCAAGTTAAATACGAAACTTTTGAGTCTTCAAAACTAGGGGAAACGCGCGAGCTCAAAATACAATTACCTAGGGGTTATGAAGGAAATCAAGACAAAAAATACCCGTTATTTGTTGTTTTAGATGGCGATTATTTATTTGAAGCTGTCGCAGGAAATGTAGATTATTACTCTTATTGGGAAGATATGCCAGAAGCTATTGTAGTTGGTATTAATCAATTAGACAAGAGGTTTGATGATTGTATGTATGGACAAAACTCGTTACCTACTGAAACGGGAGCCGCTTTTTATGAGTTTATTGGTATGGAGCTTATTCCATATATAGAAAAAACATATAGAACCGAAAATTTTAGAGTTGCTGTTGGCCATGGAGAAACGGCAAATTTTATTAATTACTATTTGTTAAAACAGCAACCATTGTTTCAGGGTTATGTGGTTATTAGTCCCGAATTAGCACCAAATATGTTAGATTACATTCCAGAACAATTAGGAAAATTAGAATCTAAAATATTTTATTATTTAGCAAATACAAAAAATGATTCAAAGTCTATAAAAAGAATGACTGAGGCTTTAAACACTGATATATCTGCTTTAGATACTAAAAATGTTTTCTATAATTTTGATAGCTTTGAAGGGGCCTCTCATTACTCGGTACCAGCACATGCCTTACCAAAAGCAATAGAAAGTATTTTTTATGTATTTCAACCTATTAGTAAAAAGGAATATAAAGAGGTTATTCTTAAATTAGATACATCGCCAGTTGAATACCTTGAAGAAAAATATCAAACTATTAGTGAGTTATTTGGTATTGAAAAACAAATTTTAATTAACGATTTTAAAGCCATTTCGGCAGCTATAGAGAAAACAGAACAGTTCTATTATTTTGAAACTTTAGGAAAAATAGCGCGTAAAGAATATCCAAAAACACTTTTAGGAAATTACTACTTGGCACGCTTTTATGAAGAAACAGGCGAACCTAAAAAAGCAATGCGAACCTATCAATCGGCATATACATTAGATGAAATTGCAGGTATTACAAAAGATTTAATGCTAGAAAAAGCAGATTTAATTAAATCAGATTTTGGGTATTAATGGCAAAAGTTAAAACTACATTTTTTTGTCAGAGTTGTGGCAATCAATATGCAAAATGGCAAGGACAATGTACTGCTTGTAAAGAGTGGAATACTATTGTTGAAGAACTTGTTCAAAAGTCAGAAAAAAGCGATTGGAAGTTGCCAACATCAAAAGTTAAACGCGTTTCTATTCCTTTAAAAATTAACGAAATTGACAATTCTAAAGAAGCTCGATTGGATACTTTTGATGCCGAGTTCAATCGTGTTTTAGGTGGTGGAATTGTTCCAGGCTCTTTAACACTTTTAGGAGGAGAACCTGGAATTGGGAAAAGTACATTACTACTTCAAATTTCATTAGGGCTACCTTATAAAACCTTATATGTTTCTGGAGAAGAAAGTCAGAAACAAATAAAAATGCGGGCAGAACGCATCAATCCAAACAATAATAATTGTTACATTTTAACGGAGACTAAAACTCAAAACATATTCAAACAGGTTGAAGCTTTAGAACCTGATATTGTTATAATTGATTCTATTCAAACCTTACATAGCGATTATATCGAATCGTCTTCTGGAAGTATTTCGCAAATAAAAGAATGCACAACCGAACTTATTAAATTTGCCAAAGAAACAGCAACACCAGTGTTATTGATTGGACACATTACAAAAGATGGAAATATTGCTGGACCAAAAATTTTGGAACATATGGTTGATACCGTTCTTCAATTTGAAGGGGATCGTAATCATATATTTAGAATTTTGCGCGCCAATAAAAACCGATTTGGTTCTACTAACGAATTAGGTATTTACGAAATGCAAGGTTCTGGACTAAGAGAGGTTTCTAATCCTTCCGAAATTTTAATCTCTAAAAAAGATGAAGAATTAAGCGGAAATGCTGTTGCCGCAACTCTTGAAGGCATGCGTCCATTAATGATTGAAGTACAAGCTTTAGTAAGTACAGCCGTTTACGGAACACCGCAGCGTAGTGCTACAGGGTTTAACGCTAAGCGCCTTAACATGCTATTGGCTGTATTAGAAAAGCGCGCTGGGTTCCGATTAGGAGCAAAAGATGTGTTTTTAAATATTACAGGTGGTATTACGGTTGATGATCCTGCAATAGATTTGGCCGTTGTGGCTTCTATTTTATCCTCAAATGAAGACGAAGCTTTGCAAAAAGATTTTTGTTTTGCTGCCGAGGTTGGCTTATCTGGAGAAATTCGTCCTGTACAACGTGTAGAGCAACGCATTTTAGAAGCTGAAAAATTAGGGTTTTCAACTATCTTTGTGTCTAAATACAATAAAATTTCTCTTAAAAATACCGCTATTAAAATTCAATTGATTTCTAAAATTGAGGATTTGGTAAGCCTTATTGTTTAACACTGTTGTTAATTGTCTTTTTTGTGCGGTGTCGCAATCTGTTTCTACTAAATTTTTATCATAAGATTACTATGTCCCTTTGTTCCTCGTAATGACGAGTATAAATTATACTCACAACACCTTTTTTTTTGCCAAAATTCCTTAAATTCGCGAACTTATAAGAATCAATAGTAAATGAGCGCGAAATTTCCTGAATATAAAGGACTTGACTTACCAAATGTAGCTAATGAAATACTACAATATTGGCAAGAAAACAACATCTTCGAAAAAAGTGTTTCTACCCGTGAGGGGGCAACACCGTATGTGTTTTATGAAGGACCGCCATCGGCAAATGGACTTCCTGGAGTACATCACGTTTTAGCACGTGCTATAAAAGACATTTTTCCGCGTTACAAAACCATGAAGGGTTACCAAGTAAAGCGTAAAGCGGGTTGGGATACTCATGGATTACCTATTGAATTGGGTGTTGAAAAAGAATTAGGCATTACAAAAGAAGATATTGGGAAAACGATTTCGGTTGAAGATTATAATGCCGCTTGTCGTAAAGCCGTAATGCGCTATACTGATGTTTGGAATGACCTAACTGAAAAAATGGGCTATTGGGTAGATATGGACGACCCATATATTACTTACGAGCCTAAATACATGGAGTCTGTTTGGTGGTTGTTAAAGCAGATTTATGATAAAAGTTTGCTTTACAAAGGTTATACCATTCAGCCGTATTCGCCAAAAGCAGGTACTGGTTTAAGTTCGCACGAGTTAAATCAACCAGGAACATATCAAGATGTTACCGACACTACAATAGTTGCCCAATTTAAGGCTGTTGAAAATACATTACCAGAATTTCTTAAAAAGTTCGATCATTTACATTTTTTAGCTTGGACAACAACACCTTGGACATTACCAAGTAATACTGCATTGACAGTTGGGTCTAAGATTGATTATGTTGTTGTAGCAACTTATAATCAATATACTTTCGAGCCAATTCATGTAATACTTGCTAAAAACTTGGTTGGAAAACAATTTAATGGAAAATACTATCAAACTGAGGATGTTTCTGAGCTTTCCAGTTTTTCAAAAGAAAACAAAAAAATCCCATTTTTAATTGCAACTGAATGTAAAGGAGCAGATTTGTTGGAAATAAGATATGAGCAATTACTCAAATACGCTTTACCAAACGATAATCCACAAGATGCATTCAGAGTCATTTCTGGAGATTTTGTAACCACTGAAGATGGTACAGGAATAGTACATACTGCACCAACCTTTGGAGCAGATGATGCTTTGGTTGCAAAACAAGCAACACCAGAAGTGCCACCAATGTTGGTAAAAGATGAGAATGATAATTTAGTGCCTTTAGTTGATTTGCAAGGGCGTTTTCGTCCAGAAATGGGTGAATATGGAGGTAAATATGTAAAGAACGAATATTATGCAGATAAAGAAGTACCAGAACGTTCGGTTGATGTAGAACTTGCCATCAAATTAAAAACAGAAAATAAAGCCTTTAAGGTTGAAAAATATAAGCATAGTTACCCAAATTGTTGGAGAACCGATAAGCCAATTCTTTACTACCCGTTAGACTCTTGGTTTATTAAAGTAACTGATGTTAAAGATAGAATGCATCAGCTTAACCAAACCATTAATTGGAAACCTAAAAGTACAGGCGATGGACGATTTGGAAACTGGTTAGCAAATGCCAACGATTGGAATTTGTCGCGGTCACGTTATTGGGGAATTCCATTACCGATATGGAGAACCGAAGATGGAAAAGAAGAAATATGCATTGGGTCTGTTGAAGAGCTTAAAGCTGAAATGCAACGCGCTGTTTCCGAAGGTGTTTTAGGTAAAGATATTTTTGAAGACTTTGAAGTAGGAAACAATTCTGAAGAAAATTATGCTAAAATAGATTTGCATAAAAATATTGTTGATGATATTGTTCTGGTGTCTTCTACAGGTCAAAAAATGTTCCGCGAAAGCGATTTAATAGATGTTTGGTTTGATTCTGGCTCTATGCCTTATGCACAGTGGCATTATCCGTTTGAAAATAACGATTTAATTGATAAAGGAACTACATTTCCTGCCGATTTTATTGCTGAAGGTGTCGACCAAACACGTGGATGGTTTTATACCTTACATGCAATTGGAACGATGGTTTTTGATTCGGTCGCTTACAAAAATGTGGTCTCTAATGGGTTAGTGTTAGATAAAAACGGGCAAAAAATGTCAAAACGTTTAGGTAATGCTGCCGATCCGTTTGAAACTTTAGGGAAATATGGAGCCGATGCAACACGTTGGTACATGATTTCGAATGCAAACCCTTGGGATAACTTAAAGTTTGATTTAGAAGGTATTGAAGAGGTAAAACGTAAATTCTTCGGAACGCTTTACAATACGTATTCGTTTTTTCAGTTGTATACAAACCTCGATAAATTTACTTATACTGAAACGGATATTCCTTTAGAAGACCGCCCAGAAATAGACCGTTGGATACTTTCAGAATTGCACACGCTTATTAAAAAAGTAGATGCTTTTTATGCCGATTATGAGCCAACAAAAGCAGCACGAGCTATTTCAAACTTTACTCAAGATTACGTAAGTAACTGGTTTGTACGTTTAAGTAGAAGACGTTTCTGGAAAGGCGATTATCAGGCAGATAAAATTTCGGCTTATCAAACACTTTATACTTGTATGGAAACCATTGCTAAGTTAGGCGCTCCAATTGCACCTTTCTTTATGGATAAATTATATTTAGATTTAAATTCGGTAACTAAAAAAGAAATTTTTGAAAGTGTACATTTAGCAGATTTTCCTAAGTATAATGTAGCTTATGTAGATAAAAGTTTAGAGCGAAAAATGGAAGCTGCTCAAACAATATCGTCATTAGTATTGTCGTTAAGAGCTAAGGAAAAGATAAAAGTGCGTCAGCCACTTCAAAAAATCATGATTCCTGTAGATAATGCACAGCAAAAAGAAGAAATTTTAGCCGTTTCAGATTTAATAAAACATGAAGTTAACGTTAAAGAAATTGAACTTTTAGAAGATGCTTCTGATATATTAGTGAAGCAAATAAAGCCTAATTTTAAGATGCTCGGACCGCGTTTTGGGAAGGATATGAAAGCCATTGCTAATGTAGTAATTAACTTTACTTCAGAAGATATTAACAAAATGGAACAAAATGGTAGTTTAGATGTTGAAGTTAATGGAAAAAATATTACTTTAGAACGCACAGATGTAGAGATTACATCGCAAGATATTGAAGGTTGGTTAGTTGCAAACGAAGGAGCATTAACAGTAGCTTTAGATGTAACGCTTACCGAGGATTTAAAAAAGGAAGGTATTGCAAGAGAATTGATAAATCGTATACAAAACTTACGAAAGGATTCTGGTTTTGAAGTTACTGATAGAATAGATGTTACGCTTCAAAAAGACACCTACATTGAAAATGCTGTAAACCACAATATTGAATATATTAAAACAGAAACCCTAACTGAAGAATTAGAAATTATTGACCAAGTAGATAATGGTATAGAAATTGCTTTTGATGATGTAAATACCAAATTATTTATTCAAAAACATTAAAGAATATGAGTTTAGATGCCAACGTAAGATATTCAGATAAAGATTTAGCTGAATTTAAAGCGCTAATAGCAGAAAAAATAGAAAAAGCGCAACACGATTTAGAGCTTATTAAAAGTGCGTATATGAATGACCATAATAATGGTACAGAAGATACATCGCCAACTTTTAAGGCTTTTGATGAAGGTAGTGCGGTAATGAGTAAAGAGTCAAATTCGCAATTAGCTATTCGTCAAGAAAAATTTATTCGCGATTTAAAGAATGCTTTAATAAGAATTGAAAACAAGACCTATGGCATTTGTCGTGTAACCAAAAAACTAATTAACAAAGAACGTTTAAAATTAGTACCACACGCAACATTAAGTATTGAAGCTAAAAACATGCAGTAGCCAGCATTATATTATAAATGAAACGTCTCACTTTTATGTCGAGACGTTTTTTGTTTAAAATTTTATGTCACTAAAAAAATCCATTTACCTTATAGTTATAATTTTACTAATCGATCAGATAAGTAAGGTTTATATAAAAACACATTTTGCGCTTCAAGAGAGTATTGAAGTTTTTACATGGTTTAAAATATTTTTTATTGAAAACGATGGCATGGCGTGGGGTACAAAAATTAGTGATTTTGTATCGTTTATAGACGATAGAACAGCTAAAGTGGTTTTAACTTTATTTAGAATTATTGCCATTTTTGGAATTGGGTATTGGTTATACGATGCAGCTAAAAAGCAAAGCCCTAAAGTTTTAATATTAGCCATTGCATTAATTTTTGCTGGAGCTTTAGGTAATATTATCGATTCGGTTTTTTATGGTGTTTTGTTTAATGATAGTCATGGTCAAGTTGCTACATTTTTACCAGAATTAGGAGGTTATGATACCTTACTTCACGGTAAGGTAGTTGATATGCTTTACTTTCCTTTGTGGGAAGGTTATTTGCCAGAATGGATACCTTTTAAAGGAGGCGAATACTTTACCTTTTTTAACCCTGTATTTAACATTGCCGATATGGCAATAAGCACCGGTTTTATTATGCTTATTGTGTTTAATAGAAAGGCTTTTGCGAAGAATAAGATTGAGTCAGATATTTGAAGATAATTCTGTATTTTTGCGTATAAACTACGCATATGAGTAAGCAATCAATTAAACTAACAGTTGACGCCGTTGTATTTGGTTATGAGGAGGGTAATATTTCAGTCCTGCTAATTAAACGAAAATATGAGCCGTTTAAAAATAAATGGGCTATTCCCGGTGGATTCGTTTTAAATGATGAATCTTTAGAGGAAGCAGTTGAAAGAGAACTACAAGAAGAGACAGGTGTTAAGATTAATTATCTTGAACAATTATATACCTTTGGCGAACCCTCTAGAGACCCTAGAGGAAGAGTAGTTTCCATTGCCTATTTTGGATTGGTAAGACCAAATACGTTTAAAATATTCGCGTCAACAGATGCAGCAGAAGTGGCATGGTTTAATATAAACGAACTACCACAACTCTCGTTCGACCACAAAGAAATACTAGAAATAGCAATTAAGAGATTGCAGGGAAAAATCACTTACGAGCCATTAGGCTTCGAATTGCTTGACAAAAAATTTCCTTTTTCAGATTTAGAAAAGTTATACTCTACCCTATTAGGTAGGGGAATTGATAGACGCAATTTTAGAAAGAAAATAATAGGTCTCAATGTACTTGATGAACTCAATGAAAAAGTATCTAAAGGGTCAGGTAGACCAGCCAATTTATTCCAATTTAATCAAAAACGCTACTTCCAACTTAAAAAGGAAGGAATAATTTTTGAAATTTAACTTATTGTCTATCAGGTACATATGATGTTTGTGTAAAATTAACGCAAAATATATTTGGTAGGTTTGATATTCCTGTTTACATTTGTGTTATAATTACGCAAATTAATAATTTAAAACTCAAAGTTATGTTAGGAATAAATTATATCAAATTCGACTCAATGAACTACGTGATTCATTATAAAGGAGGGAAAATTAAAAAAGAAGGAAGAGGATTATCATTCTTCTATTTTTCACCAAACTCATCTATTGTTTCTATCCCAGTACAGAGTAACGATTTTCAATTTGTATTTAATGAAACAACAAAGGATTATCAGGAAGTTACATTACAAGGGCAAGTGACTTATAAGATTGAAAACCCAAAGCAATTAGCAGAAACATTAGATTTTACTGTTAATAAGAAAAAACAATACCTAAAAAATGATTACGAAAAAATTCAACAACGTATAATTAATGAGGCTCAAACTGCAAGTGCATCAATTATTCAACGCTTAAGTTT
Organism: Jejuia spongiicola; assembly: GCF_023502325.1. Lineage (NCBI taxonomy): Bacteria > Pseudomonadati > Bacteroidota > Flavobacteriia > Flavobacteriales > Flavobacteriaceae > Jejuia > Jejuia spongiicola. The sequence continues at coordinate 395,275 of NZ_JAMFLZ010000001.1, forward strand.
GAAGGAAGCTCTAAGAAAGTTAGAGGATATTGAAACCGAAATATTCAATAATGTTCAGAAATCAAAAACTGTACAAATGCTTGGATTAGAAATTTTAAGTGTAAACGTACTAGGTGTTACTCCTAATCCAGAAATGGCTAGGGCTTTAGAAGCTCAAATGAGAGAGTCATTACAGAAAGAAGCAGATCAGGCTATTTATGAGCGAAGAAACTTTGCTGTAGAACAAGAGCGCATGATTAAGGAAAGTGAATTGAATACTGAAATAGCTGTAGAAGAGAAGCAAAAGCAAATTGTAGAAAAGAAAATGGAAACAGATGTTGTTAAGCAGCAAAATGAACAGCAGTTAAAAGAAATGGAAATGACTTCTAATATCTCTCTTGAGGAACAGAAAAAAGAACTAATAGATATTCAAGTGACTAACGAGAAGAAAGAAGCTGATGTAAAAGAGTATGTTTTAAATGCGAATTTAAAACCATATAAAGAGTTAGATTGGAAAACGTTAATGGCTATCAGTAATACAGGGAATGACCCTAGTAACAATATTGCTTTAGCTTTTAGAGAGCTTGCTGAAAACGCTGATAAAATAGGTAATCTAAACATTTCTCCTGAATTATTAGATTCTATTGTTAGAAGTAAATCATAAGTAAAATGGAATTCGAACGAGTAATCATAATAAGAGACAAGACAAGGCTTGAGCAATTAATCGAAAGATTTAACTCAAAAGCTCAAGCCAAGTTTTACATAGAGAGGTCTGAAGGTGATTTCGGGTATTATGAACTTGAAAATGACACTTTTTATAAATCACTTTCTGAAATTCAGAAGACGATTTCAAAACACTTGAAGTATAAGGTAATTAACCGTTCGTTTTTACCAACCTATATTTTCACAGAGAAAGATTTAATAGTGGTTATAGGGCAAGATGGATTAGTTGCAAATACAGCTAAGTATATCAACGGATTACCGCTTATAGGTGTAAATCCAGATTCAGAACGCTATGATGGAGTTTTACTAAAGCATACTCCAAATGATCTAGGTTTAGTTATTAAAAATGTTGTTAAAGGCGATTTTAAAACAAAACAGGTAACTATGGCTAAGGCACAATTAAACGATGGTCAGACCTTATTAGCCTTTAACGATTTTTATATTGGAGCAGATTCTCATGTATCTTCAAGATATGATATTGAATTTAAAGGCAAAAAGGAAAGACAATCATCTAGCGGAATTATAGTTTCAACTGGAGCAGGGTCTACAGGTTGGTTAAGCTCTATTTATAATATGGCAAATAATATTAATAGGCATCAAACAAATAAAGAAAGAAGGCAACAATCATTAATTCGTTGGGAAGATGAAAAATTGGTGTTTGTAGTTAGAGAACCTTTTTTAAGCAAGGTCACTCAAACGGATATTGGTTTTGGATTTATAACTAAAAAACAAACTTTAAAAATTGAATCTAATATGCCAACTAAAGGCGTTATTTTTAGTGATGGTATTGAATCTGATTTTTTAAATTTCAATTCTGGAAGTCATGTTGAAATAGGCATTGCAGATGAAAAAGCTAATTTGATAGTATAATATGAAATATAATAGAGAACAATTAATTAGGGGTTTTAAACAGAAGAAGAGAATAAAATATCTTTTCTTTTGGGGGCATACACCTAATAAAGACGGAAGTATAGGTAAAAGTTGTTTTAGTCAATGGTGGGTTGCGCCTTTTAAAGTAAATGATATAGTTTATAAAACTGCTGAACATTGGATGATGGCAGAAAAGGCAAGATTATTCAATGATAATCAAATATTAGAAGAAATTATAAAATCAAATTCACCAATGGAGGCAAAACAGTGGGGAAGAAAAGTAATTGGATTTACTCCAGAGAAATGGAATCAGTATAAATATGAAATTGTAAAACAGGGAAACATTCATAAATTTTCTCAACACCCTGAACTAAAAGAATTTTTGCTCAATACAAAGAATCGAGTTTTGGTTGAAGCAAGTCCAAGAGATAGAATATGGGGAATTGGAATGAGTCAGAATAATGAAAAAGCTGAAAACCCAATTATGTGGAGAGGAGAAAATCTTTTAGGGTTTGCTTTAATGGAAGTTAGAGAAGAATTAATATAAAATGAAAAATATAAATTATTTAAAAGGAGACGCAACTGCTCCACAAATTGAAGGTAATAAAATAATTGTCCATATCTGTAATGATTTGGGCGGTTGGGGCAAAGGATTTGTCCTTGCTATATCTAAGAAGTGGTCTGAACCTGAAAAGGCATATAGACTGTGGTATAAAAATAAGGCTGATAATGATTTTGCTTTAGGCGCGACTCAAGTTATTCAAGTATCGGAAGATATTTTTGTAGGTAATATGATTGCTCAGCAAGGTTTGAAGCGAGTTAACAATATAGCCCCAATTAGATATGAAGCTGTTAAATCTTGCTTGAGTAAGATTGCAATTGAAGCAAGCAAAATAAATGCTAGTATTCATATGCCAAGAATTGGATGCGGATTAGCAGGCGGAAAATGGGAAGAAATAGAGCCTTTAATACTTGAAACCTTATCTAATAATGATATAGAGGTTTATGTTTATGATTTTGGATAAAAATGGAAATAAGAGTTATACAATCTGATATTACAACAATAAAAGCTGATGCTATAGTTAATGCAGCTAACTCTTCATTATTAGGTGGTTCTGGAGTTGATGGGGCAATTCATAGAAAAGGAGGTTCAGAAATTTTGAAAGCTTGTAAAGATATTAGAAACAAGCAAGGAAAATGTAATGTTGGAGAAGCAGTCATTACAACCGCTGGAAATTTGGACGCTAGATATGTAATTCATACCGTTGGTCCTGTTTGGAATCAAGGGGGAAAGGAAAAAGAAATACTTTTAAGTGAATGTTATAATAATACAATGCTTCTGGCTATGGAAAATAACGTTAAGACTGTAGCATTTCCTAATATAAGCACAGGGATTTATAAATTCCCAAAAGATTTAGCAGCTCAAATTGCTATAAATACTATCAAAGAATATAAAGCCCAAGAAATAGTTGAAGAAGTTATTTTTGTTTGTTTTGATAAAGAAAATTACGAATTGTATTATAAAATATTAAACAATAAACATAATTAAAAACCATAAACCTCATCAGCCGTCACACAAAAATCCAATCTAACATCACTTTCATAAACACCTTCAATCTCATCCTCAACATCAAAAAAAGACAATCCAATTTTTATCGTTTCGGGTTTACAATTAGCTAAAAAATTATCATAAAAACCCTTACCATAACCAACACGGTTACCTTGTTTGTCAAACGCTAAAAGAGGCACGAAAACGACATCTAATTTTTTGTTGTCAATTTCTATTCCATCAACAGGTTCGGGGATATTCCAATGATTCTTTTTTATAACCGTACTATCAGTTAAAAGGAAATTAATTAAAGTAGTTGTTTTAAAATCACTTTTAGAAATCACTATGTTTTTATCCTTTCCAGCTAGAATATTTAAAATATAATCAGTGTTAATCTCTTTATGCTCTTCAATAGATAAAAAAATATGATAAAAGGAATGTTCCCAAATGGGTAGTTTTAAGGTTTGGTTTGCAATAGCAATGCTTAAATCGTCTATTTGATTTAAGGTCAAATTCTTGCGAAGAGATTTGTATTTTTTACGTAATTCAGATTTAGTCACTCCTAGCGCTTTAGTTTAGTAGTAATATGAAAAAGCGCATCACCCTGGTATACTATTGGCAATTCGTTTATATTAATAATATACCCTGAGTTTGAAGCTCTGACAAAGTAATTAAATTTACCATAGGGGTCGGTTATATTACCAATAATATCTTCTTTTTTAACTTGAGTGCCAATGGATACAGAGGCTTTAAACATGCCAGAATATTTTGCACGAAGCCATTTGCTTTCATCAATAAAAATACATTCTTTTTTAGGCTTTGAAGATTTAAAAACAGTTTTTAACATGCCTAAGTGTTTTAATATTCGCTTTGAGCCATTAACGCCAGAGTTTGTTACAGCATCATCAATATGAAATGACTTTCCGCCTTCAAAAAGAAGCAACGGCTTATTTAATTTATTACAAGTTGTTCTAAAAGATTTTGATAAGTTTTTAGAATATAAAACAAAAGGAGCACCAAATACTTTTGCTAAATCATCAAGATCTTTATTTTCTTTAGAATACCTAAGTTGAGGTGCATTAAATCGTCCTGAGCCACCAGTATGAAAATCGATAATTAAATCGGCATGTGGTACAACTTCTTTTATAAGTTTGTAAGCCACTCTACTTGCTAGAGATCCATTTGGACTACCAGGAAATACACGGTTTAAATCACGACCATCAGGAAATTCACGCTTTAAGTTAATAAAGCCAAAAATATTGATAACTGGTATACAAATAATAGTGCCACATTTAGGTTTGTTAATGCCTTTAGCAATAAGTTGCCTTACAATTTCAACACCATTTACTTCATCACCATGTATACTTGCAGTGAATAAAACTGTTGGTCCTGGCTTTTTAGAGCGTTCAATAATTACAGGAACATTTACAGGTGTTGAGGTATGCAAGTTGGCGACATCAAAATTCACTTCTTTGCTTTCTCCAGGTTCAATGTGTTCTCCTAAAATTATTAATGTATCGTTTTCTTTATTGAGCATTTATTTTCGGTTACGTTCAATAAAAGTAATTATAGCTTTGGCAATATTTCTTCCTGTAGCACTTTCAATACCTTCTAGTCCAGGGGTAGAATTTACTTCGAGTAATAAAGGTCCACGTGCCGATTGCAACATGTCTACACCACAAACAGGAAGTTTTAAAGCGCGAGAAGCATTCATAGCAACACGTAATTCATCTTCATTAAGTTTTACGATTTCAGCAGAACCACCTCGGTGTAAATTTGAACGAAATTCGCCTTCTTTCCCTTGTCGTTTCATAGCACCAACTACATGTCCATCAACTACCAATGCACGTAAATCGGCTCCTTTAGCTTCAGCTATATATTCTTGTACTAAAGCCCTTGCTTGCAATCCGTTAAAAGCTTCTAAAACAGATTCGGCCGCATTTTTTGTTTCAGCTAAAACAACACCTAAGCCTTGTGTGCCTTCAAGAAGTTTAATAATTACTGGAGTACCTCCAACATGCGAAATCACCTCTTCCACATCGCGAGAATAATTAGTAAACACCGTTTTAGGCATACCAATTCGTGCTTTAGAAAGTCTTTGAAAACTCCTTAATTTGTCTCTTGATCGAATAATAGCATCAGAAGTTACAGTTGTAAAAACATTCATCATTTCAAACTGCCTAACCACTGCACAACCAAAAAAGGTTACAGATGCACCAATTCGGGGTATAATAGCATCAACATAATCTAAATAACGATCTTGATAGTATATAGAAGGTTTTTCTTTTTCAATAATAAGGTCGCATTTTAGAGGGTCTATAACCTCTATCATATGACCGCGCTTTTCACCTTCTTCTACAAGCCTGCTAGTAGAATAAAGATTTTCATTACGAGAAAGAATAACTATGTTCACTTACTTTTATAATGAGTATAATAGTTGCAATATACTAAAAAAGCATATCTAATTTTTAGTATTTCGTTAATTAGTATACCTTTGATATAATGAGTAAACCTACCTTAGAAATACAATTAAAAACCTTACCAAATGAGCCAGGGGTGTATCAGTATTTTGATGCTGATGACACGATTATTTATGTAGGAAAAGCAAAAAACTTAAAGAAAAGGGTAAGTTCCTATTTTACTAAAACACACGAAAATGGAAAAACGCGTGTATTAGTTAAAAAAATTGCAAGAATAAAACATATAGTTGTTGAGACTGAAACGGATGCTTTGTTACTTGAAAACAACCTAATTAAAAAACATAAACCGCGTTATAATGTATTGTTGAAAGATGACAAATCGTACCCGTGGATTTGCATAAAAAAGGAGCGTTTTCCAAGAGTGTTTTCTACACGACGTGTTTTTAAAGATGGAGGCGAATATTTTGGACCTTACACTAGCGTAAAAACAGTACATACGTTGTTAGATTTAATAAAAGGTTTGTATAATTTAAGAACTTGTAATTATCATTTATCCGAAGAAAAAATACAAGCAGGAAAATATAAAGTATGCTTAGAATACCATTTAGGGAATTGCAAAGGGGCTTGCGAAGGTTTAGAAACAGAAGCTGAATACAATGAAAATATAAAAGCCATTCGTGAGATTTTAAAAGGAAATTTTAAAGACTCTTTAGCACAATTTAAAACGCAGATGCGTGGTTTTGCAGACGCAATGCAATTTGAAGATGCTCAAAAAATGAAAGAAAAAATTGAGGTTTTAGAAAACTACCAAGCAAAATCTACTATTGTAAACCCTAAAATTAGCAATGTAGATGTGTTTTCTATAATGAGTGACGAAAGTTATGGTTACGTTAATTTTTTACAATTGTCATATGGTTCTATTATTCGATCACATACTTTAGAGATAAAAAAGAAGCTAGACGAAACCGATTTGCAATTGTTGCAATTGGCTATAACTGAAATACGTCAACGTTTCCATTCAAAATCAAAAGAAGTTTATGTGCCATTTAAAGTCGATTTAGGAGAAGGTGTTAAAGTAACCATCCCAAAATTAGGAGATAAAAAGCATATTTTAGATTTATCGCTTCGTAACGCAAAGTATTTTAGAATGGAGCGTTTTAAACAGGATAAAATTGTAGATCCTGATAGACATGTAAATCGTATTATGGCACAAATGAAAGCAGATTTACGTTTATCAGAAGAACCACGACATATTGAATGTTTCGATAATAGTAACATACAGGGCACTCACCCAGTGGCGGCATGTGTGGTATTTAAAAACGGAAAGCCTAGTAAAAAAGACTATCGCCATTTTAATATAAAAACAGTTGAAGGACCAGATGATTTTGCATCGATGGAAGAGGTGGTTTACCGCAGATACAAAAGATTGTTAGATGAAAAGCAGCAATTACCACATCTTATTATTATTGATGGCGGGAAGGGGCAGTTATCATCAGCTTTAAAAAGTTTAGATGCATTAAAATTAAGAGGAAAAATTGCAATTATTGGAATTGCAAAACGTTTAGAAGAATTGTTCTATCCAAATGATCCAATTCCCTTATATTTAGATAAAAAAAGCGAGACCCTAAAAATTATTCAACAACTGCGTAATGAAGCGCATCGTTTTGGGATAGAGCATCACCGAAATAAACGTAGTAAAACAGCGTTAAATACAGAGCTTGAAACCATACCAGGTATTGGAGAAAAAACGGTGGTAGAGTTGTTAAAACATTTTAAATCGGCTAAACGAGTTGCCAATGCAAAGTTGGATGAATTAGAGGCTGTAGTTGGTGTTTCTAGGGCTGAAAAGGTTTATAATTATTATCATGGGAAGGAATAAAATAGTATTATTATCGATTGTTATTTTGCTAGGATTTTTATTTCCATTCATTTCTTATTTTGTAATAATTGAAATGTTTTTTCTTTTGATTCCTTTAGGAGTTTTATTTGTAATTAGTGCAATTTATCTAGTTATTAGTCTTTTGAAAAAAAGTTTTAATAATAAGAAAGCTTTTTTTGTATTTTCTATAATACCGATTTTCATTTTATCTCAAATTATTTCGGTATTTACAGTTGATAAAATACAAAAGTTAAGAAGTGAAAGAATTATTTCTGAGATTGAAAAAACAAAATCTCAAACTGGATATTTTCCTGAGGAATTTGATATATCTATGGGTATTGAATATAATTTAATAGAAGAAGGAGAAAGTTATACACTTGAGCATTCAAGAGGGTTTTTTGAAATAGAAAGATACTATTCGGATAGTAAAAATTGGCAAAGCTTTGGTTTTGATCATTAAAAAAACAATAACTTGAAAAAAACAACAATCATATTAGCCCTATTCTTAATTGCTTCACTTTCCGCGAAAGCGCAAAATGAGGACACAAAAAAACACGATGTAAAAGTTGGTTTAGTGTTAAGTGGTGGAGGCGCAAAAGGACTTGCACATATTGGTGTACTTAAAATTATTGATAGCTTAGGTGTTAAGGTCGATTATATTGCTGGCACAAGTATGGGTGCTATTATAGGGTCGTTATACGCATCAGGTTACACAGGAAATCAATTAGATTCCATCTTTAAAAAAGTAGATTTCGATAAAATTATAAGTGATGATTTACCGCGATCGTCTAAAGCATTTTATGAACGCAATAACTCTGAAAAATATGCTTTAACATTGCCTTTTGATAAACTAAAAATTAAATTACCATCGGCACTTTCAAGAGGGCAAAACACTTATAGTTTACTATCTAAATTAACATTACACGTTAGCGATATTGAAGATTTTAGTAAGTTACCCATTCCTTTTTTTTGTATTGGTACTAATATAGAAACTGGCAAAGCGGTGATGCTAGATAAAGGCAATTTAACACAATCTGTAATGGCAAGCGGAGCTTTTCCGTCGTTATTTCAACCCGTTGAAATAAATGGCCAAATACTAATTGATGGAGGGGTTGCAAATAATTATCCTATTGATGAACTCAAAGCAAAAGGGATGGACATTATTATTGGTGTTGACGTTCAAGATGGGTTAGCCAATAGAGAAGAATTGACCTCTGCACCTGAAGTTTTGCTGCAAATCAACAACTTTAGGACGATTAAGGATATGAAACTAAAGTCTAAAAAAACCGACATTTATATAAAGCCAGATATTACAGATTTTACGGTAGTGTCTTTTAGCGAAGGCGAAAAGATTATAAAGCGAGGAGAAACAGCAGCAAAATTAAAAGCTTATGCTTTAAAAGATTTATCTAAATATGATAAGGACAAGCCTAAGTTTAAAATAAATTTACATACTCAAGATTCCATTAGAATTAATTCGGTTAACCTAAGCGGAAATAAGAAATACACCCGTGCCTATGTTTTAGGGAAACTTAGATTGAAATTGAATGAAAATATTGATTTTAAAGATTTTTACAAAGGCGTTAACAATTTAGTAGCAACCAATAACTTTGATTCGTTTCAATATAAGTTTAACAAATCTCAATATAGTGATGGTTATGATTTGGAGGCTACTGTTAAGGAAACAGGTATTACTACATTTTTAAAATTAGGATTGCATTATGATGGCTTATACAAAAGTGCAGCACTAGTTAATGTAACAAAAAAGAGGTTTCTTTTTGATAACGATATAGCATCATTAGATTTGGTTTTTGGAGATAATGTACGCTACAATTTTGAGTATTTAATTGATAAAGGTTTTTATTGGAGTATTGGTATTAGGTCAAGATTAAATCAGTTTCATAAAAACATTAATGCAGAATTGTTTTTTGATGATGATCAAATCATAATGACCGGATTAAACAAAATTGATGTTGAACTTCATGATCAAACCAACCAGTTTTATTTGCAAACGTTGTTTAAAAAAGACTTTGCATTTAGTGTTGGAGCAGAACATAAACGACTTGAGGTAAAATCTGAAACGATAACCACAAACAACAACGAATCTGTATTTGAAAACACAGACTATTTTAGTGTTTTTGGAAATTTAAAGTTAGATACTTATGATAATAAGTATTTCCCAAAACGAGGAGTGTATTTTAATGGTGATATACATATGTATTTATTATCGTCAAGCTTTAATACAGATTTTGAAGACTTTTCTATAGCTAAAGCAGATTTAGGGTATGCGTTTAGTCTTTCTGATAATCTTGCCTTTAATTTAAAAGTAAGTGGAGGGTTCAAATTAGGCGATAAATCTACACAAGCTTTAGATTTTGCACTTGGAGGATATGGTAATAATTTAATAAACAACTTCATTCCATTTTTAGGGTACGATTTTATATCCCTTGTTGGGAATAGTTATGTTAAAGCATCTTTTAGTGCAGATTACGAAGTATTTAAAAACCATCATATTACTGCTGAAGCAAATTGGGCCAATGTAGATGATGACATTTTTGAAAGCGGTGAGTGGTTTACGCTTCCTGATTATCGTGGATATGCTTTGGGTTATGCCATTGACACTTTCATTGGACCAATTCAAGGCAAGTTTAGTTATTCGCCAGAACAAAAACAAAGTGTTTGGTTTTTTAATGTAGGTTTTTGGTTTTAAGCACGTTTTTAAAAGTCGTTAATTTTAACGATATTTGTAACGATATGAAACCTTTTTGGAAAGACTTATTATCATTTCTACACTATCTCATCAAGAGAAATCCTGAGTGAGCTGGCATTATTGTATCTTTATGTAACTTTTTAAAGTTTAAAGCATTGCGCTTCTAGCTTTTAATTATTAACTTTTTAATTTTAAAGAAAATGCCTTTTTATCATAAATTAGGAAATATTCCGCATAAACGTCATATTCAATTTAGAAAACCAGACGGGAGCTTGTATTACGAGCAATTGTTTGGCACCATTGGGTTTGATGGGATGTCAACAAATAGTTATCACGAACAGCGTCCAACACAAGTAAAAGAAATAAAAAAGCAATACAGTGTTGCACCTAAAATTGCATTAAAAAACAATCTAAAATCATACCGTTTAAAAGGGTTTCAAGTAAAACCTGAAAACGATTTTTTAGAAAGCCGAAAAACAGTATTAATAAACAGCGATTGTGCTATAATATTGGCAGCGCCTAAACAGTCAACAGAGAATTATTTCTATAAAAATACGGACGCCGACGAGCTTATTTTTATTCATAAAGGAACGGGGAAGTTACGTACCATGTTAGGAAATCTTGATTTTAAGTACGGAGATTATCTTTTAGTTCCAAGAGGAATTATTTATAAAATAGATTTTGATACCGAAGATAACAGACTTTTTATAGTAGAATCTCGCCGCCCAATTTACACCCCAAAACGTTACCGAAATTGGTTTGGGCAACTATTAGAGCATTCACCATTTTGCGAACGAGATATTCGCCAACCTCAAGAATTAGAAACCTATAACGAATCAGGAGAATTTCTAATTAAAGTAAAAAAGCAAGATGATATTATAGAAATGGTTTATGCATCTCACCCATTCGATGTAATTGGTTATGATGGGTATAACTATCCGTATGCTTTTTCAATTCACGATTTTGAGCCTATAACTGGTCGTATTCATCAACCGCCACCAGTACACCAAACCTTTGAAACCGATGCTTTTGTAGTATGTAGTTTTGTACCTAGGTTGTATGATTATCATCCGCAATCTATTCCAGCACCATATAATCATAGTAATATTGATAGTGATGAAGTGTTGTATTATGTAGATGGTGATTTTATGAGTAGAAACGATGTAGATGCAGGTCATATTTCTCTGCATCCAGCAGGTATTCCACACGGGCCACACCCAGGAGCAGCAGAACGTAGTATTGGAAAAACTAAAACCGACGAATTGGCTGTTATGGTTGATACTTTTAAGCCTTTAATGGTTACTGAAGAAGCTATGAAAATAGCCGATGATAGTTATCATAAATCTTGGCTAGAATAATTTTTGTTAGAAGCTATTTCCTGCTTTTCACTATATCTTTTGCAAAAAAGCAAAAGGATGTCGTTTCAATCAGGGCTAAAAAACAAGAGTTAAGTTTTAAACTTATAAATAAAAAATTAAACTCATCAACAAATAAATTTTAAGAAAATGAGTAAAGAAATAAAATCAGTAAACTACGGTTTAGAAAAAATATTTGAAGGCGCACAAGACTTTTTACCGCTTTTAGGAACAGATTACATAGAGTTTTATGTAGGTAATGCAAAACAAGCAGCACATTTTTATAAAACAGCATTTGGGTTTCAATCATTAGCCTATGCAGGTTTAGAAACTGGTGTTAAAGACCGTGCTAGTTATGTTTTAAAACAAGATAAAATACGTTTAGTGTTAACAACACCATTAAATAGTAGCTCGCCAATAAATGAGCATTTAGTAAAACACGGCGATGGTGTTAAAGTAGTGGCGCTTTGGGTAGAAGATGCGACAAAAGCATATCAAGAAACAACCAGTCGAGGAGCAAAATCGTTTATGGAACCTCAAGTGGAAAAAGACGAGCATGGAGAAGTTGTTAGAGCTGGAATACACACTTATGGGGAAACGGTTCATATTTTTGTAGAACGCAAAAACTATAGTGGTGTATTTTTACCAGGCTATAAAACTTGGAATTCAGACTATAACCCAACACCAGTAGGTCTAAAGTTTATAGACCATATGGTAGGTAATGTAGGATGGGGAGAAATGAATCAATGGGTAAAATGGTATGAAGACGTTATGGGCTTCGAAAACTTTTTATCGTTTGATGATACACAAATTCACACTGAATATTCAGCGTTAATGAGTAAAGTAATGAGTAACGGTAACGGACGCATAAAATTTCCAATAAATGAACCAGCAGAAGGTAAAAAGAAATCTCAAATAGAAGAGTATTTAGATTTTTATGAAGGCCCTGGAGTACAACACATAGCTGTAGCTACAGATGATATTATAAACACCGTATCTCAATTAAGAGCTAGAGGAATTGAGTTTTTATCTACACCACCTGAAGAATATTATAAAGCTGTTCCAGGTAGGTTAGATGAATATAGCCATGAATTACGTGAAGATATAGAAACTTTAAAAAGCTTAGGTATTATGATTGATGCTGATGAAGAAGGGTATTTACTTCAAATATTTACAAAACCTGTGGAAGACAGACCAACGCTATTCTTTGAAATTATACAACGTATGGGAGCAAGAGGTTTTGGAGCTGGAAACTTTAAAGCGCTTTTTGAGTCTATTGAAAGAGAACAAGCCAATAGAGGAACACTCTAGTAGAAATTTATATTCCATTAAAGACAGGAATTTAAAACATTTTAAAAACTCCATCATTTTTTTGATGGAGTTTTTTGTTTTTCTGTAACAAATAAACGTTAAGAACTTCTTATAATAAAGGGGCTGTATAAAGATTTTTTATATTTTTGGAACAGTAATTGTAATTTCTTGCATACAACAATAAATGTTAGCCCAAAGAGTTACATTATCAATTACCCAATAAAGCATGAATAAATTACTACTTATATTAATAACATTAGGCGTAATGCAAGCTTCTTTTTCTCAGCAAGAACCTGCATTTGGCGATGGAGAATGGTTTAAATTCAAAATGAGTTATAGTGGCTTTTTAAAAGCAGGAAACGCTACACTTACTGTTAAAGATGCAAAATTAAATAACAAAGAAGTTTTCCATGTAGTTGGCAAAGGCTGGACTACAGGTATGATAAAATGGTTTTTTAAAGTTAAGGATAGATACGAAAGCTATTTTGACAAAAAAACGATTATGCCCTACAAGTTTGTTAGAAATATAGATGAAGGTGGGCATAAAAAAGATATTGAAATAGAGTTTGACCAAGAAAACAATAAAGCTCATGTTAATAATAAGAAGCATAAAACCAAAAAGACTATAGATACTAAGCCTAATATTCAGGATATGGTGTCAACATATTATTATTTACGTAATAGCATTGATATAACTAAGTTAAAAGTTGGAGATGAGTTTAAAGTTGATATGTTTTTTGATGAAGAAAATTATGGATTTAAACTACAATACCTAGGAGAAGAAATTATTAAAATGGAAAATGGGCAAAAAGTTGAAGCTTTAATATTTAGGCCATATGTGTTGGCAGGCCGTGTTTTTAAAGAAGAAGAAAGCTTAACGCTTTGGGTGTCAAAAGACAAAAATAAAGTACCTTTGCGTATTAAAGCAGATTTGGCTGTAGGCTCCTTAAGAGCAGACCTTGAAGCTTATAAAGGATTAAAACACCCTTTCAGAATAGTTGTAGAAAATTAAAGAAATTTTGAGTACAAAAATAACCAACCAACTTAAAGAAAAATACAAGGCAATAAATCAGGATTTAGATGTTCATTTAGAAGGGCTACTTCATAGTAAGCCCATTACCTATTGGGATTATATTCATACAGATGCCTTGTTGAATTTACAAATACAAAGAACGACATTGCCAGATGAGATGGTATTTATTGGATACCATCAAATTAATGAACTCATTTTTAAAATGATTCTTTGGGAAATCAAGCAGGTCGCTGAATGCGATAATCTGAACGCTGCTTTTTTTGAGGATAAAATAATGCGTGTAAGTCGTTATTTTGATATGCTCACAACCTCTTTTAATATTATGAGGGAAGGAATGGATGTTGAGCAGTATAATAAGTTTAGGCATACACTTACCCCAGCTAGCGGATTTCAAAGTGCTCAATACAGATTAATCGAGTTCGCTTCAACAGAACTTATTAACTTAATTGATGTTAGGTTTAGAGATAATATAGATAGAAATACACCTTTTGAGCATGCATTCGAGCATTTATATTGGCAAGCTGCAGGAAAAGACTATAAGACAGGTAAAAAATCAATTCTTCTTACAAATTTTGAAAACCGTTATAAGGAAGAGTTTATTACTTTTATGAAAGTATATAACACTAAAAATTTATGGTCAAGATTTAAAGAGTTACCTAAGGCTGATCAAAAAGATGAAGACTTGGTTAAGGCAATGCGTCATTTTGATTATACTGTAAATATAAAATGGGTCATGGCTCACTATAATGCTGCCACACATTATATTTTAGGGAAAGATGGCGACGGAGAAGCTACCGGAGGAAGTGATTGGCAAAAATACATGCTTCCTAAATATCAAAAAAGAATATTTTTTCCAGATTTATGGACAGAAAAAGAAATACAAGAATGGGGAACAAATATTTAATTCTGTTAGTTTTAGCAATAATGGTTATTGCTTGCAAAAAAGATAAACCAGCCCCACCAATTTTAGAAGAAGAAATTGCTGTAGTAGAAAAACCACAAGAGGTTTTCGAATTTGGGTTTAAATTGAGCGACTATATTGTAAAAAGGGATACAGTAAAAGCGGGAGAGAGTTTTGGGCAAATTTTAGAACAAAATAAAATAGGTTATCCTAAAATATTCCATATTGCTGAAAAAACTAAGGAAACCTACAATATTGCTAGATTTTTTCAACAAGGTAAACCATATACGCTTTTATTTTCTAAAGATTCATTAGAATTGCCAGAAAGCTTTATTTATCAACCTACAAAAGAGGAGTATGTGGTTATTAATTTTAAAGATTCCATTCATGCTTTCAAAAGTAAAAAACCCATTACTTATGTTGAGAAATCAGTAACTGGGGTTATTACAAGCAGTATTTCTGAAACCCTTGATAAAAAAGGTGTCAGCGCAGTATTAACCAATAAATTAGCTGATGAAATTTATGCATGGACTATAGATTTTAGACGTTTGCAAAAAGGAGATCGATTTAAAGTTATTTACTTTGATAAATATATTGATGATAGTATCTATGCAGGAATACACAAAGTTAAAGCAGCATATTTTGAACATAATAAAGAGCCTTTTTACGCTTTTGAATTTGAAACAGATGAAGACAAAGGTATAGTAGACTATTTTAGTGAAGAAGCTAAAAATTTACGTCGCGCATTCTTAAAAGCCCCTGTTAAATTTAGCAGAATCTCTTCAAGATATAATTTGCGTCGTAGAATAGCGGTTTATGGTTATAAAGTACGACCTCATAAAGGTACTGATTTTGCTGCTCCAATAGGTACACCTATTAGAGCAACAGCAAACGGAACTGTTACAGAATCTAGAAGAAGAGGAGGTAATGGTAATTATGTTAAAATAAGGCATAATGCTACATACGAAACCCAATATCTTCATATGAAAAAAAGAAAAGCAAAAGTTGGAGATTTTGTTAAACAAGGAGATGTAATAGGTTGGGTAGGAATGACTGGTAATACAGGTGGACCACATGTATGTTACCGTTTTTGGAAAAACGGAAGGCAGGTTGATCCTTTCAAACAAAAACTTCCTGAAGCAAAACCAATTTCAGATTCATTAAAATTTAAATATTTAGATTTTATTAAACCAATTAAATATCAATTAGATAATATTTTGTTCGAACCAGAAGTTCTTGAAAACGAACAACCAGAACAAACTATAATTACTCAAGCAAATTCATAACATGCCACTACCAAATATAAACCCAACAACAACAAATTCTTGGGAAAAACTACAAGAGCATTTTAATAAAATTAATAATATACATATGAAAGATTTGTTTGCTCAAGACAGTGAGCGAGCAAATAAATTCACAATTAAATGGGATGATTTCTATGTTGACTTTTCAAAAAATAGAATCACTGAAGAAACGTTTAGGTATTTACTTGAATTAGCTGATGAGGTTAATTTAAAGGAAGCTATCCAAAGTCAATTTTCTGGAGAAAAAATAAATAAAACCGAAGGACGAGCAGTTTTGCATACCGCATTGCGTGCACCAAAGGATGCTAAATTTTATGTTGATGGTGTTAATGTTGTGCCAGAAGTACATCAAGTAAAGCAAAAAATTCAAAGTTTTACTAACGAGATAGTAAATGGAGATAGAAAAGGGTTTACAGGAAAACCATTTACTGATGTAGTAAATATTGGTATTGGTGGTTCAGATTTAGGACCAGCTATGGTAGTTGAATCGCTTCAGTATTATAAAAATCATTTAACTACGCATTTTGTAAGCAATGTAGATGGCGATCATGTTAATGAAGTAATTAAAAAATTAAATCCAGAAACAACACTTTTTGTAGTGGTTTCAAAAACATTTACAACACAAGAAACATTATCTAACGCCAATACAATTAAAAATTGGTTTTTACAATCAGCAACAGAGGGTGCTATTGCAAAACATTTTGTGGCTGTATCAACAAACATAGATAGTGTTAAGAAATTTGGAATAGATGTAAACAACATATTTCCTATGTGGGATTGGGTTGGTGGTCGTTTTTCGTTGTGGAGTGCAGTAGGTTTATCTATAAGTTTAGCAGTAGGGTATAATAATTTTGATAGCCTTTTAACTGGAGCAAATAAAATGGATGAACATTTTAAGAGTGAAGATTTTAAATCCAATATTCCGGTAGTTTTAGCACTAATAAGTGTTTGGTATAATAATTTTTTTAAGGCTGAAAGTGAAGCTGTTATTGGGTATTCACAATACTTAAATCAATTTGCAACCTATTTGCAACAAGGCATTATGGAAAGTAATGGGAAAAGTGTTGATAGAAATGGAAACCCTATAGATTACGAAACAGGAACATTAATTTGGGGTGAGCCAGGAACCAATTCGCAACATGCATTTTTTCAGTTAATACATCAAGGTACGAAACTAATTCCAGCAGATTTTATAGGGTTTGTAAAATCACTACATGGAAATAAAGATCATCAAGACAAGTTAACTTCAAATTTTTTAGCCCAAACAGAGGCGCTCTTAAATGGTAAAACAAAAGACGAAGTTGTTTTAGAAGGAGCTGACGAATCAATTGTTCCTTTTAAAGTATTCAAAGGGAATAAACCAACGAATACTATTTTTATTAATAAACTTACACCAGAAAGCTTAGGAAAGTTAATAGCTATGTACGAGCACAAAATATTCGTACAAGGTGTTATTTGGAATATCTTTAGTTATGATCAGTTTGGAGTAGAGCTTGGAAAGCAATTGGCAAACAAGATTTTACAAGAATTTAACATTAGTAATGTTAACAATCATGATTCATCTACTAATAATTTGTTAAAGCACTACAAAAAATAAACATAACTATCTTATTTTAAGCTAATTAATCAATATTTAAGAAAAAACTCAAATGTTAATGTTATTAACATTTGACGAATTATAATTTTTTTGTTTGTTAACATTTATTTTATGCATGCATAATATTTAAACTAATATTATGCTTATTTTTGCAGGGACTAATTTCAAATAATTAATTATGAAAAAAACTACGCATTTTATAATGTTAACTGTAGCGTTATTATTCTCTACAGTATTAATTGCTCAAAGTACAATAACTGGTACAGTAATAGAAGCAGGAAGTAATATTCCTCTACCTGGAGCAAATATTATCGAAAAAGGCACTACTAATGGTGTTACTTCCGATTTCGATGGAAATTTTACAATTAAAACACAAGAATCTTCAGGAGAGTTAGTAATTACTTTTATTGGATACACTTCTAAAACAATTTCGTTTTCAGGAGATGCTACTTTAGAAAGTATAGCACTAGAATCTAGTCAAGTTGGCTTAGAGGAAGTTCAAATTATTGCATCGGTTGCAGTTGATAGAAAAACGCCAGTTGCGGTATCTACAATTAAATCTGCTGATATTGAACTTAAGCTAGGAACACAAGAGTTTCCAGAGATATTAAAATCTACTCCAGGAGTATATGCAACTAAAGCTGGTGGTGGTTACGGAGACGGTAGAATTAACCTTAGAGGATTTGATTCTGAAAACGTTGCTGTAATGATTAACGGTATTCCTGTTAATGATATGGAAAATGGTCGTGTATTCTGGTCTAACTGGGCTGGATTAGGTGATGTTACAAGTACTATGCAGGTTCAGAGAGGTTTAGGAGCATCTAAATTGGCAGTACCATCTATTGGGGGTACAATAAATATCATAACAAAGACTACTGATGTTGAAGCTGGAGGAAATATATCTACTACAATTGCAAATGATGGATATGAAAAATTCGGCATAACATATTCGACAGGATTGCTAGAAAATGGTTTTGCAGCTACTGTTTCAGCAGCAACAACAGAAGGTAATGGCTATGTTGATGGAACGGAGTTTAATGGTGTTTCTTATTTTGTTAATCTATCAAAAGAAATAAACGAAAATCATAAATTATCTTTTTCAGCCTTTGGTTCTAAACAACGTCATGGTCAAAGACAAAATAGACAGCTTATAGAAACTTATAAAAATAGTGACAGAGGTAGAAAGTTTAATGCAGATTGGGGTTATTACAATGGACAAGTAACTCACCAAGAAGATAACTTTTACAATAAACCTCAAATTTCTTTAAACCACTATTGGACATTAAGTGAAAAAACGTCTATCATATCATCAGCATACGTATCCTTCGGATCTGGTGGAGGTGGAGGTACCAGAGGTGTTAATAAATTTACAATTAATGCTGATGGAAGTAGCGATTATAGAACTGGACTTTTTGGACCTTTAGATTTTGATAAAATTTCTGACGAAAATGCAGCATTAGGAGCAAATGGATCAGAAACTATATTAAGAGCATCTCGTAATGACCATAATTGGTATGGATTATTATCTACTTTAAAAACAGATTTATCTGATGATTTAGTATTACTAACTGGTGTAGATTTTAGATCATACAAAGGGATTCACTTTCAAGAAGTAACTAATTTATTAGGAGGTCAATATTTCTTAGACGATAATAACGAAAACAACCCAAACAACCCAGCTAAAGTAGGTGATAAAATAAACTACAATAACGATGGGAAAGTTGGTTGGTTAGGATTCTTTGGTCAATTAGAGTATGATGTTAATGAGAAATTCAACACATTTATTGCTTTAGCAGCTTCAAATACATCTTACCAAAGAATTGATTATTTTAACTATTTAGACTCAGATCCTTTACAAGAAACAGACAAGTATAATTTCTTTGGTTTTAGTGCTAAAGCTGGTGCAAACTACAGAATTGACGAAAATCATAATGTATTTGCTAACTTAGGTTACTTTGAAAAAGCTGCAGATTTTGATTCAGTATTCTTAAATTTCTCAAATGATAATATTAATGCAGATGCAGAAAATCAAAAAATCACAAGTTACGAACTAGGTTATGGTTTCCGAGGAGATAAATTATCAGCAAATGTGAATTTATATAGAACGACTTGGAATGATAGAACAGAAACTGCTACTTTTCAACAACCAGATGGAACAAGAGCTACAGCTAATATATTAGGAGTTAATGCTATTCATCAAGGTATAGAGATTGATTTTGTTTATAGAGCTTCAGAAAAAATAAGCTTTACAGGTATGGCATCTTTAGGTGACTGGAGATGGGATAGTGATGTAACTAATGTTAGTATACTTGATGAAGAGCAAAATATTGTTGATACAGTTAATCTATTCATTAAAGATTTGCATGTATCTGATGCTGCTCAAACAGCATTTGCGTTAGGAGCTAATTATAAATTATCTTCAGATACTAGGCTAGTTGTAGATTATAATTATTATGCCGATATTTATGCTGATTACGACCCTAGTGATCGAGGAACTCAAGGTGCACCAGATGCATGGAAAATGCCAGATTATGGTTTATTTGATTTAGCACTTAATCATAATTTTAAATTTGGACCTTTTGATGCTACTTTAACAGGTAGAATGAATAATGTATTTGATACAGAATACATTTCAGATGCACAAGATGGAGCAGGCTCTACTGATGACACGGCTTTAGTTTGGTTTGGTTACGGAAGAACATTTAGTGTTGGAGCAAAACTTAATTTTTAAAAAACTTTGAAAATGAAAAAAATAATTTATTGTTTAGTAATATTAGGATTGGCTATTACTAGCTGTAACCCTAATGAAGACATCTATAACGCTTTAGATGCACAAGAAGACGTAATAGCAGGAGATGTAGAGTATACACTTACTGATGAAGATTATGATGAATTGGAAAAATCTTTTGGGAATTTTAATTCAGAAGATGAAGCAAAAAGCTTAATTCCTGGGTTACTATCTAGTAAATTTCCAGTTTGGGGATTAGGTTCATCAGCTAACGTAACTTTTGATTTATATGCCCCAAAAAGAGAAGAAAAAAGCTTAATTAGATATACAGTATCTTCTCAAGATTATGATGATTTAGGACATACATTTGGAAACTTTGATAGCGATGGAGATATTCAAGAATTTTTAGAGTGGAAATACCCAGATCCAGCTAGCCGAGCATTAGTATCGTTAACTTATAAATATTATGATGGTAGCGTAAATACTTTAAACAATGGTTTTTTATATATTAATGATGCTTGGGAGACTATTTTAGGATTTACTGATGACGAATATGAAGAAATGGGAGAAGGTTTCTCTAATTTTTCTAGCGAAGATGAGGCAATAGTAAAGATACCGGTTTTCTTAAAAGATAAATTTAAGTACGATCCAAGAGAAGCAGGAGATATCGTAGCAACTATGTACAAATTATACACAACAGATGTGGATGATATTGATGGAGATGGTAGCACGACAGATAGAACTACTTATAGCTATGTTAAATATTTTATTTTTGATGGCGTAAATTGGTCTGAGTATAACGATGTAATAAGTTCTACAATCCAATTTGGACACGATGGTACCACTTGGGTTCCAGATAATACAATTAAATATACTTTTACTGCTGATGATGTTGCTTTCATCTCTGATGCTTTTATTTCAATTTATGAAGGACCAGCAGATAATGTTGGATTCTTTGGAAGTTTTGATAGAAGAGAAAGTAGTGATAACTACTGGAGTGATTCAATGCTACTAGAAGCATTTAATGCTCTTTTAGATGAAAGAGATCCAAGCGCAGAAGAAGGACAAAAATACGTTTTAACTTTTGTTGTATACACTGGTTCAACAGGTAACGAAACAAAAAGCGTTATTAAAACTGGTGGCGAATGGGTTTATCAATAAGATAATACCAAAAACATCAAAAAAAACCACCTCGCGCTGAGGTGGTTTTTTTTCCTCAAAATTCAATAAATTTTAGATTCTTATGAAAAAAGCCTTTTTAATACTTAGTGCAATAATTATTTGTAGTTGCAGTTCTGGTGGCGATGATGCACCCCCGCCAACACAAGGTCCTGTTGAAGATGGAAAACCAATTGCAGTTAATGATAATGCTACAACTCCTGAAGATACAGAACTCTCATTAAGTGACTTACTAGATAATGATACTGTGGTTGATAATGCAAAAGTTACTTCATTTGATGCAACTACTAGCCAAGGAGGTACTGTTTCTGACGAAAGAACACATTATTTATATACACCTAAAGAAGCATTTGTAGGAGAAGATACTTTTACATATACACTTTGTGACGACGACGACCCAGCAAATTGTTCTACCGCAACAGTTACAATTACTGTAATTGATGAAGGTAATCCTGTAGCAACTGCGGATGCTTATAGTGCTATAGAAAACACTACAACAGTATTTGCTAAACTTTTAGAAAATGATGATACAATTGATGATACAATTTTAAGTTCAATTGATGATACAGGTACCCAAGGAACGGTAGTTTTAAATAATGATAAAACGGTGTCGTATACACCACAAAATGGGTTTTTAGGCCAAGACACATTTACTTATACTATTTGTGATGATGATAGTCCAGATAACTCATGTTCAACAGCTACGGTTACGGTTACTGTTATTAAGCCTTTAGCATTTAATATCCCTTCTGAGTTAGTTGATTATTATAATGGCGTTGTTTTCGCCGAAGATTCAGATTTTATGTTTTCTCAAATGGAAAGTCATACAAAATCAAATCATACAACTATTTTACCTTATGGTCAGCGTCACCAATACTTATATAATGCAGATGCAGATTTAAATAATACAGATAATGTTATCTTAATGTACTCTGGAGAAAGCAGATATTGGGAAGAATATACTTCTGGAACGAATTCATATTCTCCACAAACTTTTAATACAGAGCATGTATATCCGCAGTCATTATTAAGTTCAGATGATGCAGTTACAGACTTACACCATTTAAGATCATGTGATGCTTCAGTAAATAGTAATAGACTTAACTATCCTTTTGTAGATGGAAGTGGTACATATACTTTGGTAGGTGAAGAATGGTTTCCAGGAGATGATTGGAGAGGAGATATTGCCAGAATGATTATGTATTTGAATATTAGATATGGTGAAACTTTTGAAAGAGTAGGCGGCTTAGATTTGTTTATAGCATGGAATATAGCTGATCCTGTATCGGAGTTTGAAGAGCAAAGAAATAATGTTATTTATGCAGCCCAAGGAAATAGAAACCCATTTATAGATAACCCGTATTTAGCTACGCTAATTTGGGGAGGCAGCGATGCTGAAAACAAATGGAATTAAAACTTTAAAAGAGTAACATAAAAACCGCTTCAAATGAAGCGGTTTTTTTATAGCATTTATTATTACATTTGTTACAATCAAATTTTCAAAATATAAATTATGTATAATACTATATTAAATCTACACTCATATTGGGCATATCTTGTTTTATTAGTTTTAATCATTGCGGTAGGTAATGCATTATTTAAAACATTTGGCGATAAAGAATATACTGCTAAGGATTTTAGAATATCACTTTTTACCTTGATTGTATCACACATTCAATTATTAATTGGACTGATATTATATTTTGTGTCTCCAAGATTTGAGTTGTGGAGTGAATTAGGAGGAAAAGTTATGAGCAACTCTATAGCCCGATTATATCTTGTCGAGCATCCTTTTGTAAATATTATAGCAGTCGCATTAATCACCATTGGGTATTCAAAACATAAAAAGAAACTAACATCTGCTTTAAAACTAAAAACAATAGCTGTTTTTTACACTATTGCTTTGGTTCTATTCTTATCAAGAATTCCGTGGAGCACTTGGATGAATTAAAACAAAAAGTACGATGATTTTTATCGTACTTTTTGTTTTAATAGTATTAGTTTTTAACCTCCTTTATTACATAGGCATAAACAGGGAAATGATCACTAAAACCATTGGTGAAAACGCCATTAGAAAAACTTCTATGCGGATAACCTTTATATTGGCCTTTTTTGTTTATTAGGTAATTTTTATTAAAAACACCAGCTTTGTAAAATCTAAATGACGAAAAATCTTTTTCTAATAGAGGTTTTGTAACCATAATTTGATCAAATAAATTCCAAGCATCTCTATAAGCATTTGTGCCTATACCGTTCATATAGAAACGTTCCATGGGGTTATAAATGCCTTTCAAACCTACTTTTTTTCTGTCTTTTTGAGTTTTCAAAACATCTTTAACACTAGGGTTTGTTGGGTTATCATTTAAATCTCCCATAATAAAAATTTTAGCATAAGGATTTATAGCTTGAAGTGAGTCTACTAGACGCTTACTTAGTTTTGCAGCGGCAATCCGTTTTGGTCTACTTCTTGCCTCTCCACCTCTTCTAGACGGCCAGTGATTAACTATAACATGAATCATTTCACCATCCAATTGGCCACTAACAAGCAATTGGTCTCTAGTATAAATGCGTTTTCTAGTCTTATCGTCATAAATTTTTAGCTCGTGGTTACTAGTTGTTATAGGAGTAAATATTTTTTTTTGATATAATAAAGCAACATCTATACCACGAGTATCTGGAGAATCATGATGAATAATGCCATAATCTTTTACAAGCAATAAAGAATCGTTTACAAGATCTTCTAGAACTTCTCTGTTTTCAACCTCAGAAACTCCAATAATAGCAGGTGTGTTATTTGCAACATCTAATCCGATATCTGCAATTACTCGAGCCATATTTTTAACCTTCTTTTTATAAATGGCTTCACGATTAGTTTTTAATTCCATAATCGGACTATATTCATCGAATTTATTAGGATCATTTATGGTGTCAAATAAATTTTCTAAATTGTAGAAAGCTATAGTGTGAATTTTAAATTTTTTGTCTTGAGCATTAGTTGTCATAAATACACTTAAGAGCAAAATTGAAATACTAATTTTTAACAAGTTCATTGAGTTTAAAAAAACGATTCTTTACAATGCTATAATACAAAACCTAAGCCAAAGTTGTTGCGATGATGTAAAAAATTTAGAATCAATTAGTTACTTTTTCTTATTATTGGTGTCATAAAGATAATTATGAATAAAATAGCCCTCATTTTTTTATTCGGACTTTTTTCAATTTCCCTCAGTGCACAACAAACACTTATAAAGGGTAGTGTTAAAGATGCTGTTTCTTTTGAGCCCATTTCAGACGTAATAATTATCATTGAAGAAACAAACCTATCGGTATTAACAAATAATTTAGGAGAGTTTGTGTTTTCTTCAAATATCCCTTTAGGAGAGCAAATTTTAAAAATCTCAAAAATTGGGTACATTACAAAAAGGTACCCAATAATAGTCAATAAAAATAAAACTGTAAATATTACAGACATGACTTTAGAAGTTGAGGTCTCTGGAACTCAAGATTTGTTTACTATTACACTCTCAGATGATGAATTAAATGATGATACTAGCGGCTTAGATAATATTTCTGGATTGTTAGCATCCTCTCTCGATATCTTTCAACGCACTGCAGCTTTTGAGTTTAGCTCGTCATTTTTTAGAGTACGGGGTTTAGATTCAAAGAATGGCTCCATTTTAATTAATGGTATCGAAATGAATAAAATATACAACGGAAGGCCCCAGTGGAGCAATTGGGGAGGAATAAACGATGTGTTAAGAAACCAAGAACTATCATCAGGGTTAACACCGTCTAATTATAATTTTGGAGGCGTTTTAGGTACTACTAATATAAATACAAGGGCATCAGAAGCTAGATCTGGAGGCCGAATAACATATTCGTCATCAAACCGAAGTTATACAAATCGAGTTATGGCAACCTATGCTTCAGGTTTATTAAAAAATAATTGGGCCTACACTCTTTCAGTAGGCAGACGATGGGGTAATGAAGGTTATCAAGATGCAACGAGTTATAACTCTAATTCATTTTTCACTTCCGTAGAAAAGAAAATTAATGACCAACATAGTTTGAATTTAACAGCAATTTATACCCCTAATCGAAGAGGTAAATCATCACCTAATACACAAGAAATATATGATTTAAAAGATATAAAGTATAACGAATATTGGGGGTGGCAAGATGGAGAAAAGCGAAACTCTAGAATTAAAGAAGTAAATGAACCTATTGTGATGCTTAACCATTATTGGGGTTTTAATAGTAAAACAAGTTTAAATACTAACATTGGGTATCAGTTTGGGAAATTAGGTAATAGCCGTTTAGATTATAATGGTAAGGATTTAATTAATGGCTTTCCTCAAGGAGGAGGCGCTAATCCAAGCCCAACGTATTATCAAAAACTGCCAAGTTATTTTGAGCGAAATTTTCCTGATGATTTACAGTTTGCATACCAAGCTTTAAATGGATTTCAGGCTAGTGGGCAGATAGATTGGAATGCCATGTATAAGGCCAATATTGATAATTCTCAAAATGGGGGCAATGCTATTTATGCTCTTTATGAAGATAGGGTAGATGATGCGCAATTAACTATAAACTCTATTTTAAATACTGAATTGACGAATCATATTATGTTGAATGGCGCTATTAATTTTAAAACGTTAAAATCTGAAAATTTCGCTGAAGTTTTAGACCTTTTAGGAGTATCAACTTATTTAGATATTGATGGCTTTGCTACAAATATTAATGAAGCTCAAAACAATTTATTAAGCCCAAACAGAATTGTAGGAGAAGGAGATAAATTTAAGTACCACTATAATATTTTTGCAAACGAAATAGGTGCTTATACTCAAGCACAATTCACTTATAATAAAATAGACTTTTATATTTCAGGTAGTGTCAAACACACCCAATACCAAAGAGAGGGTATTTATCAAAACGGTGGGTTTGCAGATAATTCTTTAGGAAAAGGAGATAAGTTAGCGTTTACAGGTTTGGGAGCTAAGGGAGGGTTTACTTATAAACTAACAGGAAAGCATGTGCTAGATGCTAATGCAGGTTACATCACTAGAGCACCTTCAATACAAAATACATATTCAAATTCGAGAGAGAATCATAATATAGTACCTAATATTTCAGAAGAAAAGATTATGTCTTTTGATGCAAGTTATGTATATAGATCGCCAGTAGTAAAGGCAAAAGTTACAGGTTATTATACTAAAATAACTGATGCAAGCGAAATATCATTCTATTTTGCTGATGGCGTTGGAGGAGATAATACTGCATTTGTTCAAGAAATTTTACAAGGCATAGACAAAAAGCATTTAGGAGGAGAAATAGGTGTTGAAGCTCAAGTAACACCAACTATTAAATTAAAAGGAGTAGCATCAGTTGGACAATTTACATATGATAATAATCCGAATTTATTTTTATCAACAGAACCTGATGATGAATCTATTGATGCAGGGTTTGTAGACGGATTTAAAGATTTTGGACAATCAAACCTAAAAAATTACAAATTAGCTTCTGGTCCTCAAAATGCTTACTCTGTTGGATTTGAATACCGAGATCCTGATTTTTGGTGGTTTGGCGCAACAGCAAATTTTTTCTCTAATACGTATGTAGATGTAAATCCGTTAACACGCTCGTCAAACTTTACAACCGATTTTGATGGTAATGTGTTTAATGATTATGATGAAAGTTTAGCTCGTGAACTTTTAAAACAAGAACGTTTTGATGATTACATGGTGGTAAATTTAATTGGTGGAAAATCTTGGAAGATTGGTAAATATTATGTGGGGCTTTTTGCAAGCGTCAATAACCTTTTAGACGAAGTATACAAAACTGGAGGTTTTGAACAAGGTAGAAATGCCAATTATAGAGAACTAAGAAATGATAAAGCTTTAGATACTCCAGTTTTTGGATCAAAGTATTGGTATGGTAGAGGTACAACGTACTTTTTAAACTTAAATTTAAGATTTTAAAATATTAGTAGCTATGAATAACTTTTTTAAAACAGTACTAGTGTTAATAATATTGTTTTCTGTGTCATGTGTAAAAGATGATGATTATGGTGTGCCAGATATTTCGATAAGCAACCTTAATATTCCACAGGAAAAAATAACAACTTTTAAAGCTGTCAAATCGCTATATGAGCAAGCAGTAAATGGCGGAAATTCGACAGTGATTATTAACGATGATTTATATATTGAAGGCTATGTAATATCATCCGACAAATCGGGAAACTTTTTTGAAGAATTAATCATTCAAAATAAAAGTGATAATAGTAACCCTGATAATGACCCAAGACTTGGTTTTAAAATTGATATTAATGTAAGTAGTTTGTCAGATACCTATCAATTTGGACAAAAAGTATACATTAAAATGATGGGTTTAACGATTGGAGAAACTAGTGGAGTTATCACTATTGGAAAAGGAGATGCAGTAAATGTAAAACAAATTCAAGCTGCTGAATATAAAGATATTATACTGAGAACTAATGAGGTTGAAACTATTACGCCAAAAATTGTGGGGTTAGCTGACTTAACAGAAGCAGACGAGAATACCTTAATTCAGTTAGATAATATGCAACTAAATAGGTTTGAGTTAGGAGCTACTTTTGCAAGCGAATCATTTGATGAATTTGATGGTTTTCGTTTGTTAGAAAGTTGCGATTCAGGTATTTCTTTAATTATGCAAACGAGCACGTTCTCTGATTTTAAATCGCTGATTGTTCCTCAAGGCAAAGGAATTATTACAGGAGTATATAGTAGAGATTTTCGAGACGACTTTAATGTGTTAATCTTAAATAGTTCAGCAGATATTAATTTTGAAAGTAACGAACGCTGTGATCCTATGGAAATTACCTGTGGTATTGCTCCTACAGTAGGAACTGGGAATTTGTTTATGGAAGATTTTGAGTCACAAAAAAACAACAAACCTATTGAAGGCAACGGTTGGACCAATTACCTTGAAGCTGGTTCCGAACCTTGGGAAGCTTGGTCTTCAACATCATCCAATGCATCTTTGGGGCGCTCTGCTAGGTTAAAATCGGCTAGTTCTGGAGACGAAAGTAATATTGGTTGGTTAATAACACCAGCTATTGATTTGGATGCCCAAGAAGGGGAAACATTACGTTTTAAAACCTCAAACAGTTTGGCTGATAGCAGCTATATGGAAGTGTTGTATAGTTTAGATTGGGATGGTAATGAAGCTAATATTGCATTAGCCACTTGGGGTGTTTTATCTGCTGCCTACGTGGTAAAAGATTCTGATTCTTTTGTGGCTTGGTTTAATTCTGGTGTGGTCGATTTATCGTGCATTTCAGGAACCATTTATATTGCATTTAAATATACTGGAAGCGGACAAGATACTTTTGATGGAGTTTACGAATTAGATGATATTAGTATTGATTATGTAGAGTAATTATTTATATATCGAAAAGATAAAAGGAAAGCATTAAATTCGCGAAATGACTATTTTCGACCAATTTTTCTATTCCGTATTTTCGTTTTATAAAAAGCGATATAA
Source organism: Jejuia spongiicola (assembly GCF_023502325.1). NCBI lineage: Bacteria > Pseudomonadati > Bacteroidota > Flavobacteriia > Flavobacteriales > Flavobacteriaceae > Jejuia > Jejuia spongiicola. The sequence continues at coordinate 424,337 of NZ_JAMFLZ010000001.1, forward strand.
GCAAAAAGCGAATACTATTGCATTAGTATACGTGTCGGTGCTTCAAATAAGTTTAATTTTTCTTTTAGGTTGTTTTTTTGCAGCTTTTTTTAATAAAATGCATGCAGAAACTATATCTAGTACTAGCGCTTGGACTTTATTTATTATAATTTCTATAGGGATTTACTTTAAAAATTGGATACAATACACTGGCAAAAAACGTATGATGATAAATACTAAAATGATTAAAAAGAAAAAACCACAAACTAATATTTGGTTGCTTTCTATACTGCCAGTTGTTACTTTAGCATTAGCATATATTGTATTTCAAGCTATTTAACTACTTCTTAAAAATAGCATAAACAGGAAAATGATCGCTATAACCACCTTGATATCTTTTACCTATGTAGGTTCTATAAGGAGAGCCCTTAAACTTGCCATTAAAAAGTTTTAAAAAATCTTCATCAAAAATATTGGCAGTACTAAATTCAAATAAGCGATCTGAAGTTTTAAAAAAATTTGTTGAAATTAAAACTTGATCAAATAAATTCCATTGTCTACCGTGGTAAGTAGTACCACGACTAAAAGAACGTAAAGTTTCCATAGGATTGTACAAATTAAATTCGCTCACAAGTTGTTTTATACTATTACTATGCGGATCATCGTTAAAATCACCTATAACAATAATTCTTGCATCGTCATTATCCAATCGTAACGAAGTAACAATCTCGCCGACTTTATTTGAAGAGGCCATACGTTTGTATTCCGTTTCCTTCTGCCCTTCGCGTCTAGACGACCAATGGTTAACTATAACATGAATATTTTCACCATCAAGTAATCCAGAAACTAATAAAATATCTCTTGTGTAATCTGGCGACCCATCTTCATCAGTTAAACTAATAGTAAATGTCTCAGATGTAATAACCTCAAAAGCCTTAGCATCATATAGTAAAGCTACATCAATACCACGTTCATCTAAAGAGTCATAGTGCACGTATTTGTAATTACAATCTTCTAAATGTTTTGAAGCCAACAAGTCTTCAATAACTTTAGCGTTTTCAACTTCACATAATCCAACAATTGCTGGGTGTTTTCCAGTTTCTCTTCTTCCAATATTTGAAATAGCAAACCCTAATTTTCTAAGTTTATTTTTATAGCGTTTAGGAGTCCATTTTTTAACCGATGTTGGTAAAAAATCACGATCATTTGTGTGCTTGTCATCATTAAGATCAAATAAATTTTCAAGATTATAAAATGCAATAGTTTGCATATTATCTCTAACAGGAATGTTTTCAAAAGAATCTATCATAGATTAAAAATATCGCTAAAAATATAAAAAATAAAATGGTTGCAATTACTTAACTTTGCGGTATGTTAGAGAAGAAAGATACTGCTTTAGAAAGAGCTGTTTTAATAGGCGTTATAACTAAAGACCAAAACGAAGAAAAATCTAAAGAATATTTAGATGAACTGGAGTTTTTAACTTTTACTGCTGGTGGATATGCTGTAAAACGCTTCACACAAAAAATGGAAATGCCTAACCCAAAAACTTTTATTGGAACAGGTAAAATGGAAGATGTACGGCAGTATATAGAAGAGAACGATATAGGTACCGCTATTTTTGATGATGAATTATCTGCGGCACAAGAACGTAACATAAGTAAAATCCTTGGTGTAAAAGTATTAGACAGAACAAATTTAATACTCGATATTTTTGCACAAAGAGCTCAGACAAGTTATGCCAGAACACAAGTAGAACTAGCACAATGTGAATATTTATTACCAAGATTACGTGGTATGTGGACACACCTTGAACGTCAAAAAGGTGGTATTGGAATGCGTGGACCAGGTGAAACCGAAATTGAAACAGATAGACGTATAGTACGCGATAAAATTTCACTTTTAAAAGCACGAATCAAAACCATCGATAAACAAATGGCTGTACAGCGTGGTAACAGAGGTAAAATGGTTAGAGTAGCTTTGGTTGGTTACACAAATGTTGGCAAATCTACTTTAATGAATGTTATAAGTAAAAGTGAAGTATTTGCCGAAAATAAGCTATTCGCTACATTAGATACTACCGTTAGGAAAGTGGTGATTCAAAACTTACCATTTTTATTAAGTGATACAGTTGGGTTTATTAGAAAGCTACCAACGCAATTGGTTGATAGTTTTAAAAGTACTTTGGATGAGGTTAGAGAAGCCGATTTACTATTACACGTTGTAGATATTTCTCATCCTAACTTTGAAGAACATATAGAGTCTGTAAATAAAATTTTAGGAGAAATTAAAAGTGGCGATAAGCCAACTATTATGGTATTTAATAAAATTGATGCTTACGAAGCAGAACCTTTTGACGATACCGATTTAGTTGCAGAAAGAACTGAAGCGCATTACAGTTTGGAGGAATGGAAGAGTACTTGGATGAGTAAAGTAGGCAACAATGCGTTGTTTATTTCAGCTTTAAACAAACAGAATTTGGAAGATTTCAAAAAACGAGTTTACACTGAAGTTCGAGAAATTCATGTTACACGTTTTCCATACAATCATTTTCTGTATCCAGATTACAATTATGATGACATGGAGTAAATTTAGGGCGTTCTCTTTCAGGTCAGGCTTTCACAAGTCGCTCTTTGCAAGGAGCTCCAACAATTGCTCAATCCTTAACGCAAAAAAATACGCTTCTTAAAAAAAGAAGCGTATTTTTTTATAAATATATTTTTCCGTGTTTTAGAACTTATAATTAAGACCAAACATCCAATAACTTTGTAAATCGTTATCAACAGTATCAAAAGTCTCAGTAGTATTTCCTAAAGTATTAATAGCGTAGTTTAAAGCTTCTTGTTTGTTGTTTCTTAAGCCAAAATCAAAACCAACACCAATCATTTTCCATAAAGTATATCCAAAAGAGTTAGTCCATGTCCAGTTAGATAAGTCTCCACTTTTGTAGCTTTGAAACATAGATAAGTTAGTTTTAAAACTTATTGCTCCAATTTGTCTGGTATAATCGGCAAGAATCTTTGCTCCTAACGATGATTCGAAAATAGCATCCTCTTTACTAAACACAAAATTGTAGTTTAAAGGATGAATTACTACAACAAGATTAGTAATTGGAGTCCATGTTGCACCAACACCCAAATCTAAGTATCCAGGGTCGTTAAAATTGCTTAAAATTGTGGTTCTGTACTCTGCTAAACCAGAAATTGCAAATTTTTCATTCAGCTTACGCCCATATAATGAAGTGATATTAAAAACATCAGTAGCTTCTCTAAATTTATCACTATCAAGAGGGTCATCTTTATCATCCAATTTTACCCAAGATAAGTTTACGTTGGCAGCATTTCTCCAAAAGAATTTTTCTTGAGTTAAGTTAGCAAAGGCATTAACGGTAAAACCGATGTTTCCAGAATTGTTATTAGGAGAGCCTTGAGCGTACCAATTTTTAAAACTAGAAACACTTCCTCCTATGGTACCAAAAGCCCCTTTTTTCCAACCCGGTAAAGCATCAATTTGACCTTGAATAGCATCAACACGACCTTGTATAGCAGCAATAGAATCTTTTTTAGCAGCTTGTGTTGCCTTTAATTCTTCTAAAGTCTGAGCATTTATCGAAACTATTCCGATAAAAAAAGTAAATAATAATAACGTCTTTTTCATTTTAGATTTTGTTAAAATTTGTGCAAATATAAAGGTTAGACACCTATATACAATTTAGTCACACAACAAAATTATTTGTTTTTATACAGAGGAACTGAAGAGCAAGCCTCTCCGTACATAATAGATTTCGCAATAGGTTTTAACTTTGTTGTTAGCATAATGTATGCATTTTGAGGAACAGGTTTTTTAGAGCATCCTTTAATAATAATAGGCTTGTCTGCATATTCTGAAACATCAAGGTTATCAATAATATTTTGATAAACAGTAGTTTCTAAAACCTCTAAATCTCCTATAACAACCTTTTTAGCAAACGGTTCTAAATTAATACTAAGCAACATAAAAGCCCAAGCAGGAATAATAGCATCGGTACTACAAGTTAATGCAACATAGTATCCTTGATATTGACTCCAATCGAATTCTGAAACGTGATTTCTAAATTCTTTTTCACGCAATACAAAACCTTCAAAAAGCCAATCTTTAATATCAAAAAGAATACGTTTACCTTCAGGATAATAATCCTCAAGGTCCAAAGTTATTAATTTACTATTCGCTACGCGATTTATAATTTCTTCAGGCATTTATTTTTTCTTAGCTATTAATAAAATAGAATCATCATCATCAAACTCTTTATAGTCTTCAATTAAAAGAATTTCAAAATTACCTTTGTAAAACCTTCTAAGACTCTTTTCTGAATGATAATTTACAAAAAGACCTTTAAATATTTCTGACCCTTCACCTTTCCAAAAAGAATGACATATTACGCCATCAGCATTTAATATTTCATATTGTCTTTTAATAGATTTGATTAATTCATCATCTGTTAAGTGATGCATAACCTTGTTTGAGTAAATACTGTCAAACTTTTTTTCCGTTCTTAAGGTTGTAGCATCTAAATTGAGAAACTCACTTGTAGCGTTTTTGGCATTTAAATAACTTAAAAATTCATCAGAATTATCTGAGCCAGTAGTTTTATACGATTTGTTTAATATACTCCAATCACTTCCAGGTCCTGAACCAATTTCTAGCAATGTTGAATTTAAAGGTAAAAACTTTTTTAATTTTTCTATTAGCTGCGCGCCATTAAAACCTTTAGCTAATTTTATATATTCTTCAACAGATTCTTTAGTTTTGTAATATTTTCCTTCCATTGGTAAATCTGTAAACTAAAAAATTAAAGCATCCCCAATTCCAACTTTGCTTCTTCGCTCATTAAATCTTGTGTCCAAGGCGGATCAAAAGTAATTTCTACTTCAGCAGATTTTACATCGTTTAAAGATTTTACTTTTTCTTCAACCTCTAGAGGTAAGGTTTCTGCAACAGGACAATTAGGTGTTGTAAGTGTCATTAATATTTTTACATCGTAATCTTCATTAACAAATACATCGTAAATTAATCCTAATTCATATATGTCTACAGGAATTTCTGGGTCGTAAATTGTTTTTAAAACATTTACTATTTTTTCCCCTAAGGCGTTTGTATCTATAGTTGTTTCACTCATTTTAATTAAGTTGTGTTTGGTATGCAATAGCATACATTTTAAGTTGTTTTACCATACTTACTAAACCATTAGCTCGCGTTGGCGATAAATGTTCTTTTAGGCCAATTTTATCAATAAAATCGGTGTCGGCATCTATAATGTCCTTTGGGTGTTGATTAGAAAATACACGAATTAAAATAGCGATTATACCTTTTGTAATAATTGCATCACTATCGGCAGTAAAATTTATTTTATCATCTTGCATTTCAGCATGCACCCAAACCTTACTTTGGCAACCTTTAATAATATTGCTTTCAGTTTTGTATTGGTCGTTTATTAAAGGCAAATCCTTGCCTAAATCAATCATATATTGATAACGCTCTTCCCAATCTTCAAACATTGAGAATTCGTCTATAATTTCATTTTGTATGTTTTCAATACTCACAGTTACAGTTTTATGCAAAAATACAACAAGAAATGTAGCTATTCAATGTTTTCTGAAATAGATAAGATTTCTTTAACAAGTATAGCTATTTCTTTTGGGGGATTTCCATGATCAAAACTCTGCGATTCGTAAACTATACCATTATAAGTAATTTTTAAATTCCCAATGGCAGCTCCGTCAAAAAAGCGATCTTCAGAAGGTGCTTTTAAATTTGCTATATTTTCTACATCAACAGTTTTAAGAGTTTTCATTAAGTTACTCCAATCAGCTTCACGACAAACTTTAGTATTTGGCTTGCCTTTTTGTTTGTTTGTTAATGAAACGCTTTTTTGATTAATATTTATTAATTTATAAGTTCCTCTTGACAAGGCAGAGTATTCAAAGTTTACCGATATGTTTTCGACTTCTTTTTCAGCAGATAATAATAGTTTCTTTTTATTATATAGCGAAAAGCCACCTTCTTTAAATAGAATTAAATTTGCTTTTTTGAATGCTTTAAGCAACTTTGTTTCTGTTTTGTTCTCTTCATCCTGACACATCATTTTGGTTGACCCTATGTCTCCAAATGTTAATGCATTATCTTTTATTGAATAAGTTCCAAAAAAACGATTACAACCAGCAAAACCAGACACTTTTTTTGTATTATCATCAAAAGTAATATTGAGGCTATACGATGAAACATCATCGTACCCCAAAGTATTTATTTTATATGTTCCGTTAAGAGTCTTCAATAGGGTGTTATCATTTTGTTGAGCTAACATTAACTGAAAATCTGTTGGACCCCAGCAACATCTTAAAACAATGATGCTAAAAATCATTAAGAAAGATTTCATGTTATTATAAAGTTTTAATTAAATTAATATAAGAATACAAAAAAGACGCCAAACTTGGCGTCTTTTTAACTTTTATTAAAAGGAATTATAATTAATTACCTACCATAGAAGCTCTTGCTCCTCCTGAAGCAAAAATAGCTCTCATTCTATTACGCTGACCATCGGTAAACATATACATACATGCATCATAAGTATAATCCATATAATTCATAGTCATATCTGCAGATTTGCAATGTGTTGTTGGGAATGATGGACAACCACCGTTTGATCTATCAGATTTAGGTGTATCTGTAACAAAATCATCTCTATTACATCTGCCATCTCCCCAAATATGGCGTAAGTTGAAGTAGTGACCTACTTCGTGAGTTCCCGTTCTACCTAAACCATAAACACCACTTGTATTTCCAAAATAGTCACCACCTAATACAACACCATCTGTTGATGCGTTACCACCTGGGAATTGAGCATAACCTAAAATACCGCCTCCTATTTCACAAACCCAAATATTTAAATGAGTGTCTGGAGTAATTGGAGGATAAGCTGCTTTAACTGCATCATTTGTACCCCATGAAGATCTAGAATCATTATGTCTGAAAGTTCCAGCTAATGAAAAGCTAAAACCTGCATCTGTTGCATCATTAGCAAACGTAGTTCCTGATGGGAGTTGATTAATATTAACATCTCTAAAATCTGCATTTAAAGTTGCCATTTGAGAGTTTACTTGAGCATTAGAAATACTATTTGCGTCAGGGTAAACAATATGTATATAAACAGGAATATCTATTATTCCTAAATTATCTTGAATTGGTAATACATCAACATCTGTATCTCCAGAACCTCCTCCAGGTCCACCGCCACCACCAGGCTTACCTTTTGCTACTAGGAATTTTCTAGTGTGGTATTCAACATCATACATCTTTTTCTCCAAACCAGGATTTTGCTTTAGTTGACGATTTAAGTTTACCATGGCATAACAAGATTTTGAATTGCTTTTGCCTTGGCTTTGTTTTGCAGCTTCATCAGTATCTGCATCAGTATAAACGTAAAAATCGCTCATGTCGATTTGCTGTTCTTGATCTGCATCATTTGAATTTTCACTACATGCTGTAAATAACATGGCTACAGCTGCCATACTTAAAAGTACTTTTTTCATTTTTATAAATTATTTAAATTAGTCGAAGTGAATATATAATGATTTTCTTAAAAATTTAACATTTTTTGTTAAATATGTGGTTAAACCACATATATTTTGTTAAATAATCGACAAACAACATGTTTTTGTTAATTATATAACATCTATAATTTTAGAAAAAGTGATAAAAATGAATAGGATTGATTAAAAAGAATAATTTAAGAAAGCATCATTTTTGCTTTTTTAACACCTTCTACTAAGGCGTCAATTTCAGCTTTGGTATTATAGAAGGAAAAAGAGGCACGAATAGTACCTGGAATATTGTAAAAATCCATGATAGGTTGTGCGCAATGATGCCCTGTACGCACAGCAATTCCTAGTTTATCTAAAATAGTACCTACATCGTAAGGATGAATACCGTTTAAATTAAATGAAATAACCGATGTTTTGTTTTTTGAGGTTCCAAAAATCTTTAAACCTTCAATGGCTAGGAGTTTTTCTGTGGCGTAATCTAACAACTCGTGTTCGTACTTGGCAATATTGTTAAAACCAACACTATTCATATAATCGATTGCAGCACCAAAAGCAATGCCGCCACAAATATTAGGTGTACCTGCTTCAAATTTATGCGGTAAATTGGCGTAAGTAGTTTTTTCGAAAGTTACCTCGGCAATCATTTCTCCACCACCTTGATATGGTGGTAACTTGTTTAGCCAATCTTCTTTTCCGTAAAGCATTCCCACGCCTGTTGGCCCGCACATTTTATGTGCTGAGACTACATAAAAATCGACATCCAGTTTTTGAACGTCAGGTTTTATATGTGGACACGATTGTGCGCCATCAATTAAAACAGCTGCACCAACCTTATGTGCTTTTTCAATGATATATTCAATAGGGTTTATGGTACCTAAAGCATTGGATATATGGTTAACAAAAACGAGTTTTGTGTTTTTTGTGAGTAATTTATCGTAATCATCCATTACCAATTCACCATCTTGGTTCATTGGAATAACTTTTAATATAGCTCCTGTGCGTTCGCATAACATTTGCCAAGGTACTATATTACTATGATGCTCTAAGGCTGAAACAATAACTTCATCTCCTTTTTTTAGCAATGATGAAAACCCATTAGCTACTAGGTTTATACTGTGTGTTGTTCCTGATGTAAGTATAATTTCGTGCGAAAACTTTGCGTTGAAATGTGTTTGTACTTTTTGGCGGGCTTGCTCGTATAAATCGGTTGCTTCTTGACTTAAAGTATGTACCCCACGATGGATGTTGGCATTATAATTTGAATAATAATCGACAATAACATCAATAACTTGTTGTGGTGTTTGCGAAGTTGCTGCATTATCAAAATACACTAAAGATTTACCATTTACTTTTCTGGAAAGAATGGGAAAATCTTTTCTTATGTCGTTTACTTTAAACATGGCTGATTGTTTAGCCCCGATAGAAACGGCATCCTTTTTTGAGGTACGAAAAAAAGATACAGTGGATAGCGGGAAATAGCTTCAAATGGTTTTATAAATCAAATCCAATATTAACACCTAGTTTATTGGCAATAATTTTTGTGATGCGTTGTTTCATTTCTCGAATTTTAACCGAGCTTAATACATTGTTACTGAAGGCGTACATTAAAAGAGCTTTGGCTTCTTTTTCTGGAATACCTCGAGAGCGCATATAAAACATAGCGTTTTCATCTAATTGACCAATGGTACAGCCGTGAGAGCATTTTACATCGTCTGCAAAAATTTCCAACTGAGGTTTTGTATTTATAGTGGCTTTGTCGCTAACTAAAATATTGTTGTTAGACTGAAAGGCATTTGTTTTTTGCGCCTCTTTTTCTACAATAATTTTACCATTAAAAACACCTGTTGAGTTTTCGTTATAAATGCCTTTATAATCTTGGTGGCTTTCGCAATTTGGTTCTATATGGTGTACTAGTGTATTGTGATCAACATGTTGTTTGTTGCCAATAATAGTTACGCCTTTTAATATAGAATTAATGCGCTCGCCTTCTTGATAGAAATTAAGGTTGTTACGGATTAATTTTCCGCCAAATGCAAAGGTGTGTACCGAGGCAACACTTTCGCGTTTTTGTTTTATGAATGTATTGTCTATTAAAGACGCGTTTGCATTATCGTTTTGTATTTTATAATAATCTACAATTGCACGTTTGTTTGCAAAAATTTCGGTAACACTATTGGTTAAAACAGCATTATCGGTTAAACTTTGATGACGCTCAATAATTTGAACATGAGAATTCTCGTCAACTACAATTAAGTTACGAGGTTGTAACAATGTTGCCGATTCGTTTCCTGTTGATAGATGAATAATTTGAATTGGTTTTTCTACCAGTTTGTTTTTTGGAATATGAATGTAGGCCCCTTCTTTAGAAAACGCTGTATTAAGTGATGATAAGCTATCCTTAGTAGCTGCTTTGTTAAAATAATTTTCAATAACTAAGCGGTATTTTGGTTTTGATAATGCTGCTGACATTAAACAAACATCTATCCCGTCATGAGTTGTTTCAGATAAGTGAGAAGAGTATTTACCATCGATAAATACAATTTTATACGCATCGATATCGTGAATAAAATATTTTTTTACATCTCTATATTCTAAAGCATTTTCTTGTTTAGGAAAAACACTATAGTCTTCTTTTAATATTTTATTTAAAGATGTGTATTTCCAAGCTTCTTCTTTTTTAGACGGAAACCCTTTTTCTTCAAATATTTTTATAGCGTCATTTCTAACATCGTGAACATATGAGTCTGCCTCGGCTTGATCTTCGAATACTAGAAAGGATGATACTAATTTTTCTTTTAAATCCATTTGCTTGTTTTGTTAAGCGTTCACTTCTTCTTTAATCCAGTCGTAGCCTTTTTCTTCAAGCTCATGTGCTAGTTCTTTAGTTCCAGACTTTACAATTTTTCCATTATGAAGTACATGCACAAAATCTGGTACTATATAATCTAACAAGCGCTGGTAGTGTGTTATTACAATTACAGCGTTGTCTTTACTTTTAAGTTTATTAACACCATTGGCTACAATGCGTAAAGCATCAATGTCTAAACCAGAATCGGTTTCGTCAAGAATAGCTAATTTTGGCTCTAACATTGCCATTTGAAAAATTTCGTTTCTTTTCTTTTCACCACCAGAAAAACCTTCGTTTAACGAGCGTGATAAAAATTTTCTATCAATTTCTAATAAATCAGCTTTATCGCGAATAAGCTTTAACATGTCTTTAGCGGGCATGTCTTCTAATCCTTTTGCTTTGCGTGTTTCGTTTATTGCTGTTTTAATAAAGTTTGTTACTGAGACTCCTGGAATCTCAACAGGGTATTGAAACGATAAAAAGATACCTTTATGAGCGCGTTCTTCGGCTGCTAATTCTCCAATGTCTTCACCTTCAAAAACAATAGAACCGTTGGTTGCTTCGTACTCCTCTTTTCCTGCTATTACTGAGGCTAGCGTACTTTTTCCTGAGCCATTTGGTCCCATGATAGCATGAACCTCTCCTGGTTTAACCTCTAGATTAATACCTCTTAAAATGGCTTTATCTTCAACATTTGCCTGTAAATTGTCTATTTTTAACATCCTATTGATTTCCTAATTTTATTAAATTATTGTTTTCGGTTTTTAAGGGAGAAACATTTAATATTTCTTTAATTTCTACAAGGTTATCCCAACCCTCTTCACCTTCTGCTTTTTGAGATATTTTTCCACGAACCTCTACAAGAACAAAGTCTGTGGGTTCTTTTTTAAATGGTTTTGCTTTATTGTTTAACTCATCAACTTTTTCATTAAGGACAACACCATAAATTTCGGCATGAGTTTGTAAAACGGCTGCATCAGCATAATACACAAACTCGCCTTTTAAAAGTGTTAGTCCATCACTTTGCTTAGTAGTTTTTTCTAGACTATCATCAGTAATAATTTGACTTTCAGATTTAGTTTCGTTTTTACAACTAACAAACGTCAAAATCGATATAAGTAGAATTAATATTTTTTTCATTTTTATTAATTTAACCAACACTTCCTTCTAAACTTATTTCTAACAGTTTTTGTGCTTCAACAGCAAACTCCATAGGGAGTTTATTTAATACTTCTTTACTAAAACCATTTACTATTAAAGCAATGGCCTTTTCGGTATCAATTCCACGTTGGTTACAATAGAAAATTTGGTCTTCACCAATTTTACTAGTTGTTGCTTCGTGTTCTATTTTTGCCGATTTATTTTTAGCTTCTATATACGGGAATGTGTGTGCACCACATTCGTTACCCATAAGTAAACTATCACATTGCGAAAAATTACGGGCATTTTCTGCTCTAGAATTTATTTGAACCAAACCACGATAACTGTTTTGAGATTTTCCTGCAGAAATTCCTTTTGAAATAATTGTTGATTTGGTGTTTTTTCCAAGGTGAATCATCTTGGTACCTGTGTCGGCTTGTTGATAATTGTTGGTTACTGCAATTGAATAAAATTCACCAACTGAATTATCTCCTTTTAATACGCAACTAGGATATTTCCAGGTTACTGCAGATCCTGTTTCAACTTGTGTCCAAGAGATTTTTGCATTTTTCTCACACAGACCACGTTTGGTTACAAAATTATAAACACCGCCTTTTCCTTCTGCATTTCCTGGATACCAGTTTTGCACAGTTGAATATTTAATTTCAGCATCATCTAAAGCAATAAGCTCTACAACGGCTGCGTGTAATTGATTTTCATCTCTACTTGGTGCTGTACAGCCTTCTAGATAACTTACGTAGCTACCCTCGTCTGCAATAACAAGCGTTCTTTCAAATTGCCCAGTTCCTGCTTGATTAATTCTAAAATATGTTGATAATTCCATCGGGCAACGAACACCTTTTGGAATATAACAGAAAGAACCATCACTAAATACTGCCGAATTTAATGCAGCGTAAAAGTTGTCTTTTTGAGGTACAACAGTACCTAAATATTTTTTTACAAGTTCTGGATGCTCTTTAATAGCTTCAGAAATACTCATAAAAATGATGCCTTTTTCGCCTAATGTTTTCTTAAATGTAGTTGCTACCGAAACCGAATCAACGACAACATCCATGGCAACACCAGCTAGTTTTTTCTGTTCATCTAAAGAAATTCCTAATTTTTCAAAAGTTGCCAATAACTCTGGGTCAACTTCATCAATACTATCATATTTAGGTTTGCTATTAGGCGCAGAGTAATACGAAATACCTTGAAAATCTGGTTTTTTATAGTTTACATTTGCCCAATCTGGTTCGGTCATCTCTTTCCAAACTTTAAAGGCTTCCAATCTCCAATCGGTCATCCATTGTGGCTCTTCTTTCTTTTTAGAAATGGCCCGAACAATATCTTCATTTATACCATTTGGAAAGGTTTCAGATTCTATATCTGTATAAAAACCGTATTCGTATTCTTTGGTTTTTAATTCTTCGCGTAAATCGTCTTCAGTATACTTCGACATAATACTTTCTTAAATTTTATAGTGAAAATGATTCGCCACAACCACAAGTACGGTTAGCGTTAGGGTTATTGAAAATAAATCCTGTTCCGTTTAATCCTCCTGAATATTCAAGAGTAGTACCTATTAAGTATAAAAAGCTTTTTTTATCTACAATAATTTTTACGCCATTGTCTTCAAAAACTTTGTCGCCATCTTGTTGTTCTTTATCAAATTTTAAATCGTAAGATAAACCAGAACAACCACCACTTTTTACACCTACACGAACATAGTCTGTAGTTGCGTTATAGCCGTCATCAGACATAAGCTCAACTACTTTTTTCTTAGCTGTTTCAGAAACTTTTATCATAATTCTCCTTTCCTAAACTTCTCAATACTTCGACTAGGCTCAGTACAAGTAGAAGAACTCAAAAATTGGGTAATTTTGAGTTTTTATTTTAGTGTTTATATTGTTTAAAAACGTTTTGCCTTTATTAAGACGGTTTCTAAATAGAGTGCAAATATACAATATAAGTCATGGAAAACCATACAACCTAACATTATATTAGTATATCGCTTTATAGGTTTTTCTTATTGATTTAAGAAGTTTGGATTGCTTATAAACTCATTATCAGAAAGTGATAGTAAAAAGGCTTTTAAATCGGCTTTATCTTGTGCTGATAATTGTACACCACCTTGATTTACTTTTTTCATTAATGGGTCAATTGTTGGCGAATTTTGTAAGCCTTCGCTGTAATGATTTATGACTTCATCGAGTGTTGCAAATCTGCCGTCATGCATGTAAGGCGCAGTAAAAGTTAGATTGCGTAAGGAAGGTGATTTGAATTTACCATTATCTGCAGGGTCGCCAGTTACTTTGCCTAAACCTAAATCTGTAACAATAGCATCTAAACCATTGTTATGAAAAATATTATCTGTCCATAAAGGATTTTTATCACTACCATGGCAATGGAAGCAATCCCCTTTGGTTTCATCCATAAAAACATTAAATCCATTGAGTTCTTGTGGTGTTAAGGTTGCTTCTCCTATAAGGTATTTGTCAAACTTTGAATTTGATGAAATTAAAGTGCGCTCAAATTGAGCAATAGCTTTTGTAACTTTAATTGAATCTATTTTTGAGGTGCCAAAAGCCAGTTTGAAAAGGTTTGGATACTCAGCATGTTCTTGTAATTTTTGTTCAACTTGTTGCCATGTATTATGCAACTCTTTTGGATCTGTTACTGGTTGAAATGCTTGGTGCTCTAAACTAAAAACACGACCATCCCAAAAGAATTTCTCATCATAGTTCCATGCCAAATTAAATAATGGCATCGAGTTTCTATTGCCACGAATGCCATCAATTCCATCACTAAATCTATCGGCATCAGAAAATGCATTTTCTGGAGCATGGCAATCTGCACAAGCTTGCGTGTTATTTGCTGATAAAATAGGATCAAAAAATAATTTTTTTCCTAGGGCAATACCCTCAACAGTTTGCGGATTATCTGTTGGAATCACGGGGTTTAAAATATTATCTTCAAATAATTGAGGAATTTTTAGTGGACTTGGTGTTGAAACATAGGTGTCTACACTTTCATTTGTACAAGATGAACAGATGAAAATAAAAAGACAGCTAATATGTAATGTCCATTTTTGCAAAAAAATTATTGTGTAACAGATTCTAAATTAAATACATTTTGACCATTTTCAAACATCATAACTTGAGCATTAAAATTTGGCATTAACATGCTATTTAATGTGTTTAAGTTCCAAGTATTTGGGTTTTTAAACCATTCGGCAATATTCATTTTAATATTAAAAGCCGCATTATTTGTTATAGTAATGGCTCCTAAATCAACTTCAAAAAAAGTGTCTTTAAACTCTTGAGGTGTTTTAGAATTGTCTACGGCTCTTATGGCATGATAAGCATATCCTGTTTCTGTTGCTGTATTATCAATAAATTTTCCTTCAAATTGCATATAATGGTAACCACCACCTAGCATAGCAGGCACATTCCATGATGCCGAATTTAAATCTGTATAATTTCCATTATAATTATCATCATTATTAAAACCAAAGGTAAATGTTACTTTGCTGTATTCTCCTGTTGGAATTGTAGAAGTTGGTGTAAATGATAAGTTTGAATTGTTTGTAACGTCAATTAAATTATAACCATCTAGTGTGATTTTTTCTCCGTTTGTTTTTTGAAAAGTAATTTTTGAAATTAAATATCTAAGCTTTGTAATACTTAGTTGCTCACCATTAGCATTGGTATATTGAATTGTATTGAAATTTACATTTGAAACAGATGCTCCGTCCCAATTATGAGTAAAGTTGAAAGTAGCATTTACTTGAGTAATAGTGTCATCATTATCTTTATGACACGATACTAGAGTTAAAAAGCTAAATAGTAGTATGGGGATTATTCGTTGCAATTTTATTTTATTTTGAAAATTAATAAATCTGTAAATCCTTTATTCTCTGATATATCAATATCAGAACTGTTTGTTTCGCCAACAGCTACTACGGATTCGTCATTTAATTCGACTACATCGTAAGCAAAATCAATAGCGCTTCCACCTATTGTTTTTTGCCATTCAATATTGGCATTTGCATCTATTTTTAATACCCAAGCATCATTTTGTCCATTGTTGTTTGTAACATCTCCATCATTACTCCTTGAGCTTCCAGAAATTAAGAAACCATTATCTTGAGTTTTTGAGATTGATCTAGCTACGTCAAAACTAGTACCTCCAAAAGTTTTCTCCCATAAAATATCTCCTAAAGGAGAAATTTTAACTACCCATAAATCAGCAGCACCATTATTTTGAGAAACGTTTAAGTCATCACTTCTAGTATCCCCAACTATAATATAATTGCCGTCGCTAGAATTTGTTATTCCCCTAGCTTCATCAATTTCAGTACCTCCAAATGATTTTTCCCATACTAATGTGCCAGTTTCGGATATTTTAATCACCCAAAAATCGTAAGATCCTTTATAGTTTTTAATATCAACATCGTTACTATCAGAAGATCCAACCAAAATATAACCATTATCATTAGTTTGAATAACATCGTAAGGCGTATCTGTAAAAGTCCCACCATAAAATTTACTCCATTGCTTTTTACCAGAAGCATTAAGTTTTACAGCCCAATAATCGCCACCTGCGTGTTTAGAGGCAAAAGCTTTACTGTTCCCTAAACCTCCAGATGCAGTGACATCCAAAACGCCGATTAAAAGGTAACCACTATCATTTGTTTGAATTACAGAAATGCCGTCATCTGCACCAGAAAACCCATAAGATTTTTGCCAAGATATAACCCCTGACGCATTAAGTTTTATAACCCAAAAATCACTTGCACCAGCATTTTCGGTCACGTTACCATTATTACTTTGGCTGAAACCAAAAATTACAAATCCACCATCTGTTGTTTCTATAATATCAGTGCCTCTGTCATCATCACTTCCTCCAAATGTTTTTTGCCATTGTAAATTATTAGTTTGGTCAAATTTAAGTAGCCAATAATCAAATAACCCCCCTTGCTTATCAATTATGTCTCCATCATTACTTTGTGTATATCCAAAAACAGCATAACCTCCATCTTGAGTTTTTACAATTGCATTAGCACTTTCGTTTTTAGAACCTCCATAGGTTCTCACAAATTCAATTTCTGGAGAAAAAGATATAGGGCTTTTTGGGTTGTCTTCATTTTTAGAACAGTTTATAAAAAAGAAAACAAGAAGTAAAAGACATAATATTTTATGAAGTTTTTTTAACATTATACAATATTATGTGCCGCTCTTTCTAACAATAAACAAGCCTCCTTCAATATCGCTAATAACAATATTCCCGCTTTCAAAATAAGGATATACACTCCAAACACCATTAAAGTTGGCATTATCACTCGATGGAAATGTATCGAAAAAACCAACTTCAGTCATAGCATTTGACGAGGCAGCAATATTAGTAATATCTAGTATTCGTAACCCAGCTCTATAATTTGCCAAATAGTAAGTATTGTCTTTAACATATCCATTATGGTCAATTGCTAATGTAGGTCCAAAATAGGTGGATGATAAAGTGGGATTGTCTAAATCGTTAAAATCGAAAATTAGAGTTTTAGTATTATTTCCAAAAAATTGTTCATCAAGTTCATCACCTAAAATAAAATACTTCTGGTCTTCGGTAAACCATCCTTGGTGTGTGTACCCTGAATTTGAATATGTTATATCTGCAATAAATTGAGGGTTTGCTTTATCTGAAACATCAATAATTACAACTTTGTTCGTTCCAGAAGTACTTCCGTTGCTACCTATGTAAATTTGTTTTCCAGTATAATCAGTGTCAGGTCCATTATAAGTAATAACTTGTGCATCATGAGAATACCCATCGGCAGAGTATCCACCAGCAGCAATGGGGTCTTTTGGGTTTGAAATGTCAATAAAGTTTGGCCCACCACTGAATGTATTACAACCCACTAAATAAGCAAAACCTTCTGCTTCATTAATTACTATATTATGGCAGCTTCCAATACCAGTATAAACCGCATCGGTAGTGAAAATTTCAGGAGGGTTTTCAACATTGCGCAAACGAGTTAAATCGAACACTTGCATGCCATGAGCCCCAACATTATCTGCAACTATAAATGCATGATCCTTATATACTTTAACATCTCGCCAAGTATTATTTACCGTTTCAGTTGGAACATTCCCTAAATAGATGGGTTTTGTTGGTTCAGTAATATCAATAAAAGCAACATTTGTATCTGTAGCTAGTAAAGCATACTCATTACCAGTTGTTGGGTCTGTCCAACCCCAAGAGTCGCTCCCTTTAGTTGCACCAAAAGTACTTATAGGTAAATGCGAGATTAAATCGTAATCCTTACAAGGGTAAATACCTGCGAAGCCATTTTCACAAGGGGTTATAAGAGTAGAATCTGTTACTGGGTCGGGTTCAGATTCAATAGTTTCATTATTACAAGAAAAAATTGTTAGCATCAAAAAACATCCTAAAATTAATATTCTTAGGGTATTGGTGCTTTTTAAAGACCTGCTCATGTTTTGCAATTTTTTAATTATTCTTTTTCAATTTTAATATCATAGCATAATATCAAAACGAACAATTTGTTACATATATTATAACCTTAAAAACCTAATAAATAAAAGTTTAGATTATTGTACTAAATAACAAAATTAGTTTAATAATACTTAAAAAGCCTGACAACTCATCGATTATAATGTTAAAATTGAACGAATAAATACTCAAAAATGATTAGTTTTTATTGTTATAATAATAAATGCTTGGTGATTAATAAAAATAGCTTCTTATTTTTGCAGAATGATAGAAGATAAAAATCAACAAAGAACTCAATTAAGTGATTTAGGAGAGTTTGGACTTATAGAACATTTAACAAAGAATTTTAAAATCAAACAAACATCAACCATTAAAAGTATTGGTGATGATGCGGCTATTTTAGATTTTAAGAATAAAAAAGTTGTAGTTACTACCGATTTACTAGTGGAAAGTGTGCATTTCGATTTAAGTTATGTACCTCTAAAGCATTTAGGTTATAAAGCAGTGGTTGTTAATTTATCTGATGTGTATGCAATGAATGCAACAGCTACGCAGGTTACAGTATCAATAGCGGTGTCAAATAGGTTTCCGCTAGAAGCTCTTGAAGATTTATATGCTGGAATTGAAACAGCTGCCAATATTTATAATATAGATGTTGTTGGTGGAGACACAACATCATCTACAACAGGGTTATTAATTTCTATTACCGCTATAGGCGAAGTTGAAAATGATGTAGAAGTATATAGAAGTGGTGCCAATCCAAGTGATTTACTTGTAGTTACAGGCGACTTAGGAGGCGCTTATATGGGATTACAAGTGCTAGAACGAGAAAAAGAGGTATATAAGGTGAATTCAAATAATCAACCAGACTTAGAACCATATTCTTATATTATTGAGCGCCAATTAAAACCCGAAGCACGAAAAGATATTGTTAAATTGTTGAAGGATTTAGAACTAAAACCTACGGCGATGATTGATATTAGCGATGGCCTATCTTCTGAGATATTGCATATATGTAAACAAAGTAAAGTGGGCTGCGATATATATGAAGAAAAAATTCCATTGGATCCTCAAGTTATTTCTACTTGTGAAGAGTTTAATATTGATAGTACAACAGTTGCTTTAAATGGTGGAGAAGATTATGAGCTTTTGTTTACTATTTCTCAAGATGATTATTCAAAAATAAAAGCAAATCCAAACTTTTCAATAATTGGGCATATAAAAGAAGAGGGTGCAGGAACGCATTTAGTAACTAGAGCTGATACAAGAATTCCAATAAAGGCACAGGGATGGAAAAATTTTAATGCTTAAATACTAGTAAATTAGAATTAAGCTTTTGTCGGTTAGTTTTAGAAATTCGCTTTTTATGAATATATTCTAAAACTTTATTTATTTCTTTATATTTAGTTGTAAGCTCAGTTAAATTACCTGAACTACTAGTAGTAAATTCTTTTCTACAGTTTTTACACTTATACTCTTTAACATGGTAGGTAACTTCTTTTGTTATTCCTATATCATGCCCAAACATCTTACAATGTATGTTTTTCATAAACTTTCAACTATTAATAAATACTATTTTAAAGGAGAGACATTAAATGTATTAAAAAGCTGTTAAAGTTATCAACAAGATGTTAATAAATCGACGAAGCGAATGATTTCTTCTTTAAACGTTGAGTTCTTGAAGCATGAATCCGACTTAAAATGTCATTTATCTCTCTAAATTTAGGAGTTAGTTCAATTAAACTTCCGTTACTATTTGTAGTTAATTCTTTTTTACAATGCTTACATGTATATTCTTTAACATGATAAGTCACTTTTTTAGTTACTTGGTAATCATGACCAAAAATATTGCAGTACATTTTTGGGATAAAAGTAGGTTTGTTGGTAGTTTTTTCCATGGGTCAAAAATTTAGGGACAATAAACATAGGAAAAAAAATTAATAAAAACGATAAAGTGTAATTAATTTTCGATGAAATGCATTATATGTTGTAAGAAATCGCTTTTGTTTTCTATATGACTCATATGTCCATCAGGAAATTCTACTACTTTTGCTTTTATCTCTTTTGCTTGTAATATTAATAAGCTATAATCTAATACAGGATCTTTTTTACTAATTATCATCATCACCTTAAATTTTTTAGAGCTTAAAATGATTTCTCGGTTTGGTCTTATTTTCATGCCTTCTAGTGCCGCAACGATACCTTGCAATGGAGTTTGTAATGCCTCATTTGTAATCTGTTTTATATCTTCAACTAAAGCAGTTCTATTTTTTGGACTGAATAAATTATTAATAGCAAGCCTAATAAATGTTTTATGATTTTGTTTAACAGCTAATATGGCACGGTCTCTATTTTTTTTTCTTTCTTTTGAATCTTCTTTTGCTGTAGAATTCATTAAGCATAAACCAGCAACGGCTTCTGGTTTTTTTTCCGCGAAAGCAAGTGCAACATATGCTCCCATAGAATGTCCAATAAAAATGGATTGCTTAATTTTTAAATGATTTAAAATTGCTTCAACTGCATTAGCCATTAATTCCATAGAATGAATATACCCTAAACAATCAGTTTGTCCATGCCCTAATAAATCAATACAAACAACTCTGTTTTTTTGAGTTAATTGAGGTATAAAAGCATCCCACATTTTTGAGTTTTCCAAAAACCCGTGAAGTAAAACTATAGCTTGCCCTTTACCTTCGTCTTTATAAAAAATATTAATGCCTTTGTGTACTAAAATCATATTTATACTATATTCGGCAAAGATAAAACCAATCCTATGAATAAAACTAAAGAAATACTAATTACAGGATTTGCCTTATTTTCTTTGTTTTTTGGGGCAGGAAACTTGTTGTTGCCTCCGTTATTAGGTTATAACGCAGGGGGTAATTGGATTTGGGTAACTATTGGTTTTATGATTACTGCTGTAGTGATTCCTATTTTTGGAATACTAGCACATGCTAAGCTTCAAGGTACCATGTTTGATTTTGGAAAAAAAGTGTCACCACTTTTTAGTACGATTTATTGTATTTTGGTTTATGCTATTTCAATAACCATTCCATCACCTAGAACAGCAGCAGCAACTCACGAAATTGCAATTTTTCCAAATTTTGAAACTAACCCACTGCTAACCAGTAGTATTTATTTTACTTTGGTTTTAGTGTTTGTTTTAAATCGTTCCAGAATATTAAATTTTATTGGTAAATACTTAACACCTTTTATAGTTGTTATTTTGATATTAGTTATTTGTATTGGTTTGTTTTCTAGTAATGTTGGAATGAACATTTCAACTTTTTCAACACCAATTGTAGATGGCATTTTAGAAGGATATCAAACTTTTGATGCTATAGGAGCTGTAGTTGTAGGTGGTGTAATTATTATTTCTTTAAAATTAAAAGATTATTCAAATACAGATTCTTTAAAATCGATAATTAGGAAATCGGGCTTTATAGCAGGTTTTGGCTTGTTTTTAATATATGCAGGTTTAATAGCTGTTGGAGCTTTTTATGGAAAAGATATTTTTGTAGATGGTAGTTTAAGTAGCGACATGCAACGTGCTACTTTGCTAAGAGGAATAAGTATTGCTACTCTAGGCAATATAGGAAATACCTTTTTAAGTGTATTAATAGCTTTAGCATGTTTTACTACAGCAGTTGGAATTATAACAGGGACTGCTGATTATTTTAAAGGCTTGTTTAATGATTCTAAGGTAGTTTACAATAGTGTTGCTGTTTTAAGTTGTTTAATAGGAATAGGCTTTGGTCAACTCGATTTCCACACTATTATCATGATAGCTTTACCAGTACTAATGTTTATTTACCCAATTACAATTGTTCTTATTTTGCTTAATGTACTTCCAGATAAGTTTGCTACAAAAACAGTTTTTAGACTTGTGGTTTTGGTAACATTTTTATTTAGCATTCCAGATTTTTTAGGCTTTATTATTAATCCAGAATATTTAGAAGGTGTAAAAATACTTATTCCATTGTCTCAATTTCAATTGGGCTGGGTATTGCCAGCACTTCTTGTTTGGTTGTTGTTAAATATTAAAACTTTTACGACTAAAGCGTCAGAGTAAACTAAAAAATGGCAGTTCAAGAAATTTTAACATACTCCTATAAAGATATATTTTCATTAAGTGTTATTCAATTTGAAAAGGCTTGTGTTTTTAATAAACCAGAACAAGTTGATGCTTACAGTATATACTGGATTAAAGAAGGGAAAGGTATATATAATATAGATTTTGAAAGTTATGCTTTTGATGATAATGTGCTTTTCTTTTTATCTCCAGGTCAAGTATTTTCAGTTGAATCTGAAAAAATTAAAGAAGCATATAAGATAACATTTGTTCGCGATTTTTACTGTATACAAACTCACGATAAAGAAGTAGCATGTAATGGAGTGCTTTTTAATAATGTATACGAAACTCCTTTTGTAAAACCATGTGAAAGTGATACGCGCAAGCTCCAATTTGTTTTAGAAAGTTTAATTGATGAGTTTAAAAGAAATGAAGTAACAGCACAATACGATATGCTTCAAACATATTTAAAGCAATTCATAATTCATTCTGTACGAATAAAAAAAGAGTATCATATTATAAAAGATGATACAGAAACAAAACTCTTTAAAGATTTTAGTTTACTAGTTGAGCAGAATTTTAAAACACTACATTCTGTAACCCATTACGCAAACCGCTTAGGTGTTTCTCCTAAATCGTTAACCAAACACTTTCAAAAAATAGGCTCGCAAACACCTAGTGATTTTATTAAAAATAGAATTGTATTAGAGGCGCAGCGTCAATTACTTTATACTAACGATTCTGTAAAACATATAGCCTATGATTTAGGTTTTAACGATTCGGCATATTTTACCAGATTCTTCAAAAAAGCGACTTCAAAATCGCCACTTCAATTCAAAAAAGACCAAAGAAACTAGTCTGTCCAAGCATTAGGAACTTTTGTCCATTTTTTAGCCTTCATTCCTGTCGCATATTTGCATTGTAATTAAAAACGAACTTTTTGAGAACATCTCAAGAGTTCAAAAAACTAGTATTCTCGTTAATGCTAATATAAATACTAAGCAATTATGAAAACAACAGAAAATACACAATGTCCTAATTGTTGGGGGTATCAAGAATACGATGAAAATCACCCAGAAAAGGAATTATGCGAATGCAAAAACACAAGTAAATAAATTAAAACAATAATTAAAAAATAGAAATTATGAGTACAAGAATTGAAACATTAAACCCAGAAACTACAACAGGAAAATCTAAAGAACTGTTTAACGCCGTTCAAAACAAATTAGGATTTATACCAAACCTAATTAAAGTATTTGGAAACTCTCCAGCAACTTTACAAACATATTTAAGTTTAGGAGAATTAACAGCAAGCGGAAACTTTAACAACAAATTTAGAGAGCAATTAGCGTTAGCAATTGCAGAAGAAAATGCATGTAATTATTGCCTATCTGCACACACAACTATTGGCAAAATGAATGGTTTAACTGTTGAGGAAACAGAACAAAACAGACAAGGTCTTGCAGCAGATGCAAAAACACAAGCAGGGTTACAATTTGCACAAGAGGTAACAAAAAACAGAGGTCAAGTTTCTACTGAAACTATTCAAGCTGTTAAGGAAGCTGGTTATAATGATGGTGATATTTTAGAAATCATTTTAAATGTAGTGTCTAATACGTTAACCAATTATGTAAACCATATTGCGGAAACCGAAGTGGATTTTCCAAGTGTTGAAGCAGGCAAATTTGCAGTAACTGCAAACTAATTATGAACGAATCGAAAGTCGTTTTAAAGAGTTCCGCCTCAACAATTATTGAGGCGGAATTGTAAAAACAATAACTAACATAAAAATACAATGGCAAATCCAATTAAAAAGAATTTAAAACACATTCACGAATTATTAGCGGAGGCTAAATTTATTGAAGCAATGGATACCTATCTTCATGATGATGTAGAATTAAGAGAAGCAAATGGTGAACCTAAAAAAGGAAAACAATTTAATCTAGATTTTGAACAAGATTTTATTGATAACCAATTAGAAGAATTTATAAGATATGAGGTTAAAGATATTGCTGTACAAGGAAATACATCTTTTTACACTGCAATAATGGAATTAAAGCTTAAAGATGGAAGCACAATGCTTTCAGAGCAAGCAGTTGCAACACAATGGAAAGATGGTAAAATTTATAGAGAACGTTATTACCACGCATAAGTTAAAACACAAACAAATTATATAGTCAATAAATAAAAACAGAATAAAAATTAAAAAACAAAATCATGAAAAATTTAGTAGTAGGATTATTTTTAGTAGCTTTTACATTAACAGCTACCGCTCAAGACAAAATGGATAAAAATGTTGTTAAAACTGTATCTTTTGAACAAACAGAAGGAGAGTTTACACAAAAAGCATTAACACTTTCAGAAGGGACGTATGTGTTTAGTGTTACAAATAATAACGCAGCTCTAGAAGTAGGGTTAGTTTTAATTGAAGATGGTAAAGATGGATCTAAACCTGAAAACCATATAGCAGATGCTTATGTTTCTCAAATGGTGAAACATGGTAAAACAGAATCTTCAAAAGAAGTTGTTCTTAAAAAAGGAACCTATAAATATTTTTGTCCTTTTAATAAAACACCACAATATACTTTAGTTGTAAAATAAATTATTGATTGTGACTAGTTAATTGTTGAAAAGGCGTACTGATTATTCAGTGCGTCTTTTCTAGTTTTTCACCCTTTTTATAGCGGTAAAAGCTTTGTCAACATATTTGTCTTCAACCAAAATAGTAAACTCATTTGTAGTAGAAATAACTTCATAAAGTACAACACCTTCCCAAGCTAACCGCTTAAAAAAATGATAATACAACCCAGCAACTTTCGAGTTGTCTTTGGGTAAATTAATAGTAATTGCCGATAAATTATCTTGTGCAGCTAGAAACGTTTCGTTTTCTAAATGTGTGGTAATATAATTTTTTAAACTACTAGAAATAATCATATTGCTTTCGTGAACGCCTCTAGTAAACGTGTAAAACAGTTTAGATTCTCCATCTATTTTTTCTAAAACTTTTGCATGATTATGTATTAAAGTATTTGAATTTTTTACAGTAAAATCAGTTAAGTTAGAACGTACAGTAATATCACCTAAATTTTGCAACATACGCTTCATTTTAACAGAATTTGAAAGCGTTACCGGTGGATTGTAACGTCTTAAAGCCATCATGATTGCACCAGGTTTTACATCCTTTTTTAGCATTTCGCTAATTGGTTTAGTAAGCTCAATAGCCAGAGCACTAAAATTGATAATGTTTCTGGATAAGGCTTCTTCTAAATAGGGTTGAGAGATTAAAATATCTTCTACACAGTTTGATACAGTTCTCATGTTAATTATATAACAATTTGTGTAAATGTAAACATTTTTTTCAAGAAATATCTTTATTGAAAGAACAGGTTGTAATTTTATACTTTAAATTAATATAAATGCGTGTATTAAAATTTGGTGGAACATCGGTTGGGTCTGTAGAAAACATTATTAATGTAAAAAATATAATTAATGATGATAGTAAAAAAATCGTGGTATTATCTGCTATGTCAGGCACTACTAACGAGTTAGTTGCTATTGCAAATTATATAGAAGATAAAAATTCAAATGAAGCTATTGAAAAAATTAATAAACTTCATGGAACTTATATAGCTACAATAAATAGCTTGCTTATTGATAAAAAACTAAATAAGCAGGCAAAAAATTATGTTTCAGAGATATTTAGTTTGTTAATAGATTCAACATATAAGCTGTATTCCGATGTTTTAGAAAATAAAATTTTAGCACAAGGTGAATTACTATCCACATTTATATTCAACTGTTATTTAAAGCAAGAAGGTTTGCGTTCTACATTATTACCTGCTTTAGGTTTTATGCGAATTGATGCAGCGAAAGAACCAGATTTGTCTCATATAAAAGAATATTTAGATAGAGCCTTTAAGTATTCAGAAGAAGCCGATATATACATAACACAAGGATTTATTTGTTTAGATGCTGAAGGTGAAATATCTAATTTACAACGTGGCGGGAGTGATTACACAGCAACTATTATTGGAGCCGTTGTTAAAGCTGAAGAAGTACAAATATGGACAGATATTGATGGAATGCATAATAATGACCCAAGATATGTTGAAAACACAAGACCAATTTCTAATTTGTCATATGATGAAGCTGCAGAGTTAGCTTATTTTGGAGCAAAGATTTTGCACCCGCAAACGGTAACGCCAGTTAGAGCTGATAATATTCCTGTAAGCTTAAAAAACACAATGAATCCCGTTGCTCATGGTACATTGATTTCTAATATGACATCAAACAATGGTATTAAAGCTATTGCTGCTAAAGATAATATTACGGCTATAAAAATTAAGTCAGGCAGAATGCTTCAGGCACACGGGTTTTTAAAGAAAGTTTTTGAAATTTTTGAAATTTATGAGACTTCTATTGACATGATTACAACATCAGAAGTTGCAGTTTCTTTAACTATTGATGATGACAGAAATTTAGATAAAATTGTTGCCGAATTAAAAGAATTTGCAATTATTGAAGTAGATAAAGCGCAAAGTATTGTTTGTTTGGTGGGGCACTCGGTGGTAAATCATCAAGACACTCATAAACTATTTAAGATTCTTAAAGATGTAAAAATCAGGATGATTTCATACGGCGGAAGCAAAAATAATATATCTTTATTGATAAACTCTAAAGACAAAATCAACACGCTAAGAAAACTAAACAATTATTTATTTGAGTTAGTCACATTATAAATACATGTAAATTGCAGTTTTTAGTGTTGTAGTTTGAGGGTCGTTTTTTAACGGCCCTCATTTATTTTTTATGAATTCATTAAATCTTCAATCTCGTCTGCTTCAATAGGAATATTTCGCATTAAATTAAATGGTTCACCCTTTTCTTGAATGACAACATCGTCTTCCAAACGAATACCAAAACCTTCCTCTGGAATATAAATACCAGGCTCTACGGTAAAAACCATGTTAGCTTGCATAGGCTCTGTTAAAATGCCATAATCATGTGTGTCTAAACCCATGTGATGGCTAGTACCATGCATAAAATATTTTTTATATGCTGGCCAATTAGGGTCTTCATTTTGTACATCAGCTTTATCAATAAGTCCTAGCTCTATTAATTCGCTAGTCATTATTTTACCTACTTCTACATGATAATCTGCCCAAATAGTTCCTGGAGCTAACATTTTTGTCGCTTCATTTTTTACTCTATTAACAGCGTTGTATACAGTTTTTTGTCTTTCAGTAAATTTACCCGAAACAGGAATGGTTCGCGTCATATCGCTTGAATAGTTAGCATATTCTGCTCCAACATCCATAAGAATTAAATCACCAGATTTACATTGCTGATTGTTCTCAATATAATGTAAAACATTAGCATTGTTTCCTGAAGCCACTATTGGTGTATAAGCAAATCCTTTTGATCGATTACGTAAAAACTCATGCATAAACTCTGCTTCAATTTCAAACTCCCAAACATTAGGTTTTACAAAATTTAAAATTCGTTTGAAACCCTTTTCGGTAATATTACATGCCCGTTGTATTAAATCTATTTCAATTTGATCTTTAACTGAACGTAAACGTTGCAAAATAGGATTACTTTTAGCTACGCTATGCGCAGGATATTTATGTTTTAGCCATTTAGTAAAACGATCTTCTCTGGTTTCGGTTTCAACATTAGCTCTATAATGTTCATTAGTATTAATATAAACAGTATCGCATTGCGTCATAATTTCAAACATGATTTTTTCCATGTCTTGAAGCCAATACACTGTTTTAATTCCGCTAGTTGCAAATGCTTTTTCTTTGGTTAATTTTTCTCCTTCCCAAATAGCAATATGTTCGTTAGTTTCTTTTAAAAAAAGAATTTCACGATGGGTTTCTTTTGGACAATCTGGAAATAAAACTAAGATGCTTTCTTCTTGGTCTACACCACTTAAATAAAAAATATCACGATGTTGCTCAAAAGGCATAGTACTATCAGCACTTATAGGGTAAATGTCGTTTGAATTAAAAACCGCTAAGCTATTGGCTTTCATGCTTTCAGCGAATTTTTTTCTATTTTTTATGAATAGGTTGGAATTTATTGAATGATATTTCATGTTAACTATATATTAAGTTTGCTAAATGTAGCAAATCTAAATAAATCATATATAATTATTTATTATATTTGATAATCCCTCAGATTTTTTGAAGACCAATAAGAATGTATGGTTTAATAGATAAGCTTAAAAGCTTGTATTTTGCTATGCAAATAACTCTAAAACTTAATATGATGAAGAAAATTACTTTATTTATTGCCTTATTATTTTTAATAAGTGCAGAGCAATTAATGGCTCAAGCCGCCTTGAAAGAAATACCATTGCAAGAGCAAGTTGAACAATCTAGTTTAATTGTAGAAGGAAAAGTAATTGCAAAAAAATCATTTTGGGATGATAATCATCATAACATTTATACTTCAAATACAGTAGAAGTGTATAAGGTCTTTAAAGGAGATCAGCCTAAAACAATTGAGGTTATTACGCTTGGAGGTACAGTAGGGAATAAAGCTTTAATAGTTTCTCCTAGTTTGAAATTAAGAAAAGGAGATATTGGAATATTTACTTTATATGATAATAATATTCCTGTAGAATTAGAGGCTAAATCTTCAAATAAAAAATACAGAACTTATAGCTCTTTACAAGGGTTTTACAGATATAATTTATACGATAATATTGCGGCAAACCCTTTAAGCAAAAAGAAAGGAATCGCTAATTCATTTTATAATGAAATAATGAATTATACTAAGTCAAACTACATAGAAATAGCTTCATTTACTACAGACATTAAAAAGACTACAACATCGAAGGTTTTCTTACCTCCATCAGCTATTACCTTTGCCCCTACAACAGCCACTGCAGGTACCAAAACGGTATTAACAATTTCTGGCTTAGGTTTTGGAGGAACAAAAGGAAAGGTTGGGTTTAGTAATGCGGATGATGGAGGAGCTACGTTTGTTGATGCATTAGATAGCCAAGTACTTACATGGTCCGATACACAAATAACAGTGGAAATACCTGGTGGAGCTGGAACAGGAATCATTAGAGTAACACATGATGATACTACTTCGGATGTTTCTGCAGCTACTCTAACAATTTCATATGCAGAACTTAATGCAACTTTTGATCCAGATGATGAGACTGGCCAAATGCCTCCAGGAGCTAATGGTCCGTTAGGGTTTTATGCATATCAAACTAGGCATGTAAATCGCAATGCTAGTGGTGGTTATACATGGGAAATGCAAACTGATTTTTTTAATGACTCAGAATTCCCTGGAGCTAAGGCAGATTTTGAAAAAGCACTGGATAGATGGCGTTGCGAAACTAAAGTTAATTGGACTATAAGTGGTTCAGCTACAACAACAGATGTTGTTGCCTCAGATGGAGTTAATGTTGTTAAATTTGATAATAACGCGGTGCCTGCTGATGACTTGCCAAATGGTGTTTTAGGAAGATGCTCTAGTTGGTATTCTGCATGTGGTGCTTTTGGTAATGCTTCAAGCTGGAATTGGCATGTAGCTGAATTAGATATTGTATTTGATGATGAGACTGATTGGCATTTTGGTACAGGTTTACCAGCATTTACCGAATATGACTTTGAAAGTGTAGCTCTGCATGAATTGGGGCATGGGCATCAACTAGGGCATGTTATTGATAATTCAACCCAAGTTGATAACGGAAATGATGTAATGCATTATGCTATTTCTAATAGTGAGCAACAACGTGTGTTGACGGCTAATAATATTGCTGGCGCAACTAATGTGCACGGACGAAGCACTTCTGTTGTAGCTTGTTCACAACCAGTAATGACAGATTCTTCAATCTGTAACTTAAGCGTTGAAGAAGATGAATTAAATAATGCTATCAGTTTATATCCTAATCCAGCAAAAAATCAATTTTATATAAATAACGCATCTTATATTAATTTGCAAAAAGCTGTTATTTATGATATTAGCGGAAGATTGATTTCTGAGCACGATATTTCAAATGCTTCAAAAACTAAAACTATTGAAATACCAAGCGCTTCAAAAGGGATTTATTTTGTAAATATCCATTCCGATTCTGCTATGATTACAAGAAAGATGATATTAGATTAATAGTTAAGTTGACAATTATAATTGAGAGCCTGTGATATAATTTCACAGGCTTTTTTATTAACCTATTTAAAATTATTGAATCGTTGTTAAATAAATAGCTAAATTTTGCTAGACCATTAAGAATAACTAAATTTCATCAAAATAAAATAACCACCAATGCGACTTTTAAAAAACCTTATTATTTGCCTTATTTTTTGTTTTCATTATGGCTTTAGTCAACAAGCTTCAACGCCTGTAAAAAAAGTAGTGGAAGCTATTAAACAAAAGCAAGAGTTAACTCAAAAATCATTAGTTAAAAATGTAACTTTTAAAAATATTGGACCAACAATAATGAGCGGAAGAGTTGTAGATTTAGATGTTAACCCTAACAATCCAAACGAGTTTTATGTTGGTTATGCCTCTGGAGGTGTTTGGTATACAGTAAATAATGGTTCTACTTTTGAGCCAATTTTAGATACTTCAAACACTCAAAATGTTGGTGATATTGCTGTAGATTGGAAAACGAAAACCATTTGGGTTGGTACAGGAGAAAACAATTCATCGCGTTCTAGTTATGCAGGTATAGGAATTCTAAAATCAACTGATAAAGGAAAAACATGGGTAAATGTAGGGTTGCCAGATTCTCATCATATAGGTCGGATTCTCATCAATCCAAATAATTCAGATGAAGTAGTTATTGGTGTTACGGGTCATTTGTATTCTTCAAATAATGAGCGTGGTATTTACAAAACGACTGACGGAGGGAAAACTTGGGAACAAAAGTTATTTGTTGATGATGTAAGCGGTGTTATTGATGTGCAACATGCACCAAATAATTACAACATTATGTTTGCTTCATCATGGACAAAAGACAGAAAAGCTTGGAATTTTAATGGTAGCGGTAATAATTCTGCAATCTATAAAAGTACAGATGCGGGTGGTACATGGACCAAAATAACGACTCAAGAAAGTGGTTTCCCAACAGGTAATGGTGTTGGTAGAATTGGTTTAGCGGTTTTTAATGAGAACATAATTTACGCGTTACATGATAGTCAGTTTAGAAGAAAAGAAGATTCAAAAAAAGAAGAAAAACATGGACTTGTAAAAGAAGATTTTAAAACCATGACTGCTGAATCTTTCTTAAACCTTGAAGATAAAAAACTTAATGGATTTTTAAAAACGAATGGGTTTCAAGAAAAATACCGAGCTGAAAATGTAAAACAAATGATTAGGAGTGGTAATGTAAAACCTATCGATTTAGCTAAATATTTAGAAAATGCGAACACAATGCTTTTTGATACACCTGTAATTGGAGCAGAAGTTTACAAAAGCGTTGATGGTGGAAAAACTTGGAAAAAAACTCATGATGATTATATTGATGGTTTGTATTATAGCTACGGTTATTATTTTGGTGAAATTAGAGTCGATCTACAAAATAAAGACGCTATATACATTATGGGAGTTCCTATTTTAAAATCTAAAGATGGCGGGAAAACATTTGTGTCTATAAGTAAAGAAAATGTACATGCCGACCATCAAGCGCTATGGATAAACCCTAAAAAACAAGGGCATTTGATTAATGGTAATGATGGCGGGTTAAATATGAGTTATGATGATGGTGAAAGCTGGGAAAAATTAAATGTAAATTCGGTAGGTCAATTTTATGCTATAAACGTGGATAATGAAACACCTTATAATGTATATGGTGGCTTACAAGATAATGGCGTTTGGGTTGGAGCTCATAATGCTAGTAAAAATAAACTTTGGCAACAAGAAGGGCAGTATCCATGGCAAAGGCTTATGGGAGGAGATGGCATGCATATTCAAATAGATAACAGAAACTCTAATATAGTTTATACAGGATATCAATTCGGAAATTATTTCAGAATAAATAGAGATACAAAAGCGAGAAAGTACATTCAACCAAAGCATGAATTAGGCGAAAACCCATATCGATTTAATTGGCAAACGCCTATATTGCTGTCGCCACATAATCAAGATATTTTGTATTTAGGTGGAAATAAGTTAATGCGTTCCATGAACCAAGGAGATGATTGGGAAGCTATTAGTAATGATTTAACTAACGGAGGTAAAAAAGGAAATGTAGCATATGGAACATTAACATCCATTAGTGAGTCTCCTTTTCAGTTCGGATTAATCTATACAGGAAGTGACGATGGATTAATTCATGTTACAAAAAATGGAGGTGGAAGTTGGCAGAATATTTCAAACAATTTACCAAAAAACTTGTGGGTGTCACGTGTTATTGCTTCGAAGCATAAAAAAGAACGGGTTTATGTAACTTTAAATGGATACCGTTGGGATGATTTTTCGGTTTACGCTTATATGAGTGATGATTATGGAAACACATGGAAAAAGATAAGTTCTAATATTCCATTATCTCCAGTAAATGTGATTAAAGAAGATTCTAAAAACGAGAATATTTTGTATTTAGGAACAGATAATAGTGCATATGTGTCTTTCAATAATGGTTTGCAATGGGAGGTTTTTAGTAAAGGTTTACCAAGTGTTGCAGTTCACGACATTGTTGTTCAATCAAAAGCAAACGATTTACTTTTAGGAACTCACGGTAGGAGCATTTACAAAACTAATATTGCGCATTTTCAAAAAATGAATGCATCAAAAATGAATCAATCTATTGTTCTTTTTGATATTGAAGATGTAAAATATTCTACACGTTGGGGAAGTTCTTTTAGAGCTTGGTCAAAGGTTAATGAGCCTTCAATTAATATTAAATTTTATACAAATAAAGCTGAAGAAAAAGAAATCAAAATTCTATCAGAGAATAATTCTGAATTAGCTCAAATAAAAGTAAAAAGCGATAAAGGGTTTAATAATTTTGATTACGATTTAACTATATCGGAAAAAGCTCAAAAAACACTGATGAAAGAGAATACAAGTGTTAAAATAAATAAAGCAGACAATGGTAAATATTATTTGCCTAAGGGTATTTATACCGTCCAAATAGAATCTGATAAAAAGGCTTTTGAAGTGAACTAAATGCACATAAATTAAAATGGTTCTAAATATAAATTTAAAGGCTTAACTTTTTGTCTATAAATTTATTGTAAAGTACCTTTGTATACTATATAACTAACTTCATAAAAATGAGCGGATTTTTTAAATCTTCGATAGGAAGAAAAGTAGCCATGGCGCTTTCAGCTTTTTTTCTCATGTTTTTCTTACTTCAGCATTTTGCAATTAATATTTTATCTGTTTTTAGCACAGATGCATTTAACGAAGTATCCCACTTTATGGGAACAAACCCACTAATACAATATGCATTACAACCCGTATTAATTTTTGGTGTTGTGTTTCATTTTGTAATGGGATTTGTATTAGAACTAAAAAATAAAAAGGCACAAGGCATGTCATATGCTAAAAATAACGGTGCTGCAAACTCGTCTTGGATGAGTAGAAACATGATTTGGAGTGGTGTTGCTATTTTAGCATTCATCATTTTACATTTCATAGACTTTTGGTTTCCAGAAATAAACACCAAATTTATCCAAGGTGATTGGTCTGGAACTATGGAAGGTGTTGAAGGGTTTCGTTATCACGAAGAGCTTACACATAAATTTCATAGCCATATTAGAACCATTGCCTATGTGGTTGCATTTATCTTTTTAATGTTGCATTTATTACATGGCTTTACTTCTGCCTTTCAATCTATGGGTTCTACCGCAGGAAGAAAGAAGACACTACAAAATATAGGGAAAGCTTATTCGATTATAATTCCGTTAGGATTTATTTTTATTGCACTTTATCATCACCTTAAATACGTATTATCATAGTTATGGCAACATTAGATTCAAAAGTACCTAAGGGTCCAATAAAAGATAAATGGACAGATTATAAAAATAAAATTAATCTAGTTAATCCTGCAAACAAACGTCATATCGATGTAATTGTTGTTGGTACGGGTTTAGCAGGAGGTTCTGCTGCTGCAACTTTAGCAGAATTAGGATATAACGTTAAAGCATTTGCTTATCAAGATTCTCCTCGTCGTGCACACTCAATTGCCGCTCAAGGTGGAATAAATGCTGCTAAAAATTATCAAGGAGATGGAGATTCAACATATAGATTATTTTACGATACGGTAAAAGGAGGCGATTATCGTTCGCGTGAAGCGAATGTTTATCGTTTAGCTGAGGTGTCTGCAAATATTATTGACCAATGTGTTGCTCAAGGAGTTCCTTTTGCACGCGATTATGGTGGTTTGTTAGACAATCGTTCGTTTGGAGGAGTATTGGTGTCGAGAACTTTTTATGCTAAGGGACAAACAGGACAACAATTATTACTAGGAGCATATTCAGCAATGAATCGCCAAATAGCACGAGGTAAAATAGAAATGTTTAACCGTCACGAAATGCTTGATGTTGTTATTGTTGATGGAAAAGCACGAGGAATTATTGCACGTAATTTAATTACTGGAGAAATAGAAAGACACTCAGCACATGCAGTAGTAGTAGGATCTGGTGGATACGGAAATGTATATTTCTTATCAACCAATGCTATGGGGTCTAACGCAACAGCAGCTTGGAAAATTCATAAAAAAGGAGCGTATTTTGCAAATCCATGTTATACACAAATTCACCCAACATGTATTCCGCGTTCGGGAGATTATCAGTCTAAATTAACTTTGATGTCTGAATCTTTACGTAACGATGGGCGTATTTGGGTACCTAAAAATATTGAAGATGTAACAGCAATTCGTGAAGGGCGTAAAAAACCAACCGATTTATCTGAAGACGAACGCGATTATTATTTAGAAAGACGTTACCCTGCATTTGGAAACTTAGTACCTCGTGATGTAGCTTCTCGAGCAGCTAAAGAAAGATGTGATGCGGGTTATGGTGTTAATGCTACCGGCGAAGCAGTATATTTAGATTTTGCTTCTGCGATTACTCGTTATGGTAAAGAGCAAGCTAAAATTCATAATATTGAAAATGCTTCAAAAGAAAAAATATACGAATTAGGTCAAGCTATAGTTGAAGCTAAATATGGTAACTTATTCCAAATGTATGAGAAGATTGTAGACCAAAACCCATATAAAACTCCAATGATGATTTACCCAGCAGTACATTATACTATGGGAGGCGTTTGGGTTGATTATAATTTAATGACAACCATTCCAGGTTGTTATTGTATTGGTGAAGCAAATTTCTCCGATCATGGAGCTAACCGACTTGGTGCTTCGGCTTTAATGCAAGGTTTAGCCGATGGTTATTTTGTATTGCCATATACAATTGGAGACTATTTATCGGACGATATTCGAACTGGAGAAATTCCAACCGATACTAAAGAATTTGATGAAGCCGAGAAAGAAGTAACAGACAGAATTAATTTCTTTGTAAATAATAAAGGAACAAAATCTGTAGATTATTTCCATAAAAAACTAGGTAAAGTAATGTGGAACAAAGCAGGAATGTCTAGGAATGCAAAAGGGTTAGAAGAAGCAATGTCTGAGATTAAAGCTATTCGTGAGGAGTTTTGGAAAGAAGTTTCTGTTCCAGGATCGTCAAACGAAATGAATCCAGAACTTGAAAAGGCTGGACGTGTTGCTGATTTCTTAGAACTTGGAGAGTTGTTTGCCAAAGATGCTTTAATGAGAGAAGAATCATGTGGAGGTCATTTTAGAGAAGAATCTGCTGAAGAATCTGGACCGCAAAAAGGCGAAGCAAAACGTAATGATAAGGATTTTGCTTTTGTTGCAGCTTGGGAATATAAAGGAGAACCAGCAGATGCGGTTTTACATAAAGAAGAATTAGAGTTTAAAGATATTGAACTAAAACAACGTTCATACAAATAAGAAAGGCATTATGAATTTAACACTTAAAATTTGGAGACAAAAAGACTCAAAAACTAAGGGTCAAATGGTGGATTATAAAGTTACTGATATTTCAGAGCATATGTCTTTTTTGGAAATGATGGATGTTTTGAACGAGCAATTAGTAAACTCAGGAGAAGAGCCTGTTGCTTTTGATCACGATTGTCGCGAAGGGATTTGCGGAATGTGTTCCATGTATATAAATGGAGAAGCTCACGGTCCAGATAGAGGTATTACAACTTGTCAATTGCATATGCGTATGTTTAAGGATGGAGATACTATTACAATAGAACCATTTAGAGCAGCTGCATTTCCTGTAATTAAAGATTTAGTTGTAGATAGAATGGCATTTGAGCGTATTCAGCAAGCTGGAGGTTATATCTCTGTAAACACATCAGGAAATACGCAAGATGCAAATTCAATTCCTATTTCCAAACATGCAGCAGATGAAGCTATGGATGCTGCAACGTGTATTGGCTGTGGAGCTTGTGTAGCAACTTGTAAAAATTCATCAGCGATGTTATTTGTTGGAGCAAAAGTGTCTCAATATGCTTTGTTACCACAAGGGCAGGTTGAAGCTGCAGACCGTGTGCAAAATATGGTAGCCCAAATGGATTTAGAAGGATTTGGAAACTGTACTAATACGGGGGCTTGTGAAGTTGAATGCCCTAAAGGGATTTCTTTAGAAAACATAGCACGTATGAATAGGGAATTAATGAAGGCTAATTTGTAAGAATAGAAAATCATTTTTTATAAATATTAGTTAAAACCCATGTGAATACATGGGTTTTTTGTTTAGCTTTAAAGCTAAATTTGCTAAATGAACTTTAATACTATATTTCTATTCTTTCTTTTAAGTTTTTCTTTTATTAGTAACGGTCAAAACGCTTCAATAAATAAAGAAGTATTACTTAATGAAACAACACTTTTAAATCATTTAGAGACACTATCCTCAGACTTATATGAAGGAAGAAGAACAGGTACTAAGGGCGGAGTTAAAGCTAGAAAATATATCGTTAACCAATTCCATTTATTAGACGTTTTACCTTTTAAAGAAAATTACGAACATTTTTTTTCGTTCAAAGCTAGTGGTAAAAGATATGAAGGCGCAAATGTTTTAGGGCTTGTTAAAGGCACAGAATCACCGCATAAGTATATTGTAATTAGTGCGCATTATGACCATGAAGGAATAAAGAAAAAGAAGATATACAATGGTGCAGATGATAATGCTTCAGGAATTAGTGCTTTATTTGCATTTGCTGAATATTTTAAAAAGAATCCACCAAAACATTCGGTTATTTTAATAGCTTTTGATGCTGAAGAATTAGGTTTAAAAGGATCAAAGCATTTTGTAGAAAGTGCCAGTATTCCTCACCATAAAATAGTTGTTAATTTAAATATGGATATGATTAGTCGTAGTGATAATGATGAATTATTTGTTGTTGGAACACGTTATAATAAAACACTTAAGTATTTGGTTTCTACTTTTAAACAATCTAATAAAATTAAACTTACAATAGGTCATGATGGAGAAGATGGAAAAGAAAACTGGACCTATTCGTCTGATCACGCAAGTTTTCATAAAAGAGAAATTCCTTTTTTATATTTTGGGGTTGCAGACCATAAAGATTATCACGAACCAACAGATGATTTTAAAAACATTCACCCA
This sequence comes from Jejuia spongiicola, assembly GCF_023502325.1. Classification (NCBI taxonomy): domain Bacteria; kingdom Pseudomonadati; phylum Bacteroidota; class Flavobacteriia; order Flavobacteriales; family Flavobacteriaceae; genus Jejuia; species Jejuia spongiicola. The sequence goes on from NZ_JAMFLZ010000001.1 coordinate 462,095, forward strand.
GAATTTTATAAAGATGCAGTAAAAACAATTATTTTACTTTTTGAGAAAGTAGATGCTAGTCATTTTTAAAAATAAGCTCTTAATTGAATGGTTCCAGTATGAATAGTTTTGCTGGTTTCCGTTTTTCTACCAAAGTAGTTTAAATTTAAATCTAAAAATGTAGTGAGCTTTTTTTGTGCTAATATACTCCATGTAAAGTTTTTTCCAGGTTGTAAACCTTCTAACATTTGATACGAAACAGGCGTATTTGCGTTACCATTAAAGGCATTCGAAAAATAATTAAACTCACCGTTTATAGCATTCTTGTCTTTATTTGAAAACGCAAACGAAGCACCATATTTTTGCTGCTTTAAAGATTCAAAACCACCAATAGTATTATCCTTTTGTGTGTGTTGATAAAATATATCAAAGCGGGAATTATCATTAAATAGATAAGTAATTTTAGGATTAAAAAGCACTTCATCAAAATTATAGTTTTTGCTAATAAAATTTTCGCTGACACTTTCATTTTTATCAAAAGAAGATTGAAATGATAATAGCCAACTTTCTTCAATTTTATGATTAAAATTAAATTGATGACTTTTTAAGCTATTCTCAATAAACCCGATGGATAAGGTGTTTCGAGATTTGTTTGATAAATAAGTGTACGATGTGGTATAATGCTGTTTCCCGCGGTTAAAAAATAACACATTTCTAAAATTTAACTGTAACCCTAATTGATTGTTTATATCGTTTTCAAATGGATTCAGGTTAAAACTGTTACCATCGCGCTTAATTTTTCTATCAATTAAATAACTGGATTGATTGTAAAAATGTGACCAAAATTTTCTCGATTTATTTTCACTAACAGACCATTGTGATGGGTTAATCGTTAAGGTTTGACTCAGCCTATTCTGATGTGTTTTAATATAGATACGATTGGGTAATAATACACGAATATATTTGCCTTGATCTTGAAACTGAGCAATTTCAAACTCTTCTAATTCTTGAATACCGTTTGTGTTGTAATCAATCCATGTGTAAGTGCCTTGTCCAGACTCGACTTCAACATACGTAAAATCTTGTTGAGGTAATGTGCCAGAATTAGTTTCAAAAACGGTATTCCATAATATTATTTGCTTGAAAAGCTTTTGATTAAATTGTAACCTAGAGTTTAAAGATTGTTCATCATCAATAGTATTATCTTCACTTTTTAACGTTCTATAATTTGCAAAAAGAGATAAATTTGTGTTGGTGTTTTGAATAAGTTTAGAATCTAAATAAAACGTATTGGATGTATTTACTTTTTGTAATTCGTTATTTCTAATACTGTCGTTAACTCTATTTTTATATCCAACTTCTGCAAATACTTTAGTACTATCTCCTATGCCAACAAAAACTTCGTACGATTTGAATTTTTGACTTAAAGGTGTTAATGTTTGGGTAGAAATATCTTTTTGTTCGTTACTTTCAATGGCTAATTTAGTGCCTATCCAGCTTTTTTGCATACCGTAGGTTATGCTATTGTATGACCTCAAGAAAGTTGACGTATTTATATTTGAAGTTGCATTTAAAAAACTAGAGTTAGAATTAATATTAAATTTATTAAGAAATAAATTTACGTTGGTAACATGTCTGTTTCCGTTAAAATTTTCAGAGAATTCTAAGTGTTCAAATTGATAATTTATAATGCCTTTTTTAGGATGAATGAGTTGTAAACCTGTTTTTGAAAATTGTTGATTTCCCAAAGGGTTTTCAATGTTCCAATCACGAGAAAATTCAGCATTATATAAACGCTCGATTGTTTTAAAATTATTTTGAATATAGTCCCCATCAATAAAAGCATCTAAACTCCAAAGGCTGTCTTTTTTAGTGATATTTTGAGTGATTTTAAACTTGCCTGCAAAGCCATCATTATCTTCATCATTTAACCCAGAAAATAAATTTAAATCATTTTTACTTCCAGCGGCTTCAAAATGAATAGCAGTGTTTTTAGTAGGGTTATAACTTCCGTTAATAACTGCTATTTGAAGCTTTGTAGGAGCAACAAGCTGTACAATTGGCGCATAATTTCCTAGATTAGTTCCAACATACTCATAAATATTATTGATGGCATTAATATTCCCTAAAACATAATCGCCTTGATTGGTTCCAACTTGGGTAAAGGTAACGCGGTATAATTCATCATCCGGGTTGTTAGAAAACACAAAGGCTTCAACGCCTCCAATAAGTTCCTTTTTATATAAAATTCTATTATCATTTAAAGCTTCTAAAACTTCTGATGGTGCAACCATTTGTGCTCTATCATCTCCAGCATTTGCTAATATTTGTACTTGTTCAGTCGATAGATTTTGCTGTAAAGGCTGGTTTTTTGCATCGTTTTCGGAATATACTGAAATACCAAGTTTTAATTTTTCGCTTTCAAAACGCCCACCTCCAAAAACAACTAAGCGCGAATAATTGCGCTCACTAACTTGATAGTCGACGATAATACGCATTTCAGAAGTTATTGGAAATGTAGAATTGAAAATAATTTCACCTGCATTATAATCTATAATATAGTCCTCATTTTCGCCACGTTTTGCTGTAACGCCGTTTACATAAACAGTTTCACTACCAGAAACAATAAGTACAAATAGCTCGCCGTTTTGCCCTTGTAATTTGTAAGGCCCTTGATTGCCTTCTTGTGCGTTAAATTCACTTCTAGTAAATTGCCCACGAACAAAAGCTCCAGCAGCAAATAAATTGGTTTTTGCATCTTCATTACCCAATTTTGCATTGATGCTTAATCCTTGAACACGCTTAGAAAAACTAGCAAAATAAGAATCGGTATTTAGTAAATCTATATCACCAGCACGAATGTTCCAGTTGTCGCTAAACAATTCAATAAAAACTTGATCAAATTCATCTAATCGTTGGCTATATCCACTTTCTTGTAAAGGGATGTTTGCATCTTGAATAGATGCACGTAATGATACTTTATCGTTTAGTTTTCCTGTTATTTGTAAATCTAATTCGCTGTTTAAAACCGAATTTTGATTGTTTCCAATAGTAACTCCACGAGAAATGCTACCAGATGTGGTTAAGCCATCAAAAGGAATAAAATTTGTAGATTCTGTGGCTTGCGATAATTTATATAATGTTTGAGCATTACTATTATTTTCAACAATTATATTTTCGTCTAGTTGCTTATAGGTTTTGGTTAAAAAATCTGGAAATTTTAAATAATTTATAATGATTGAATCAGCTTGAATTGGCTTTTTAAAAGTTAAAAGCGCTTTTGCAAAATCTACAGTATAGTATGTGGAATCTATTGTCGAGTTATCCTTCCTTTTAATAGAAAACGAATTTGAGTTAATGCTAACACTGTCTATTCTAATAGTATCTTTTACAGCAACTTTTTTAGTTTTGTAATTAGAAGTTTGGTCTTGGGAAAATCCGTAAAAACCAATCAAAACAATAAAAATGCATGTAATAAACTTCATCAGATACTTAAACTGCAATACGTTTAAAATATTTTGTTAATAGCTTCGTTAAAACTCCTTATATAAATAATAGTGTAAATGTAACGCATTATTTATTTTAGCTAAAATTCTTATTTGATACATGAAAATTATATCCTATAACGTAAACGGCATTCGTGCAGCTGTTAATAAAGGTTTTGTTGATTGGTTAAAAAGCGCCAACCCAGATGTTATTTGTTTGCAAGAAATAAAAGCGATGAAAGAGCAGTTAGATTTAAATTTGTTTGAAGAAGCAGGTTACAAATATAACTATTGGTTTAGTGCACAAAAAAAAGGCTATAGTGGAGTAGCTGTATTGTGTAAAACAAAACCTAATCATGTAGAATATGGCACAGGAATAGAATCAATGGACTTTGAAGGCAGAAATATAAGAGTAGATTTTGATGGTGTTTCTGTAATGAGTTTATATTTACCATCTGGTACAAACGATGCACGGTTGAATCATAAGCTGGAATATATGGATATGTTTCAAGACTATATAAATACACTTAGAAAAAAAGTACCAAACTTGGTGATTTGTGGTGATTATAATATTTGTCATGAAGAAATAGATATTCATAACCCTAAAATGAAAGGTGTATCTGGGTTTTTACCAGTAGAGCGCGAGTGGATTGGAAACTTTATTAATAGTGGATTTATAGATTCTTTCAGATATTTAAATAAAGACTCTCAGCAGTTTAGCTGGTGGAGTTATCGTGCCAATGCACGCGCTAATAATAAAGGTTGGCGATTGGATTATGCTATGGTTTCGCAACCATTACAAGAAAATATCAAAAGAGCCGTTATACTCTCTGATGCGGTACATAGTGACCATTGTCCAATTTTAGTAGAAATTGAAAATTAAAGTAGAGTCATCAAATTAATAAAAAAACAACCCAAAATCATGATTAAAAAAATTTCGTTAGCAGTATTTACCTTAGTACTAGTAGCTTCGTGTGTATCGCCAAAAGTATATAAAGAATTAGAAGGTAAATATGCCAATTTAAAACAAGAGAACAGAAAGCTTTCAAACGAAAATGAAGCCTTATTAAATGCAAAAACAGCTGCTGAAAATGAATTAAAGCAAATTCAAACGGCTTATGATGAGGCTGTTGCTGAGCGCGATAAATTACAAGCCGATTACAATGCAGCAAAATCCAATTTAGATAATTTAAAAGCGTCGTATGATGCTTTAGAGAAAAACAGTTCTGCATCTATTGCCGAAAACTCTAAGAAAAACAGAGAACTTTTAGCACAATTAGAAGCAAAGGAGCAGGCTTTAGCTGCTGAAAACGCGCGATTAGCAAAACTCAAAAAAGAGTTAGAAGACAGATCAAACCGTGTAGCAGAATTAGAAAACGTAATTGCATCAAAAGATGCTGCAATGACAGCGCTTAAAAATGCTATATCTAGAGCGTTAACAGATTTTGAAGGCAAAGGACTAACCGTTGAACAGCGCGATGGAAAAGTATACGTGTCTATGGAAAATAAGCTGTTATTTAGTTCAGGAAGTTGGGCAGTAGGAACAGAAGGACGTAGAGCTGTAAAACAGTTGGGCGGCGTATTAGGCGACAATCCAGACATTGCAGTTTTAATTGAAGGGCATACTGATAATGCACCGTATAAAGGTAGCGGAAACTTAAGTGGTAACTGGGATTTGTCTACTAAACGTGCAACAGCCATTGTAAATATTCTTAGAGAAAATGCATCTATAAATGCAGAAAATTTAACAGCTGCAGGTCGTGGTGAGTTTGCACCAATTGCAACCAACGATACTGCAGAAGGTAAAGCAAAAAACAGACGTATAGAAGTGATTTTAACACCAAAGTTAGATGAGTTGTCTAAGTTGTTAAACGATAATTAATATTTGGCGTTACCACAAGGGTCGCGCTTTCGGCAGTCGCTCTCTGAGAGGAGCTTCAACAAATGCCTCAATCGCTAACGCATTAAAAAAACCTTTCAAAGCAATATTGTTTTGAAAGGTTTTTTATCTTTATCGACTAGTCTGAAAATCTAATTAGTCTAATAATCTTATAATGAAATACACAACACTACCAAATACCGATATAAAAGTTAGTAAAATATGTTTAGGAACCATGACTTGGGGGAATCAAAACACTCAAGAGGAAGGGTTTTCTCAAATGGATTATGCATTAGATCAGGGTGTAAACTTTTTTGATACTGCCGAAATGTATGCGGTTCCAGCTAGTCCAGAAACTTATGGTAGTACAGAACGTATTATTGGAAATTGGTTTGCAAAAACAGGTAATCGCGACAAGGTAGTTTTAGCTTCAAAAATAGCTGGTAATGGCGATTACACAGCGCACATTCGCACCAATGGTTTTGCGCCTGAGGCACTTAAAGAGGCAGTGAATAATAGCTTAAAACGTTTACAGACAGATTATATTGATTTGTATCAATTACACTGGCCAGAGCGTGAAACTAATTATTTTGGAGTTAGAGATTATAAGCATAATCCAAATGATGTTTGGAATGATAATTTTAATGAAGTACTCCACACACTTGATGGTATAATTAAAGAAGGAAAAATTAGAAATATTGGCGTTTCAAACGAAAAAGCTTGGGGAACCATGCGCTATCTAGAAGAGTCTAAAGACCATAATTTACCAAGAATGGCAACCATTCAAAACCCATACTCTTTATTGTGTAGAACTTTTGAAGGCGATTTAGCCGAAGTTTCTATCCGCGAAAACGTGGGCTTATTAGCCTATTCGCCAATGGCGTTTGGTGTGCTGTCTGGAAAATATATTAAGAATACAGCAGCAGATAATGCACGTTTAAAATTATTCCCAAGATTTGGTCGTTATACCAATCCGCAAGCAACAGAGGCTACAAAAAAGTATTTAAAAATTGCTGAAGATAATAATATGACTTTAGCCCAAATGAGTTTAGCCTTTGTAACACAGCAGCCTTTTGTAACCAGTAATATTATTGGTGCTACCAATTTGGAACAGCTTAAAGAAAATATTGATAGTATTGATGTTGTTTTAAGTGATGCCGTCTTAGATCAGATTAATGAAGTGCATGATACGATTCCTAATCCAGCGCCTTAATTAATAAGTTATTTGTCATTCCTACCTTTCGTTTTCGCTCAGTATAAACTACGGCGGGAATTTTGTAAATAAATTTTATACTTTACACTACACAGTATTAGACTAATCATTTTGCAATAGGGTTATTGTATTTCTACACAAAGCTCAATTATGATTCGATACCTTCTTGCATCAAATTATTTACAAAAAGAAATTAAACACATTATGGAAGTGTTAACGTGGAAATAATCTTGTTAGTCAACATTGTTTTACTGAGTTTTACTAAACGGGATTAAATAATACACTTATTCCCTGCAATGAACCACTTATTTCTTTTGGGTTTTTTATAAGAGTTCTTAAAGTTAATTTGAGCAGACATAAAATGCTTTGTTTTTATTAATCTTTAAATTATGTGTACTCATGAGATTTAACTATAAGAAGTTTTTGAAGCTAGGTGCTTTAATTTCAATAATTTTCTTAATGCAGGTTAGTTGTCAAAATGAAAGTATTGATTATCAGCAAGATTCATCAGAAATCACTGTAAAAATTATAGATTTTAACGAGATACAATCGAATGCTATAGCTATAAATAAACTTAACAAAATTTCTTCTCAAAAAAAATCAAAAATTTCAAATACTAATAGAGATATTTTTTATAATGCCGAGTACGGATTTTCTATAAATACAGATTACGTTAAGTATATTGAGAAAGAAGATTATCATTCTTATAATTTTTCTATAATAAGAGATAATCCAAATACTGATAAACTAGAAAATCTATTGCTATCATTAAATAGTGATGATGATTATAACGCTTATATTGTAACCTATGGCTTTATAAAAGAGAAGTTTAGTAATGAAGTGTTTAATAATTTAGATGCCGAATTATTAAGTAGTAGAACAACACAATATCAATTAATTGATTTTGATACGTCGTTTTTAAATAAAGGGTCAAAATCACAAACATCAGGTGCAAAAGGTGGTTGTGTTGAAGAGTGGGTTGTGGTAGAGATAGACCCAGGTGATGAAGGCGAGCTAGTAGGTGCAGGTAATGAGGAAGATCCAGAGTTTATGTGGGTTTTAAAGTCTACAACTTGTTCTTTAGGAGGCAGTGCTTCATCAGGGGGTGGCAATGGTGGAGGAAGTTCTGGACCAGGTGGTGGCTCAAGTGGAAGTAATGAAGCCTCAAATGGTCCAGGAAAAAATGGAAATATATCATCTCCAATTAATCAAGATGGTAGCGGCGTAGTAGATGATTGTAATACGTCTAAAGAAGATTTAAAAAAAATATTTCCTAAAATTACGGATGCAGATGCTAAGTTGCTTGCATCAGTAATTAATGATAAAGGTAAAGACTTTGGCATAGATAGTGATGAAGATTTATGGCACTTTTTAAGTCAAGCAGGTCACGAAACAGGTGGTTTTAAAACATTGAGTGTAACCGAAAGCACATACTGGAAAACTGCAAGTAAATTAGCTAAAACTTACAAAAAATTTACTATGGATTCTACATTAGCTGTAACAAACGACGACAAATATTATGCCCCTGATTATTTAAAAAACTCTTCTGGAGTTGCTAATACAGCAATGTGCTGCCAGTATGGTAATGGTAACGTAGCAAGTGGAGATGGCTATAAGTATAGAGGACGAGGATTATTCCAACTTACATGGAAAGATAATTATACAGCGTTTAAAACATGGTATAACAATAAATATGATCCAGATATTGATCCAGTAGTTACTCCAAGTATAATAGCTTCAAATGATACTTTAGCAATTTTAAGTGGCTTATGGTATTATAAAACAAGAGTTGTTGATAAAATAACTATTGATTCAACTACAACTGTAAAAGCAGTCACAAAACCAATAAACAAAGCTAGAAAAGGACTTGCTGATAGAAAGGCAAAATTTCAAAAAGCAAAAGATTCAATTAATTGTCTATAAAAATTTAAATCATGAAAAGAATAATAAGATTATCAACAGTAACAGTATTAATTTCAATAATTTCATTTAGTTGTAAAGCCCAACAACTAATAGGTACTCAACAACAAATAAACACATATTCTATTCAAATAATAGGAACATGGTTAGATGAAGAAGACAACAATTATAAATTAGTCTTTTTAACAAATGGCACGTGCAAAGAATATGAAAATAGTGAGTTAATAACTACTTACAACTATTCTATTGTTAGCAGTAATTGTGATGATTACTCTGCCTCCAATTCTATTTATCTAAGATGGTTAGATGATGAAGATTCACAAATCTCTTGTTTAGAAATATTAAATATTACTGATGATTCATTATCATTAATGATTATTGATAAAGCTGAAAGATTATTTTTTAATAAGCAGTAGTGAAAAAATTTAATTTAATATTAGTATCTCTGTTTTTAGTGATGATTTTTAGTTGTAAAGCACAACAAATACTGCAACCAAATTTAGCTGTCAAAATACTTGGTACTTGGATATCTAATGATGAACCTGAATATAAGATAGAGTTTACAAATAATGGTTTACAAAGGGAATACATTAATAACAAACTTCAACAAGAGGTATATAGTTATAAATTAATATCAACTTGTGGAAATAATACACGGAATAATAATGAATTGTTTTTAAAAATATTTACAAATGAAAATGATGCTACGTGTGATTTACTTAATGGCATTCATACAGATAGTAATGGTGTAAAAACTTTGTCTATTACTACTGAAAGAGGAAAGCTTTATTTGTTTACAAAACAATAATTGAATATGCTAAAAAATGATGTCGCAAGTACTAAACTCGCGTTAGGGATTGAACGGTATGTTTGAGCTCGCCGACAATAGGAGGAAGCGAGTAGTGAAAGCCCGACCCTTTTTGGTAACGCCCAAATAAAGGTTAGATATTAATTCAACAGATTGTCACGTCGTTCCACTCCTCACAATGACATATAAAACAAAAACGCCTTACTAAATAAATAGTAAGGCGTTTTTTTAATTATTTAATTTGATTACCATCTTTATCGAAAAAATGATATTCTAAGTATGTGTAAGCATCTCTTGGTAAAACTTTAACCCATTTTTTGTGCTCCAAAAACCATTTTGAACGCACTGATGGAAAACCTTTTGTTAAGAAGGCCGCTATAAAAGGATGTGTGTTTAAAGTCAACTTTTTATAGTCTTTTTTTAATAGTCTTTCAAGATCGTGATTTATTTTTTGCACCAATCCTATAGGCGCTTCAACTTCTTGACCATTAACCCCGTTTGGATTTTCCTCACGAGTTTTAATGTTCATTTCTGGTCGTACACGTTGTCTTGTTATTTGTATCAATCCAAATTTACTTGGAGGCAATATTTTGTGTTTTGCTCTATCATCCTTCATTTCATCACGAAGGTGATTAAAAAGCTTTTGCCTATTTTCTGCGTTAGTTAAGTCAATAAAATCTACTACTATAATGCCGCCCATATCACGTAATCGTAATTGACGAGCCATTTCGGTAGCTGCGATTAAATTTACTTCTAATGCTGTATCCTCTTGACTGTTTGCTTTGTTAGATCTGTTACCGCTGTTTACGTCTATAACATGCAATGCTTCGGTATGTTCAATTACCAAATACGCACCTTTTGCCATAGAAACGGTTTTACCAAAGGAGGTTTTAATTTGTCTTTCAATTCCAAATTTTTCAAAAATCGGAACTTTAGACTGATACAATTTAACTATTGATTCTTTTTTTGGTGCAATTTCTTGCACGTAATCTTTAATTTGATAATAAAGCTCTTCATCATCAACAGTAATTCCTGTAAAGGTGTCGTTGAATATATCTCGTAAAATAGACGAGGCTTTATTCATTTCTCCTAATACTTTACTTGGGTGATGGGCTTTATGTAGCTTTTTACACATTGCTGTCCAACGACTAAGCAAATTTTGTAAATCTTTATCTAGTTCAGCTACTTTTTTGCCTTGTGCTACAGTACGAACAATTATACCAAAACCTTGCGGTGTGATACTTTTTACCAATCGTTTTAATCTGTCTTTTTCTGCTTTGTCTTCTATTTTTTGTGAAATAGAAATACGACTAGAAAAAGGAACTAAAACAATATATCTACCAGCAATAGAAAGCTCTGAGCTTATTCTAGGACCTTTAGTTGATATAGGTTCTTTTGCTATTTGTACTAATAGCGATTGATTAGATTTTAAGACGTCGGCAATTTTGCCGTCTTTCTCAATATCTTTCTCGAATGGGAAATTTTTTAAAGAAAAATCTTTTAGTTTACCTGTGCTTACACGTTTTGTGAATTTTAAAAGTGAAGGTAGTTTTGGACCTAAATCGTGATAATGCAAAAATGCATCTTTCTCGTAACCTACATTAACAAATGCAGCATTTAGTCCAGGAACAGCTTTTCGTATTTTGGCTATAAACACATCACCAACCGAAAAGTCGTTACTATCTTCGTCTTTCTGTAATTCAATAAGTTTTCCATCTTTTAATAAGGCAAAATCAACGTTTTCGGAACTAGATCGAATGATCAATTCTTTATCCATTTAGTTAATTTTAATCCATCACTTTAAATAAGCGACAGATGGATTATACATTATTTTTTTCACAGGATTTTTAAATCTGTGGAGTTCATAAAACACCTATAGGCGTTAAAAAAATTAATGAACTCATTTCAAAGAACTTGTTGTTTTTAAAACCGAAAAAAGTAGCTAATCTAACTACTTTTTTGGTTTATTTTTTCTTTTTGTGACGGTTAGCGCGTCTACGTTTTTTACGTTTGTGCGTCGCTACCTTATGTCTTTTGCGTTTTTTACCACTTGGCATAAATAGTGTCTTTTTAAATTAATAATTCGTTTAACGCTCTTTTTTATTTAACGTCTACATTAGTTTTAACGCCTTCTACAAAAACTTTTGCAGGCTTAAATGCAGGAATATTATGAGCAGGTATTTTAATAGTTGTATTTTTTGAAATATTTCTTCCAGTTTTTTCAGCTCTTGTTTTAATAATAAAGCTTCCAAAACCTCTTAAGTACACATTATCACCACTTTCTAATGATGTTTTTACTTCTTCCATAAATGTTTCAACAGTTGCTTGAACATCACCTTTTTCAATTCCTAATTTCTCAGAAATTTTTGCTACTAAATCAGCCTTCGTCATTTTTAATATTTTATTTTTAGTTACTATTATAGATTATAAAAGGGATGCAAATATAGGAATTAAATATTCAATATTTCAAACCTAATTCATTAAAATTTAAGATTATAAACGTTTATTTTTGTTTGCTCTATTTAACTAATTAATGATATTTACAAAAATAGTAACTCGCTGGTATTCAAATAATAAGAGAATTTTGCCTTGGAGGCAAACTAAAGACCCTTATTATATATGGTTGTCTGAAATTATTTTACAACAAACGCAAGTGAAGCAAGGGTTACCTTATTACGAAGCATTTGTTAGTAAATACCCATCTGTTTTTGATTTAGCCAATGCCAAAGAAAACGATGTGTTAAAATTATGGCAAGGGCTTGGTTACTATTCTCGGGCTAGAAATTTACATACAACCGCAAAACATATTGTTAGTGATTTAAATGGAGTTTTTCCAAATAACTATAAAGACTTATTAAAATTAAAAGGAGTTGGTGATTATACTGCTAGTGCCATTGCGTCTATTTGTTTTAACGAAAATACGGCTGTGGTTGATGGCAATGTTTATCGAGTGCTGTCTAGATATTTTGAAATTGATACACCTATAAATTCTTCGAAGGGAGCAAAGGAGTTTAAAGATTTGGCTCAAAAGCTAATTGATAAAAAAAAACCAGCAGAATTTAATCAAGCTATTATGGAATTTGGAGCTGTACAATGCAGACCAAAAAATCCAGATTGCAATATTTGTCCCTTAAATAGTGGATGCATGGCTTTTAATAAAAACAGAATACATGAATTACCATTTAAAATTAAATCCGCAAAAGCGAAAAAAAGGCATTTTAATTTCTTGGTATTTATTTCAAAAGACCAGAAAACAATATTAGAGAAGCGAGAAGGTAAGGGCATTTGGCAAAATTTATATCAATTTCCTTTGATTGAAACTACTAGAGAGCAAAGCAATGGCTCATTTAAAAATTATATAAAATCACACCATTTATTAAAAAATAGATCTTTTGAATTGGTGTTATATAATAAGGACGTAATTATTCACAAATTATCGCACCAGCATTTATATACTAAATTTTGGATAATAAATATAGACACTCTGAATGTTAACGGAATTTTAGTTGATGAAATTCGCGATTTTCCAGTGCCTATTATAATTAGCAATTTTATTGATGCGTTTAATTTTTGATACTTCATTATAAACAATCATATTTTTTTATTAATTTTAAGTTTATCAAATGCAAAAGAGTAATTTTGCATTAATTAAATAAAAAAATTATGTCTGGAACGTTAAATAAAGTAATGCTTATAGGGCATTTAGGAGATGAAGTTAAAATGCATTACTTTGAAGGAGGTGGATGTATTGGACGTTTTCCGTTGGCTACAAACGAAACTTATACAAGCAAACAAACTAACGAGCGTATTACAAATACCGAATGGCATAATATAGTGGTACGTAATAAAGGTGCCGAAATTTGCGAAAAATATTTAAGCAAAGGAGATAAAGTTTATATTGAAGGTAGATTGAAAACCAGAAAATGGCAAGATGATAAAGGTGCAGATAGGTATTCAACTGAGGTTCACTGTACCGATTTTACGTTTTTATCAACTAAAAAAGAAAGCGAAAATAATGCAGCTAGTAGTGCTATAGCTCAAACACCTGTAGCTAAACAGTCTGAAGAAACTCAACCTGTTGACGAAGAAAATGATGATCTCCCATTTTAATATAAAAAGCGGCTCTCGATTTATATGTCGAAGCCTATGTTTAACTAATACTTTGGTAATTGGATCCTGATCCCGCGAGTTTTATAACATTACTTACTGCAATTGATTTTTCAGTTGTTAGCGGTTTTGCTTTATTGTTTTTGCTTTTAATTTGTTCTGCACTAATCTCTGGTGCCGAAGTAGCATTATTTTCACTTACAAGAACTGATATTGAAGAAGGCTTAGAAGTAAAATCTAAACGTATTCAAATCATTGCTAAACTTTTAGAACACCCAAAAAAGTTATTGGCTACCATATTAGTGTCTAACAACTTTATTAACATAGCCATTGTTATTTTATTTGCTTATTTGGGCAGCAATATGTTTGAGTCTATTACTTCTCCAATATTAAAATTTACTATAGAAGTAATAATAGTAACCTTTCTTATACTATTATTTGGCGAAATATTACCTAAAATTTATGCCAGTAGAAATAAGTTGAAATTCGCCTCTTTTATGGCGTATCCATTACGTGTTTTAGACGTGTTATTAACTCCAATTAGCATGCCTATGCGAGGTGTTACTTTAGCAATTCATAAAAAACTAGGGAAACAAAAATCTAACTTAAGTGTAGACCAATTATCTCAAGCTTTAGAACTTACAAGCGAAGACGATACCACCACAGAAGAACAAAAAATATTGCAAGGTATTGTATCCTTTGGAAACACAGATACAAAACAAGTTATGCGCCCACGAATAGATATTTTTGCACTTAATATAGAGCAAAAGTATGCTGAAATTATGCCTGAAATAATTGCTAATGGATATTCAAGAATTCCAGTTTTTAAAGATAATATTGATACTATTGAAGGGATTCTGTATGTAAAGGATTTATTGCCTTATATAGATAGAAAACAATTTGATTGGTCTACATTATTGCGCGAACCATTCTTTGTGCCAGAGAATAAAAAGTTAGACGATTTAATGGCGGAGTTTCAAGAGAAAAAAGTGCATTTAGCTGTTGTTGTAGATGAATATGGAGGAACTTCTGGGTTGATTTCTCTAGAAGATATAATTGAAGAAATTGTTGGAGATATTAGTGATGAGTTTGATGATGAAGATTTGATGTACTCAAAACTTGATGAGAATAACTATGTGTTTGAGGGTAAAACAGCGTTAAAAGATTTTTATAAGGTTGTTAAGGTTGAAGACGACTCTGTTTTTGAAGATAACAAAGGAGAAGCTGAAACCATTGCAGGGTTTGTTTTGGAAATATCAAAGAGCTTTCCTAAACTAAATAGTAAAATAAATTTTGAAAATTACGTTTTTACTATTGAAGCCTTAGATAAAAAACGTATTAAACGCATTAAATTAACTAGAACTTAATGAATAAGAATTTTTATGCATTAGTATTAATATTGGTTTGCCTGTCCTGTGGTGAAAGTTATGTGCCAAAGCCAAAAGCTTTTTTAAGACTAGATTACCCAAAGGCTAAGTATATAGAATCAAACTTAAATATTCCTTTTACATTTGAAACTAATATTTTAGCTTCAAATGTAGAGATGAAAGCTATTAATGCATCTGCTAAAAGTTATGGTATTAATTTAGAATACCCATCGTTAAAGGGCACTATTTTTTTAACCTATAAAGCCGTTGAGGGTAACAAAAAAGACCTAATCGATTTGTTGCGCGATGCACAAAATTTCACTCAGAAACATAATATAAAAGCCGACGGAATTTTAGAAACAGTTTATGAAAATCCTAGTAAAAAAACTTACGGAATGTTTTATGAAGTTGAAGGTAATGCGGCTTCGCAATCTCAATTTTATATAACAGACAGCATTAATCATTTTTTAACAGGGTCGTTATATTTCTACGCAAAACCTAATTACGACTCTATACTTCCTGCAGCGAATTATTTGCAAAAAGACATTAAACATATTATGGAAACTGTGGCTTGGAAATAAAAAAACCTCTCAATTTTGAGAAGCTTTTAAAAGGCAAAAAGTTTAAAAAATTAAGCCTTAGATTTTTCTGCGCAACACGCTTTTTTACAATCTGCTGTACATGCTTTTTTCTCTGCATCGGTTTTGTTAGCGCAACAAACTTTGGTACAATCTGCAGCACATGCTTTTTTTGATGAAAACCCTTCAACGGTTTTCATGTCGCTAACTTTATAAATATCGGCAACTTTAGTTACGGTTTCTTCAAGAGAAATTGGTGTAACCTTAGCCTCATTATATTCAACCATAGCTAGTTTTCTGTCAAAATCTACCTTAGCAGATTTTACGCCTTCCATTTTGGCAATTTTTTTCTCAATGGTTTTTGCACATCCAATTTCGCAAGTCATACCATCAATAGTAAATTCTGCTTTGGCATATGTAGCATTAGTGTCTAAAGCTTTTTCAGTAATAGCTTCGTTTTCAATAGCAACAGTTTTAACTTCTGGTTTAGCTTCATTTTTACAACTTAAAGCAAAAAGTGTAATTAATGTAACTACTATAATATTTTTAAATGTCTTCATTATTTTAAAGTATTAAATTCTCTACAAAACTACTAAATAATGACGTTTATTGCACAAAAAAGTAGAATTTTGTGATTCTAAAAACAGGATAAATGAACAACATCAATTTAAAATGGATATACCTATTTGCACTTTCATTAATTTGGGGGAGTTCGTTTATTTTAATTAAAAAATCCTTATTAGGGCTAAGCCCATACCAGTTAGGTGCTTTAAGAGTTATTATTACAGGTTTGTTTTTATTTGTTATTGGTTACAAAACAGTAAAGACAATTAAGCCTAAAGATTGGAAGTGGCTTATAATTTCTGGGTTTTTAGGGTCTTTTATCCCAGCCTTTTTCTTTGCTATAGCAGAAACCGAAATAGATAGCGCAGTAGTTTCTATTTTAAACTCATTAGTACCTTTAAATACTATTTTGTTGGGATTTGCTGTGTTTAAAATAGCATCAACAAAACGACAAATATTAGGTGTAATTGTTGGCTTTATAGGTACTGCAATATTAATTTTAAAAGGCGCCCATTTAAACCCAAACCAAAATTACATGTATGCGGTTTTTGTTATTTTATCAACCGTTATGTATGCTTTTAATGTTAATATAATAAAGAAGTATTTACAGCATGTAAAACCATTAACTATAGCTACTGGTAATTTTGTAGCTATATTTATTCCAGGTGTTGTCGTATTATTATTTACAGATTTCTTTTCAAAAACAACATTTAATAACCCGGAGTTTAAAATGGCAATGGTGTACATTACCCTTTTGTCTCTTTTTGGTACAGCCATGGCAAAAATATTATTTAATAAGTTAGTGCATCTTTCTACGCCTGTTTTTGCATCATCTGTTACTTATGTTATGCCAGTTGTGGCATTAGCGTGGGGTGTTATTGATGGCGAGGGCTTTAGCTTTTTACAAGGGATAGCTAGTTTAATTATTTTGCTTGGGGTATATTTGTCTCATAAACGGAAAGGATAAGGTTGGTTAATAATCTTAAAATCAGGCATTTATTTTAAAATACTTCGTCAGAAATTATTTTAAACCAATTTTTTTCACGAAATTTAAGAACCTTACAGTAAGTTTCATGATTGAAACTTAACATAAATCTATTTTAAACTTCCTAAATTATATATAGTACATGATAGAATTTTAATATGAGGGCATAAAGTTTTACTGAAGCTCTCAGTTTTTTAATTAATGTTTAATAATTAAAAGATTTAAGCAGATGAAAACAATAACACTTCCTATTCGGTTTGGCCTCGTTACTAGTGCAGTACTTATTGCATACTTTTTAATTTTAGCTTTGTTTAATAAACATACTAATCCGGTTTTTAGTTTTTTTAATGCTGTTATTACAGTTTTTGGAATATATGAAGCCGTTAGGTTAAAAAAGCTTAGAGATGCTGAACTTTTTTCTTATGGAGAGGGGTTTAAAACGGGTATTGTAACAGGCTTTGTAGCTACCTTATTTTTTACTCTGTTTTTCTTGTTTTATGCAACTGAAATTAATCCTGGTTTTTTGCCAAATTTACTTGAAAAACTCAATGGACAATTTAATTTAGATATAGGTATGGTAACTTTTGTTGTTGCAGTAATGGGGCTAGCTACATCTGTAGTTTCTACGCTTACAGTTATGCAATTATTTAAAAATAGTAGAAATATTTTTCAAAACAAATAAAACGTTTGTAGTTTAATTAATTAGCTGTATATTTGCACTCATTTTTTGAACAAATTAATTAATAAAAATTCGCTATGTACGCAATTGTAGAGATAGCAGGGCATCAATTTAAAGTTGAAAAAGACCAAAAAGTTTTTGTTAACCGTTTACAAACTGAAGAAGGTAAGAAAGTTTCTTTCGATAACGTTCTTTTAATTGGAGATGGCGACAAAGTAACTGTAGGCGCCCCAGCTATAGACGGAGCTCAAGTAGGAGCAAAAGTCTTAAAGCACCTTAAAGGTGATAAAGTAATCGTTTTCAAAAAGAAAAGACGTAAAGGTTATCGTGTAAAAAATGGTCACCGTCAATCTTTAACTGAGATAGTAATAGAAAGTATTGCTGCATCTGGAGCTAAGAAAGCTGCTCCAAAAAAGGAAACTAAAAAAGCAGAACCAAAAGCTAAAGTTGAAAAAGCTGCACCAAAGGCTGAAGCAACTCAAGATTTAAGCAAATTTACTGTTGCTGAATTAAAAGAGATGGCTAAAGCAAAAGGGATTGAAGGAATTTCTTCAATGAAAAAAGCTGATTTGATTGCTGCATTAAGCTAATTATTAACAATATAAAAACTTAAGACAATGGCTCATAAAAAAGGAGTAGGTAGTTCTAAGAATGGTAGAGAATCAGAATCGAAACGTTTAGGTGTTAAGATATTTGGAGGTCAAGCTGCCATTGCAGGAAACA
Source organism: Jejuia spongiicola (assembly GCF_023502325.1). Classification (NCBI taxonomy): domain Bacteria; kingdom Pseudomonadati; phylum Bacteroidota; class Flavobacteriia; order Flavobacteriales; family Flavobacteriaceae; genus Jejuia; species Jejuia spongiicola. The sequence goes on from NZ_JAMFLZ010000001.1 coordinate 480,382, forward strand.
TTATATTAAGACAACGTGGTAATACACATCACCCAGGTGAAAATGTTTACCAAGGGAAAGATCATACTTTACATGCAAAAGTTGATGGTCTTGTGAAATTTACAAAGAAAAAAGATAATAGATCTTACGTTTCTGTTGAAGCTTTTGAGGCTTAAGAAACTTTTCTATTTAAAATATAAAGACCCTTTCTGTGTACAGAAAGGGTTTTTTTATGCGTTCAAATTATATAACCTAAAGTTTTATTTAATGTTAATTAAATTTAAAATAGATGTATTTTTTAGTTAATAGATAACCAAAACTTAAAAAACAGTTAAAATACTTAGCAAGTCAATTTTGTTATTTCGTTGAGAATTTAATCAACAAAAATAACCATGAAAAAAAGTTACGTATTTTTATTATTTACACTATTATTTTCTCTCGCTAGTATTGGGCAAAATGGAAATATTCAGGGAACAATTATTGATGAAAAAGGCTTGCCTATTCCTTTTGGAAATGTTGTAATTGAAACCTTAAAAAAAGGAGTTATTTCTAATGAAGACGGAAAGTTTTTATTTGTAGATATCCCAGAAGGGAAACAAACAATTAAAGTTACATATATAGGATATGAAGATTCTGAAATTGAAGTAGATGTAGAGGCAGGTAAAACAGTTGCAATTATTATAGACATAAAAACGACAGTTTTAGAACTTGATGATGTTTTTATTACAGGATATAATAGTAGTCAAGCGAAAGCTTTAAATGCGCAAAAAAATAAGCAAAACATAACAAATGTTGTCTCTACAGACCAAATAGGTAAATTTCCAGATGCCAATATTGGAGATGCTGTTAAGCGTATTCCAGGTATTACCATGCAGGTTGATCAAGGAGAAGCGCGTAATATTATAGTTAGAGGCTTGGCACCTCAATTAAATTCGGTAACGCTAAACGGAAGTCGTATTCCTTCTGCCGAAGGAGATAATAGAAATGTGCAAATGGATTTGATTCCATCAGACATGATTCAGCTTATTGAAGTTAATAAAGCTGTAACTCCAGATATGGATGCTGATGCTTTAGGTGGGTCTGTTAACTTAGTAACAAGAACTTCTCCTAATGGTTTTAGAGTAGCTGCAACAATGGGCTCAGGCGTTAACTTAATTACGGATAAGAGAATATTAAATGGTTCGTTTTTAATAGGTAATAGAACAAAAGACAACAAATTGGGTTGGATGATTTCTACCTCAATAAATGATTCTGATTTTGGTTCAGATAATATTGAGTTTGAGTGGGATGATAGTGAGTCGCCTTATGTAAAAGAATCCGATATTAGAACTTATTTAGTACAACGTATAAGGCGCAGTTTTTCGGCTAATTTAGATTATGCTTTTAATGCAAATAATACTATTAGTTTAAAAACTATGTATAATTGGAGAGATGATAGAGAAAATCGTTTTAGGTTGCGTTATAAGGATATTGAGCTTATTGATGAAGATAATCCAACTCTGGGATATCAAGCTGAAATTAGGAGACAAACTAAAGGAGGTATTGATAATAACAGAAATAAAAACACACGTTTAGAAGACCAGCGTGTACAAAATTATGCTTTAAACGGAAATCATATTATTGGTAAGGCAGAATTAGATTGGATGGGATCTTTCTCAAAAGCATCAGAGGAACGTTTAAACGAAAGATATATTGAGTATAGAAATAAAGATGTTGAGATTATTTCAAATTTATCAAATCCAGAATTTCCTTTTTTTAGCCCTAGAAATATAGCTGATGCTAATCCTAGTGAATTTGATTTAAAAGAGATTACTGAGGAAAATCAATATACAGATGAGAAAGATTATAACTTTTATGCTAATCTTAAGTTCCCAACAAAAATATTTGGAAAAGGCGGATTTGTTAAGCTAGGAAGTAAGTTAAGATTTAAAAATAAAGAACGCTCTAATAACTTTTATGAATATGAAGATGAAACAGGAGTTTTTGATGTGTTTTCAGATCAAACATTAGTAGATCAAACAGATTCAGACTTTTTAGCAGGAAGCAGATATGCTGCAGGATTATTTGTTGATCCTATGTTTTTAGGAAAACTAAATTTAGAAGACACTAACCTTTTTACAAAAGTTGATGTACCAAGTGAATATGCAAGAGCTAACTTTAAAGTGAAAGAAAATGTTATAGCTTCTTATGTAATGATAGATGAGAAATTATCAGACAAGCTTAGTCTTTTAGCTGGATTAAGGTTAGAAAACACAAATATTGAAGCTACGGGGAATCAAATTGAAGGAGAAGAAAATATTTTAGGGACTATTACTAAAAAAAGTAATTATACAAATGTTTTACCAGGAGTTCATTTTAAATATAATGCATCTAATAACACGATTTTGCGCTTCGCGTGGACTAATACTTTGGCTAGACCAAATTATGCAGATTTAGTACCAAGTGTTGATGTGGTTACCGATGATGAGGAAGTGTTTTTAGGAAATCCAGGTTTAAATGCCACAACATCAATGGGTTTTGATTTGATGGCTGAACATTATTTTAAAAACATAGGTATTATATCTGGAGGCGTATTTCAAAAAAATATTAAAGATTTTGTTTATACATTTCAAACAGAGGTTACAAATGATGCCTTTGGTACAGGAACAACAGGATACGATTCGTTTCAACCACAAAATGGAGATGATGCTAGTATTTTTGGAGCAGAAATTTCTATTCAGCGTAAATTAGATTTCCTTCCAGGTATTGCTAAAAACCTAAGTGTTATGCTTAACTATACGTATTTAACTTCAAGTGCTGATGGTATAAGAAATGAAGATGGCGAAGAAAGAAAAGATTTAGACTTGCCTGGAACAGCCCCAAATATGTTTAATGGATCGTTAGCATATAGCGATAAAAAGTTAAGCTTACGTTTATCTGCTAATTATTCAGATTCATATATTGATGAAATAGGAGGCAATAATCTTGAAGACAGATATTATGATGAGCAATTTTTATTAGATTTTAATGCCTCTTATGCCATAAACGATGCATTCAGTGTGTATTTTGATTTAAACAATATTACAGACCAACCCTTACGTTATTTTCAAGGCATAAAAAACAGAACCATGCAAGAAGAGTATTATGGAAGGCGCATTAGCTTTGGTGTTAAATATGATTTATTTAAAAAGAGATAAAGATGAAAAAAAATAGTATAAGAATATATTCGATTTTTGCATTTACTTTTTTAATAATGTCATGTGGTATTAGGCGTCAAGTAGCAACAGAAAAAACAATTTATGATACAGACGACCCTGCAATTTGGATAAACCCTAATGATGCTTCAAAAAGTATTGTTTTTGGCACCGATAAAAATACTAACGGTGCAATTTATGCCTTTGATTTAGACGGTAAAATTATTGAAGATAAAACCATACGAGGACTTAAACGACCAAATAATGTAGATTTGGAATATGGTTTTAAACTTAATGATTCTGTTAAAACGGATGTGATTGCATTTACTGAAAGAGAAAACAAACAAATACGTTTGTTTTCGGTTCCAGATATGAAGCCTTTGGATCAAGGAGGTTTTAAGGTTTTTGAAGATGCAAAAATACCAGAAGGGAATTTGCCAATGGGTATTGCTCTATATAAATCTCCAGTAACAAAAAAACTTTATGCTATTGTGGGAAGAAAAACAGGACCTAAAAAGGGTTATTTATACCAATACCTGTTAACCTCTGAGAGGCTAGGTGTTAAGGCAAAATTAATAAGAAAGTTTGGAGCATTTAGTGGGCAAAAAGAGATAGAAGCCATAGCTGTAGATGATACAGAAGGTTATGTGTATTATTCAGATGAAGGCGCTTGTATTCGTAAATATTATGCCGAGCCAGAAAAAGGTGATAAAGAATTAGCCTGCTTTGGTGGCGAATTTTTTAAAGACGATATAGAAGGTATTGCTATCGCAAAATATGAAGATAGAGGGTTCTTGATTGTTTCTAATCAGCAAGCACATACATTTAATATATTCGATTTAAAAACGAATGCTTTTGTTAAAGAGCTTAATTTAGGCACTGTTGAAACTGACGGTTGTGATGTTACTACTGCTAATTTAGGAGATAAATTTCCTAATGGGTTATTTGTGTCTATGAATAATAAAAGAAACTTTTTTTATCACGATTTAAGCAAATTAAAATTGGTAGAATAGATAGGTTTTTATGTCTTTAAAATATCTCGAACAATTTTTAAATGATGATTAGTATGCATTTGCAAAAAATGTAAAGTTTGCTTTTTTGATAATTTCCCAAAAATAAAATGCTTAAAGTAAGCTGCTTTGGGTAGTTTTTTTAAAGTACTAATGTGGTTTTTTGCAGTTTGTAATTGGACATGTAAATCTTCTGATGTTATTATTTGGGGAGGTAAAACAAACTTTGGTGCTTTTGCTTTACCTCTTGGAATATATTTTAGAGGGAATAAAATGGTGCGCCAAAAATTAAATTCCCGCTTATAATCTTTTGGGTTAGATTTTATGGTCCATTCACTAACGGCATTAAAAACCTTTAAACTATGGTCCAGTTGCCAGCCAATATCAGATGTTGTAACCTTTGGATTTGTTTTATCCTTAAAAGGAATATTTAGCTCTATTTCAGCTAGTAACAAATTTAAAGCTTCAATTTTTTTGTAGTTCATTATTACAATTTAATTTAAAAAGGTATTAATTAAATTCTTAACTTTATCTATTGCATTTGCAATTATGTATTGTTTCACCTAAAAATTATTGTTTATGCTACCGTTTAGAACAGAAATTAGAAACTCTCCAACGCAACAAACTATTAAGGTTTTTTTAAGCGATGAATCTTTAGATAATAATGTTAAGCATTATTTGGAAAGCTTTAATGAGATTGAACTTATTGAAATACGAAAAAGTGTTGAGCGTAATCGCGTTTCTGAAAATATTACCATCTTTAGAAAAGATGGTGTAGATATCAATTCGCTGCAAACTAGAATTAATGAGGGTTTGAATAGATATTTCTCATCCAAATAAAAAAATCCCAAACATTTCTGCTTGGGATTTTAGTTTATAATGTAATGAGATGCTGAATAAGTTCAGCATGGAGTCAATTAATATCTGTAATGCTCTGGCTTATATGGTCCATCAACAGTTACGCCAATATAACTAGCTTGCTCTTCGCGAAGTTCTGTTAATTCAACTCCAATTTTTGCTAAATGTAATTTTGCTACTTTCTCGTCTAATGCTTTTGGTAACATATATACATCGTTTTTGTAAGCATCAGCATTATTCCAAAGTTCTATTTGTGCTAATGTTTGGTTTGTAAATGAGTTACTCATTACAAAACTTGGATGTCCAGTAGCACAACCTAGGTTTACTAAGCGACCTTCGGCAAGTATAATAATATCTTTTCCATTAACGGTATATTTATCTACTTGAGGTTTAATAGTGTTTTTGGTATGACCATGGTTGTCGTTTAACCATGCCATATCAATCTCGTTATCAAAATGCCCAATATTACAAACAATAGCTTTGTCTTTTAAAGCTTCAAAATGACGTGCTTGAACAATGTCTTTATTTCCAGTGGTTGTAATTACAATATCAGTATTACCAATTACTGTTTCTAATTTTTTAACTTCAAAACCATCCATAGCCGCTTGTAACGCACAAATTGGGTCTATTTCTGTAACAGTTACAATACTTCCAGCGCCTTTAAAAGAAGCAGCAGTACCTTTCCCAACATCGCCATAACCACAAACAGTTACACGTTTTCCGGCTAACATAATATCTGTAGCACGACGAATTGCATCTACAGCACTTTCTTTACATCCGTATTTATTATCGAATTTAGATTTTGTAACAGAATCGTTTACATTAATGGCAGGCATTGGTAATGTTCCGTTTTTTACACGTTCGTATAATCTGTGAACTCCAGTTGTTGTTTCTTCAGATAAACCATTAATTCCAGCTGCTAATTCTGGGTATTTATCTAAAACCATATTGGTTAAATCACCACCATCATCAAGTATCATGTTAAGTGGTTGTCTATCTTCACCAAAGAAAAGAGTTTGCTCGATACACCAATCAAATTCTTCTTCAGTCATATCTTTCCAAGCGTAAACTGCAGTTCCAGCATCAGCAATAGCTGCCGCTGCCTGATCTTGTGTAGAGAAAATGTTACAAGAACTCCAAGTCACCTCCGCACCTAAAGCTTGTAAAGTTTCAATAAGTACCGCAGTTTGAATGGTCATGTGCAAACATCCTGCAATACGAGCACCTTTAAGAGGTTGTGAATCTTTATATTCTTCACGTAAACTCATAAGCCCTGGCATTTCGGCTTCTGCTAATTCTATTTCTTTTCGTCCCCAAGCTGCAAGTGATATATCTTTTACTTTATTAGCTACGTAAGGAATTGTTTTTGTACTCATAGTATTTTTCTTAAATGTTTTAAAGTATAACAACTTTGCTTTAGCCCTTAAAAATAGTTAAATTCGCTAATCAAAATTGCATTGTGTCTTAGACCGTGCAAATATAATCAATAACTTTCAGAAAAGTAAATGCCTCTTTATAAAACCATTACTCCAAACTCACAAACAACTGTTAAAATCTGGAAAATTTCGGAATCTTATAATGAGTTGATGCAATCAATTACATTAAACCCTAAAAGTTTAGAACGTGTTTTGGGTATGAAAAGCGAAATGCATCAACGCGGTTTTTTAAGTGTTAGAAAATTATTAGCTGAATTAGGGTATTCAGATTCTGATTTGTTTTACGATGATAACGGAAAACCACATTTAAAGGATGGCAAGCAAATATCAATTACACACTCATTTAATTTTTCGGCTATTATAGTAAGCAATTTAATTGTTGGTATTGATGTTGAAAAGCAACGTGATAAAATTACTATCATTGCTCATAAATTTATAGAGTATGAGTTTGATTATTTAAATGAAAATGATACTGATTACATAAAGAAGCTAACAGCCATTTGGTGTGTAAAAGAATCGTTGTATAAGCTTTATGCAACACCAGGATTAAGTTTTAAAAAACATTGTTTGGTTATCCCTTTTAATATAGCCGATGACGAAACCTTAGCGTGGATTGATTATGAAGGCGAAAAGCATCGATACAATATTCAATTTTTAGAGTTTGAAGGTTTTACTTGCGCTTATGCCATTGCTTAAATGAATAGTATTTATAGCGACATACAAAGATCAATTTTAAATAACGAAAAATTATTGGCCGTTTTAATTGATCCAGATAAGTTTTCTGTTGAAAATGTTACAAGTTTCTTTAAAAAAGTGAATCAATCTATTGCAACTCATATTTTTATTGGTGGAAGTACAGTTGAGGATAAGGTTACAGAAGTATTAGTTTCAGAAATTAAAAAACATACAAAACGCCCTGTTATTATATTTCCTGGTGACGTATCTCAAATTACAGATAAAGCAGATGCATTATTATTTTTATCCTTAATTTCTGGTAGAAATCCAGAATATTTAATTGGAAAGCATATAGAATCAATTCCAATATTAAAAAACACTAATTTGGAAGTGCTTCCCACAGGGTATATTTTAATAGAAAGCGGAAAACAAACGGCAGTTGAACGTGTAACAAAAACACAGCCTATTGATAGAAGTAATATTCAAAAAATTACAGATACCGCAAAAGCTGGTGAGTTTTTAGGAATGAAATTAATGTACTTAGAAGCAGGAAGCGGTGCATTAAACCCTATAACTAATAAAATTATTGCAAAAGTAAAAGATGAAATACAAATTCCGTTAATAGTAGGCGGTGGAATAAAAAACATAGTACAATTAGAAAGCGCATATAATTCTGGAGCCGATATAGTCGTAATTGGCACTGCTTTTGAACAATGCGAATCCTTTTTTGACGATTTAAAAAAATAAACTATCATACTGAACATGTTCAGTAACTCATAAAAATAATTAATAAAATGGAAGTATCAGTAGATTTAACTTTGTCTCCTTTACAAGATGATTACGAGAAGCATATCATAGATTTTATAAAAGCACTGCGTGACTCTGAATTTACCATTTTAGAAAATCCGTTAAGCACTCAAATTTTTGGGAGCTATGATAAGTTGATGCCTTTTTTGAATGAAGAAATTAGACGTTCTTTTGAAAACACAGATATTTCTGTTTTAACAATGAAGGTGGTAAAAACAAATAGAAGCGACTATGAGCCAAATTTTTGATTTTTTTCTAGAAGCATATCGGCAAACACCAACAATTCAAATACTATTAGAAGCTGTTGCTTTTGTGTTTGGTATAGCAAGTGTTTGGTATGCTAAAAAAGAAAACATTTTGGTATACCCAACCGGAATAATTTGCACTGTAATAACTGTTTATCTTCTCTACATCAATGAATACTTTGGAGATATGATGATGAATTTTTACTATTCTGTTATGAGTGTTTATGGCTGGTGGAACTGGTCTAGAAAAAAGGGAGATAAATATGTAGTTCCAATTTCTAGAACAAATACTAAAGAGAAGGTAATTGGCTTTTGCTTATTTCTATTAACAATGATAGTTACTTATTCAGTCTATAAAGCAAACGAATACGATATTCAAATCGCTAACTATATAGATGTATTTACATCTGGAGTTTTCTTTACAGCTATGTGGTTTATGGCCAATAAGAAATTAGAAAACTGGACATTATGGATTTTTGCAGATTTAATTACTATACCTTTATATGCTTATAGAGGATTAGGAATGTTATCATTACAATATTTAATTTTCACCATTTTAGCAATTCAAGGATACATTGCATGGAAAAAGAGCTTAAACAACAACCTACAAACTGCTTAAAAGTCGTTTTATTTGGTCCAGAATCTACTGGAAAAACGACACTATCAAGACAGTTAGCCAGACACTATAATTCGGTATGGGTACCAGAATATGCACGTGAATATTTGCAAAACAAATGGAATAATGAGCGAGAAACCTGCGAGCCAAAAGACTTATTACCTATTGCTAAAGGGCAGATGAAATTAGAAAATGAATTAGCAAAAAAAACTGAAACTGTTTTGATTTGCGACACAGATCTGTTAGAAACCAAAGTGTATTCCGAGGCTTATTACTTAGGAGCTTGTAACCCTACTCTTAAAAAATACGCCTTACAGAATACTTACGATTTATATTTTCTAACTTATATTGATGTTCCTTGGGAAGCAGACGACTTAAGAGATAAACCTAAGCATAGGTTAGAAATGTTTAATGCTTTTCAAGAAGCATTAGTTAAAAATAATAGACCTTTTATTTTATTAAAAGGCGATAAAAAAACTAGATTAAAAACAGCGGTTAAGCATATTGATAAACTATTAAAGAAGAAAGAATAATGTTATCAAAAAAAGATGTTCAATATATAGAAAGTAAGGGTATAACAATTACTCAAGTTAAAAAACAAATTGAGCGTATAAAAAATGGTATGTCTTATTCCAATCTAATTGCTGCGGCAAATATTGGAAGCGGAATAGAGCGTTATAATGAGCAGGAGATTCAAGATTTAGTGAATTTGTATGAAACAAAGCAAAACAGTTTAAACATTGTAAAATTCGTTCCAGCTTCTGGAGCTGCCACAAGGATGTTTAAATTTTTATTTGAGTTTTTAAATCATTTTAATCCTAAGAAAGAAACCATTGAAACGTATGCTAAAAGGTATAACGATAATCTCATAAAAACGTTTTTTTTGAGATTAGAGGAGTTTCCGTTTTATAATGAAGTTTTATCAAAAGCGAAAACTATTAACCCTAATTTTGAAAAGTTAAGTAAAGAAGAAAACTATTTCGAATTTGTAAAAACAATGTTGTATGAGAATGGCTTAAACTATAGCTTCTTTCCTAAGGGATTACTCTCATTTCATAAATACGAAACAGAAATAGTAACAGCCTTTCATGAACATTTATTAGAATCCACTTTGTATGCCTCAACAAATAATAAATCAGACTTGCATTTTACAGTTTCTGAAAAACATCATCCTTATTTTAATTCAGAATTAAACAAAATTAAAGACAGGCTAGAGCAAAAAACAAACACTGCTTTTAATGTGTCGTTTTCTTATCAAAAAGGAGAAACTGAAACAATAGCTTTAACCACCAACAACAATATTTGTAGAAACGATGATGATTCTATTTTGTTTAGACCTGCAGGACATGGAGCTTTATTAGAGAATTTAAATGATTTAAATAGTGATCTTGTTTTTATTAAAAACATCGATAATATTGTGGTCTTTAATAAGAATAAAAAAATATCAAAGTATAAAAAACTTATAGCCGGGGCACTAATTCAAGCCCAAGAACAAGCCTTTTCTTTTTTGCATAAACTTGACGAGGAAACTGCTACAGAAAAAGATATGCTAAGTATGGCGATGTTTTTATCTAAAAAAATGAATGTTTCAATTTTAGATGAATTTGATGATTTAACTTCAGAAAAAAAGAAGCAATATTTAATAGATAAACTAAATCGTCCTATTCGTGTTTGTGGTATGGTTAAAAATGAAGGCGAGCCTGGTGGCGGACCATTTTGGGTTAAAGATGAAAATGATGAAATATCGTTACAAATAGTAGAATTTGCTCAAATAGATATTAAGAATATAGAACAAGCAGAAATTGTTAAAAATGCTACACATTTTAACCCAACCGATTTAGTTTGTGGAACAAAAAACTATAAAGGAGAGAAATTTAACCTTTTAAATTTTGTAGACCCTGAAGCCGCTTTTATAACTAAAAAAACACAAAATGGAGCTGACATACAAGCGCTAGAACTCCCTGGCTTATGGAATGGTAGTATGGCGCATTGGAATACTATTTTTGTTGAAATTCCTGTAGAAACTTTTAACCCCGTAAAAACGGTTAACGATTTATTAAAACCAGAACATCAAGCATAATAATGTTTAATAAGGAAGCACTATTACAAGAGTTAATTTTTAAAGCTATTAGGAGTTCTGGAGCTGGCGGACAGCATGTAAACAAAGTAGCATCTAAAGTAGAATTACAATTTGATTTATCAAAATCATTAGTGTTTAATGAAGAGCAAAAAGAACGTTTGCAAACCAAACTAAAGCATAGATTAACTAAAGAAAATGTTCTTGTTTTGCAGTGTGATGAAAGCCGAAGCCAACATAAAAACAAAGACTTAATAATTAAACGCTTTTTAGAATTGATAAACTATAGTTTAATTATTCCTAAAAAAAGAATCCCTACTAAAGTTCCAAAATCTGTTATTAGAAAACGTTTAAAAAACAAACGTAATCTTTCAGAAAAGAAAGCCAACCGAAAAAAACCAAATATCGATTAATAGCCAATTGTGAGTTCGAGTAAATTTTTTTAAAAAATTGTGTCAAGAAGTTTTTATAAACTCATAATTCGTTACTACATTTGCAGCGTTCTCAAAAAAGGGGTGCCAATAAGTGGCTGAGATCATACCCATTGAACCTAGAACAGGTAATGCTGTTTAGGAAATGAGCGTTAAGAAAATGTTCGGTTGACATTTTTAGCGAGTGCTAAAGAATTATCAAATTTGGAAGTTCTCACGATTTGCTCAAGGAAAAGAAGTGTTATGCTTCAAAAATTAATTAATAACAATAAAGAATAATTACCTCTTTTTATTCGATTTTAAATGTAATCGTAATGAAAAATTTATTTCTTTTTTTAACACTATTAGTGTTAAGCGTCAGTGCAAATGCACAACAAAATCAAACCCAACAAGATTCTACTAAAGTTGAAAAACTAGACGAAGTTTTAGTAAAAGCAGTTCGTGTAAATGCAACATCACCTATTACACACTCTAACGTTAGTAAAAAGGACTTAGAAAAACGTAATTTAGGTCAAGATTTGCCTATTTTACTCAATTATTTACCCTCAGTTGTAACAACGAGTGATGCTGGTGCTGGTGTTGGCTATACGGGTATTAGGGTGCGTGGTGTAAGTGCACAATCGACAAACATAACAATTAATGGGATTCCGTATAATGATACAGAATCATTAGGAACTTTTTGGGTCGATTTGCCAGATTTCTCATCGTCTGTAGAGAATTTACAATTGCAACGAGGTGTTGGTACATCAACAAATGGTTCAGGTGCTTTTGGAGCCAGTATTAATATTTTAACTGATGCGGTTTCTAATAAAGCAAATGGAGAAATTTCTAATGCTTTTGGAAGTTACAATACAAGAAAACATAATATTAAATTTAGTACAGGGTTATTAAATAATCATTTTGAATTATCAGGACGTTTGTCTCAAATAAACTCTGATGGCTATATTGATAGAGCAACATCAGATTTAAAGTCTTATTTCTTACAAGGCGCTTATGTAAATAATGGAACATTAATTAAAGCTTTGGCGTTTGGAGGGCATGAAATAACTTATCAAGCATGGAACGGAATAGATGCTGCAACTTTAAAAAGTAACAGAAAGTTTAACCCGTCAGGAATGTATACTGATGAAAGCGGAGCAACAAGATTCCATGAAGATGAAGTTGATAATTATAAACAAGACCATTACCAATTGCATTGGAATGAACGATATAATAACAATTGGTCTACTAACCTTGGCTTAAATTATACGTATGGTCGTGGGTATTTTGAGCAATACAAGGAAGGCGAAGATTTTGCAGATTATGATTTAGAAGAAATAATCATAGGTGGAGAAACCATCAGTGAAACCGATTTAATACGTCGTCGTTGGTTAGATAACGATTTTTATGTTTTAAATGCAAGTGCAAATTACAGAAATGGAGCTCTAGATATGTCTTTCGGAACTTCTTTTAGCAGTTATATCGGTGATCATTTTGGCGAAATTATTTGGGCACGTTATGCAAGTAATTCAGAAATTGGAGATACTTACTATAACGGTCAAGGGAAGAAAAAAGATTTTAGCATATTTACAAAAGCAACTTATAAGCTTAATGATAAGGTGAGCTTGTATGGAGATTTACAAATGCGATTTATAGATTATACAACTACAGGATTAACTTCTGATAGAGTGAATTTGTTGGTTGATGAAAATTATAATTTCTTTAATCCTAAAGCTGGAGTAACTTATGAGTTGAATGAAAGAAATAATGTGTATTTTTCTTATGCTAGGGCAAACAGGGAGCCAAGTAGAGGAGATTTTGAAAGTAATCCAAACATTAAGCCAGAGCAATTAAACGATTTTGAATTAGGCTGGAGGCACAATAATGATGAATTTAGAATAAGTGCTAATGCTTACTATATGTTATATAACGAGCAGTTAGTTTTAACAGGAGTTATTGATAATACTGGAACTCCAATTAGAACAAATAGTGGAAAAAGTTATCGTTTAGGTTTAGAAGTTGATGCTAGTGTACAAATAACAAAACATTTTGCAGTACAACCCAATTTTACAGTGAGTACTAATAAAAATAAGAAAACTATTATTTCTAGAGATGGAGCATTAATAAATCTTGGTAAAACTAGTATTTCGTATTCTCCAGATTTTGTTGCAGCAAATGCATTGATTTTTCAGCCAAAAACTAATTTCCAAATATCCTTTTTAAGTAAATATGTTGGAGAACAGTTTATGAGTAATACAGATTCTGAAACTTCTAAATTAGAGAGTTATTTTGTTAATGATTTTAATGTGACTTATGAGATCAAAACAAATTCAATATTTAAATCAATACTTTTATCTGGGTTAATAAATAATGTTTTTGGAGAAAAATATGTCTCAAATGGCTACGTATATATTGATAGTTGGAGCACACCAGGCGCGTCATTTGAAGTTCCTGGATATTACCCACAAGCAACCACTAATTTTTTAATTGGAGCCACTTTAAAGTTTTAAAAAAAAATTTTATATCTAAGCCTCAGTATTTATATTGAGGCTTTTTTAGTTGAAAACTAGAAGAGAACTACCATTATCTTCAACACGATAATTTTTTAATCCACATTGCAAAGCTGAGTTTTCTAAAGGCTGTCCAGTTACAAAACTATACTTGTTTTCATCTGTGCAACCACAAGTACCTTCTAATCCTGAACCTATAACTATTGAACAAGAACTGGTTGCATGGTTAGGGTCTGCTGCATCCCAGGCAAAAAAACCAGATCCAGCATTAGTAACTATAACGCCACCATTACCAACATTAGCAATATAAACAGAGTTTCCAATAGAATTAAGCTGATTGTATTGCGGCAAATTTAAATTAATACTTACATTAACACCTACATCAAGTAAAAATTTACAGTTTTTATTGTCTACAGAATTTTTACTACAAGAAGTTAAAATAATAAAGGTTATAAGATATAAATACGGCTTCATCGTGCTAAAAGATTAAATCGCAATTTACTAACAAAAAGCAGATTGAGATAAATATTTTGTATATTTGTTGTACAATCTCGTGTAAACGGGATTTTTTTATTCCGAGCACTTGTAATAATAAATATCAAGCTGTGTTTCGGAATCTTTTTATTAAGTAAACGATGAAGTTATGAGTAAAGTATCATACTATACACCAGAAGGGTTAAAAAAATTAAGAGCAGAGTTAAAGCAGTTAAAAGATGTAGAACGAGTTAAAGCTTCAAAAGCAATTGCTGAAGCTAGAGATAAAGGTGATTTAAGTGAAAATGCCGAATATGATGCAGCAAAAGAAGCACAAGGGATGTTAGAAATGCGAATTTCTAAATTAGAAGAAGCATTAGCTGGCGCGCGTGTAATTGACGAATCACAGTTAGATAATTCTAAAATATTGGTGTTATCAAAAGTTAAAATAAAAAATCAAACTAATGGTATGGAAATGAACTATACTTTGGTTGCTGATGGTGAAGCAGATTTAGCTTCGGGTAAAATATCAGTTAATTCACCCATTGGAAAAGGGTTGTTAGGGAAATCAGTTGGAGATGTAGCAGAAATACAAGTCCCTAATGGTGTAATGAAATTTGATATTATTGAGATTTCTAGATAAATAAGTGTAAAAATATTTTTTAAAAAGATTCCTGCCTAACTTAAACAGGAATCTTTTATATTTACAAATACTCTCAAAATCCTCAAGATATATGGCTTCAATTTTCACTAAAATAGTAAATGGCGAAATTCCTTGTTATAAAGTTGCAGAGACTGATAATTTCTTAGCATTTCTTGATGTAAACCCTAATAGTAAAGGACATACACTTTGTATTCCTAAAAAAGAAGTAGACAAAATTTTTGATTTGGATGAAGCTACCTATAATGGTTTGATGCAATTTTCGAGAGAAGTGGCAATCGCTATTGAAAAAGCTATTCCGTGTAAACGTGTAGGAATGACGGTTATAGGTTTAGAAGTACCACATACACATGTACACTTAATTCCGTTACACTCTATGGAAAGCGCGCGTTTTATTCAAAAAGTAAAGCTAACACCAGAAGAATTTCAAGATGTAGCAGAAGCTATTAAATCACATTTATAATTTAGGGTAAAGTATAAAAAATAGAATAGCAATAATAACTGCCACAACAAATACAATAACGACCCAAGTTGCTTTCTTTAAATAGGTAGATGCTTTTTTTGGAACAAAAGCTTTTTGTTGATATTCAAAAACACGTTCAATATCATCAGTCCATTGCACAGGATAGATAGTTGTATTACAAGTTTTACAAGCAATACTGTTTTTAATGTTATTAGTTATCGACTTGTAAAATTTAGTTTCAATAAACTGCTGTTTAAAAGTTAAACGTAAGCCGCCTTTACTATAACATTCTGGGCAATTATTGTTTAGTACTACTTCTTTTACAGTGATGAATCTTTCAGACATAACTTTAGAGGTTGTTAAACTGCTCTTGATAGAGCAATTTGTATAGTTGTACCCTTGTTTATTTCTGATCGCAAAACTTTAATTTTACCATCATGAAAATCTTCTATAATGCGCTTGGTAAGCGATAACCCTAGCCCCCAACCACGTTTTTTAGTCGTGTAACCAGGTTCGAATATTTTTTTAAATTGATTTTTTTGAATGCCCTTTCCTGTATCTGTCACACTTACTTTTACATTGTTTTCCAGCTGAGAAATTTCAAGTGTAAGTTTACCTCGACCTTTCATAGCATCAATAGCATTCTTAACTAAGTTTTCAATAACCCAGCTATACAGTTGCTTATTAAGTTTTACAGGAATATCGCCACTGGGAGTTATAATTTCAAAATCTACAAGTTTTGATGACCTCGATTTTAAATAATCATAAGAGTTAATCGTTTCTTTTATAATATCGGCAACTTCTAAAACTGGGATAGATCCTATTTTACTAAAGCGTTCGGTTATGGTTTGTAAACGATCTACATCTTTTTCAATTTCTACAATGTATTCGGGGTTAACATTTTCGCTTTTTAAAATTTCTGTCCATCCAATTAAAGATGATAATGGTGTGCCAATTTGATGAGCTGTTTCTTTTGCCATACCAGACCATAGCTTGTTTTGAGTCGCATTTTTATTACTACTGTAAAAGAAAAATATAACAGCACCAAATAAAACGATAATTAGTATTAGAGCTAATGGGTAATACTTTAGTTTGTTTATTAAGGGTGAATTTCCGTAATAGATTGTGTTATAAAGTTTGCCATCTAAAATAACTTCAATAGGGTTGTTTTCTTTTTCAAATTTTGAAATTAATTTCTGTATATATAATGAATCGGTTGCTTTGGTTTCATCTATATTATTATAACTTGAGAGGTTCCCATTTATATCAACAAGAATCATTGGTGTTGTTTTGTTACTTGTTATTACTTTCAGCGGTAAATTTCCTATATCAACATTAAGATTGTCGGTTTTTAATAAATCAGTTTGAGCAAACGACCAGTTTTCCATTTTAGCCCGCTCTTCTTCTTTAAAGTGCTGAAAAAACTCATAAGTTTTCCATAATATAAGAGACACCATTATAAATGATGCAGTAATCATAACCCAACGAAACGTATTTCTGTACTCGGTAAAAATCATTAACTACTAATTTAACATGTAATATAATGTAAATCTGTTAATATTATTGCGCAAGTTGTTAGTAAATCGGTTTTTAGTTAATTAAGAGATTGGTTACATTTGTTGAACCTAAAAAAGTTTAATGACGTCGTTTGAACCTAAAGATATTTCAACTGGGAAATTGCATAGCTATTTGTTAAGCGCTGTGGCTCCAAGGCCTATTGCTTTTGCAAGCACCTTGGATGCTGATGGTAATCCAAATTTATCGCCATTTAGTTTTTTTAATGTGTTTAGTGCAAACCCACCAATTATGATCTTTTCGCCTGCGCGTCGTGTTAGAGATAACACAACTAAGCATACTTTACAAAATGCTGAGGCTGTAAAAGAAGTTGTTATAAATGTGGTGAATTATGATATGGTTCATCAAATGTCGCTAAGCAGTACAGAGTATGCAGAAAGTGTTAACGAGTTTGATAAAGCAGGTTTAACGATGCTAAAATCTGATATTGTAAAACCGTTTCGTGTTGCTGAATCGCCTGTACAATTTGAATGTAAGGTGAATGAGATTGTAAAACTAGGAACAGAAGGAGGAGCAGGAAACTTAATTATATGTGAAGTTGTTAAACTTCACATAGATGATGATGTTTTAAATGAAGAAGGTGTTATAAATCAGAAGAAGTTAGACTTGGTAGCCAGAGCAGGAGGTAGTTATTATACACGAGCTAAAAAAGGGTTTTTTGAAATACCAAAACCACTATCAACTTTAGGGATTGGAGTAGATAGTTTTCCTGATTTTGTAAAAAACAGTATGGTTTTAACAGGAAATGATTTAGGGATGTTAGGCAACATTGAAAAATTGCCTACAAAAGAAAGTGTTAATGTTTTTGTTAAAGATTTAGGTGAACGCTATCCAAATATAAAAACAGCAACACATAGAGAAAAACATAAATTAGCGCGTAATTATTTAAGTTTTGGAGATGTTGAGAGTGCTTGGAAGATATTACTGTCTTAACTTTAAAGACAATCTAAATAGAGAAGAATATTAATAAAGAATAAATAATAGATTAAATGGAAGTTCAAGGAAGAATAAAAATGATTGGAGAAACTCAAACTTTTGGAAGTAATGGGTTTAGAAAAAGAGAAATAGTGGTAACTACAGAAGAACAATATCCACAGCACATAATGGTGGAATTTGTACAAGATAAAACAGATTTACTAAATAGTTATCAAGTTGGACAACAAGTTAAAATTAGTATTAACTTACGTGGTAGAGAATGGGTTAATCCACAAGGAGAAACTAAATATTTTAACTCTATTCAAGGTTGGAGAATTGAAGCTTTGCAAGCTGAAGCTTCTGGAGAAAACATACCGCCAGTACCACCAGCGAATGCTTTTGAACCTGCTGGCGATTTAAAAGAAGATGATCACGACGATCTTCCTTTTTAAATAATTTTGTTATTCCTGTATAAACGGGAATCACACTATATAAACCTCTTTGTTTATTAAAACTTGGAGGTTTACTACTTTTACAGATAATCCAATGCAACTCTTAACCGATGACATATGGTTTCCAAACGTATCCAAAGCTACCAAAGATGGTTTGTTGGCTATCGGAGGCGATTTATCTGTTGAGCGGCTATTACATGCTTATAAACAAGGTGTTTTCCCTTGGTTTGAAGCAGAAGAACCTATTCTGTGGTGGTCGCCTAATCCAAGATTTGTGTTGTTTCCAGAAAAACTGAAAGTTTCAAAAAGCATGAAACAAGTATTGCGTAATTGCAATTACACGGTTACTATAAACAAAGCCTTTAAAGAAGTAATTACAGAATGTTCTAAAATAAAACGTGATGGGCAAGCTAGTACTTGGATAACTAATAGTATGATTGAAGCATATGTGAATTTACACGAGTTAGGTTATGCAAAATCTGTTGAAGTTTGGAGAGATAATAAATTGGTAGCAGGGTTGTATGGAGTGGATTTAGGAAACCAAGTGTTTTGTGGAGAAAGTATGTTTACCAAAGAAAGTAATGCAAGTAAAGCAGGTTTTATAACATTTATACAAAACACTAATTACAAACTTATTGACTGCCAAGTGTATACTAAACATTTAGAAAGCTTGGGTGCAGAGGAGATTTCTAGAGATTTGTTTTTAGAGTTTTTTATTAAGTGAATTTCATTAATAAAAATATTAGCACTCCAATGCATATTAGCCCAATTATTTTATTGTTAAAAACATGAGCAGTTTGATCAAAATAATTATCTGAATTTTTTGGGCCATATAAATATTCATTAAAAGTAAATTTAGGTTTTCTGAAAATAGTTCGCCATATCAACCCATAACTGTAACGAGTTATTGCTCCAAAGAAATTTAAAATTGAAGA
Source organism: Jejuia spongiicola (assembly GCF_023502325.1). NCBI lineage: Bacteria > Pseudomonadati > Bacteroidota > Flavobacteriia > Flavobacteriales > Flavobacteriaceae > Jejuia > Jejuia spongiicola. The sequence goes on from NZ_JAMFLZ010000001.1 coordinate 499,653, forward strand.
CCCGAAACCTAAATTATTCATCACCTACTTCAAACCTCATTATACCTAAAACACTCAATTTCATGGTCGTTTACCATACCTGTAGCTTGCATATGCGCATAAACAACTGTAGATCCCACAAATTTAAAACCACGCTTTTTTAAATCTTTACTTAAAGCATCACTTAACTCTGTATTTGCAGGGGCTACTTTATAGTTTTTAAGTTTGTTTTTAATAGGTTTTCCATTAACAAATCCCCAAATGTATTTTGAGAACGATCCAAATTCTTCTTGTATTTTCATAAAAGCTTGAGCATTAGTTATTGTAGCATTCACTTTTAATTTATTTCGAATAATGCCAGCATCTTGTAGTAGGCTATCAATCTTATCTTGTTTATAGTTGGCAATTTTTTTGTAGTCGAAATTATTAAAAGCTTTTCTAAAATTTTCGCGTTTGCGTAAAATAGTAATCCAGCTCAATCCAGCTTGGAAAGTTTCTAAAATTAAAAATTCAAAAAGGGTTGCATCATCATATACAGGAACGCCCCATTCTTCGTCATGATAGGCTTCATATAACGCATCACCGGCACACCAACCACATCTGTGTTTTGTACTCATAATATTACTGTAAGGTTTAAATTAAAAACATGACAAATATCATCTTAATTAAAATACCAAGATACTAAATTTGCGTCATCAGATTTTTGTCTCAAAAAAATAAATTTATGGATTCTATTATAAAAAAAAGCTTAGAAAAAAGTATATCGTATAATACCTACAGAAGTTTGGTTAAGCAGTTAGCAGATGAAGACTCTACAACAGGATTAGAAAAAACGGAGGCTTTAATTAACTATACTAAGCTTAACGACAGGCGTATGAAACGTTGGGATAAGACTGTAAAAATTTCAGAAGAAGCTAAAAATAAAATAGAGTCTTTTAATGAGGCTAGCACTTGGTTGTTGATTACCGAGAGCTGGTGTGGAGATGCAGCACATGTTATGCCTGTAATAAATAAAGTAGCAGAATTAAACGAAAACATTAATTTAAGAATTGTACTTCGTGATGAAAACCCAGAATTAATGGATGCCTTTTTAACTAATGGAGGTAGAGCTATACCAAAAGTGATAATGATTGATAACGAATCTGGAAAAGTAACAAATACTTACGGACCAAGACCAAGCGAAGCAACAAATTATGTTAGTAGGTTTAAAGCGAAATACGGTAAATTAACTCCAGAATTTAAAGAAGATTTACAGCATTGGTATAATAAAGATAAAGGGCAAAATGTAATAGAGGATCTTACTGAAATTATGTGCCAATTACAGCCTACTGTTTGCCTATAAAGAGAAACGTAATAGAGCCTATTTGACTTTTTTTAGTTGCACTGGCACTAAATTGGGATTTTTTGGCATATTCCAAAGCATGCTCAGTTAGGCATTCGTTTGATGTCGATGAGGATGAGTTTACGTAAGCATCTGTAACATCACCTTTTGAGTTTACAGTAATATTAATAACAATTTTTCCTCCAATTTCACATAAATAAACAGGAATTGGGATATACACTTTTTTTCTGTCAACTAATGAAAAGCTAATAGTACTCTTAGTATTAGCTCCTTCATCTTGCTGTTTTTTTAACAAATCATTTACTTTGTTGAACGACGAAAGTTCTTCTGTATTTAATTTAGAATCATCAGGTTCTTCATATTCCTTTTTAAACGCATCTGCCTGTTTTGATGCATCACTACTTTTAGGAACATAATCTTCTGGAGGAGCAATAGGTTTGTAAGCTTCAGCAAAGTGCTTATTGTTATTAGTTTCGTTAAAAGCGTTATTTGTTTCAGCTTTACTGGCATTTAGTTGCTCTAAAGCTTCTAAAATTTTAATCTCTTCTTCAGTAAGTTCTTCTTCAGGTTCCATTTCATAAAAGCTTTCAGAAATGAATTCACTGTGCTTTTTTAGCCCGAGGTTAAAAATAGAAAGCACAACAGTTCCCGTTAAGAGAAACGTGATAAGTAGGGCTTTATGTTGATTTGTTAGGTTCAAATCTTTATTAATTTATAGCAATTCTATATGGAATATACGTAAAAATAAACAAATTAGCCTTTTAGTGATTTGATAAAGGCTTCAATTGAAACGGCATTATCAACATTAAAATCACCAATTTTAGTACGCCTGAGTACAGATAAGTGTGCGCCAGACTGTAATGCTTTACCAAAATCGTTAGCTAAAGAGCGTATATAAGTACCCTTACTGCAAACCACCCTAAAACCAATATTTAAACCATCAATTTTCGTAATTTCAAACTCCTGAATGTTTACAGTTCGAGGTTTAATTTCTACTGTTTCACCAGCTCTTGCAAACTCGTATAAACGTTTTCCGTCTTTTTTCAGTGCCGAAAAAACTGGAGGGTATTGTAGAATTTCTCCAATAAATTGCTTAGTGGTTTCTTGTATTAAATGGGGTGTAATATGTTCAGTTGGAAAAGTGTTATTTATTTCCGTTTCTAAGTCAAAAGAAGGTGTTGTACTCCCTAAAACGAAAGTACCCGTATATTCTTTTACTTGACCTTGAAAAGTATCGATTTGTTTAGTCATTTTTCCTGTACAAATCACTAGTAGTCCTGAAGCCAACGGGTCCAAAGTGCCTGCGTGACCAACTTTTATTTTTTTAATTTGGAAAGCTTGTCGAATTTCCCACCGGAGTTTATTCACCACTTGAAATGATGTCCAAGTTAATGGTTTATCAACTAATAGTACTTGACCTGAGAGGAACTCTTCTTTAGAGATCATATTATGAATTTAAAAAAGAAAACACAATGGCTATAACCCCAACAATAGCACAGTAGATAGCAAAATAAGAGAGCTTACTCTTTTTCACTAATGCAATCATCCATGTGCAGGCAAATAAACCAGCTACAAAGGCAGCGATAAATCCAACAGAGAGCGATGTAATGTTTTGACTTTCCATTGAAATATCTCCACTTAAAACATCTTTAGCAATTTTTCCAAATATTAGTGGTACAACCATTAAAAATGAAAAGCGAGCAGCTTTAGTTTTATCGTTTCCTAATAGTACCGATGTCGAAATTGTTGCTCCAGAGCGAGAAATACCAGGAAGCATTGCTATGGCTTGAGCAACACCTATAATGAAAGCATTTTGGAAAGAAACTTTTTTGTTGGTATTCTTAGCTTTGTCTGCTAAATATAAAAGTAATGCTGTAATGATTAACATAAAACCTACAAGTTTAATGTTTCCTCCAAATAATTCTGCAAATTGAGATTCATAAGTAAAGCCAATAACAGCTGCAGGAATCATAGAAATTGCAATTTTAGAAACAAATTGTAAATCTTCATTCCATTTAAACTTTAAAATGCCTTTAATGATATCAAAAATATCTTTTCTAAAAATAACCATGGTACTTAAAGCGGTTGCAAAGTGCAAAACAACTGTAAATAGTAAACTTTCTTCAGGGACTGAATTATCACCAAGAATAGCTTTTCCTAATTCTAAATGGCCACTAGAAGATACTGGTAAAAATTCGGTAAGCCCTTGAATAATTCCAAGGATAATTGAGTCGATTATATCCATTACTTTTTATCTGGGTTCAATAAAATAGCATACACTTGGATACCAAAACCAATTAAAATTAAAGTAGGAGCTAGCCTAATGCGTCTCCAGCTAAAAATTTCAGAATTGAAAACATTGGGGTCGTCACTACCGCCGCCAGCCATTAAAATAAAGCCTAGCGCAATACAAGCTAAACCAATAAACATAAATTTATAGTTTTTCTTTCCAAAAACAAATGCAGGTTTTGCGTTTTCTTTTCGTTTTTTCTCTCCCATAATTCTTTATAAAGTAGACATGCAAATTAACGGATTTATTTAAAAAGAAATGTTAACACCTTTGTAAATTATCTAATAATACAGTTGGTCTGTTTTTAAATTTAAAAATCGTTGGGTTGCAAAATGCGTACTAATCCAAGTTATAATAATGCCCAAAGCAAATATAAAAACAAACAAAAGGCTAACTAAAATAGGGTTGCTTAATAACTCTAGCTCGGTAAATGTTTTATTAAGATAAAACAAAACTATTGCCATACCTATTAGGGCTAAAACAGCTCCAATGATACCTAAACGTACGCTTTTCCAAACAAAAGGGCGACGAATAAATTGCTTTGTTGCCCCAACCATTTGCATGGTTTTTATTGTAAAGCGCTTAGAATAGACCGCTAACCTTATAGAGCTGTTAATTAATAATACAGCTATTAATGTAAAAATGGCACTAATTACTAACACCCAAAAGCTTATTTTTTTAACGTTATCGTTCATTAAATTAACCAAATCGTTATCATAAGTTACTTCATCAACAAAGTTTTTATTTATTGCTTCTGCAGAAATTTTTTCAAGATGCTCTGAGGTTACAAAATCTGCTTTTAAATGCACATCAATAGAATTTTGTAACGGATTATATCCTACAAAATCCATAAAGTCTTCACCGTTCTCGGCTTTCATAAATTCTGCTGCTTGTTGTTTCGAAACATATTCGGTAGATTTCACATAATCTGCCATTGCTAAGCTTTTTTCAAGTTGTTTAACTTCAACATCTTTAGCATTGTCTTTTAAATAAATAGTAACAACAACTTGTTCTTTAAAATGATCAGAAACTTTTTTAGCATTAAGAATGAGCATACCTAATAACCCCAATAAAAACAAAACCAAAGCAATACTTAACACAACAGAAAAGTATGAAGAAATAAGTCTGCGTTTTTGGTGTTTTTCGAAAGATGAACTCATAGAATGATGGATTAACTGTGTAAAAATAATAAAGTCTAAGCAATCTTTATTTATATAAACTAAAACATATTAATATTGTTGTAATTATGCTAACTTCTTTGGTTGTTTACTTAATAAATACACACCAATAACAACTAGTAAGCAACAAACTACTTTTATTAGGTTGATATCATTTTTATATTGGTCTTGCATTAAAAAATTCGCATAAATGCTAACCATAATAAAGCTTATGGCTGGTTGTAAATATATATAACTACTATTTACAGATGGTGACACATAGTTAAGTGCATAAATATTAAATAAATATGCAAAAAAGGTGGTGAATAAAACAACAAAACCAATAACCAAATAGGTGTTTAAATCGAAAGCAGAAAAATTGGTATTTAAAAAATCGTTTATACCAAAAGGGAGCATAAATATAAAACCAAACAAAAATACCCAACTTATAACAGTTATGGCATTGTATTTTTTCATAAGCGGTTTAACAATAACCAAATAGAGACCATAACAAGTTGCATTTAAAATAACAAACAAATTACCAAGAAATGAACTCGTACCCCCAGAATTATTTCCATATACAATCAATACTATTGCTCCAATACTGCCAATACTAATACCCAATAGTTTTGTCGGCGTAATTTTTTCTTTAAGAAGAAAAAAACTAAAAACAAGCACAATTACAGGAGTAGTTGTCATTATTATTGATGCATCAACGGGAGATGTTAAATTAATACCATGGAAAAATAATAATTGATTGGCCGCTGCACCTAAAAGACCACACAGCATCAAACGAGGCCTGTCTTTTTTAGCTATTTTTTCTTTAAAAGCAACAGATTTTAAAATCCAAAATAATGAAGTTGCGCAGATTAATCTAATGAAAACAAAAGCAGAAGGACCAATTTTTTGCGGCATTATACCTTTTGCTATAATATAATTTACGCCATAAATTAAATTTGCTCCAAGTAATGCTATATGCGCTTTAAGTATGTTATTATTCAAGGGTTAAATTTTCGAAATAAATTCAAAAGTAAATCTAATATTCTATAAATCGATTTAAAAAGGAAGAAATACAGCTATTTATTAAAACTAAAGGTTTTTCAGTTTGTTTATAAAGCGTAAATTTGCAACTTCTTAAAAGAGACGATAATGAAGTACAATTTCAACGAAATTGAAACCAAGTGGCAAAAGTATTGGGCTGAGAATAAAACATTCAAAGCTGTAAATAATAGTGAGAAACCAAAATACTATGTATTAGATATGTTTCCTTATCCAAGTGGAGCAGGTTTACATGTTGGTCATCCGTTAGGATATATTGCTTCAGATATTTATGCGCGATATAAGCGCCATAAAGGGTTTAATGTATTGCACCCGCAAGGTTATGATAGTTTTGGATTACCTGCTGAGCAATATGCCATTCAAACAGGTCAACACCCAGCTATTACTACTGCTGAAAACATAAAAACGTATCGTCGTCAGTTAGACCAAATAGGGTTTTCATTCGATTGGTCTCGTGAAGTTAGAACATCTGACCCGAGTTATTATAAATGGACACAATGGATTTTTATTCAATTGTTCAATTCTTGGTTTAATAATGAAACTAATAAAGCTGAAGATATTTCAGAATTAATAAAGACTTTTTCATCTGAAGGAAATTCAAAAGTGAATGCCGTTTGTGATGATGATATTGAATCATTTTCTGCCGAAGATTGGAATGCATTTTTATCTGAAAAGCAACAACAAATATTATTACAATACAGACTTACTTATTTAGCTGAGACTGAGGTTAACTGGTGTCCAGCATTAGGAACTGTTTTGGCAAATGATGAAATTGTAAATGGCGTTTCAGAACGTGGCGGACATCCGGTAATTCGTAAAAAAATGACGCAGTGGAGTATGCGTATTTCTGCCTATGCAGAACGTTTACTTCAAGGGTTAGATACCATTGATTGGACAGACTCTTTAAAGGAAAGCCAGCGAAATTGGATAGGAAAATCTGTTGGAGCTTCGGTTACTTTCAATGTGAATGAACACGATGCTGTTATTGATGTTTTCACTACTCGTCCTGACACTATTTTCGGAGTAAGTTTTATGACTTTGGCTCCAGAACACGAATTAGTATCTCAAATAACTACACCAGAGCAAAAAGCTGAAGTTGATGCGTATATTTTAGCAACATCAAAACGTAGCGAGCGCGATAGAATGGCAGATGTAAAAACCATTTCGGGAGCGTTTACGGGAGCCTATGCAGAGCATCCGTTTACAAAAGAACCTATTCCCGTTTGGATTGGCGATTATGTTTTAGCAGGTTACGGCACAGGAGCGGTTATGTCAGTCCCATGTGGTGACCAACGCGATTACGATTTTGCTAAACATTTTAATATTCCTATCCCTAATATTTTTGATGGAGTTGATATTTCAGAAGAAGCGTTTGCTGATAAAGCAAATACTAAAATAGGTAATAGTGATTTTCTTAACGGAATGAACTACAAAAAAGCAACCAAACGTGTTATTTACGAGTTGGAACAAATTGGTCAAGGCGAAGGTAAAACCAATTACCGTTTACGAGATGCTGTATTTTCTCGTCAGCGTTATTGGGGTGAACCATTCCCGGTGTATTATGTAAATGGGATGCCACAGATGATTGCAGCAGAGCATTTACCAATTAAATTGCCAGAAGTAGAAAAATATTTACCAACCGAAACTGGTGACCCACCATTAGGAAACGCAACAGTTTGGGCTTGGGACACTTTGAAGAATGAAGTAGTCTCAAATGATTTAATCGATAATGAGAATGTCTTTCCTTTAGAGTTGAACACCATGCCAGGGTGGGCAGGAAGTTCGCAGTATTTTAATCGTTATATGGATCCTAATAATGAGGATGCTATCTTTTCAAAAGAAGCAATTGATTATTGGCAACAAGTTGATTTATACATTGGAGGAAGCGAGCATGCCACAGGACATTTATTGTACTCTCGTTTTTGGCAAAAATTTATGTTTGATAAAGGCTATGTAAAGCATGATGAGTTTGCTAAAAAGTTGATTAACCAAGGTATGATTTTGGGTACGAGTGCTTTTGTTTACAAAATGCGTCCTTTTGTTAAATTAGGGAATAATTTTCATGGACTAAAAGAATTTCCTGTAATCTATTTTTCAAAAGATATTATTTCTGATTCTGAGTATTTGGATAATGTAGTAGCTACAAATACACTTATAAAAAGTTTAGATGAAAAATGGCCATTAGTTTTAGGAGGTCAAGAGAGTAATGTTTTTGATGATATTGTTATTTCTACCTTAGATATAAAACAACATCCGAATAAATACGACTTATTAAATGAAATTAAAGATAAAGTTTATTTCAAATTATATCAAGAAATAAGAGTGCCCGTTGAATATGTTGATTCATCAAATTATTTGGATATAAAAGGTCTAAAAATTGGTTTAAAGAATCAATATATAAATGCTTTTTTCATTGGTAATAGTGATAAAAAGTATTTGGTTGGACGAGACGTCGAAAAAATGTCAAAATCCAAATACAATGTCGTTAATCCGGATGACATTGTTTCAAGTTACGGTGCAGACAGTTTACGTCTTTACGAAATGTTTTTAGGCCCATTAGAGCAATACAAACCTTGGAATACAGCTGGTATTACAGGCGTGCATTCGTTTCTTAAAAAACTTTGGAAACTATATGCGGATGATAATGGGCTAAAAGTTACTGATGCCATACCAACTAAAGACAACTTAAAAACGTTACATAAAACTATTAAAAAAGTTCAAGAAGATATTGAAAATTTCTCGTTTAATACATCAGTATCAACCTTTATGATTGCGGTTAATGAATTAACTGCTCAAAAATGTACAAGTAAGGATATTTTAGAACCCTTATTGGTTTTGATTTCACCATACGCACCACATATTGCGGAAGAATTATGGAATCAGCTAGGGAATAATGAGTCTATTTCAACAGTACCTTTTCCAAAATTTGATGCTAGTCATTTAATAGAAAGTAGTAAGAATTACCCGATTTCATTTAATGGTAAAATGCGTTTCACTATGGAACTACCATTAGATATGAGTAAGGATGATATCGAAAAAGCTGTTTTAGCAAACGAAAAAACCCAAGAGCAATTGGGAGGAAGAATACCTAAAAAAGTGATTGTAGTTCCTGGTAAAATTGTAAATATAGTTGGATAATAATATAGAAATTATAGGCTTTGTTGCAGCGTTTTTAACAACGGCTGCTTTTCTGCCACAAGTATATAAAACATGGAAAACAAAAGATGTAACAGGACTTTCACTACCAATGCTTTTAATGTTTTTTACTGGAATTATTTTGTGGTTAATCTATGCGTTTTATATAAATAGTCCATCAATGATTATGGCTAATTCAATTACCGTAGTTTCTTCTTTTTTCTTAATTTATTTTAAGATAAGGTATCAAAAAAAATAGTTTAGTATCTGACAAAATTTCATAACTTTTATTTGGCTTGTTTTTTGCTATTATATTTGTGTAATTAAAATTTAAAAAAATGTTTGGATATTATATATTAATAGGAGCTATTGGGCTTGTAAGTTGGGCGGTAAGTAATCAGCTTAAACGCAAGTTTGAAACGTATTCTAAAGTGCAACTACGAAACGGAATGAGTGGTGCTGAAATTGCTGAAAAAATGTTGGCAGATCATGGTATTAGAGATGTAGAAGTTATTTCAACTCCAGGTCGTTTAACAGATCATTACAATCCGAAAAATAAAACCGTTAATTTAAGTGAGGCAGTTTATAACCAAAGAAATGCTGCCGCTGCCGCTGTTGCAGCTCACGAGTGTGGACACGCCGTACAACATGCTAAGGCTTATAGCTGGTTACAAATGCGTTCTACTTTAGTACCAGTTGTAAGTGTATCATCGGGGATGTCGCAATGGTTAATTATTGGAGGCCTTATACTAGGTGGAGCTGCTGGCTTAGGTTTAGGTTGGTGGGTTGCTGTTGCTGGTGTAGCTATGATGGGGTTTGCAACCTTATTTAGTTTTATAACACTTCCTGTTGAATATGATGCAAGTAACCGTGCATTGGCTTGGTTAAAAAATAAAAATATGCTGTCTCAAGAAGAGTATGCGGGTTCTGAAGATGCACTTAAATGGGCAGCAAGAACATATTTGGTAGCTGCAATAGGGTCTTTAGCAACCTTATTGTATTGGGCGCTTCAAGTGTTTGGAGGTTCGAGAGATTAAAAATAACTTTTACCATTATAAAACCGAATTTTATACACCACGTAAGAATTCGGTTTCTTTTTTTTAGTACATTTAGACTTTAAACAAATAATATAATTATTTATGGAAAACATGATTCAAGATAAACTGATGGTAAGTGAATTATCTGATGTTGATAAAGTAGCTTTTTATAAAAAAACATATTCGCATGTTGCGGGAGGGGTTTTAGTATTCATTCTTTTTGAATATTTATTGCTTCAAAGCGATACAATTGTTGATTTTATGTTGTCTATGACTGATGGGTATAAATGGCTTATCATGTTAGGAGGCTTTATGTTTATTACCAATTATGCTGAAAAAATGACTTTAAAAACACCAGATAGAAATACGCAATATTTAGCATTTGGGTTATATATTCTTGCCGAAGCATTCATTTTTGTGCCTCTAATTTATATTGCTGCATTTTATATGGATTCAGGTCCAGAAATTTTAAATCAAGCGGCTATTGTAACTCTGGCATTATTTACAGGATTATCGGCTATTGTTTTTGTTACTAAAAAAGACTTTTCGTTTTTAAAATCAGGATTAACCATTGGTTTTTTTATAGCCATAGGGCTTATTATTGCTGGAACTTTATTTGGCTTCAATTTAGGACTTTGGTTTTCTGTAGGAATGTGTTTATTGGCTGGAGGATCAATTTTATACCAAACATCAAATTTGGTAAATAAATATTCTATCGATCAATATGTGCCAGCAGCATTAGGCTTATTTGCATCCTTAATGTTACTGTTTTGGTATGTGCTTAGTATTTTCTTATCAAGAGACTAAATTTCAAAAAATATATATTAAAAGCTCTGAGTAATTTCAGGGCTTTTTTGTTCCTTTACGCGTCAATTAAAATTTAAAATGAGTAATCCATTATCATATTACCAGGAGCATTTAACAACTTATCAAACTCAGGTTGAAAAACTGTACAAAAAAATGACAGCTCTTAGCTCGCTTAGGTTGTTAGTATTTTTAGCTACTGGTTTTGGAGTTTATTTGAGTTTTGAATATTGGCAAATTGCAGTACTAGTTGGAGTTATAGGTGTTGGTGTTTTTGTTTTTTTACTTTCAAAATATACCGATGTAAAATCACAACGAAATTTTAATAAAGCACTTGTAAATATAAATAAAGATGAAATTAAAATTGCTTCAGGAGATTTTTATGATCGAGATAAAGGATTGCAATTTCAAGACCCAAATCACTTTTACAGTTTAGATATCGATTTGTTTGGGCGAGGCTCTTTTTTTCAATTTATAGATAGAACAACTATAAAAGAAGGTACAGAACAACTAGCTAATACGTTAAAAGCAAATAATATTGATAACATTGTTATACGTCAGGAAGCCATAAAAGAATTAAGTACTAAGCCTAAATGGCGTCAGTATTATTCGGCAACTTCTAATTTAGTTGAAGTTGAAACTCCTGCAAAACATATTATTAATTGGTTACAAACTTATCAATCATTTCTTCCTAAAATAATGCAATGGCTACCGCTGGTATTTATATTACTTTCGGTGTTAATATTTACGCTTACATTTTTTAAGTTAATTGATATGTCTTTAATTGGTTATTGGCTGTTAATAGGACTTGGAATTACGGGGCGATATGTTAAAAAAACGAATGTACTATCATCAAAAACAGATAGGGTAAAAGATACATTTCGCCAATATGCCTTACTACTAGATTTAATTGAGAATGAAAATTTTACATCAGAATTATTAAAACAAAAACAAGAAAAAATTCAATTAGATACAGAAAAAGCTTCAGTTATCTTTAAAAAACTTTCAAGATCTTTAGATGCCTTAGATAATAGAAATAATATTATTGGAGCCATTTTTGGTAACGGTTTATTTTTAACTGATATTAAGAATAGTTATCGTATTGAAAAATGGATTGAACAATATGGCAATAAAGTTAAAGATTGGTTTGAAGTTGTAGCCTTTTTTGATGCTTACAATTCTTTAGGAACTTATACATATAACCACCCGCAATTCATCTTTCCGAAAATAGATATTCAAGGGGCAGTTATAAATGCTGAAAGTTTAGGACATCCTTTATTGGATGAGAACAAACGTGTGGATAGTAATTTAACTATTGAAAATGAACAATTTTTTATTGTTACCGGAGCAAACATGGCAGGGAAAAGCACATTTTTAAGAACAGTTTCATTGCATATTGTTATGGCAAACGTGGGATTGCCAATTTGCGCTAAGTCGAGTAAATATTCGCCAGTAAAATTAATTACTAGTATGCGTACCACAGATTCTTTAACCGATGATAGTTCGTATTTCTTTTCAGAATTAACACGTTTAAAATACATTGTTGATGCAATCGCTAAGGAGCCTTATTTTATTGTTTTAGATGAAATTTTGAAAGGAACAAATAGCACCGATAAGGCTATTGGATCTAAAAAATTTGTTGAAAAACTAGTAGCTTCAAACGCAACGGGAATTATTGCTACTCACGATTTAAGTTTATGTGAAATTGAAAAAGAACTTGACGATGTTAAAAACTATTATTTTGATGCCGAAATTATAAATGACGAACTTCATTTTGATTATACTTTAAAGGAAGGTATTTGCCAAAACATGAATGCATCATTCTTATTAAAGAAAATGAATATTGTTTAGTTTTTAACGGTTTTGATAAGACTATCAGTTCGTAATTTACTTTGAAATACTTCCAATCACTTCGAGTGAATTTGTATCGAGAAGTTGTGTTGTCTATAATTACTTATTAAATATTACTTCTCCATCGCTTTTATAAGCTCATTCATTTTTTTTAACCTTGGTATATAATGTTTTTTTAAATACCATTTATTATAAAAGTATATGAAGATTCCACATCCAATAATAATAATACTTGCAATTATTAGATTTAAAGGTTGAACCTCAACATTAATAATTACTCCTAGAATAAATAGAACTGCACATGTTAAAACAGGTAAAAGAGACCAATAAGGTGCTGTGTCAAGCAGTTTTTTTTGTAAGCTGAGATAGTTTTTACATTGATATAAATAGTCAATATAAGAATCGGTTAACGTATTTGGTTTGTGTTTATTTAAGCTTCTAAGTTTAATATTTACATAAATTGCGATTAGAACTATTAAGAAAGCGGCAATCTTTGATAATGTATAAGGAATGGCATAGGCCATATATAAAAAAATGGGAATTACTACAATAGCCCCTATTAGTTCACGTAAATCACGATACTTTATCGATTTATGAAAACGATCTAAACTAGATTTCATTTCTAAAATTAATTTCGACTTTTCAAATTTAATACGTTCTTGATTACTGGACGATTGCCAGATATTGATAAGTTCATCTTCTTCTATCATAATGTTTTATTTATACAATTCAACAGTTTCTTTTTTATGCGTTTAATTTTTACAGCGACATTGTTTTCTGATAAACCAGTAATATTAGAAATTTCTTTATAAGGTAGTTTTTCTAAATAAAGAGAGATAATGGCTTTATCTCCTTTATTTAGAATATTTATACAATTTCGAAGTTGGACTAATTTCTCTCTTTGATCTTCGTTTTCAGCTTCCGTTTGTAAACCAAAATCATTAAGGTTATTAGTAGAGATGAATCGTTTCTGTTTTTTAATGTCGTTTGAACGAAAACGAAGACAAGTGTTAAGAGTAATGCGGTATACCCAGGTTTCTATGGAAGATTTAGCCTCGAAAGATGGCATCGACTTCCAAATATGAACTAACACCTCTTGGAGAAGATCTTTTGTGTCTTCAGTATTTTTAGAGTAAACGGAACAAATTCTAAATAATTTTTGCTGATTTTGCTCAAGTATTTTTATAAATAGATGCTCCAATTCTTTGGTCATAATTTTATTCTTGTTTCTATTATATTAGTTACAAGAACTTTAAAAATATGACAATTTATATGAGATTTTTTAATTAGAATTTAAAATTCACAGATATTAAACACATTATTTCATTTCTAATTTAACTTTCTCAATCATGCTTTCTGCATTTTTATCATCGGGCTTTAAACTTAATACCTTATAATAGTTTTTTAAAGCTTCAGTATAGTTTTTAGTTTCAAAATAAGCTTCGCCTAAACTGTCATAAACATTGTATTTGTATGGAAATATTTTGGTGTTTAAATCGAAGATATATAACGCTTTTTCCGTTTGATTAGAACGTAAAAGCGAATATCCGTAAGTGTTTAATTCTCTACTGCCTTTTACAAACTCTGCTAGTCTTGAGACTAAAACGGGCTCCTCTAACTTTAAGCTATCAATGGTTTTTGAGTTGAGTAAATAATTGATGTATTTTACTGCCATATAGTTAGGCGTATACTTGTTTTTAGTTACAATATTTAAAATATCACGTTCAAAAGTTTCTTTTGGATGCTCAACAATTCTATTCACTTCTTTTCCATTTTTATAAAAAATAAAAGTAGGAACTCGATGAATATTTAACCCCTTTTCTTCACCATTAGGACTTTGTTTGTAAGCCTCTTTAGTTCTGTTTACTGCAATAACATGTAATTGATTTTCTGAGAATTTTGCAGCTTCCAAAACCTTATAAAACCTTGGAACTTCCTTTTTACTATCGCCGCACCAAGTGCCTAAAAAGGCTTTGATTTCATATTGATTTAATGAATCTTTTAATTGCTTAATGATGCTTTTGTTAACTAAATAATCCTTGTGGTTTTTTGAAAACCAAGTGTTGAAAGTGTTATTAGTTAAGTCAGATTTAGTGATTTTTCCAAGTAAAAGCTCATTACCTTTTTTGTCGGTAGTAAGTTTTTTATGCGTTTGAGAAAACGCGAAATGTAGGTTAAGTAAAAGGATTGATAAAATAACTGTTCGTTTGATGAGATGATGTTTCATGTGATGGCTCTGATTGATTGTTAAGTCAAACCTAAAACAGATTTTTAAGTGATACGAATTAAGTTTACAAACAACACACTTAAATTAACAAACGTCAATATTTGTGTAGTTTGCAATACTATAAAGGTTTTTTGTACATAATTTTTTGGTGGTTAAAGCATTTCTGTTAACTTTCAACAGCAATAAATGATTACTTTACAAAAACACACTTCGCAAATTTTAGTACACATCTTATTTTGGATGCTGTTCGTGTTTGTGTCACTTTTTCTGTTTTCAGATTTTTATTGGCGCGAAAATCCATTTTTGCAATACCTTTCTATACTCGTAGTTATTGTATATGTAAATCATTTTATATTGCTTCCGTTTTTTATCAAAAAGCGACTCTACATTTTATATGTTTTTGTATTTGCAGCCATCTCTTTTTTTGCTACCCAATTGTACTGTAATGTGTTTGCACAATGTGGCTGCTCTGTAATGAAATGCTTAAGTGATTATTTATGGCAAACCTTAGTGCCTCTTATTTTTTTCTCATTTATATGGATGTTGTATCGTTTTTTAGACAAGCAGGCAGAAGTTGAGCAAATTAAAAAAGAGCATACCGAAATGGAACTTAAGTTTTTAAAATCGCAAATAAATCCGCATGTGCTTTTTAACAACTTAAACACTATTTATTCTTATACTTTAGAAAAACCAAACGAAGCTGCCGACCTTATTTTAATGTTATCTGATAATTTAAAACATGTATTATACGAAAGTAATTCTGAAACTATTTCTTTAGAAAAAGAAATTCAGTTTATAGATAATTACATGAAATTTCAGAAGTTAAGAACTGAAGGCACAAAACAGATTCATTATACAAAAGCTATAAATTCGTTTCATTATAAAATTGCACCGTTACTTTTAATAACTATTATAGAAAATGCCTTTAAGCATAGTACTCTAAATAGTGATATTTCTATACATATAGGTGTAGAGGATAATGTTTTGATATGTACTTGTGAGAACGATTTTGATAAAGAGAAAGTAAGTGAAACCGATTTCAAAATAGGTTTGCAAAACTTAGAAAAGCGATTAGAACTTATATACAAAGATAAATATGCCTTTACAATTGATAAAGCTGAAACATTTAAAGTGCATCTAAAATTAGAGCTATAATGAATTGTATTATAATTGAAGACGAAATTCCTGCTCAAAGAGTATTAAAGAATTTTATTGGCAAAATTCCTAACCTTAATTTGGTAGACACATTTAAAGCAGCTATAGAAGCTAATTCGTTTTTAAACACAAACACGGCTGATGTAGTTTTTTTGGATATTAATTTGCCAGATATATCTGGATTAGATTTTATTAAAACCATTAAAAAACCGCCAGCAATTATAATGACAACTGCTTATCCAGATTATGCTGCCAACAGTTTTGAGTTAGATACTATAGTAGATTATTTAGTAAAACCTTTTTCGTTTGATCGCTTTTTAAAAGCGATTAATAAAGCGAAAGACAGAATTGAAATACCAAAAAGTAGTAATGAAGAAAAAGAAGTAGAGACCATTTTTTTGAATGTAGATAAAACACTACACAAACTCACTTTAAACACAATACTTTATATAGAGTCTGACAGAAATTATATTACAGTAGTTACAGAAACACAAAAACTATCGTATATAGATTCTTTAAAGAACTGGACGACTAAATTACCAGAAAATCAATTTATACAAGTACACAAATCATTTATTATAAATAGAAAATTTATAGATAAAATCTCTGGAAATACACTTTTTATAAAAGAAAATAAAATCCCCATTGGGAGAACTTATAAGCAGGAATTACTAAAAGTATTAGGAGTTTAATTAGGTTGATCCTTTTAAAAATTGTTGTTTTCGAATTGTATGAAGAACTCACTATCTTTATCCCATGCAACATATCTCTAAACTTCCAACAGTAGGAACAACCATTTTTACTGTTATGGGTGCTTTAGCAAAAAAGCACAATGCTATAAATTTATCTCAAGGCTTTCCAGACTTTAAAATGGATCAACAACTTATTGATTTGGTTTCAAAAGCAATGCATACAGGGTACAATCAATATGCCCCCATGCAAGGGAGTTTTGAATTACGACAAGCCATTGCTAAAAAGTTTGATTTGTTATATAATTCTACCTATCATCCAGAAACAGAAATTACAATAACGGCTGGTGCTACTCAAGCCATTTTTAGTATTATATCAGCATTTATAAAACCAAATGACGAAGTTATTGTTTTTAGACCTGCTTACGATTGTTACGACCCTGCAATAGAATTAAATGGAGGGAAAACAGTTTCAATTGGATTAGAATCTCCAAGCTTTAAAGTGGATTGGAATGCGGTGAAATCTCAAATTAATAATCGAACTAAAATGATTATTATTAATACACCACAAAACCCTATAGGTACTGTTTTTTCTGAAAGCGATATGTTACGATTACAAGACATAACAAAAGGGACAGATATTATAATATTGAGTGATGAGGTTTATGAACATATTGTATTTGATGGCGAAAAACATCAAAGTGCATGCTTGTTCCCAGAGCTAAAATCCAGAAGTTTTGTAGTTGCTTCTTTTGGAAAAACATTTCATAATACAGGTTGGCGTACAGGTTATTGTTGTGCTCCAAAAGAGCTTATGGATGAGTTTCGAAAAGTGCATCAATTTAATGTGTTTTGTGTAAATCATCCAACGCAAAAAGCATTGTCACAATATTTAGAAAATGAAAACCATTATTTAGAACTATCAGGTTTCTATCAAGAAAAAAGAGACTTGTTTTTAAGTTTAATAAAAGATTCACGATTTAAGTTTACACCATCAAAAGGAACATATTTTCAATTGTTAGATTATTCAAAAATTACAAAAGAAAATGATGTAGATTTTGCAAAGCGTTTAACTGTTGAAAATAAATTAGCATCCATACCCATATCAGTTTTTTACAATACTAAAATAGAGAGTAAAATCCTCAGATTTTGTTTTGCTAAAAAGGACGATACCCTAAAGCGTGCTGCAGATATTTTAAATAGAATTTAAGATAAGTAACTTTTTAAAAAACATTGTGTCTAAAAAATAATATTAATTTAAATTTAGAAATGATGAAATTTTGGATTGTAATATTATTTTTAAGCTTTAGTTTTATAATAAATGCTCAAGAGGTAAATTTTAACGGAAATACTTACACAGTAAAAGGAGAAAGTATTTTAAATGATGGAGCAGATGTTACTAATACACTAACAAAAAAAGAGCAAGAGCAAATTATGCTGGCTTTTAATAAAAAAAAGGAGTTAGACAAAGCATCTAAAAAAAAGCAAAAAAGGTTAAAAAAGGCTGAAAAAGGACAAAAAACAGCAAAAAAGAGACAAAATAAAGCAGAAAAAGCCCTAAAACGAAAACAAAAAGCTCAATCTAATTTTGATAAGTCTGTAAAAAAGCATAGACAGGCTATAGAAAAATACCAAAAGCTTAAAAAGAAAGGTAAATTATCTCCTGAAGACGAAGCGAAGTGGCTTAAAAAGATTGAGAAATATAAAAAAGCTCATATAAAAGCTGAAAATAGGTTAAAAAGAGTTTAGACATTTATGAAGGATGAATTAAAAGTAGCTTTATTACAATCAGATTTGGTTTGGGAAGCACCTGAACTAAACAGGAAGGCTTTTTCTGAAAAAATTAAAGATATAACAGAGCAGGTAGATATAATTATATTACCAGAAATGTTTACAACAGGTTTTACTATGAATGCCGCAGAAGTTGCTGAAACAATGGAAGGTAAAACGGTTGAATGGATGAAATATGAAGCTTCAAAGCATAATACCGCAATTGTTGGAAGTGTTATTATTTTAGAGGACAATGCCTATTATAATCGTTTGTTATTTGTTGAACCTAGTGGTAAAATCACTATTTATAATAAACGTCACACGTTTACATTGGTAGGAGAGGATAAAGTGTTTGCTGCTGGAAAAGAAAAAGTAATTATAGAGTATAAAGGCTGGAGCATTTGCCCTTTAGTTTGTTACGATTTGCGCTTTCCTGTTTGGGCAAGAAATACTGAAAACTACGATGTTCTAATATATGTTGCTAATTGGCCAAAACCAAGAGTTTCTGCATGGGATGCATTATTAAAAGCACGAGCTATTGAAAACATGAGTTATTGTATTGGTGTAAACCGTATAGGGATTGATGGTGTTAATAGTGAATATTCAGGTCATTCGGCTGTTTATAATGTTTTAGGAGATTTATTAACCTCATTTGAAGTTAACAAAGAGCAGACAGAAATAGTTACTTTAGAAAAAAGACACATTTCGGCTTACAGAAATAAACTTAAATTTTTAAATGATAGAGATCAGTTTACTCTTCAATAAAATTTAAAGTTTGCACTAGCCCCCAGTCCGGTCTTACTTCTTCATCCATTTCAAAATGACTTACACGTTCAGGCTGAATCTTTTTAAGGTAATTACCAGTGTCGTATTTTCCATTCCCATTAGTATCAAAAATAACTCTAATAAAGTATTTTCCAGAATCTAAATTTAAAAAATCTAAAGCTTCAGGTTTTGTGGAATATTGCTCATATTTAACTTCACCATTAACGTCAGTTAATTGAAATATAATAGGGTATTTTGCATTTGCTAGTGAAAAACGTACGTAACCAAAATCGGATTCTTTTTTTGTGCTAACCGAAAATTTTAAAGTATCATTTTTGTTATCAAAAAAGTCAACAAAGGCGTCAGGTAATACTTGAATTCTATAATTATTATCTTCGGTTTTTTCAAAGTTTAAATTATAAGTATTAGCAATAGAATCGTATTCAGTAGAAAAATCTACACCAGTAGAATCTTTATCCATTATACTTATTTTCGAGGCATCAAAGGCAGTAAATGGAGTGTTTGCAAAAATTTTAAATGGAGCCTCTTTACTGATATTACCAGAAGGCTCAGCTTTAATTATTAATGAGTCTCTTTCTTGCTCACTAATTCGTGCTGTAAAATCTTTTTCAAAGGTTGGATGCGATACTTTAAAGAGTAAGGAGTCTACTTTTAACCTAGGTTTATACCAGTAATAAAGGGTGTCTGTTTTTTCGTCTTTGGTGATTCTATGAGTAAAATCTTCTGGAATTTCAGAAGTTATTTTAATATCCATATTTTTATAATCTCCTTCATAACCAAAAGCAATTTTTTCTCCAGATATTAAACGCGGTCTTATCGCTTTAAAATCGGGTTCTTCAGAAAACAATTTTAAGGGATAAAATGTAGAATCTGTTGGTGTGACGTTAATAAACTCTTGGTGAAACGCTATTTGATCTGTTTTTTGTTGGTATTTATTATCCTCATTTCCATCTTTTAAAGCCATAAGCATATATTTTCCAGCTTTAATATTTTCAATAGAAAACGTAGTAAGACTATCTAATGTATTGGTAATATATTTTGGAACTTCTTTGTAAATTATAGAGTCATTGAATGTAGAGTCCACTTCGTATAAAGCAACAGATACAAATGTTTCAGGCTGCCTTTTTGTAGCGTCAACAATTTGCCCTTTTACGGTTAAGGAATCTATATAATCACCGGTTGATAGTACATATCTATAGTAAGGAAACGGGTTGCCTTCATTATTATCACTAATACTATTTCCAAAGTTAAATGCATAAGTAGTATTTGGTGGTAGTGTATCATTAATCTTAATTCTAATTTCTTTGCTGGCACTACCAACGGGTGATATGTCTGGTTGCCATTTCATTGGAGGCGAAATAATAAGCTGTTTTTGTATGTCTTTTATCTTAATATATTCATTGAAAGCAATCTTGATTTCATTCCCTTTAAAATTAGTAGAATAATTATCAGGGGATGAACTCTCAATACTAGGAGGGGTTTCGTCTTTTGGTCCACCACCAGGTGTGCCTCGATTTGCGCAATTAATAAAAACCAAGCATATAAACGCTATAAAAATAAAGTTAGAAAGGGATTTATTCATCAAAAATTTTAAATTTTTAGCAAAAGTACGTGAATTTTTTCGTTCTGAAATTAACAAAAAACGGAATGAAAAAATTTATGTACTAGCGAAGCGTTTACTAAAGTGAAACTAAATTTTGTATTTTTTTGAGCAAAATTTAATTTTACTGAAGAAACCTACATAATTTAACACAAATTATATATTATAAAATCTATTTTGGGTTTCTAAACATAACGAACAATACATTAAGCTATTGCCATAGTGGCAATACTAATTTTTATATTTCCTACTTGGTTTAAAACATTTATGCAGGCTTCTAAAGTTGCTCCTGTTGTAATAATGTCGTCAACCAATAAAATATGTTTGTTTTCAATAGCGTCCATATTTTTAAGCGCAAATAATTCACTACTATTAGTCCATCGAGTAAAACGACTTTTTGTAGTTTGCGATTTTGTATTTGTAATTTTTACTAGAACATCATCTTTAAACTCTGCATCTATAATTTTTGCAATTTGTTGTCCAAATTTGGCAACTTGATTAAAACCTCTTTTTTTCAATTTCTTTTTATGCAGCGGTACAGGAATAACAATGTCAATGGTATGGTATGCTTCAACATCTTTTAATTCTCCACCAAGCCAATTACCCAAAACAAACCCAATATTTTCGTAGCCTTTGTATTTTAATCCGTGAATAAGTTGTTGTACCAATCCTTTTTTTTCAAACCTAAAAAGAGCAGTTCCGTTTTCAACTTTTGCACGGCCATAAAGCACTTTTTTAACTGCATCATTATCATCAAAATGAAAGTTAGTAACTGGTA
Organism: Jejuia spongiicola; assembly: GCF_023502325.1. NCBI lineage: Bacteria > Pseudomonadati > Bacteroidota > Flavobacteriia > Flavobacteriales > Flavobacteriaceae > Jejuia > Jejuia spongiicola. The sequence continues at coordinate 521,312 of NZ_JAMFLZ010000001.1, forward strand.
AATCGTGTCTGCAATCTATACAAATAGTATCTGCATTATCATCTAGTAAATTAAGACAAGCATAGCATACTTTGGGAAAGAAAAGATTTATAACAGATTGAAGCCCCATAAATTAATTATCTACAATAAAATTAACGATTTATAATTTAAAATCTGTTTCATTAAAAACTTTATAAAATTCGATAATAAATAACGAATGTATAGTACTGAATTTAAACGGTTTTTTATTTTTGCACCATGGCAAATCAAGATGATCAATTTAAGAAGGTGGTTTCGCATGCAAAGGAATACGGATATGTATTTCAAAGCAGTGAAATTTATGACGGTTTAAGTGCAGTTTATGACTATGCACAAAACGGAGCAGAGTTAAAGAAAAATATACGCGACTATTGGTGGAAAGCCATGGTGCAAATGAATGAAAATATAGTAGGCATTGATGCAGCTATATTTATGCACCCAACCACATGGAAAGCCTCGGGGCATGTTGATGCGTTTAACGATCCGTTAATTGATAATAAAGATTCTAAAAAGCGTTATCGCGCTGATGTTTTAATTGAAGACTATTGTGCCAAAATTGAAGCTAAAATAGATAAAGAAGTTAAAAAAGCTGCAAAACGTTTTGGCGATGCTTTTAATAAAGAAGAGTTTGTTTCTACTAACGGACGTGTTGTTGGATATCAGGAAAAAATAAAAGCCACGCTTTCGCGGATGGCAAAATCTTTGGAGAATGAAGATTTAGCTGATGTTAAAGCACTAATTGAAGAATTAGAAATTGCAGACCCATTAACAGGAAGTAAAAACTGGACAGATGTTAAGCAATTTAATTTAATGTTTGGAACCAAGCTTGGTGCCTCTGCCGAAAGTGCGATGGATTTATATTTACGTCCAGAAACCGCTCAAGGTATTTTTGTAAACTTTTTAAATGTGCAAAAAACGGGGAGAATGAAAATTCCGTTCGGTATTGCGCAAACAGGTAAAGCTTTTAGGAATGAGATTGTTGCAAGACAATTTATTTTTAGAATGCGCGAGTTTGAACAAATGGAAATGCAATTTTTTATAAAGCCAGGAACTCAACAAAAATGGTACGAGCATTGGAAAGAAGCCAGAATGAAATGGCATTTGTCTTTAGGAATGGGCGCAGATAAATACCGTTTTCATGACCATGAAAAATTGGCTCATTATGCTGATGCTGCTGCTGATATTGAATTCAAATTCCCATTTGGATTTAAAGAATTGGAAGGCATTCACTCAAGAACCGATTTCGATTTAAAAGCGCACGAAGAATATTCTGGAAAGAAATTACAATATTTCGACCATGAAGAAAATGCAAGTTATACGCCTTACGTGTTAGAAACTTCAATTGGTTTGGATCGTATGTTTTTAGCAGTGTTCTCAAACGCTTTACAAGAAGAGGAACTGGAAAATGGTACAAAGCGTACCGTACTAAAACTACCAAGTGTTTTAGCGCCAGTAAAAGCAGCGATTTTACCTTTAGTTAAAAAAGATGGCTTGCCAGAAATAGCACGTAAAATTGTAGAAGATTTGAAATGGGACTTTAATGTAATATATGATGAAAAAGATGCTGTTGGAAGACGTTATAGAAGACAAGATGCCAACGGAACACCATTTTGTATTACTGTTGATCATGATACCATAGAAGATAACACTGTAACGATTCGCCATAGAGACTCTATGGAACAAGAGCGTGTTAAGATTGAAGATTTACGCCATATTATTAAGCAAGAAGTAGATGTACGTTCTTGGTTAATGAAGATGTAGTTCTTTATAATACTAGAATATTTAAATTAAACAAAAACCCAAGCTTTAGCTTGGGTTTTTATTATTTATTAGAATCTATAACCAACACTAATACCTATTTTGCCAATAATTTCGTAATCGTATCTGTCATTATTGAATAGGTTTCTACCAAAGCCTAAGTTTAGCTCTCCAATAAATCCACTATTAGTAATCCATTTTCCACCTAAACCAATTCCTAAAGCAAAATCAGTAATATTTTCTTCTTGCAAAATGGTATCAAAGCCATCATTAGAAAGTCTGTAATCATTTATAGAGTTTAACATTCCAAACCCTTCTACAAAAAAACCTGCAGCATATTTATTACCAAAATAAAAACGATAATAAGGCGAAATATAGTAGTTAACATCATCATTTACGTCATCATCAAAAGGGAGAAATACATTTAAACCAAAAGCAGACTCTTCGTTAATAGTTCGTTCATAGGTAACATCAAAAGCACCAAGAACAAGGTAAAGACCATTGAGTTTAAATTCATTAAAATTTTCAGAAGAAATGGTTTCATCATTTGTTTCTTCTTGAGAGAATAAAGATGTAGATAATAAAATTGCAACTAGTAATAGTAAGTAAGCTTTTTTCATAAGATTATGTTTTTTAAATTGATTTGGTTATTTTTTACAATAACCATTCCAAGAATAAATAAAATCTTATAATAAATTTGATTAAAAAATATTTTCTATATACTTATCTGTCTATCAATTTGTTGGTCTAAAGAAATAAAAGTTTCGGTACGCGAAACTCCAGAGATAGATTGAATTTCTCTATTTAATAAATGCATTAAGTGTTCATTGTCTTTACACAATATTTTAATAAAAACACTCCAGTTACCAGTGGTATAATGGCACTCTAAAACCTCAGGTATTTTTTTAAGTTGTTTAACAGCTTCAGGATTACTGATGGCTTTATCTAAATAAATACCAATAAAAGCCATAGTAGTATAGCCCAACACTTTTGGGTTGATTACAAATTTAGAGCCTGAAATTAATCCAGATTTTTCTAGTTTACGTAAGCGTTGATGAATGGCAGCTCCAGAAATACCAACATTTCTAGCTATTTCCAGAATTGGAGTTCGGGCATCTCCCATTAAAGCTCTAAGTATCTTTTTATCAATACCATCAATGTGTATGTTTTGATTTATAACTTTCATTAATAAATTATTTATGTCATTTCTTTGAAGATGGGAATTTTGTTATTCTGTTTTATTTTAAAACATAAAAGTAAGCATTTGGTTTTAAATTGAAACTATGCTTTGTGCGGAATAGAAGTTGACTTTGTCAGAAAATTTGGCTAACTTCGTTTAACGTAGTATATAAATCATTAAAATGAATTCATATACTTGAAAAACATTGTAGGTATTCAAACAAAATAAATGCTTCGAAAGGAAATTAAAGATGATAATGAACTCTATCTGTATTTTAATAATAAATTAATCTACAAAAGGTGGCTAAATCAAGGATATTCCAAAGTATTTGACAGGTTTGCTTATGGGAAAGATACTTTTATGAGTATAACGCAGGACGAAAATGGGAACATTAAACATTTAAGAAAAATATTTATTCGAGGAGAGTTCTGCGATTCAAAATTAGACTTTTGGAACAAATATGTGGAAGATATTGAGTTTTCGGCAAAAAAAGGTTTTGGAAAAAATATTGATGCTTTTAACGATGCAATCACAGCTAGAGGACCAGGTTATCCAGGAGATTGTATTATTGAAATAACTGGGACTGAAAAACTAGAAAAGATTTTTGGAAAAGAAGATTTTGACTTTATCATCAGACTTTTGAGAGATGCGGAATTTGTTGACCTTATAACTGAAAAAGAAAATCTTGATTAAAAAAACAAAAAAATGAACACTCAATGTCCAACTTCGCCGCCTAATAAAAAAGAATATATATCAGATGTTGGAAAATTATTAGTTGCAGAACACGGAAAGAAAAAATACTATAAACCTGAAGAAGTTAAAAAGGCATCAAAAAAATCTAAATACTATGATTCTAGTGGAATAGATTGGCATTGTTGGGCTATGTGTACATTCTCTTCTCATCCCGACTTTGATGCTTATCACGAAATTACCGGTGAAGTTTGTGATTATGTTGAGATGAAAACAGAGATGTTAAGCGGACTTGCAACTTCAACTTCTGCAGATTGGCTTGCAATTCCTGATTTAGATATTGATGCTTCGTGGTTAGATTTTGGAGATATTTTTGATGGACTATTAGAAGGAATAGGAGAATTCATTGGAGGAATATTTGACGGACTATAATAGGAAAAAAATACCTACAACAACGGGTTTTGGTGTTTAATCCAAAGGGAAGTGTGTTTTTATAATGTCCGCCAAATCTTTTGATTTGGCTTTGAAAATGAAAAATTTAAAACAAAATAAAAAGTTTTGGCTAAGTTCTTAATCGGAAATTAATCGCTTATTTATTCCCGTACTAATCATAACCGAGACGTTAAACGAACCTCCAAATTCCCGCGTTAGCTATTGTAGTGGAAATCCTTTTTTGAGGCACGAAAAAAAGATTGCAATAAAAAGCGCGACCCTTGTGGTAACGCCCAAATATTAATTATTTAAAGGATTGTAACCTAAATAAGGCACATCTTTTTCGTTAAATTGAACACCAAAATCTTTTAACTCTTCTAAAATAGGCTCATAAACTTCTTTAGTAATAGGCATTTGTACACCAGGCGTTGTAATTTTTTTGTTTAATATGGCAAGTGTAGCAATGGCAACCGGTAAGCCAACGGTTTTTGCCATAGCAGTATAAGTTTGATCTTCTCCAACGGCAACCATAGTAGCATCTATTTGGTGTTTTTTACCATTAAGTTCGTACCCAAATTTATGGTACATAACTATCATATCTTTATCGTCTTCTTTTAATGTCCAGCTATCCATTAATATTTTTTGAAGAATTTGAGCAGGTGTTGCCTTTTTTAGTTCAACTCGTTTTTTATCATTAAAAATATCGAGTTCAACTAGTTTATCCCAAACAATATCGTCTTGATCTATTTTAAGGGCATGCCTTAATTTTAGTTCTACAGAGTCAGTAGGACTATAAGTTAAAAAAGCATTAACAAAATCGCGGTAACTCATGTTTTCACTATCATCAATAGTATAGCTGTCATCAGTCATTCCTAAGGTTACAAAAATATTCCAAGCACGACTAAAACCAACGCGACGCATAGTACCTCGATATAAAGTTTTAATATTATCTAAACCATAAACGCTTTGATACTTTAAAGAGTCGCGATTAGCATATACTTCAAAACGACCAAAACCATCAACTTCTAAAAACTCGGTACGTCTAAATAAACGATTGTACGGTATATATTTATAAGTGCCTTCTTGTAAAAATTTTGCAGCACTGCCTTGCCCAGCTACAACAACATTTCTGGGGTTCCATGTAAACTTATAGTTCCATAAATTAGTATCACTTTCTGGCGCTACAAGTCCGCCAGTAAAAGATTCAAATAAAATAATTTTGCCTCCTTTACTTCTAATATTATCTAAAACTTGCATGGCGCTCATATGGTCTATACCAGGATCTACACCAATTTCATTCATTAAAACAAGTCCGTTTGCTTTGGCATCATCATGTAAAGCTTGCATTTCTGGGCTTACATATGAAGCCGTTACCATATGTTTTTTATAGGTAATGCAGTTTTTTGCAACTTCTATATGAAAACGCGCAGGAAGCATAGATACTACAATGTCAGCGTTTTTAATAGCCTCAACACGCGAATTTTCATTAAACACATCTAGTGTTATGGCTGTAGCGTTTTCATAATTGCCAATTAGCTTTTCAGCATTTTTTATATGTAAGTCGCCAATGGTAATGTGCAGGTTTTCAGATGTAGACTTATCTAATAAATATTTTATAAGATATGATGTCGATTTTCCAGAACCAATAACTAAAATCTTTCGCATAGTGAGATTTGTTGAGTAATTTTGTTTTTTAATTAAGTATGCTAAAAAGCAGATTGATTTTGCGAATTTAATAAATATAAAAACGATTTTTTACGAATAATCTATATTAATTATGAACAAGAAAATTTTAATTACTGCATCTATTTTAGGTTTAACCAGTGTTGTTTTTGGGGCTTTTGGTGCGCACGGACTTAAGGAATTAATATCGACAGAATCATTACAAACTTTTGAAACCGGTATGCGTTATCAAATGTATCATGCTATTCTACTATTGTTTGTGGGCAGCAACTCGATTATATCTCAAAAAACAAAACGCTTTATTTTCTATTTTGTATTAATAGGTGTGCTTTTCTTTTCGGGCTCTATTTATGGTTTAGCAACAAATACATTAACAGCATTCAATTTTAAAAGTATTGCCTTTATAACTCCAATAGGAGGATTACTATTAATTATAGCGTGGTTTTTGTTGATTATCGATTTCGCAAAAAATAAGGGTGATAAATAGTAGTATTTTGTAGATACTTTAAAATAAAGTTTTAATTTTGCCAGATAAATAATTTTACATCATAAAATGGTAAATAACAACCAAGTTACGAAAACGATTTCGTTAGAGGAATACGGAATTAAAAATGCCAAAGTAAATTATCAACTTTCACCAAATCAACTTCATGATATTGCTATAGAGAAAGGGCAAGGTAAAGAGGCCTCTTCTGGAGCTTTAGCAGTTAATACAGGCGAGTTTACAGGACGGTCTCCAAAAGATCGATTTATTGTAAAAGACCATATTACCAAAGATCGTATTTGGTGGGGAGATATTAACATTCCTTTTGATGCTGATAAGTTTGATGCATTATATAATAAGGTTGTAAACTATCTATCTAACAAAGAGGTTTTTGTAAGAGATAGCTTTGCTTGCGCAGATGAAGATTATAAATTGAACATTCGAGTTGTAAATGAATATGCTTGGAGTAATCAATTTGCATCAAACATGTTTTTACGACCAACTGAAGATGAGTTAAAAGATTTTAATCCAGAATGGACAGTAATTAATGCTCCTGGTTTTATGGCGGTTCCTGATGAAGATGGTACACGTCAACATAATTTTGCGATTTTAAACTTTACTAAAAAAATTGCTTTAATTGGAGGTACTGGTTATACTGGAGAAATAAAAAAAGGAATTTTCTCTGCTTTAAACTTTATACTTCCTGTATTTAAAAACACATTACCAATGCACTGTAGTGCTAATGTTGGTAAAAATGAAGATACTGCAATTTTCTTTGGATTATCTGGTACAGGAAAAACCACTTTGTCTACAGACCCAAATAGAAGTTTAATTGGGGATGATGAACACGGTTGGACCAACGAAAACACTGTGTTTAACTTTGAAGGTGGATGTTATGCTAAGGTTATTAATTTATCCAGAGATAATGAGCCAGAAATATATGATGCCATTAAAAAGGGAGCTATTCTTGAAAATGTAATTTTAGATGAAAATGGACATGTTAATTTTGAAGATACTTCTATTACACAAAATACTAGAGTAAGTTATCCGATAGATCATATTGAAAATATTAGAATACCATCTATAGGGAAAAACCCAAAAAATATATTCTTTTTAACAGCTGATGCTTTTGGTGTAATGCCTCCAATTTCTAAATTAACACCAAGTCAGGCCGCTTACCATTTTATTTCTGGATATACAGCAAAAGTAGCTGGAACTGAAGCAGGAGTAGTTGAGCCACAGCCTTCTTTTTCAGCGTGTTTTGGAGCGCCTTTTATGCCCTTGCATCCAGCAAAGTATGCTGAAATGTTAAGCAAAAAGATGAAAGAATCTGGGGTTAATGTTTGGTTAGTTAATACGGGCTGGACCGGAGGACCTTATGGAATTGGTACTAGAATGAAATTAAAATATACACGTGCAATGATTAATGCAGTGCTAAATGGTGATTTAGGATTGTATAATTATGATGATTATCATATTCACTCTGTATTTGGTGTAGCGCAGCCAAGAACTTGTCCAGGTGTGCCAACAAGTGTGTTGAGCCCCCGAGCTACTTGGAATGATGATGATGCTTATTATAAAACAGCATTTAAGTTAACCAATGCATTTAGAGAAAACTTTAAAAAGTTTGAAGAACATTGTAGTGAAGAAATAAGACGAGGCGGACCACAACGCTATGCGTTTTAACAAAAGAGTGACTAACTCAAAAGCAAAAGGGCCATTTTTATAAAACGGCCCTTTTTGTTTATTATATATAGTAGTTTTTACTTACCCTTGTTAGCTTTATCAATATACTTTTGTAATGCCATAGTCATTGAAGGTGTTTCTGGGGTTGGTGCAGCAATATCTACACGTAATCCTTTTTCTTCAACAGCTTTAATAGTTGTATTTCCAAATACGGCAATGCGCGTTTCATTTTGCTTAAAATCAGGAAAATTTTTAAATAATGACTCTATTCCAGACGGGCTAAAAAATACAAGTACATCATAAGTTACATTTTCTAAATCTGAAAGATCGCTAACAACTGTTTTGTAAAATGTAGCTTGTTTCCAGTTTACACCTAAAGCATCCAAAGTTTCTGGTACTGCAGGTTTTACTTTATCAGTATTTGGTAACAAGAATTTTTCGTCTTTGTATTTTTTAATTAAAGGTGAAAGTTCAGCAAATGTACGTTTCCCAACATAAATTTTACGTTTTCTGTAAACTACATATTTTTGAAGGTAGTATGCAACAGCCTCAGATTGACAAAAATATTTCATCGCATCTGGAACTTTAAAACGCATTTCTTCAGCAACTCTAAAAAAATGATCTACTGCATTTCTACTTGTTAAAATAATAGCAGTATAATTGTTTAAGTCTACTTTTTGTTGTCTAATATCTTTTGCTGAAACGCCTTCAACATGAATAAAAGGTCTAAAATCTATTTTTACCTTTTGCTTTTCTTGTAAATCAAAATAAGGAGAATTCTCTATTTTAGGTTCTGGCTGAGATACTAAAATTGTTTTCACTTTCATATACACAAGTAGTTTGTTTTCTTACTTTAAGAAATAAACACCTTATATAAAATGATGTAAGGTGCGATTTCGAGAGCGCAAAGATACAAAATAAAATAAAACAAGTTGTTTTTTATTGTGTTTTGATGTGTTTTAAATGAAGTAATTACGCCCATTATATTAATAATTAATAATAAAATAACTACAGCATAAATAATAGGTAACGTAGGCTTAATTGTAAAAATTAATATAGCATTTATTGGAAGTAATAATAAACCTAAATAATTTTTATAACTTATTTTTTGAAATAGGTATTTGTCTATTAATTTGTCAATATCAAAAAGACTAGCCAATAGGCGTTCGATAAGTACTTTTATCAAAATAAAAGTACCAATACCAAAAACTAATTTAAAAAGAATATTTACCGAAATAATTTTAGTGTCCGTTACGTATTGGTAAACTAGATAGCTAAAAATGGATACTGAAATAACTAAGTTTGAAAATAACAAAGCGTCAAACTTGTCTAAGAATTTCTGGTCCCTAGCATATATTTTAAGATATTTAGAGTTTCCTAAAACATAAATAAAATCTCCAAAACGTTTTGGTGCTACCAATTTTGCTGCTGCAATAATGATAAGACTAGCAATAATTAATACTGTAAATAATTCGTTTGAGATGATGTTACGATACATGCCTTAAAATTATTATAAATATTCACACTTTGGTTAAAATTATTAAGGAATATTTAAAAAAAATAAACTTTTAAATGATGTACATTTGCTAAAAATATGACGATTACAATATATTAGCAAATGCAAGATACGGTTGTTATAATTCCAACTTACAATGAAATAGAGAATATAGAAGCTATTATAAGAGCTGTTTTTTCTCAATCGGATAACATTCACATCCTTATAGTAGATGATAACTCGCCAGATTTAACAGCTTTAAAAGTAAAAGAACTTCAAGAAGAGTTTTCTAATAGACTATTTTTAGAAATACGTAAAGAAAAGGCAGGATTAGGCACTGCGTATATACATGGATTTAATTGGAGTCTAAATAAATCTTACCAATTTATTTTTGAAATGGATGCCGATTTTTCACATAACCCAAAAGATTTAGTTAAACTTTATCGGGCATGTAAAGATGATGGCGCAGATTTAGCTATAGGCTCGCGTTATGTAACAGGAGTTAATGTTGTAAATTGGCCAATGGCACGTGTGCTTATGTCTTATTTAGCATCAAAATATGTTCGTGTAATTACAGGAATGCGCATTCATGATACTACTGCAGGTTTTGTTTGTTATAAAAGGCAAGTACTAGAAACTATAGATTTGAGTAAAATTAAATTTATAGGATATGCATTTCAAATAGAAATGAAATTTAAAGCCTATTTAAAAAAATTCAAAATAATTGAGGTTCCAGTAATATTTACGGATAGAACACAGGGCGAATCAAAGCTAAGTTCAGGAATTATTTCTGAAGCTGTTTTTGGAGTAATTACAATGAAGCTGAAAAGTTTATTTAAAAAATAAAAGTAAAAAATGACATTAAAGACAACACTTATTAAAAACGCCAACATTGTAAATGAAGGTGAGATTTTTAATGGAGATATATTAATTGAAGGAGAATATATAAAACAGATAAGCAAATCTATTAGTGCCAAATCTGCTGATGTGCATGTATTTGATGCCGAAGGGAAGTATCTATTACCTGGTGTTATTGACGACCAAGTGCATTTTAGAGAACCAGGGCTAACGCACAAAGCAAATATAGAAACTGAGTCTAAAGCAGCTATTGCTGGCGGAATTACTTCGTTTATAGAAATGCCAAATACAAATCCGCAAACCACAACTATAGAAAAGCTAGAAGAGAAGTTTGATATTGCTTCAAAAACATCATCGGCTAATTATTCGTTTATGTTTGGTGGAACTAATGATAATTTAGATGAAATTTTAAAAGTTGATGCTAAAAATGTAGCAGCACTAAAATTGTTTTTAGGCTCTTCAACAGGGAATATGCTAGTTGATAACCCTGAAGTTTTAGAAAATATTTTCTCAAAAACCAATTTGTTAATAGCAGTACACTGTGAAGACGAAGGTACTATTAAAGCCAATTTTGAAACCTATTTAGAGAAGTATGGTGATGATATTCCTATTAAATATCATCCAGAAATACGAAGCGAAGAAGCTTGCTATCTGTCGTCTTCAAAAGCTATTGAATTAGCTAAAAAAACTGGGGCACGATTGCATGTATTCCATTTATCAACAGGAAAAGAAACAAACTTATTCGATAATAGTATTCCTTTAAAAGATAAAAAAATTACTGCTGAAGTTTGTATTCATCATTTATGGTTTACAGATAAAGATTACGATGAAAAAGGAACATTTATTAAATGGAATCCTGCTGTAAAAACAAAAGCAGATAAGGCTCAATTATGGGAAGCTTTGCTTGATGATAGAATTGACGTTATAGCTACCGATCATGCACCACATACTATTGAAGAAAAAGAAAACGTTTATACAAAAGCACCTTCTGGCGGGCCATTAGTGCAACATGCTTTGCCAGCTATGTTAGAAATGTTTCATAATAATAAAATCTCATTGGAAAAAATAGTAGAAAAAATGTGCCATAATCCTGCTATATTATTTCAAGTTGAAAAAAGAGGATTCATAAAAGAAGGTTATTTTGCCGATTTGGTTTTGGTTGATTTAAATAATCCGTGGACGGTAAAAAAAGATAATATTCTATATAAATGTGGTTGGTCTCCTTTTGAAGGAACAACTTTTAAATCGAGAATTACACATACCTTTGTAAATGGAAGCTTATCATATAAAAACTTTAAGTTTTATAGCGTCAATGCTGCAAAACGATTAACTTTTAATAGATGATGTTAAAACGATTATTAGCATATTTTGTCATTGTATTAATGGCTACCGCTTGTTATAAATATGACAAGCCTAAAAAGCCAGAGAATTTAATCCCAAAGGATAAAATGATTGATATAATAATGGATGTAAGATTACTATCTTCTGCAAATGGACAAAATAAAACCACTTTAGATAAAAATAATTTACAAGCCGAAGCCTATATTTATAAAAAATATAATATTGACAGTTTGCAGTTTGCTTTAAGCAATAATTATTATGCTTACTATGTTGATGATTATGAAGCTATTTATCAAAAAGTTAGAGACAGTCTTGAGGCTTTAAAAAATAAATACGCTGACTTGCAGTTTAAAGAAGAAAAGGAAAAAAAGTTTAAAGATTCTATTCAAAGTATTATAAAAAAAGATTCGATAAGCATCTCAAAACTAAAGGACCATATTGATATACTGGTTAAAAAGGACTCTGTAAAATCATTAATTAAAAAAGATTCAATACGGTTAATAAAAATGAAGGACTCTTTAAATATGTTGATAAAAAAAGACTCTGTAACCAAATTCAAGTTAAGAGCACAAACAGAAGAATTAATTACGCCTGTTTCAGATATAGATTTCCAACAGTAGTTATACTTTCATCTATTGGTGTAAATTCAAAATCAATAGCTTTTTTAATTTTAGTACTACTGTAGTTGGTTTTTGAGTTTAAAGATGTGGCTAATTGTCTTGTTAATTGCCTTCTTTTTCCAGTTAATTTATGTGCTAACCAATCTAATTTCCAAGCTAATTGTAATTGCCATACTTTTGCTTCTTTTTTAGGTGATTTTGCATGTACAGCTTTAGTTATTTCCTGTAAAAACTGTTTGTAAGTCCAATTTTCTGCTACTAAAATAAAGCGTTCATTTTTAATGTCACTTTTCAAAAGAGTTACCATAATTGAAACAACATCTTTAACATCAATCAATCCAATAGAACCAGCTGTGTAATATTTAATACCTTTATTCGCTTTTTTAAATAAATTACCAGTTCCGTAGCGCCAAATGCCAGCGCCTAAAATAACACCAGGGTTTATAATAACTACATCCAACCCTTCTTGTGTAGCACGCCAAACTTCCATTTCGGCACCATACTTTGTAATAGCATAGACACTATTGTCGCCTTCAGGATTCCACTCAGTGTCCTCTGTAATAGGTTCGTTATTTATAGAATGACCTGTAGTTGCAATTGAGCTTACATAACATAATTTTTCTATATCATTTGAAATGCAAAGATTAACAATATTGGCAGTACCTTCAATATTGGTTCTTCGTAAAAGATGATATTTATTAGGCTCAAAAGAAACAAAAGCTGCACAATGATAAACATATGTAACACCTATAAAAGCTTCAGATAGTAATGGAATGTCTAATAAATCTGCTTGTATCCATTGGATAGATTTAAAAAGCGACTCATAGTTATCAGTATAACAAGAAAAAACATTTTTCACATTGTTAAGTTTGCGCTCAGTTCTATAAATAGCTCGAACTGTTTCGTTGTTTTTAACAAGTTTATAAAGTAAATGCGCACCAACTAAACCTGTGCCACCAGTAACTAAAATCATGCGACTAAAATAGTAAATATTTGTACTACTTTCATTTATATTGCGTCATGAATATAATTGCTATTTTTACTATTTAAAGAAATAACATAAATGGTAAGAAAGTATTATTTCAGTATTACTCTAACATTGTTAATTGGAGTTTTTAGTTTCTCTCAACAGAAAAATAAAACAGTTAAAATTATATCTTATAATATTTGGAATGGATATGATTTTGGTAAAGATGAAAAAAGAAGAGGAGATTTAGTTAATTGGGTTAATTCTGAGGAACCAACCATTGTTGGACTGCAAGAGCTAGTCAATTATACTCCAAAAAAGTTAGAAGAAGATGCTAAAAATTGGGGACACTCGTATTCTGTTTTACTAAAAGAAAATGGATATTCAGTTGGTTTAACCTCTAAATTCCCGATAGAAGTAAAGGAAACCATTTTTGAAGGCATGCACCACGGTGCTTTACATTGTAAAACAGGAGGTTTTGATGTATTTGTGGTTCATTTTTCACCATCTAGCTATAAAAAAAGGCAAAAAGAAGCCAAAATCATTCTAAAAAAAATGAGAATAGCGGCAAAAAGTAACCCAAATTATTTAGTGATGGGCGACTTTAATGCACATTCGCCAATGGATGCAGATTTATATAAGAATAACATTTTATTAGATAGGCTAAGGCTTTCAAACAAGAATAAAGGAGAAGAAGGGAACCTAACAAATAATGAAATGGATTATTCAGTAATTTCAAATTTTATGGCTTTTCCACTTGTTGATGCCTGTCAAAAGTTTTCAAATAGTATGGCTGAGCGTGGAAGTTTTCCAGGAAGACCTTTAGGGAAAATAAATTCTGAGTCAGTTGAAGAATTAATAAATCGCTTAGAGCGGATAGACTATATTTTTGTTTCACCCCAATTGAGTAAAAAACTTGTAAGCGCTCAAGTATACAATAAACAACCAAACTGGTACTTGTCTGATCATTACCCTGTGGGCATAGAATTGATAGGGATGTAAGTATTTGCGTTAGTTTTTTTCAGAATATTTAAAGAATCATCACGAATAGCTTAGTAATTCTTCACGTATTTTTATATTTGCTACAGTTTATTAAAAATATTAAATAATGATAAAGAATTTTGTTGAAGAATTAACTTGGAGAGGTATGATACATACCGTTATGCCTGGAGCAGATGAGCATTTAATGGAGAGCATGCGTAGTGCTTATGTCGGCTTCGATCCTACTGCAGATTCTTTACACATTGGAAATTTGGTACCTATTATGTTGCTGGCTCATTACCAACGTTGCGGGCACAGACCTGTTGCTTTGGTTGGAGGCGCAACTGGAATGATTGGTGATCCGTCAGGAAAATCAAATGAACGTAATTTATTAGATGAAAAAACATTAAGGCATAATCAAGAATCTATAAAAAATCAGCTTGCTCATTTTTTAGATTTTGAAAGCGATGCTGAGAATGCAGCTATTTTGGTGAATAACTACGATTGGATGAAAGGCTTTTCTTTTCTAGAATTTATTCGCGATGTTGGTAAGCATATTACCGTTAATTATATGATGGCTAAAGACTCTGTAAAAAACAGAATTTCATCTGAATCATCAGAAGGTATGAGTTTTACCGAGTTTACTTATCAATTAGTACAAGGTTACGATTTTCTTCATTTATATAAAGAAAACAATTGTTCAATTCAAATGGGTGGAAGCGACCAATGGGGTAATATTACAACAGGTACAGAATTAATAAGAAGAGTTGGCGGCGGAAAAGGTTTTGCAATTACATGCCCATTAATAACAAAATCTGATGGATCTAAATTTGGTAAATCTGAAGGGGGAAATGTTTGGTTAGATGCTAATAGAACATCACCATATAAATTTTATCAATACTGGCTAAATTCAAGTGATGAGGATGCAGAAAAGTATATTAAAATATTTACTTTTTTAAATGAAGAAGATATAAAAAGCATAGTAAAAGAACATAATGAAGCGCCGCATTTACGTGTTTTGCAAAAGCGTTTAGCTGAAGAAATAACAACGATGGTTCATTCTAAAGAAGATCTAGATAATGCTGTAAAAGCGAGCGCTATTTTATTTGGAAAATCAACAAGTGACGACTTAAAGCAATTAAATGAACAAACATTTTTAGATGTTTTTGATGGCGTACCACAAACCGAAGTGCTAAAATCTGATATTGAAAACGGATTAGATATTATTGCTGCATTAGCAGAAAAGGGAGGTTTCTTAAAATCGAATGGAGAAGCGCGTCGTGCTTTAAAAGAAAACTCTATATCTGTGAATAAAGAAAAGGTTAAAGAAGATTATAAAATTACATCTAAAGATTTAATTAATAATAAGTTTGTTTTACTACAACGAGGTAAAAAGAATTACTTTGTTTTATCAATAAAATAGTAAAAGCCTGAGTTTTAACTCAGGCTTTTTTTTAACCAACCAACTAAAAAACTAATTTTTCTTTTTCTTAGCTGAGTGTTTTGTCGAAATGGTTTTTCTAATCTTACAGATATAGAATTTTATTTTAAAAATTTTATTATTTCCCAGTTTTTATCTGCTTTCTTAATTAGGGCTTCAGGTTTTTCTTTTTGCCATAATTTTAAAGTATTTGTTCCCCAAGCATTATAAAACAGATAAAGTTTACCGTCTCTAATTTCAAAAGCTTTCGGATTGATAGAAACTTTATCGGATTTAATGGCAATGGCATAAGCACAGTAACCTCCATATTGAGGGGCATATTTGCTTGGATTTTCGTTAAAAGTGTTTAGATTTTTTTGAGAAGAGAATTTGTATTTAACACCTTCAAATTTTGCTATAAATTCCTTGTTTCCTTCAGTAATCTTGTTTTCAAAATAGGCAACAACATCATAACCATTAGCTACGTAGCCCTTTTTAACATTATAATCTTTGGTTTGAGAAAAAGAGGACGTTACTGTAAATAGAAAAATAAATATTAAGTTTCTCATAAAATGTAAGTCGAAAACTATTAAACATCTTACAGTTTGCTATAAAACCATTAAATTACAACCTCGAATATCAGAATTATCGAAACGACCAATAACTTCAAAAGAACCATTTTTGAAGGTTCTTCCTAAGTCTTGATTAGCTATAAATGAGCAGGAATTAATATTCGCCAAATCGATAACATTTATTCCACCTGTTTTTCCTGATGGTTGAATACTTAAGGCATCTTCTGTATCTCGTGTTAATATACGCATCCAATTGGGGCAATTAAATATACCATTTCCATTAGAGTATGCTTGACTCAAAAGTTCTGTCATACCATATTCGCTATGTATATTTTCAACACCAAAACCAGCTTTTAAGTTTTTGTGTAAATCGGCTCTAATTAATTCTTTTCTTCTACCCTTCATACCCCCTGTTTCCATAATAATAGTATTATTAAGGTTGAATTGGTAGGTTTCAACTAAGTCTAATAGAGCAAACGATACCCCAATAAGTAATACTTTTCTATTTTGTGAATCAACAGAAATTAAAGTGTCTTTTAATTCAGAAAAATTATTGAGATAAAACCCGCTTTCAGGGTGTTTAGACTGTGAAATCATTTCACTAACCATATAGACTAATGATGAGCCTTCGCGTTCTAAATACGAAGGCAATAGAGCTAAAACTACATAGTCTTCAATATTGTCATAAAACTGTAAAAAGCCTTTAGTAAAACTTTGCTTATAAATTTCTAAATCTGTTACATAATGCTTACTTGTTTTGCTTCCTGTAGTGCCAGAACTTGTAAAAATGGTTTCAGCTTTATTTTTAGAACTTAATATCTCGTGTGACTTAAAAAATTGAATAGGTAAAAAAGGAATATCCTTTATGGTTTTAACATCGCTTGGATGTTTATAAAGTAAGTCGCAAAATGATCTATAAACACGGTTGTTTTTAAACTGATAATTGAAAACTTGTATTGCTAAATCTTCAAACTCTGTTTGATTATTAATATTAAAAATGGTATTACTGTCTATCATTAAGCTATAATCGGTTCAAAAAAACAGTTTTGTGTTTATATCTGTAACGTTGGCAAAAGTATAAAAATAAAAAAGCGTTACTATTAGCAACGCTTTTAAAATATATTATAAGTGTATTATTTCTATTTAATAACCAATTTTCGTGTTTCACTAATATTATTTTCGGTAATCTTTAAAATGTAAACACCTGTACTTAATTTCGCTATATTTAACTCTTTTCCTATTAAAATAGTTGACAAAATTTGTTTTCCTAAAGGATTAAAGATTTCAATTTTTTTAGTAAAATTCTTTTTTGAAGTAATATATATAAACTGTTTACCGTTATTAACAGGGTTTGGGTAAATAGAAAGTCCTTCAATGTTTTGTTGCACAGGGACATTATTAATGTCTGCTTGTGTAAACCCTTGTTGGGTTACAAAAAACATTAAAGCCAAAAATGTAGTTAAAAAGTAGTTTTTTCTCATATTAAACTTTCGCTGATATAAAAGTAATAAATTACTTCAAAAGTTATACCAAAAAAAGTGTTAAAGATTTGTACATTTTATCGAAAGGTTAATTAAGTGTAAGTTGTACGTTACCTTAATGTTATTTTGTTTTAGGTTTTTAATAAAATTATGTTATTAGTTTTATCTTTACTCAAGAAAGATAGAAACTGTATATTTTACAATGAATAAAAAAGATATTAAAATATTATTAGTAGATGATGAGCCAGATATTTTAGAAATTGTTGGTTATAATTTGTCAAATGAAGGCTATCAAATAATTACAGCAGAGAATGGTGTTGAAGCCGTTAAAAAAGCTAAAAAAGAATTACCCCATTTAATTATTTTGGATGTAATGATGCCTGAAATGGATGGTATTGAAGCTTGTGAACAAATTAGAATTATACCAGAGTTAAAAGATGTTACCATTACTTTTTTAACTGCCAGAGGAGAAGATTACTCTCAACTTGCGGGGTTTGAAGCTGGCGCAGATGATTACATTACAAAACCAATTAAGCCAAAAGTGTTAGTAAGTAAAGTAAAAGCACTTTTAAGACGCTATAAAGAGGATGAAAAGAAAGAAAATGTTGTAAAAATAGGAGATTTAATTATTGATAGAGATGAATATAAAATTATTTTAAAAGGAAAAGAAATTCTTTTACCTAGAAAGGAATTTGAATTATTATCTTTATTAACTTCAAAACCAGGAAAAGTTTTTAAACGAGACGAAATTCTTGATAAAGTATGGGGAAATGAAGTTGTGGTTGGAGGAAGAACTATTGATGTTCATATTAGGAAGTTAAGAGAAAAAATAGGAAACGATAGTTTTAAAACAGTTAAAGGTGTTGGGTATAAATTTGTAGATTAGCAAAAGGAAGTATACATTACCGAACTTTGAAAGATTAATTGAGGTTAAATTAATGTTACTCTGACCGCTAAATAACATTTGTTATAACAGATGAAATTAAAAAGAACATATCGTTTTGCGATTAAAACATCGCTGTATATAACACTTTTTATAACGCTCTTGATGAGTGTTTTTTTATATATGTTTTATTCGATTAATTGGGTGCTAATTATAGCGTTTGCGATAACTTGTTACTTGTTTTCGTTTATAGTTATTCAATTAAGAGTTGAACGTTTTATATATAAACGGGTTAAAAAAATATATGATGACTTAACGCTTTTAGAGTCTGCAAGTTTAACTAGAGGTTCTATTACTACTGATATGGGAACGCTTACTGAAGAGATAGATAAGTTTGCACGTGATAAAAAGCTAGAAATTGAAACACTAAAAGTTAGAGAGAAATACAGAAAAGAGTTTTTAGGCAATATCTCCCACGAATTAAAAACACCTTTATTTACAGTTCAAGGCTACATTTTAACACTATTAGATGGTGCTTTAGATGATGAAACTATAAGAAAAAAATATCTAGAAAGAGCCAATAAAGGAGTTGAAAGACTAAGTTACATTGTAAAAGATTTGGATATGATTACCAAATTAGAAGTTGGAGATTTAAGTTTAAATATAGAAACATTTGATATAGTAGAGCTTGTAAAAAGTGTTTTTGATATGTTTGAAATGCGAGCTCATAAAAAACGTATTACACTCACTTTTGATACGGATTATACAACACCTATTTTGGTTAAAGCAGATAAGGAACGTATCCAGCAGGTATTGGCAAACTTATTTGTAAATTCTATAAAATATGGTCAAGAAAAAGGAACAACTGAGATTAGTGTAGAGAATTTAATAAAAAACAAGGTTATTGTTAGAGTAACTGATAATGGCGAAGGTATTGATAGTAAGCACTTACCTCGTTTGTTTGAACGTTTTTTTAGAGTAGATAAAACAGGAAATAGAAAAGTTGGAGGTTCAGGCTTAGGCTTATCAATTGTAAAACATATTATTGAAGCTCACGACGAAAAAATATATGTAGAAAGTGAAATTGGTGTAGGTAGTGAGTTTTCATTCACGCTCGAAAAGGCTGAATAAATCTTTAAAATCCTCGCAGTTATCAAAAGATTCTAAACCTTTAAAGTGGTCTGTTTTTTTGAGTTTCTCTATTGTAAAATCATTTTGACTACAACTTGGAACTAAATTTAAACGGGTTAATCTTTTGGCTAAATATTCTTGTTCAAATTGTCCTGGAGTTGGTATAAAGAAGGCTTTTTTATTAAGCTTCGCTAAATCCATTATTGTAGTATAACCAGATCTAGCTATTACTAAAGCACTTTCATTTATAGTTTTTTCGAGTAATTCAGAAGTCATAAAATTATAAATAACCATGTTACCAATTCTTTTTCTGGCTTGTTTTTTTTCAAGTACACCTTTTACAAAAATAATTTTCCCATTATAGTTTTTTAATTCAACTAGTAACTTTTCTTCAAGCAAAGTTCGTTGTGGTTCAGGACCAGAAAGTATAACCAAAATATCATTTACTATGTTTAAGCTTTCTCTTTTAAACCTGCTTAAAGGACCAATATATTTTTTAGAAATCTTAAGCGAGTCGGCATGCCCTAATTTTCCACTTAAATTGGTGCTGTCTTCTATGTCTGGAACCCAGCAAATATCAAATTTGTGTATAAATTTTTGATGCATTTTTGTGCTTAACCATGTTGTGTTCCCACTTAAAACATTTAATTGATGCGTAATGAAAACAGATGGAATTTTTTTGCTGTATATACCCAATCGGTTATCTGAAATAACTCCTGAAATATTATTATTTTCAATAACTTCTTTTAGTACTTTTTTTTCAGATTTAATAGCCTTAATAAGCTTTGGAGAATCTTTTAATAATTTCAATTTAAAAAGCTTTCCACTTTTAGCATAAGTAATATTATACGATGGTAATTCAATAGAGGAAAGGTTAGGAAACTCCTTTTGTAAGAGTAACAAAGCATTTCCATCGCTTGCTAAAACGGGTTCAAAACCATAATCAATAAGAGCATTAATAATAGGGATGCATCTAGTAGCATGACCCAAACCCCAATTTAGCGGTGCTATTAGTATTCGTTTTTTCATTGTAATATTTTGGGCGTGCCTTTCGCGAACTCAAGTCGGGCTTTCCACTTTATCTTTTCTTGTGCAGAACTTGTTTCAGTATTTCATCAAATGCGTAAATACATTATAATCATATTTTCAATCAACTGACCTTAGTCTGCACAAAAAAGGATGTCGTATCAATCCCTCACGCAAATTTTCATTAAAATCAAAGATAAGCATATAAACACTCGCGTATATTTCCTTAATTTTACCAAAATTTTAAATAATAGTGGGAAGCAAAAATAAACTTAAAAGATTTAAAGAAAACGAAACCTTTACTAATGTGTTTCAACCAACAAGAGATGAGTTAGTAAACTCAAATTTCAATTTAAAAGGCAATTGGCAAAAAGCGGTTTTCAAAAACAATAATCCGTTAGTTTTAGAATTAGGGTGTGGCAAAGGAGAATACAGCGTAGCTTTAGCTCAAAAATATCCCAATAAAAATTTTATTGGAATAGATATAAAGGGAGCTCGTTTTTGGAGAGGTGCAAAAACAGCTATTGAAGACGAAATAGAAAACGTAGCGTTTTTACGTACGCAAATTGAACTTATAGATTATGCCTTTGCAGAAAACGAAGTTGATGAAATCTGGATTACCTTCCCCGATCCTCAAATAAAATACAAGCGTACAAAACATCGCATGACTAATGCGACCTTTTTAAAACGTTATAAAACCATTTTAAAACCAGAAGGCGTAGTTAATTTAAAAACCGATAGCGAGTTTATGCATGGTTATACACTTGGGCTGTTGCACGGAGCTGGACACGAGGTACTTTATGCAAACCATAATGTGTATAAACAAGAAGGGAGTCCAGAAGAAGTAACTAGCATTCAAACGTATTATGAATCACAATATTTAGAACAAAACAAACCAATTACGTATATTAGGTTTAAAATTAAAGGTTAGTGGATATTACTTTTATCTTTTTTTTAGGATTATTTATAGCATTAGTTGGAGTTATTCCACCTGGCTTGTTAAATATGACGGCAGCCAAAATAAGCTTAAAAGAAGGGCATTCTAGGGGTATTGTATTTTCTATTGGTGTTTGTGTTATTGTAATTGCCCAAACTTATATTGCTGCTATTTTCGCAAGATATTTAAGTAATCATCCTGAAGTTATAGATATTCTTCAGCGTGTAGCATTAGTTATTTTTATTTTAATCACAATTTATTTTTTGTTTATAGCTAAAAAGCAACCCAAACAGCAGATAGAACCTAAAATAAGAAGCAAGCACAGTCGTTTTTTTCAAGGCCTATTCTTGTCTTCAATAAATGTATTTCCTATACCATATCAAGCATACATGACTATTACTTTAGCCTCTTTCGGGTGGTTAAAATTCGATCAAATAAGTATTATATCATATGTTGCAGGTGCAGCTTCTGGCACTTTTGTAATGCTATATATGTATATTTTCTTTTTTGATAAAATCAAGCAAAAGACGTTTACATCTCAAAGAAGTATGAATTATATTATTGGAGGCATTACAGGAGTGATTTCGATAATAACCCTTATAAACATCATTAAAGAATTGTAAAATGAAACCAGAAACTTTAAATTTTTTCGATAAAGTTTACGAAGTTGCTCGATTAATACCTTACGGAAAAGTAACAAGTTATGGAGCTATTGCAAGGTATTTAGGAGCTGCTAGAAGCGCGCGTATGGTTGGTTATGCTATGAATGGGTCTGGAGGTAAAGATGTACCTGCACATCGTGTTGTTAACAGGAAAGGCTTGTTAACTGGGAAGCATCATTTTGACGGTACTAACTTAATGCAACAGCTTTTGGAAAGTGAAGGTATAGAAGTTGTTGATAATCAAATCCAGAACCTTGAAAGTGTATATTGGGATCCAAACGAATTAAAGTAATTATTAGCTTGATTTAAAATTATGCTTTATAATAACAGGCTTTGTCTTTTTATTTGTAATAGTTAAAATTTTTGAAAGCAATTCTGTCTCATTTTTAAAAAGAGATTGCTTTAAAAGTTGCATTTCTTGTTCCATGTGTTCTTTTATTTGCTTTTTAAGCCTATCTGTGAACGATAAATTGAACAGTTTTTTATATAAAAAAGTGTGATTAGATAGGGTTACTTCACCATCACTAATACAAATAGATATTTTGTTTTTTCGATCTATTAAAAAATATTCGTCAGATATTGGAGATATTAGCTTTTTAATAGATTCATTACTAGAATAGTTTGATACAATATCAATAATGAATTTTGCATCTTCTTTCATTACTTTTTTCTTAAATGAAAACATCTTTTTTAATTTAATCTTGATTAAAAACCAAGAAGATTATATAGTGTTAAGAAACAATATCAATGCCAAAGTCACAGTAAGTGCTTCACACACAGTGTTTCAGCGTATTAAATTGCATTTTAGCTATTTAATCAATAAAATATTTGTTGAATTTTTTTTCATGTAGGATAATACTTCTTTCTTTTAAAATATTTAAAAAATGCTTACCGTTAAAATGAATTTTTACTATATAAATAAACCCAATTACCACATAAATCATTTCAATTAAACCACTTTAAATTCTAAACAATTCACTGTATATTTGTACTTTAGAATAAATCTAAATTGAATATAGTGAAGTTAAATAAACAAGATATATTAAAAGCACTCGAATCTATTACCGTTCCTGGAGAAGGAATGAATATGATTGAGAGTAAAGCTGTAAAAAATGTTATCACTTTTGGAGACGAGGTTATAGTAGATATTACAATTACAAACCCAAGTTTACAAGCAAAAAAGCGTGTTGAGGTTGATATCCTTAAAACCATTCATGAGCAAGTATATGAGAAGGCCAAAATTACGGTTAATGTTAAGGTTGATGCGCCAGCAAAACCTAAAGCAAATGTTATAAAGGGTAATCCAATCCCTGGAATACAAAATATTGTAGCTGTTGCCTCTGGAAAAGGAGGTGTTGGGAAATCTACAGTTACTGCTAATTTAGCTGTGACTTTAGCTAAAATGGGGTTTAAAGTAGGTGTTTTAGATGCAGACATTTATGGACCATCGATTCCTATTATGTTTGATGTTGAAAGCGAACGACCGTTGGCTGTAAACATTGAAGGAAAATCTAAAATGAAACCGGTAGAGAATTATGGTGTTAAGGTATTATCAATTGGATTTTTTACAAAACCTGATCAAGCCGTAGTTTGGCGAGGACCAATGGCGGCTAAGGCATTAAATCAAATGATTTTTGATGCGCATTGGGGAGAACTTGATTTTATGCTAATTGATTTACCACCAGGAACTGGCGATATTCATTTAAGCATTATGCAATCGCTTCCAATAACTGGCGCTGTTGTTGTTAGCACCCCTCAAAATGTAGCATTGGCTGATGCTAAAAAAGGAGTGGCTATGTTCCAACAAGACAGTATTAACGTGCCAGTTTTAGGTATTATAGAAAATATGGCTTATTTTACACCTGCAGAACTGCCTGATAATAAATATTTTATCTTTGGAAAAGAAGGGGCACAAAACCTTTCGGAAGATTTAAAAGTACCCTTTTTAGGTGAGCTGCCATTAGTGCAAAGTATTCGTGAGGCAGGTGACGCTGGTCGTCCAGCAGCATTGCAAACGGCAACACCGTTAGAACAAGCTTTTGAGAAATTAACTCAAAATGTAGTAGAAGAAGTGGTAAGACGAAATGACGATTTGCCTCCAACCGAAGCAATAAAAATTACAACAATGGCTGGATGTTCAGCAGTTAAAAAATAGTTATGACATCAGAAGAACTTAAATTAAATGTGGAAAAAGCATTAGAAGAAATTCGTCCGTTTTTACAAAGTGATGGCGGTGATATTTCGCTACTAGCTATTGAAAACGACAACCTTGTTAAAGTGCAGCTTCAGGGCGCGTGTGTGGGTTGTAGTGTAAATCAAATGACACTTAAATCTGGTGTTGAGATGACGATAAAAAAATATGCACCTCAAATAGAACAAGTCATTAATATTGATGCGTAACCTTTCTTTTTTAATTCCTACTAAAATAATAGAGAAACTTATTTCTAAATAATTCAGAAAGCTTATTTTTGCGGCATAAATTGTGATATACGTTTATTAACGTAAGTATAAATTGAATCATGGAACAAGACATAAATATAAAAATAACCGATAGAGATGGTGTAATACACGATGTAGTTGCGCCTACAGATATGGCAATGAATCTTATGGAAGTTGTAAGATCTTATGCGCTTGCACCAGAAGGAACTATTGGTATTTGTGGAGGAATGGCCATGTGTGCTTCGTGCCAATGCTATGTGAATTCAAATCACGAATTACCAGAAATGAGCGATGATGAAGAAGCAATGTTATCTGAAGCTTTTGATGTAAAAGATAATAGTCGTTTAGGTTGCCAAATACAAATGACCCCAAATATGGAAGGATTAGAGGTTGAATTAGCACCTGAAAGTTAATTTTCACTCGCATTATAAATAGCATTTAAAAGGCTGTTTTTTTCTTTGACGTCATGCCCAAGTTGCCAAAACATTATACCGCCTAATCTATTCTTAATAGTATATTCAGTTTTAAGTTTAACAGACACAGTGTCATCATAAGTTATAAAAATACTGTCAGTTGCACTAAATAAATATGGAGCTTTTGCTATAGAATCCCAATACCTTTTATAATTATTATTGCTTTCGTATTTTTTTCTAATATCTCTATAAGAATCCGTTGCATGTGCTCCTTTATTAGCTTGATATAATCCATCATTAGCTGAAGATACTCCTTTCCAAGCTTTACCATAAAAAGCTGCGCCAATTACAATTTGCTTAGGATTTACACCTTGGGCGATGCAGTAATCAACAATCATTTCAGCAGAACCTGGCTCATATTCAACACCATAGCCGGCGCTCCTTTTTGTCATTTCTTCATAAAAATCAGAAACCAGCGAATCTTTTAAATGTTCATTTTTAATCCATCCTAAAGGCGTATGATGTCCAGTAAATGGTGAATTCCCACTTATCTGATCATAAGTCATAATATTCATATAATCTACATACTTCATCACCTCTGTAGTTTCTATATTTTTATAATAAGGCTTCCAGCCAGCAGATGCAAAGGTTAGTGTTTGTTTTCTATCTAAAGTGTTTAAAGCTTGTCGGAGTTCTTTCATTAAAAAGGTAAAATTCTGCTTATCTTCTGGTCTTGCTTTAGTATTAGCAGCTGGAATACAAGGGTATTCCCAATCTATGTCCAAGCCATCTAATTCATATTCTTTAATAAATTTAACCACACTTTTTACAAATTTCTTTCTGTTTTCGGGAGAGAAAGACATATCTGAAAACCCTTTAGAACCCCAACCGCCACAAGCAATCATAAACTTAAGATCTGGATGGTTTTTTCTTTGCTCTACCAATTGTTTAAGTTTCTTATCATGCTCTGCATTATTAAATTTCATTTCATTATCTATAACCTTAGTAAATGAATATATAATATGCGTTAATTGGTTTAATGGAAGCGTTTCTGGTTTATAATCTTTCTCAGGTACATAATAAGCCATAACAGCAATATTATTCTCTTTTTGGCTGGTAGATTTTTTGCAACTAAAACTATTTATGGTAATAGTAAAAATGATAATCAGAAAACAATAATTTTTTAAATATGCCATTTCGAATTTTTTATTAGTTGATTTATTCTGTTTTATAGTCTATTAATTTTATAGGACCTTCAAGGAGACTTCTTACTATTTGTAGTGTTCCATCTTCTTTAGTGGCTATTTGCCATTTAATAAGTGATATTTCGCCTTTTTCAATTTCAATACCAGTTATACTGCGAGGGTGTACACAGCTACCATCGTTAAAGAAAGCAATATCTCCAGGTTCAGGAAAACGTGGTCTATGCGTATGCCCAACAATAGTTAACAAATTATTGTTTTCTGAAATCCATTTTTTTATTCTACGCTCAACTTTAATAAGTTCTTTGTAGTTTTTCGCAGGACTTGTTGGATCTGCAATCCCCATTACATTCAAAGGTTTCCAAAGAACGCGAACCATGAAACGACTCCATTTCCAAAACAGATAGTTCCACCAATCGGCTTGATGCCCATGGGTTAAAAATAATTCTTGACCAGTTAAGCAATGCTTTAAAACTATAGCTTCGTGGTACTTTATATCTTTAAATAGCTCAACATCTTCTCCCGTTTTTGCATCAAAATAAGTTGATAAATGTTTTTTTACATAATCAGGATTTCTATAAACCATATCATGATTTCCCCATATCATATGTAACTTATCAGCCTTATGAAACAATTTCATAAGCATATACACGTTTTTGTGAGCGTTTAATATGGAGGTAAATGATAGATTTTCCCATAGCTCATCACCATCACCAATCTCGCAATATTGAAAACCTTCAGCATAATAATGCTTTAAGGCATGAAAGTAAATATTTCTATTATTGGCAAAATCGTCAGCAAAGCTATTGTCTCCACGGTGACAATCACTAAAAAGAATAAATTTACTATCATCATCAAAATCAATGACATTCGCGTTTTTATAAGCGTAATCCAATCTTTTTTTAGCTGAAAACATAGGAGTAAATGTAAACAAAAAAGCGTTTCAAATATAAACGCTGTATTAATTTTTAAGTTTGTCTAAGGCAATTGGTAATAATCGTTCAACAAATTTTGAGTAAGCAAGTTTTGAAGGGTGAAGACCATCTGAAGCTACTAGGTTGCTATCCTGCAAGCCTTTTCTAGTTATATCTGTAATGTTTACATAAGTTAGGTTATTTGTGCCACAATAGTTTTTAGCAAAATCATTATATCTATCAATGTCTTTTGAAACATTTTGATTCCCATTACCAAATGGTGTATATGCATAGTCTGGAATAGAAATGATTATAATGTCTTTTTTATTTCCTTTTACACATTCGATGGCTTTATTTGTAAGTTGAATGAATTCCTTTTTGTAAACATTAAAAGGTTTACCTTGATATTGATTGTTAACACCAATAAGCAAGGTCACCAAATCGTAATCTTTTGAAGGCTTTTCGGTATCTATCGCGGTGAGTAAGTTTGAGGTTGTCCATCCTGTTCTGGCTATAATTTTTAATTTGAATTCCTTGCTAGACTCAAACTCTTGTTTTAAATTATCTTTTAATTGCTCAGGAAAACGGCAAGATTGGCAAACACTTTCTCCAATGGTGTAGCTATCACCCAAAGCTAATATTTTATATGTGTCTTGATTTTCAAATACTGATTGGTTTGGTTGAATTTCTTCTTGATTAAAAACAGATTTTTCAACAGTGCAGCTTAAATTTATTGTAGTACAAATTACTATTAAATAAACAATCTTTTTCATTTTCAACTTTTTACATAAATATACGGATTTTATAAAACAAAAAATGCTCCTATAATCAAGGAGCATTTTTTGTTTTATGTTATTGCGAAAGGCTTTACTTAAAAGCATTTAATCCAGTAACATCTAAACCGGTAATTAATAAATGAATATCATGAGTTCCTTCATAAGTAATTACGCTTTCTAAATTCATAGAATGGCGCATAATAGAGTATTCTCCAGTAATGCCCATACCTCCTAGCATTTGTCTTGCTTCACGAGCAATGTTTATAGCCATATCTACATTGTTACGCTTGGCCATAGATATTTGGGCAGATGTTGCTTTACCATCATTACGTAAAACACCAAGCCTCCAAGTTAAAAGCTGCGCTTTGGTAATTTCGGTAATCATTTCTGCCAGTTTCTTTTGTTGTAGCTGGAACTGTCCAATTGGTTTTCCAAACTGTATACGTTCTTTACTATAGCGAAGTGCGGTGTCATAACAATCCATGGCAGCACCAATAGCTCCCCATGCTATACCATAACGTGCAGAATCTAAACAACCAAGTGGAGCTCCTAATCCAGATTTATTAGGTAATAAATTTTCTTTAGGCACTTTAACATTATCAAAAATTAATTCACCCGTAGCACTTGCACGAAGCGACCATTTGTTATGAGTTTCAGGTGTCGAAAATCCTTCCATTCCACGTTCAACAATAAGACCATGAATTCTACCTTCTTCATTTTTAGCCCAAACTACAGCAACTTGTGCAAAAGGCGCATTGCTAATCCACATTTTAGCTCCGTTTAAAAGGTAATGGTCACCCATATCTTTGTAGTTGGTAACCATACCACTTGGGTTACTGCCATGATCAGGTTCTGTTAATCCAAAACATCCAATCCATTCTCCACTAGCCAGTTTTGGTAAATATTTTTGACGTTGTTCTTCGTTACCATATTTCCAAATAGGATACATAACTAGAGACGATTGTACTGATGCTGTACTTCGTACTCCAGAATCTCCTCGTTCAATTTCTTGCATGATTAAGCCATAAGAAATTTGGTCTAATCCAGCGCCTCCATATTCCTCAGGAATGTAAGGACCAAAAGCGCCAATTTCAGCTAATCCGTTTACAATTTGAGTTGGAAATTCTGCTTTTTGCGCATATTCTTCAATTATAGGCGATACGTCACGTTTTACCCATTCTCTGGCAGCATCGCGAACTAATTTATGCTCATCTGTTAGTAATTCATCTAAATTATAATAATCAGGAGCTTCGAATAAATCAGGTTTCATTCAGTTGATATTTTTAAAATTGTGTTTTTGAGAAATTATTGACTCTTTTTTTATTAAAAAAGTAATAATTGGTCAAATTTAATTAAATCAGTTGAGAAAATTTAAGATATAAATCATTATTTAAGAGATAGAAATATTCTTTGGTTTGATGAAATATTATGAGTCCATTATCATTGTTTAATTTTTTTCATTGATTAAAATCAAACAATAATATCGATTTGTGTAATTATATTTGGTATTGACTGATTATTAGTAAATTATGATTTGTTTCAGTTTGAGTTTATATAAAAATTTCAAAACTTGAATAGGGGAGAGATTGTAAAAATTGCGTATAATTAATAACAGCTATTCTTCAATGAGTGTTTTATAGTTAGAAATTCAATGTCCTTTTAACATGATAAATATGCATAATTGCAAATACATAAGATTTTATTTTTTAATATTTTTTGTTTTTACATCATGCAAAGAAGGAAGGATAGATTTTAATACTCAAGTTCGACCTATCCTCAACAAAAATTGCATTAGCTGTCATGGAGGGGTAAAGCAATCTGGTGGGTTTGGATTAGTTTTTAGAGAAAATGCATTAGGAGAAACGGCGAATGGTAAAATCGGAATTTTCCCTGGTCAGCCAAAGAAAAGTGAAATGATTTCCAGAATTACCCATAAAAACCCGGAAATGAGAATGCCTCTTGAAAGAGAACCTTTAAGCGATGATGAAATAAAAACGTTAACTAAATGGATAGAGCAGGGTGCTGAATGGGAAGAACACTGGGCGTATTTAGAACCTAAAAGCCCAGAGATATCGAATTCAGAATCAGATTGGGGTTATAATGAGATTGATGTTTTTACACATAAAAAAATGGAAGAACATAATCTTTCACCAAATGCAGAGGCTGATCCTTATGATTTGGTAAGACGTGTATATCTTGATTTAATTGGATTGCCACCTACAACTAAGCAAATAGGTGAGTTTATAAAAGATACATCTGAAAAAAAATATGAGCAGCTAATTGATTCACTTTTGGAATCTCCTAAGTTTGGTGAGCATTGGGCCAGCATGTGGCTAGACTTAGCTAGATATGCCGATTCTAAAGGATATGAAGCAGATAGAGGAAGGGAAATTTGGAAGTATAGAGATTGGGTGATTAAGGCTTTAAATGAAGATATGCCATTTAATCAATTTACTATAGAGCAATTAGCAGGAGATTTACTTCCCAACCCTACAAAAGAACAATTAATTGCAACAGCATTTCATAGAAATACACTAAATAATGGAGAAGGAGGTACAGATAATGAAGAGTATCGAATATCAGCTGTTATAGATCGTGTAAATACCACTTGGGAAATATGGCAGTCTACTACAATGAGTTGTGTACAATGTCATAGTCATCCTTACGATCCTATTAAGCATAAAGAATATTATACTTCTTTTGCTTTTTTTAATAATACTTCTGATTGGGATGTGCCAACCGAACATCCAATATACAGAGAATTTGATAGTATTAATCAAATAGAATTAGAGGGTGTTAAAAAATGGATTTCTAATGTTTCTTCTGAAACTGAAACTAATAAATGGGAGCAATTTATTCATATCCAAGAACCTAAAATAAGGCCAGAAGATTTTAGCGAAACTCAAAAAACCACCCATTATAATAGGTCTAATCAAGATTATATGATGGTTAGTAATGATGCCTATATTAAGTTAAAAGGCGTTTCGTTAAGTAATGTAGACAGAATATATTTAAACTATAGCCAAGGAGGAAAATTAAAAGGAAAACTATTAGTAAAAACGGATAGTATCGATGGAGCAATAATAGGTGAATTAGAATTGTATAAAACACATGGGTTTAATAATGTGCCTATAAAAATCAAAACAGAATCTAAATTTGCAGATTTATATATTCAATTTAAAAGTAATTCGAAAGATTATAAGTGTTTTATTGATGGATTTTTAATTGGCGAAAAATTACCTTCTGAAAAAAATGAAGAATATGATAATATCTATAGCAAGATAGATGAACTATTAAATATACGCCCAAAATATACCACACCAGTAATGGTAGAAAAGCCAAAGGACTTTAGTCGTATAACTAGGGTTTTTGATAGAGGTAATTGGTTGGTAGAAACGGATACGGTAACAGCATCAATTCCTAAGTTATTTAATTCAAAAGAAGAACAATTTAAGAACAGATTAGATTTTGCAAAATGGTTAGTAAGCGAAGATAATTATTTAACAGGAAGAGTTATTACAAATAGGTTTTGGGCAAAAATATTTGGAAAAGGAATTGTAATGACTTCAGAAGACTTTGGAACCTTAGGAGATAGGCCAACACATCCAGAATTACTAGATTGGTTGGCGCTTAGTTTTTCAAAAAATTGGGATTGGAGTATCAAAAAACTATTGAAAACGATAGTAATGTCAGATACGTATAAGCAAAGCTCTGTAGTTTCAAAAGAGGCAAAAAGTAAAGATGCTCATAATCAATGGTTGGCAAGAAGCCCAAGAGTTCGTTTGTCTGCTGAACAAATAAGAGACCAAGCTTTAGTAGTATCTGGCTTGTTAAGCGACAAAATGTATGGCCCTAGTGTGATGCCACATCAACCTGATGGTGTTTGGACAGTGGTTTATAATAATGATCAATGGAAAACTAGTGAAGGCGAAGATGCTTACCGCAGAGGGCTCTATACCTATTTAAGAAGGTCTAGCCCCTATCCTTCGTTTATAAGTTTTGATGCATCGGAAAGAGAAACTTGTTTGTCACGAAGAATTAATACGAATACACCACTTCAGGCATTAATAACTTTAAATGATCCTGTGTATTTTGAGGCTGCTATAAATTTGGCAAAACAAGTTGATGAAACTGAAGGAGGAAAAAAAGAAAAAGTAGATTTAGCTTACAGAAAAGTAATGGGTAAAAGCATTAGTACCGAAAAGTCTGATATACTGTATGATTTGCTCAGTGAAACAGAAGCTTACTACTTAAAGCATCAAGAAGAGGCCTTTCAGCTAATAAAATCAGATGATTTAGAATTAGCGTCACTTACAGTTATGGTAAATACTTTAATGAATATGGATGAATTTCTTGTAAAAAACTAAACTGGTTCAAATGGATTTGTATAACGAAGCACAGAAAAGAAAATTAGAATTTACAACAAGAAGACATTTTCTTAAACAATGTACTACAGGTTTAGGCGGTATTGCATTATCATCATTAATAGGCCCCCAAAATGTATTTGGCGGGAATGTAAGTAATAGTTTAGATCCTGGTACTCTGCCACATTTTTTGCCTAAAGCAAAGCGAGTTATTTATTTACATATGGCTGGAGCGCCATCTCAATTAGAACTATTTGATTACAAACCAGCCTTAAAGAAATTGCATGATTTAGACTGTCCACAATCGTTATTAGAAGGAAAACGATTTGCATTTATACAAGGTACCCCCAAAATGTTAGGTCCTCAATTTGATTTTAAGCAATATGGTCAGTCAGGAACGTATATTTCAGATGCTTTACCTCATTTTAGTAGTATTGTAGATGAGGTTGCTATTGTGAAATCAATGCATACAGATGAATTTAATCATGCACCAGCTCAATTGTTATTACAAACAGGAAGTGCTCGATCAGGAAGACCAAGTATGGGAGCCTGGGTAACTTATGGATTAGGGTCAGAAAATGAAAACTTACCAGGATATATGGTTTTAGTTTCAGGAGGAAAAAACCCTAGTGCTGGAAAAAACGCATGGGGAAGCGGATTTCTTCCGTCAGAATATCAAGGCGTGCAATGTCGTAATTCAGGTGATCCAATTTTATATGTATCTAACCCTAATGGTATGAGTAGGGATATTCGTAAAAAATCATTAAAGGCTATAAAAGAAATTAACGAAAGCCAACATAAGGAATTTAACGATGATGAAACCTTATCACGTATTTCTCAATATGAAATGGCTTTTAAAATGCAAATCTCAGTTCCAGATGTTATGGATGTTTCTAAAGAACCTGACTACATTAGAGATATGTATGGCGCAAAACAAGGTGAGGCTTCTTTTGCTAACAATTGTTTGTTGGCGCGTCGATTGGTTGAACAAGGCGTACGATTTGTACAACTATATCATTGGGGGTGGGATATGCACGGAGATAGTAAAGCGGGTTCTTTAAATGAAGGATTAAAAACAAAATGTGAAGAGGTAGACCAATCGATGACGGCTTTAGTTAAAGATTTAAAACAAAGAGGGCTTTTAGATGATACATTGATTGTTTGGGGAGGCGAGTTTGGGCGTACGCCTATGCGCGAAAATAGAGGAGGCATTATAATGCCATATTACGGGAGAGACCATCATACCGAAGCTTATACCATTTGGATGGCCGGAGGAGGTATAAAAGGCGGAATATCTTATGGAGAAACTGATGAAATAGGATATTATGGTATTAAGGATAAAGTACATATTCATGATTTACAGGCCACAATATTAAATCAGTTGGGAATAAATCATGAAAAATTCACGTATAATTTTCAAGGCAGAGACTTTAGACTTACCGATGTACACGGTAGAGTAATTAAAGATTTATTGGTGTAAATTAAAATATAGACACATGAACCAAACCAGACGTCAATTTTTAACAACAGCAGGAGCAGCTAGCGCAGGATTACTTTTATCCAGCATGGGTGCGCCACTAGAGAAGGTGACACCAAAAAAGGGTTTTGCTCTTAAAATTTATGCTACACGGTGGGGTTTTAAAGGGACTATGGATGCCTTTTGTAAACAAGTTAAAGCAGAAGGTTATGACGGAATTGAAGATTGGTTTCCTAATAATATAGCTGATGAAGAAATATTATATGAAGCTTTAGATAAGTATAATTTAAGTTATGGTGCTTTGGCAGGAAGTAGTGGTAAAAATTTTACAGAGCATAAAAAAAGTTACGGTGAAAATTTGCTTAAAGCATTATCTAGAAAACCAGATTTTATAAACTGCCATGCTGGAAAAGATTTTTTTTCATTTGAAGAAAATAAACTACTTATAGATTTTGCTATTCAACAATCAAAAACCTCTGGTGTACCAATATATCAAGAAACTCATAGGGGACGTATATTATTTGCGCCTCATGTTTGCAGTCGTTTTATAGATGCGTTTTCAGAGTTGAAGTTAACCTTAGATATTTCACATTGGTGTGCTGTAGCTGAAAGCTTGTTGGACGATCAAAAAGAAACTGTAGCAAAAGCCCTAGAGCATACATCACACATACATTCTCGAATTGGTCATGAAGAGGGTGCTCAAGTTAGTGAGCCAAGAGCTCCAGAATGGAAAAATGCTGTTGAAGCACATTATACATGGTGGGATGCTGTTGTGAATCAGAAGAAAGAAAATGGAGAAGTACTTACGATGACAACCGAGTTTGGTCCAGCTAATTATATGTGGACCATGCCATATACTAGACAGCCGTTGGCAAATCAGTGGGCTATTAATGTACATATGATGCATGAATGGAGAAAAAGATATTTATAATTAATTCTTTATGATAGAAAACCGCATATGATAATATTCCTAGAAGCCAACTGGGGGCAGTTTTTTGGTAGGTTCCATGCCCTAGTAGTACATTTACCCATTGGGTTTATAATTTTAGCTGTAATTTTTGAATGCCTTGCCTGGAAAAAAAAGATAGACTTAAAATTAGCAATATCATATGCTCTTTTAATAGGAGCATTATTTGGAGTTATTGCCGTTGTTTTAGGTCTTATGTTAGCATCAGATGGAGGTTATAATATAGATACCTTAAATCTTCATAAGTGGACTGGAATATCTACAACTATAGTGGCATTTCTTTTATTTTTTCTAAGTAAAAAGAAAGAGACTATACTTTGGGCTAAAAAGACATACCCAGTAATGATGGCTTTGGTTGTAATTTTATTATCAATTGCAGGACATTACGGGGGGAATTTAACACATGGTTCAAACTATCTATTTGAGCATGCGCCAGCTTCAATTAGAGCGATGGCAGGAATAAAACCAGTTAGAGAAAGAATAACAATTTTAGATTCTGCTTTAGTTTATGAAGATGTAATCCATGTTATTTTTGAAAAGAAATGTAATGTATGTCATAATAATGATAAGGCTAAAGGAGGTTTGTTGTTGGTCGATTCAGAAAGTATATTAAAAGGCGGAGAGAATGGTAAGGTAGTAATTGCTGGAAATGCATCTAAAAGCGAATTATATAGACGTATTACTTTAGATCCAAATCATAAAGAGTTTATGCCTACCGAAGGCAGAACGCCTCTTACTAACGAAGAAACATTATTGATTAAATGGTGGATTAATGAAGGACTAGCTTTTGATAAAAAAATTGTAGAACTTAATCTTACTGACAGAATTAAGGGGTATTTGCAAGAGGTAGGTATTGGTTTAAAAAGAACATTTATAGGAAGCTTAAATTTGCCTGAAGTAGATGAAAATATTTTGGATTCAATTAAAGCAGAGGGATTTAAAATTAAACCGATTGTAAATAAAAGTACTTTACTTGAAGTTAAATATTCAGCATATAATAAAACCCCATTAAATCAAGATAAAATGGATATTTTGTTAAGCGCAAAAGAAAACATTATTTGGGCAGATTTTTCTAGATTACCCATGCATGAAAACTTTATTTCTACAATAGGGCAATTAGAAAACCTTACAGAACTTAGGGTCAATAATTCTGAAATTACAGATAAAGGCGTAAAACAATTAACGCAATTAACACATTTAGAATATTTAAATGTTTACGGAAACCCAATTAGTGATGTTAGTGTTGAAAGCCTTCAAAAGCTTTCAAAATTGAAAAAATTATACCTTTGGAAAACAAATATTTCTGAAGAAGGAATATTAAAAATTAAAGACTCTTTGCCTCAAATAAATATTATTACTGGTGAGTAATGACTTATTTTATATTACATTTTTAAGTAGAAATCTTTAGTAAGGTTTATATAGTCTTGGGTGTATTGATGTCTTCCTGTTTCTATAATCAACACATCAGTTTTTATATCGCTTTCGCGAAAAGAAAATTCTATTAGGCTTCGCTTAATTTCTGAGGTTGGATGTCCTTTAACTTGTAATATTCTATTTGCGAATAAATCAAATCCTGAAGCTAATTTAATAAATGAAGCTTCTTCTTTAAAAGGAATAATGATAGAGAATATTCCGTTTTCAGAAAGTAATTTTGAGACGCTTTCAATTAAGTGATTAAATGGCATTGCATCTTGAAAACGCGCTATATCACGTTGATTGTTTTCAGTTTTATAATCCTCAGAGTAAAAAGGCGGATTAGAAATAATAAGATCGTATTTATCTTCTATTTCATCTGCAAATTCTTCAAGCGAGGCATGATAACAAAATAATCTATCTCCCCATGGAGATTGTTCAAAATTATCAACACATTGTTCGTATGCACTATCATCAATTTCAACAGCATCTATTAGTTCTGCATAACTGCGTTGCGCTAACATAAGCGCAATAATACCTGTTCCAGCACCAATATCTAGTATAGAAAAAGGATTGCTTTCTAATGAAGCCCATGCTCCAAGTAAAACACTATCTGTTCCAATTTTCATGGCACATTGGTCTTGATGTACTTTAAACTCTTTAAAAGTAAATGGCTTTTTTTGCACTGCTATTTTTCTAAATATAAATCTATCAGTCCTTCTGGAGTTTCAACCAAAATAGTTTTGTTTTCTCGGTCTACTTTTAAAATAAACTCATCATTCATGGGTATTAAAATCTCAATGCCACTTCTGTCAATTTCAAAAAGAGATTGTGCTGTAGAATCATTAATGCTTTTTAATATACCAACTTCACCGAAGTTTTTATCTTCAATAGTAAATCCAATAACTTCATGAAAATAAAACTTATCACCTTCAAGTTTAGGAAGCAAATTTAATGGTAAATATAAATGACTTTTCATAATAGCATCGGCATCGGCTTCAGTATCTACATCTTCAAATTTAATACGTAGCAATTCAGACTTATGTAGTTGCGAACTTTCAACAAAAAAGGGCACTAGATTATGTCGCAAGTCTAAAAAAATAGCATCTAAATGTTCATAAATATCTGGCTGATCGGTATCTAATTTTGCTAA
This sequence comes from Jejuia spongiicola, assembly GCF_023502325.1. Taxonomy (NCBI): domain Bacteria; kingdom Pseudomonadati; phylum Bacteroidota; class Flavobacteriia; order Flavobacteriales; family Flavobacteriaceae; genus Jejuia; species Jejuia spongiicola. The sequence continues at coordinate 558,735 of NZ_JAMFLZ010000001.1, forward strand.
AACCTCACCTTTAAAACTGTATTTTTTTACAATTTTTCCTAAATAAAAACAATCTTCTTTTTTCATTTTGAATTTATCTGTTCGAGTGCAGTCGAGAACTATTTAAATGTCAGGTTGATTGTATCTCGACTGCGCTCGATGTGACATTTTTGGATATAAAAAACTCCGATAGTAGCTATCGGAGTTTAAAAGTATAAAAAAATAAATGTTTTTATTCTTCTTCGTTTGAAGCTTCAGCCTCAACAGCAGGAGCAGCTTCTTCAGCTACTTCTTCTTCAACAACAGGAGCAGCCGCAGCTATTCTTGCTTCGTTAACAGCTTTTTCAGCTGCTAATGCCTCAGCTTTAGCTTTAGCGTCAGCTTCAGATAAACCGTCAGCTTTAGCTTGTACTTTGCTTGTTTTTTCTTCTAACCAAGCAGTAAATTTTGCTTCTGCTTGCTCTTCAGTTAAAGCTCCTTTTCTTACACCACCTACAAGATGATTTTTTAGTAAAGCACCTTTATAAGATAATAAGTTTTTAGCTGTATCAGTTGGTTGTGCACCATTCTGTAGCCATTTTACAGCACCATCAACGTCTAATTCAACAGTTGCTGGGTTTGTGTTTGGATTGTAAGCACCTAATTTCTCTAAGTATTTACCATCTCTTTTTGAACGTGCATCTGCTGCAACTATCCAATAATAAGGTTTCCCTTTTTTACCGTGTCTTTGTAATCTAATTTTTACTGGCATAATAATTAATTATTTGAGGTTCTCGACCTCGGTTATTAATGAGGGCGCAAAGATACTATATTTTTTTAATTATCAATATTTTATATTAGAATAATAAGCATACTGGAGAAGGGAGTTCTATTGAATGTAAAAAGGTAAGAGTTCCATTAATATCATCAATTTTAAAAACAGAAATATTATGACTTTTTTGATTGGCAACCAATAAGAATTTACCTGAGGGATCTATAGTGAAATTACGAGGCCAATCTCCATGAACACTTATGTTCTGAACTTTATCAAGTTTACCTGTAGTTATGTCTCTTTTAAAAACAACAATAGAGTTTTCGCCACGGTTTGAGCCGTACAAAAACTTCTCATCACTAGATAAATGAATATCTGCACAGTAACTTTTTTCTTTGAAATCATCAGTAAGTGTTGAAACATTTTCTATAAACTCAAATCCATTTTCTGTTTTTTTAGCTGAAGTAACTGTATTTGAGTACTCGTTTATTATATATATAAATTGACCATCTTTAGTTAAAGAGAAATGCCGAGGACCCGCATTATGTGGCATTTTTACAATAGAAGAATCCTCCAATTTATAATTGGTGCCATTTAACTTGTATTGATAAACAGCATTTAGCCCTAAATCTGCGACATACAAATCGTCTTTAAAAAACTGAGCCGAATGTGCATGGGAAATAAGGCTATCGGTTTTATGATCTATTATCTGAAAAGCATCTGATAAAGCACTATCAGTTTTTATATTATATAATGAGAAATTTCCGCCAGTATAATTAGAAACTACAGCTTTATCTCCTTGTTTATTGATTGCTACATGACACGGATGTGCCCCATTGGTTTTAACCTTATTTATAAAAGTTAAGGTTTTATCATCTTCAACTTTAAATGCAGATATAGCACCCTCTTGATTTTCATTAACAGCATAAATATATTTTTTGTCTGGTGAATATGTTATAAAAGAAGGGTTTTCGGAGACAGATGCTAGTTGCTTTTTGTTTAGCTCGCCAGTTTCAGAATTAAATTGAAATTGATAAACACCTTCGCTATCACCATTGGTATAAGTACCAACATATAAAGTAGAGTTTTTGGGTTTTGAACAATTTAGTAAACAAACTGAAAAAAGGAATATGCACATTTTAAATTTCATGGGTAAGTTTTTAAAACCTCTAAAATAGAATAATTTTATTGATTACTAATCACGAAACTTGTTTACAACTGTTTATAACTTCACTTTAACAAACTCATTTTTATATGTATTTTTATAAGCTCATTATTTGCGACTCTACAAATAACCGCATCAATAAATAAACACAAAGAATGTACTTAATTTTCGATACAGAAACTACCGGATTACCAAAGCGTTGGGATGCACCAATTACCGATACTGATAATTGGCCAAGGTGTATACAAATTGCGTGGCAATTGCATGATGCTATGGGAAATTGTATTGACCATCAAGATTATTTAGTACAACCAGAAGGGTTTAATATTCCTTATGATGCAGAAAAAATTCATGGAATCTCTACCGAACTAGCACAAGAACAAGGGGTGCCTTTGGCTGAAGTTTTAGAAAAATTTAATGAAGCATTAAGCAAAACCAAATTTGTAGTTGGGCAAAATGTAAAGTTTGATTTGAATATTATGGGTGCCGAATTTGTGAGGGGAAATGTCGCTAATCCATTACAAGAATTACCGGTTTTAGACACTTGTACTGAACATACTGCTAGTTTATGTCAAATTCCTGGAGGCCGTTACGGTAAATTTAAGTTGCCAACATTGACCGAGCTTCACGAGTTTTTATTTAACACGCCTTTTGCTGAAGCGCATAATGCTACTGCCGATGTTGAGGCGACAACGCGATGTTTTTTAGAATTAATCCGTTTAGGAGAATATACAAAAGAACAACTTGATGTTGAACCTGATTTTTTTCAAAAATTTAAGGAGTCCAACCCTGAAACTATTCAGCTTATAGGATTAAAGCACATCAATCTTAAAAAAGAAAGCGCTAAAATTAATGAACGATTACAAAAGGCTCAAATTACTAATATTTCTTCGGAAGAAATTGAGCAAAACGTCTCTGATTTAGCTGATGCTGATTTTGTTCACTTGCATAATCATTCACAATTTTCTGTACTACAATCTACTATGAGTGTGTCTGATATTGTTTCGGCAGCAGCCGAATACAACATGCCCGCAGTAGCATTAACAGATCATGCAAATATGATGGGGGCTTTTCATTTTGTAAATGCAGTAAACAAGCACAATAGCGGTGTTAAAACAAAAATTAAATCTGCAGAAGAAACAGGAGAAATAGTTGTAGACAAAGAAATAAAACCGATTATTGGCTGTGAGTTTTTTGTATGCGAAAACCACTTAGATAAAACAAGAAAAGATAACGGTTACCAAATTGTACTGTTAGCTAAAAATAAAAACGGATACCATAACCTAGCAAAGTTATCATCACATGCTTTTGTTGACGGTTTTTATTATTTACCTCGAATTGATAAAAAACTAATTCAGCAGTATAAAGAAGATTTAATAGTGCTAACTGGAAATTTATATGGAGAAGTTCCAAGTAAAGTTTTAAATATTGGCGAAAATCAAGCTGAAGAAGCTTTGCTTTGGTGGAAGAATGAGTTTGGAAATGATTTGTATGTCGAATTAATGCGCCATAACCAAGAAGATGAAAATCGAGTAAATCCTACTTTAATACAATTAGCAAAAAAGCATAATGTTAAGTTGGTCGCTACCAACAATACCTATTACCAAAAGCAAGAAGATGCTAACGCACATGATATTTTGCTTTGTGTAAAAGATGGAGAAAAACAAGCTACACCTATAGGACGAGGTCGAGGATATCGTTACGGATTACCAAATCAAGAGTATTATTTTAAGTCATCAGATAGTATGAAAAAATTGTTTCAAGATGTTCCTGAAGCGATTTTAAATGTAAAAGAAGTTATTGATAAAGTAGAAGCGTATCAATTAGCTCGAGACGTATTATTGCCAGCTTTTGATATTCCAGAGGAGTTTATGCATGATGAAGATTTAGCAGACGGAGGTAAACGAGGTGAAAATGCCTATTTAAAACATCTGGTTTATGAAGGTGCAAAAAAACGTTATGGAGAAGTACTTACTGAGGAAGTTACAGAGCGTTTAGATTTTGAGTTAAGCGTTATAGAAAACACAGGTTATCCAGGATATTTTTTAATTGTTGAAGATTTTATTCGTGAGGCTAGAAATATGGATGTCTCTGTTGGACCTGGTCGAGGTTCGGCTGCCGGTTCCGTAGCAGCATATTGTCTTTGGATTACTAATATAGACCCATTAAAGTACGATTTACTTTTTGAGCGTTTTTTAAATCCAGATCGTATTAGTATGCCAGATATTGATATTGACTTTGATGATGAAGGTCGAAGCCGTGTGATGGATTATGTGATTGAAAAATATGGAAGCAATCAGGTAGCTCAAATTATTACCTACGGTACAATGGCAGCCAAATCTTCTATTCGAGATACCGCTAGAGTACTTGATTTGCCTTTGTTTGATGCTGATAGAATTGCCAAATTAATTCCTACAATGTCTAAACTCGGGAAAATTTTTGGTTTAGATGAAAAAGAATTAAGCAAAAAATTTAGAGCTGAAGATTTAGAAAAAGTGAATCAGCTTTTAAATATATCTGAAGGAGACGATTTAGAAGCCGAAACGGTTAATACGGCGAGAGCACTTGAAGGGTCGGTAAGAAATACTGGTATTCATGCCTGTGGAGTTATTATTACCCCAGATGATATTACCAAATTCGTTCCCGTATCTGTAGCAAAAGACTCTGATTTGTATGTTACGCAGTTTGACAACTCCGTGGTGGAAGATGCCGGATTATTGAAAATGGATTTCTTGGGTTTAAAAACATTAACTCTAATTAAAGACACGGTAAAAATTGTAAAAGCTAAGCATGGTATTTTACTCGATCCGGATAATTTTCCATTAGATGACGAAAAGACTTATGAGCTTTTTCAAAAGGGAGAAACAGTTGGTGTTTTCCAATATGAATCTCCTGGAATGCAAAAACATCTAAAAGATTTAAAACCTACCGTTTTTGAAGATTTAATAGCAATGAATGCGTTGTATCGTCCAGGGCCAATGGAATATATTCCAAGTTTTGTGCGTAGAAAGCATGGCGATGAGGATATTGAATACGATTTACCCGCGATGGAAGAGTATTTAAAAGAAACTTATGGAATTACAGTATATCAAGAGCAAGTAATGCTATTGTCGCAAAAGCTGGCAGATTTCACCAAAGGTGAAGCCGATGTTTTGCGTAAGGCGATGGGAAAAAAGCAGATTGCTGTACTTGATAAAATGAAGCCCAAATTTGTTGAACAGGCAAGTGCTAATGGTCATGATGCAAAGGTTTTAGAGAAGGTATGGAAAGATTGGGAAGCTTTTGCAAGTTATGCTTTTAATAAATCTCACTCAACATGTTATGCTTGGATAGCTTATCAAACAGCCTATTTAAAAGCGCATTATCCTGCTGAATATATGGCAGCGGTTTTGTCAAATAATATGAACGATATCAAATCGGTAACCTTTTTTATGGAAGAGTGTAAGCGCATGAAATTAGATGTTTTAGGTCCTGATGTTAACGAATCTTTTTACAAGTTTTCGGTAAACAAAGATTATGCTGTGCGTTTTGGTATGGGAGCTATAAAAGGTGTTGGACATGGAGCTGTTATGACTATTGTTGAAAACAGGAAAAAAGATGGGCATTATAAATCGATTTTCGATTTCGCAAAACGAATAGACTTACGAGCTGCTAATAAAAAAGCTTTTGAAAATTTAGCTTTGGCAGGTGGTTTTGATGGTTTGGCCGACACGCATAGAGCACAATATTTTCATGATGATGGTGATGGAATTACTTTTTTAGAAAAAGCAATAAAGTATGCACATAAACATCAAGAAAACGAAAACTCTGCACAAGTAAGTTTGTTTGGTGAAGCTAGCGACGTTCAGATAGCAGAACCAGAAGTGCCACCTTGTGAAGAGTGGGGTACTATGGAGAAACTGAGTAAAGAACGTGAAGTTGTTGGAGTTTATATATCTGGTCACCCACTAGATGATTTTAAAACCGAAATGAAAACTTTTTGCAATGCAGCATTGGCGATGTTTAATGGTTTAGAGCCTTATGTAAATAGAGAACTTGTTTTTGGGGGTGTAGTAACCGATGTACAACACCGTGTAAGTAAACAAGGAAAAGGTTGGGCATTATTTACGATTGAAGATTATACTGATAGTTTTGAGTTTAGAATTTTTGGAGAGGAATACTTAAAGTTTCGTCATTTTTTAATGAAAAACAACTTTGTTTTCGTTAAAACTTTTGTCCGAGAAGGATGGGTGAATAAAGATACAGGTAAGAAAAGCGATCCGCGATTGCAGTTTAATAGTTTTCAATTGTTGCACGATGTGATGGAAAATTATGCAAAAAAATTATCCATTCAAGTAGATATAAAAGACTTAAACGAACAGAAGATAATGGCTTTAAAGGATTTGTTAAATATGCATCCAGGAAACCAAATGCTTAATTTTTTAGTGTACGATACAAAAGAGAAAATAAAATTAACAATGCCAAGTAGAAAGCAAAAAGTAAAAGTATCTCAAGAGCTTTTAGACGCGCTGGAAACACAAGATGTTAGGTTTAAGTTAAATTGATATTCATCAAACCGCATTCTGAGCTTTTTCTTCAAACTCAACACAATCAATACGGATTTCAGAGTTTTTTAATTCTTTTTCTAATAAATTACAAAAGTGTTGATTAGCTTTTTTTTGATAAAATTTACAACCATAGCATGTACGTTGAACCGTTAAAACACCTATTTGATTTAGTTTGTAAATGAGTTTACTAAGCGTATTAAAAGTAGACTCTAAACTTCCATTATCAATGGCAGTTAATTGTTTTTTTAATGGCTGTGCAAAATTTTCGGTTTCAGAAACTATAGCTTTACCAGAATTTGATAATTGTATTGCATAACTTCTACTATCTGATGAAGAAAATACTTTTTTAATTAATTCTTTTTTAACTAAAACTTTAACAGCATCGCTTATTGTGGGTTTAGTAATGTTGAATTCTTTAGCAAGATGGCTTACATTGCAAAACTCAAGTTTATGATAGCTTATAAAGATGAGTATTTGAATTTGAATAGGGCTTAAGCCTAACAGTTTAGCCTTTTCCCAAAGCAAAACCTTAAAGGCTTCAGAAATACGTTCCAAACCAGCTACAATTTTACTGGAAATATCAATTTCTTGATGATTGGGATTAAAAATACTATCACTCATAAATAAAAGCCTGCCGAATGGTATCGACAGGCAAAGTTAGTAATCCTAATTAAATTAGTCACAATTTTCCATTTCAATAATTGAAAAGCCTTTATTTTTAATATCATTTATAATAGCATCTGTAGCTTGTTCAATATGACAAAACTTGCATATTTTTGATGATATCCGTTCTGTTTTAAAAGTTTTACTTTCTAAATAAGTTGTACCAAAATTTAAAATGATTTGCTCATCATTTAACTTATTTGGAACTAAAATATCAAAATGCATTAGTTTACCATTTTCTCTTTTTACGTATGTATCCCAAACTGAAACTTTCATAATTATTGCTTTACTTTATAAGGTAATGATAAATCGCCACTTGCAACGGTAAAAACTTCATAAACCCCGAGCATTGGAAAGTTTTCTTTACTCGTGTTAACTTTCATAAAAGCTGTTACGGCATCAAAATTAAAATCGGTTTTATGATTTATCCTATAATCTGGAATAATTACTTTAATCGAGTTAGCTTTTGTAATTACGGAGTAACCAGGAGAATCCATATACATTGGCATTCCTGGGTTTGTAGGCGGTAATACTACAGATTTGTCGCCTTTATTAAACTGTTTTACCGAAAGCCCCCCTTTTACACGCTTATCTTCAACTAAAACTACCCAATGCGGATGCCAAATTACGCCATCATTATCGTAGATTGAATCTGAATTTTCATCCCAAAGAGGTGTATCATCAAAATCTGGATGCGAAGTTAGCGCAAGCGCAACAATACCTTCGGTTTGATTGAAACCTACGTCAGTTGACTTTAAACTTGTAGGGAATACGTAACCCAAAACGGGAGCTCCATCTAATTGGCCTGCTTTTTTAGGGACTGTTTCGCCTGCGTTACCTTTTACAGCGATCTCCCAAACTGTAATTCCTAAATTTGAATCATGGGTAATCTTGGTGGTTGTAATTGAGAAATTATCGTTTTGATATTCATTACTTTGACTTATACAACTTACTGTGAATAGAAATAGGGTTACTACAAATAATACTATTGATTTCATAATATGATATGTTTTATAAATTAGGATTCCTAACTAATTGTGATAAAAAAATTATCCTTTTACGGCTTCCATTGAAGCTCCAAAATTAATATGCAGCACATTTCCGTTTGGCGTTACCAAAGCAGGAACTGATTTTACACCAGCATTTTCTGCTTCGTTAATTCTTGAATTGTCTTCTCCAAAATGTACAATGTCGACGTTGTCTTTACCTATTAGTTCAATAATGTCGTGTTCTGCACTAATACATACAGGGCACCCTGCGTGATAAAAAACTGATTTACTCATAATTTTATGTTTTAAATTAATTATGATACAAATATAGTAAGGAATCCTAACTAATTAAAATATTTTATTATTTTTTTTGAATTAACCATTAAAAATTTACAACTGTTTAGGTTAAAAACGCTCTTAGCTTTTGGGTTATAAACATATCCCATGTTGAGGAACAAACTTCAAAACAATGAAGCTCTGGTGTTAAACCAATCTGATTGAAATTAAGAATAGTTTTGGTTTCTTTTTCTTCTATTTGCCAATGTAACACATGCCCAACCCATTCTTTATTAAAATTGGGTTCGCCACCAATACATTTCCAAACCAACTCTTTGTTTGGGGTGTATTCAAGAATTTTAAATGTCCACCAATATTCATTTTCAAAAGTAATAGTAAATTGACCGCCAGTTTTAAATTGAGAATTACTTGTTTTTCCCCACCAGTTATGAATGCCGTCATTTAAAGCATAAAAAACTTGTTTAGGGCTTGAAGAAAATTCAATTTGATGAGAATAGTTTGTTCTTGAATCAATCATTTAGCTGTTTTTTGTGTTTAAGAAATCTTCTAAATTCTGAAGCTTATCATCCCAGAATTGTTCGTAAAACTTAATCCACTTATTAACTTCCTTAAGTGGTTTTGCATTGGCATTACAAAAACGTTCTCTTCCTTGTGTGTTAATATAAACCAAACCAGCCTCTTCCAAAGTTTTTATATGTTTAGTAACACCTTGTCTTGTGATATCAAATTGATTTGATATTTGAGTGATAGACAATGCTGAAGTTGCAATCACTAAGGCGTGAAAAATATCACGCCTTGTTGGATCTGCAATGGCTTTAAATAGTCTTGTTATTTTATCCTGCATTAACTTCTTGTTTTAAATAGCTTGTTAAACCAGAAATACAATTATCCCATCCGCCGTTAAAGCTTTCAAACATAGCAACTGCTGTTTCTCCTGCATAGTTAGAAATATCGGAATGCTCCAAAGATAATTTAGTGCCATTACTTGTTGTTTCTAGTTCCCATTTAACAGTAGTTTCAACTTTTGTATCGGCAACTATCCATGTGTATATAAGTACATACGGACTCGCATTTTTAACCTCACCACTTATTACTGTACAACCTTTTTCGTTTGGAGGAGACGTAAATGTATACTTATAACCCTTTTCTGCTTTAAAATCTGCTGGGATAAACCAGGTAGAGATTTCTTCGGCTTTTGTAATAGCATTCCAAACCACATCTATAGCATGATTTAAAACGGTTTCTTTTTTAATAACATCATTCATAATTATTTGTTTTTTAATTAATATGCAACTTTTCGGTTGCTAAACTAAAATAAATATTTTAAATACGCAACTTTTTGGTTGCGTAAAATTAATTTGAATTAAAATGTGAATTTGCGCAAAGGATAGTAGCGGCATCCTTTTTTGTGCTTAATAATAAGTGTGATGGAATTTGTTTTATGATAGGAGGAAACACTTTATGGGATACATGAAGTATTTTAAGCACAAGAAAGATATAGCGGATAGCCTGACATTTTTATTAAAATGATGCGCCCAAATACAAAAATAACCTTAAACAATAAGGATATAAATAAAACAAATAGTTTGGTTGTAAGCTATAGAAAATATTTTGACTAAGTTTGTAAATAAATTTTAAAGTAAAACAGATTAAAATATAATATTATGGCATTAGAAATAACGGATGCAACGTTTGAAGAAACAGTATTAAAAAGTGATAAACCAGTTTTGGTTGACTTTTGGGCAGCTTGGTGCGGACCATGTAGAATGGTTGGACCTATTATTGAAGAAATAAGTGGTGAATATGATGGTAAAGCTGTTGTAGGGAAAGTAGATGTTGATGCTAACCAAGAGTTTGCTGCAAAATATGGTGTACGTAACATCCCTACTGTTTTAGTTTTTCAAAACGGAGAAGTTGTTGGTAGACAAGTAGGTGTTGCACCTAAAAATGCTTATACTGAAGCTATCGATGCGCTTTTGTAGTAGATAATTAAAAAGAAAAATGAAAAGGTTTGCCATTTATGGTGAACCTTTTTTTATTTTAGATGCAAAATAATTATTATGAGTGAAAATAAAGTTCAAAACGCTATTGATAGCAAATTAATTGAAGAACGTAAAGTGTTTTTATGGGGGCAGGTTGATGATGATTCTGCAAAACATGTTGTTGATAGATTATTGTATTTAGATGCTTTGTCTAATGAAACTATACATTTATATGTTAATAGCCCTGGAGGCTATGTAACATCGGGGTTTGCCATTTACGATTGTATGAAATCTATTAAAAGTCCAGTGTCTACAATTTGTACTGGATTTGCAGCTTCAATGGGGTCAATTATATTATCTGCTGGAGAAAAAGGAAAACGATTTATACAACCGCATGCTCGTGTTATGATACACCAACCTAGTGGTGGTGCTCGTGGGCAGGCAAGTGATATTGAAATTACTGCAAAGGAAATTGTGTTAACTAAAGAATTAAGTGCACAAATATTAGCTGATAATTGTGGGCAAACTTTTGATAAAATAATGAAAGATTTTAATCGCGACCATTGGATGGGTGCAGATGAATCTGTTGCTTATGGTATTGTTGATGCCGTTTTAAAATAAGTATATTTAAAAGCCATGAATTTACAGCACGAACTTAATAAGGCAAGCGGGTTTAAAAACTTAGAATTACTTGCTAAACAAGTTGTGGAGGGTTTTATTGCAGGAATGCATAAAAGTCCGTTTCATGGGTTTTCAGCAGAATTTGCTGAGCATAAAATATACAATCAAGGCGAAAGTACACGACATATAGATTGGAAACTGTTTGCTAAAACAGATAAGCTTTATACTAAGCGGTATGATGATGAAACTAATTTGCGCTGTCATATTATTTTAGATAATAGTAGTTCGATGCATTATCCTGAAATGGATAGTTTTTCAATAGATAATCTAAATAAAATAGGTTTTTCGGCACTGGCTTCGGCTTCGTTAATGCATATGCTTAAAAAACAACGCGACGCTGTAGGCTTAAGTATTTATAGTGATGATTACGATTTTTATGCTCCAGAAAAGGGTAGCGAGCGTCATCATCAAATGTTATTAAATAAACTAAGTGATGCTGTAGTTTCTAAACCTTTAAATAAAACTACTGAAACGTATAAGTATTTACACCAAATAGCAGAAAAGATTCATAGAAGGTCGATGATTTTTTTGTTTACAGATATGTTTCAAACTTTAAAAGATCAAACTAAGCTTTTTGAAGCGCTAAGACATTTAAAATATAATAAACATGAAGTTATTTTATTTCATGTAATTGATAAAGACAAAGAATTAAAGTTTGATTTTGATAATAAGCCTAAACGCTTTATTGATGTAGAAACTGGAGAGCATATTAATTTGTATGCAGATTCAATTAAAGAAAGTTATAGTAAAGCGGTAATTGATTATTTTGATGCTTTACAATTAAAATGTGCTCAATACAAGATAAAATATGTTGAGGCAGATATTAATAAAAATTTTAATAACATCCTCACAACATACATGATAGAACGTCAAAAGTTTATTTAGAAAAAATATTCTTTAAAAAACTCAAAAAAAGATTTGAGATATAAAAAAAGGCGTGTATATTTGCAACCGCAATAATGCAACGGTCTGGTAGTTCAGTTGGTTAGAATGTCGCCCTGTCACGGCGAAGGTCGCGGGTTCGAGTCCCGTCCAGACCGCAAGTATTGCTAAAAGCTCTAAGAGATTAGGGCTTTTTTTGGCAATTAAATGAAGTTGTGTTGTTCCTAGAGAAATCTAGGACGTAGTTATACCAAAGTTAATTTGGTATTCCAATGAGAAGCTTTCCTTTTTTCTTTATTGAAGATTGGGATGCTTTTTTGTTTTATACAAGTTTGTATTCTGCCAACTTTGACAAGTTTTTCTTCAAAAAAGGTATAGGTTCAGGTATACCAAAATCCTTCTAGGTATAACTAAAATAATATGATACTAATAGTTTGGAGCAAAAGGAATCAACCCAAGCCAATACCCAATGTAAAACCACAGCCCAGTCACAAAAAGAAAAATAGCAACACAACTAATAATAAAAGGAAAGGATGCTATTATATAGAATGATCTGCCAATTTTTTTTCTCATTCCTTTCACTGTAACTACTAAAGAGAAAGTAGTTGTAATTAACAATATAGTTAAGCTTACAGTAGTATTAACAATAAAAAATAAATAGCAAAATAGAACATATAGTGATGTGTTTAAATAAGATGCTATTTTGAATTTTCTAACCATAAACTAATCAAAATGAATAAATCAAAACTAAACATATTATTTTATCTCAATAAAAAATCAAAGAATAAATATGGTAAATCTGTTATTATGTGCAGACTTACTTATTTAAAGCAAAGAAAACAATTTTCTACTGGAAGATTCATAATTTTAATTAATTGGAATAGTAAACAACAGTTAGTAAACCCAGATGAACCAGATGCAGAACTCATAAACACACAATTAAGCCTGATAAGAACAAATCTTACTCAGGCTTTTTTATTTCTACAAGTTAGAGGAAGTGATTTTAGTGTAGATGATATCTATAAACAGTACAAAGGTGAAACCCCTAAAAAGGAGTTTGGTGTTATGGAAGTGTATAACTTACATAGTGCTAGAATTAAGAAACTTATTGGTATAGATATACAGATTGTAACTTATACTAAATATCTTGAATCTGGAAGACATTTACAGGCTTTTATTAAGCATAAACATAAGCAAAAAGATATCCAATTAAAGGTGCTTAAAAGCAGTTTTATAGAGCATTATGAGTATTTCCTCAAGACTGAAAAGAAGTTCCAACAAAGCACCTTAAATAAGGCTATTCAGAGGTTTAGAAGAGTGATTAGATATGCTGTAGCAGAAGATTATTTAGCTAAAGATCCATTTATGTTGTACAAAGCTAAAAGAGTTAAAAAGGAAGTGTTATTTCTATCACCTGAGCAGCTTAAAAAACTTGAAGAAACTAGCTTTAAAATCAAGAGAATACAACAGATTAAAGACATGTTTGTTTTTTGTTGTTATACAGGTTTAGGGTTTAAAGAAATGGTAAATCTAAAGAAGCAAAATATTACTATTGAATTTGATGGAGAATTATGGTTAAACATTTATAGAAATAAAACAACTAGAAGCTATAAAGTGCCATTATTGCCAAAAGCTAAAGAGATTAAAGATAGGTATGATGATGAAGCTAATGAATATGTGTTTCCTAGAATGTCTAATACTAAGTTTAACGCTTATTTAAAGGAGATTGCTGATGTAGTTGGTATAGAATTTAACTTAACACATCATATTGCTAGAAAGACTTTTGCTAGTACTGTATTGTTATTTAATAATGTACCTATGGAAGTTGTTAGTAGGTTATTAGGACATAGTAAAATGCAGACTACTCAGGAGAGTTATGGTAAAGTTGTAGAAAAGAGGATTAGTTTGGAGGTGAGAAGGTTAAAGGGGAGTGGTTAGCTTCTCTTTAAAATATATGCTATAAAAAAAGGCAAGTATACTAATTGTACGCTTGTCTTTTAATTTTAGATATTGATATGTTATTGTTTTACTCTTGTCGTCACTAGTCAAAGACTAGCATAACTGGAAGGATAGTTCATTGAAAATCATTCATCATAATAAATTATATTCCCAACTAACTTATTGTTCTGATAAAATGCCTTACTCTCTACTTTACCACTTTCGTAGTATTTAATATAGTTTCCATGAAAGCTCCCATGATTATAAGTATATTTTTCTTTTAGCTTACCATTTAGATAATACTCCTTCCATTCACCATCTTTATCTCCATCTTGTGTATATTGACCTTCAACAGAAACTTGTCCGGTATCATAATATACTATATACTTCCCTATTAGGTGGTCATTTAATATAGTACTGAATAATTTAACCTCTCCATTACTGTGATAATATATTTGCTCACCGTCTACAATTTTATCATTACTATACTGTGTTTTATTATGTATGACTCCTCCATAATGGTAATCAATCCATTCGCCTTCTTTCAAACCATTTTTATAAAATTGACTGTTGGATATTTGAGCATCAGGCTGGTAGACATAAAAAGCTCCATCTTTCACCCCATTAGCATAATAGCCAGCAGACTGTAAAGTTCCATTTTTTCTAAAAAATGTCCATATGCCATGCTTGTTAGCCTTTTTAATTATTCCAAAAGCTTTAACTCTATCAGTTCCTATGTATAATTCTTTAATAAAATTAACATTCTCAATATTTAATTTTATGCCTTTTGAGTAACATGATATACTTTCTATTTTACCAATAGAATCAATATGGATCCATAGTCCTTCTTTTTTATCACTTATTAATTCTCCATATTCTTTTAAAGTTCCATCTTTATAAAACTCTTGATAAAACGTATTTTGCGCAATAGCAAAAGGTGTTATAAAAACTAGTAGAAATAAAAACATAAAATGATTTTTCATTGATCTTAATAATTATATTCAATAAGACTCCATACTAACCCTAGGCTCTACCTAGTGATATTAAATTAAATGTTCATGATATAGCTTTATATATTTGTATCACCTAATACTCTTACCCTTCCTAATTAGAAACTAATGGTAGCAAAGGAGGATAAGAGATTTAATATATTAAAAAATACCATCAACTAATTATTTATACCACTATACTACCTACTTGAACCCTGCATATTATCCCAATAGTTCTTAAAAACTTCTGGGGTAATCTTTTCTGAATTGAACTTTTTATCAAAAAAATCTTTATAAGTCATTTGTGTGTCTGATAAAAAACCATAACATTTAGAATTTGGCATAGCAATTAACGGCTTCATTTCACTTGATAGTCCAACCTCTCTATTAATTATTCCTTCATCATTAAATTCGAGCACCCAAACATCACTCAAATCAATCAACTTATTACATGAATTTGGAAAAAACGCACTATAAATTTTAAAAAATAAGCTACTCTCTTTTTTATTTTGAGCTATATAAACTTTTAAATATTTCATTATAATTTTATATGAAAATGTCCCCTGTCTAATGTTCTCCAATTTTTAATAAACGGTAATCTTGTTTGACGTAATTTTATGTTTAAATTTCTTAATGTTGAGCTCGGAATTTGTTTTAGGTATTTGCCATTCCTTGCAGGAGATGCTCCCCAACTAACTGACCATTTTGTTTTAGTACTCCAAAACTTACTATAAGATCTATGAGGTTTAAATACTCCTCTAATCCAATTTTTCGTTGGCCCCGCTGCGATTTTCGCTGAACCTATAGGAATAAGTGTAGCAGATACAATAGCACCATGCTCTGAATTATCCTTATGACCAACATAAGAACCTCTTAAATTAGTAACTTGATTATCAAAAGGGTTCATTGATTGAGTGAAAATAGAAAAACTATTTGCTGTCTCATAAATACCTCTTTGAATAAAATTACCTGTGGCCCAATTATCAGCCATAGTGTTTTCACGTTGAGAAAAGTTCCATCTTAGATAGTCATAATAACTAGTGGAAAGAATATTGGCTTGTATTTGAAATGCAGCTCTTTTGTAACTAAGATTACTTTTACCTTCAACAACCACTTCTGGAAGGATTACAGTTCCTGGTTCTAAATTTTCTTGCTGATTTATATTATTACTAGTAGTTTTCTCTTTAGTACTAGTTTTTTGTACTCTCGCATCTTTTGCAGTAAAAGAATTACCATCAAAACTAAGACCACCTCCTAAAACATTAACAGTTTCACCTGCTCTAGCTGCTTTTCTCCAATCATATTCTGTATCATCAGGATGCATTCCGGTAAAATCCGTTAAATTAACAGGATTATTCCAGGTATAAGCATAAGGAGACTGGTTAAACTGCATTTCAGAATCTGCTAAAGGATCTAAATTCATCCATCTACCAAGAGCAGCATCATAATTTCTAGCATGAAAATCTAACCAATCAAGCTGTTTACCTGAGACATTATCATCCTGTTCTTCTTTACCACCAAAACCATATTTATGATCGTTACCAATAATTCCGCCATTGTATCCTCTATGTTTAAGTCCAAATGGATAATAATTATTCTCCTCTTGTATTTGTAAATTAGGCGTACTAGTAGTACTTATATCTTTATAGCTTAACCTAATGTTTCCTAAATGGTCTGTAAACTGATAAACATAATCATAACCACCAGAACCATCAGGTTCTACATAACCTTCAGCATGGTTGAAAAATTTCAAAGAACTACCTTCGTACTGATAATTTCCAGCATAATACGTTATAGTACTACCTACAGTTTTACTTAATTTAGTACCTAACGCATCGTAAATGTAAGAAATATTTCCAGATCCCAGGGTGACTTGTGTAGGTAAATTTAGATGATTATAGGTTATGGCTGTAATACCTTTATTGGTATCTGTGCTCATATTACCATTAATATCATAAGTATAATCAACAGAAGTATCGGTACCTCCACCTATTTGGTCGTCTTTAAATCCATAAGTGTCATTAGCTGTATCTGATACTATTGACAGTTTATTAGTTTTAGGTAGATAGTCATAAGTTAATACATCCATATTACCAAAGTGAGAACTGGTTGTAGACACTGGGTTTGCAACAATATGTCCTTTACGAGTAAGATTCGTAATGTTTCCATTTTTATCATATTGCATGCCACTTAAACTGTAGCGATTAATATTATCTACCGCAGAAGTGACTCTGTTTAAATCATCATACTCATATTTATACCAACGAAGCGCATTATCATTACTAGTTTTCCACTCAATCTCTGAGATATTACCATTATATTGTTTTTTATCATTGCCAGAATGATGATCTATGGTATTATAGTTTATTTTAAAACCAAATAGATCTGTTCCTAGGCTTGTCACATTATTAATACTTTTAAGCCAGCCACGAATGTTATAATTGTAATCTACATTTTGTAATCTACTTTGAGTCGTTTTACCTCCAACTCCTTTACCTATAAGCTGTCCTAGCTCATCATAGGTATTATCTACAAGAACCTCCAACACGTTAGTGCTATTAAGCTCTTGTGTTTGTTTATTTAATCTACCCATATGATCGTATGTAAACAAATCTTCAGTATCAACACTTGTACTGCCAGTATGAGAGGTTTCAGTTTTATCTACTGCTCCCACAAAATCTAATTTACTTTTTATTATATCTGTAGTATTTAAATATTGATTTTTACTTGTTACATAAATAGAACGTCCTTTTACATCATATCCTGTTATAGTAGTAATCCATTTTACTGGACTAGAGTCTAAAATACGAACTTTGCTTCCTGTAGCTAAACCGTTTGTAAGAAGCTTATTGGTGTTATTATGGTTTATAATAGTTTGTCCTTCATAACTTGAAGGTAAACTTAATCCATCTTTATCAAAGGTATAATCATCATAGTAATTAATAGTATGAATTTCTGCAATGCTTGTTGGATATGCACCATTGTTATAATATACTGTTGCACCTCCCAAGCTTATAGATGAAGAACTTTTTGTTACATAAGTAGAACTTGTTGCATCTAAGGTCGTTTGTAAAGCACTTCTAGAACTGGTATTATTTGTTATCCCTGTATAAGCGACTCTTCCAAATCTATCATACTTAGTAAACAACCATTTTCCTTGTGCATCTAATGCAGAATCTTGAGTTAACACCGGTTGGTCTAATGTATTATACACAATATATTCCCATCCTTTTCCTGGTATTTTCTTTTCAATAAGTCTGTTTTTATCATCGTATTTATACTGAAAGCATAATTCAGATAGTTCAGTAGCATCTGGCTTAGCCGTAGATGGATCAGCTTTAGGAGGCAATACATATACTAAGTTCCCATAGCTGTCGTATACATAATACGTATCATGTTTAACCTGATTTTCAAAAGTTCTATTTAGTATAACTCTACCACGATAATCTTTAAAAGTATGAATGGTATTATCATTTAAATCACCAGTAACCCAGTTTTCATTTTTAGTAATAAACTTGAAAACATTTGGAGTGTTAAATGCTCCTTGAACTGTAACTTCACCCATAGCATAATAGCCATTATCTACAAGTGTTCCATTTGAATTATTTATTTTATAATTTCTAACATAGTCGCTAGTTTCAATAAGTTTATATTCATTTTTAATAGTATGTTCCTCAGTGTTACCTTGCTTCCAGTCATTTCCAGGAGCAGCTTGTTCTACCACAAGATTTAATGGTGTACCATCAAAAAGAGTTTCACCATAAGGGTTTGTAGTGTTTTCATATTTTGCAGTATTATAAAAGCTATTGGTAGCAGTTAATGCACTAGTCCTATAGTTTCCAGTATCAGTACTAGAAGCGTAAGGTAAATAGCTTTTGTTTTGTCTTCCTAAGTTATCATATTCCATATGAGTGATAACATCTTCATAATTACCTCCTGCTCTGATGGCTACACTTTGTATTGGTCTACCTAAGCCATCAAAATAAGTTACTGTTTCAATTTTTTGCTCATTAGTAAGTATAGATGGATTAGTTGTTGCAACTCGAGGTGTTACGGAATGAATATAATTTTCGTCACTTAAATTTGTGGCTGGAGAGGAGGTACCTGGATCTACAGTATAATTTATTGTCGTAGCGACACTCCATTGATTTGAAGAGCTATTGTATGCTTTTATAAAATACTGAGTGGTTCCATAAGGTCTATCAACATAAATAGATGGGTTTGATGTGCTTGTTCCAGACGAACTACTTTGCCAATACCAAACCTCACCTGTTGGAGGTGTACCTCTAGTAAGTCTTGTATATCCTGGAGAATTTGCTACAGAAGGCATACTCGGAGCTGCTGGAGCTGGAGCACCTATAGTTACCGTTTTACTACCTAAAAGGATTAGCCCAGATTTACAGGTAACTGTACCTGTACCAGCTGCTCCCCATTGGACATTTACAAAGTATTCTGTTCCATTTTTACCAGCTAATAAAACAGAACCTCCAGTAACTGTCCATTTAAGCTTTGGGCTGTATATAGTACCCGTATCAAAGTTATAAGTATGCGTACTATTTGGGTTAACAGATGAAGGACCTGTAACTAGTTGACCATGGGTAAACTGAACTGATACCAATAAAAATAGAATACTTAGCACCGTTTTATAAGGACCGAAATGTTTTATAAGATATGACATAGTTTTATGGTTTTATTGGTATGAAATATTATTTATTTTGAAAGTATAGATGTCCTGCTCTGTATCACTTTCTTTAAAGGTGAGTATGGCAGACATTCCAGATGCTTCACCTAGGATAGTAAGGTCTACTTGATGTCCTTCATAGGTCATGGTATAGCTGATTGAGCCAGTTGAGGTGCTATGATCCCAATTCTCTGTAGTATTGGTTATGGTGTAAGTAGAGGAGTCAAAAGCACCATTGTTACTCTGATTCCAGACTATAGTATTGTTGTTTTTTATTATTGTAGAGGATACACTAATATCCTGACCTTCTATTTTTACTTTATCAAAAGTAATGGTGTAATCTATAGTGCTATTTTGTGCTATTAGGCTTGTAGAAGACAATACAATTAATAGAAAGCTTATGATTTTATATATATGATTCATGATGCATATGTTTTAAAAGATTAATTAAAAAAGGAAACTATTGTTATTAATGACCTTTATAGTGGTACTTGTTTTCACTTAATATTTTACCATCTGCATCTTTAACAAGTTTTAAACGATTAAAAGCATCATATTCATAAGATGTGATGTAGTCTTTTGAATCCGTCACATCAATTATACCTACTAATGGGTCATAGGTATAGGTTGAAACAAACGTTCCAGATAGACCTCTAAGAGCAGTTTCTTGTGAAGTACTCAACCCATTTGTTAGATTGAAATTTGTTCCAAAAGCTGAAAGCGCTTCTATACTACTATATGTGGCATTTTCTATTTCAGCGACTAAGTAAGTTTTGTTATGGCCATATATTCTTGAAACATAAGTGTTATTTCTTTTTTGATATTCAATAACATGTCCTTTAGAATCTCGTTTAGTTATTTTTTCTGAATTAGTAATATTATTATCTCTACTTACAAAATCAATTTTTTCTAATGCGATAATATTATTTCCAAAGTTTTTATAATAATGCTTTTCAGTTGTACCATTAGATGCTTCAATAGTTAAAGGTGTTGCAATTCTATTTAAGTTAACCAAATCAGTAGCTAAAGGCATAGAACTAATCGTATTACTTTGCATAGTATTTCCTCCTGTAATAGGATAACTAATAGTTTTAGAATACCCCAACTCGTGTAAATCTTCTATAGTTTCGCATAATTGCTCCCCACCTTGGATTAAAGGTTTACAAACCTCTACTGTTTTGGATTCATTAAGCACTAAAGGAAACTGTTTATCATAGGTATATGAATAACTTGTCTTTAAAGGTTCTTGAGATGCTCCATTGGTATAATCTGTGGTCCAAATAGTAGTCAAAACATCTCTCGCAATCGGGAGGCTAATGTTCTCTATATAAGCACCACAAGTCAATGTGTTATATTGTTCCCCATTACTTGTTTGACAAAGAGATGATGACGATATTGAACTAGAAGCTTTATTTAGATGGCTTAAGCCTAATGTTGAAAATTCTTTATAACTATAAGAGAAACTTTTGGATAATCTTATATTGTTATTTTGGTCATAAACAATTTCTGATAGAAGTTTTCCTCTCATAAAATCACGATCAATATACAATGTTGGTGACCCAATTGCTAGCCAGGATGTACTATAACTACCAGTAGCTGTTTTTGTGGAAGCAATATTTGGATATGATGAAGAGGGGCTTCTATAGCTAAAGAAGGTTTTTCCATTTGCAATTCTGTCTTTTACAGTTACATTACTGTAACCTACAAAGGACCCATTTGTTAATTCTACCTGAGATTGAGGTGTCATAAAAGTGTCTATTCCAAAATAGGTAAGTAAATTGCTGAGTGATGTTGGGTTTGTATTTGATGTCCAATTTGTGTTTTTTAACATGTACACAGCATATGTAGGTATGTTGGCTATGTAACCTGTACCATATTCATAATCTAAAATTTGCTCATTTCCTTTTGCATCCGTGATTTTTTGTGATTTAATACGAAGTCCACCTCCTTGTTTGGTTCCATTATATGAAAACTCGTTGAGTTCATATTCATATTCATTTGTGCCTCCTGTAGGAAACGTTATTTTATTAAGTGCATAACTTTTACAATAGTTTGTGTTAGCTGCTAAAGAATAATTTCCAGTTAATTCAATGGCTGAAGCATCATAAAAAGGTGAAACATTATTGTTTTTAAAATAATACTTTGGTATAGGGTTTGTCAATGATGCATTATATGACCCGTTATTATATCCTAAAAAGTCATGTGCATATGAAGTTCTAGGAGGCATAGTATAGCTTGTGTTATATGTGAATTCGTGTCCTGGTAAGGTTATAGCTGAATTGGAAGGGTCTACTTCATATACTTTATCTAATCGTAAACGCTTACTTTGTGGAGTTGTGCTAGCTATAGTAGATTGAAAATAACTATATGATAATTTCACATGCTTGATAACACTTCCTGAATTATCTTTTACTTTAATTTCAGTAAGGGCTTTATCACCAGTATTATCTAACCTGCTTAAGCCATAAATAAATTCGACAGACCCTTTGTCAAATACAATCTTAGTAAGTCTGTGCATGTAAGGGTAAACCGTTTTTGCTTTGTTTCCATTAAACTGGAGATTTGTACCACCCCCATAGGAAGTCGCTTTTGAATCAATTTCATCTGAGAAGTAATTATGGTATTGTTCATATTCAAATGTTATGGTTTGATTAGTGCTAGGGTCAAACATTTGATCTAAGTGATAGGTATCTAATTTGTAGGTTGTTTGTCCAGTATTATATGGACCATGATGCCTAGATAAATCAGGTGTTTCAAAGTCATACACAATGCCACTTAAAGATTTTATTTCTATGTTAGAAAATCCATACTTAGTAATATTTGTATAAGTTCCTGTATTATCATTATAATGGTTTTTAGTAATGTAACCTATTGTTTCGTTTATGATATTACCTTGATGTTCTAACTCTAAGGCTTCAGGTAAAGTGCCTATAGTAGGATAGTTTGTTGTTATACCGTCTGTAGCATAGTAATCTTTTTTATGTACATACTTTGTTGAAAGCCCAGGGGCATTAACAACAAATAAATCTGGAGCTGCATCATTATACCTGTTTATATTGCCGTAAGTTGTTAAATTTGTATAGGTATACCCTAACCATCCAGCTGGTGTCATATATGATGTTGGGCTGTTAGCTTTATATGGTCTAGTAAAATCATCTATTCCTTTTACCATTCTGGAAATAACACCTCCAGCATTTAAACTCCAGTTAAGCCCTACACTGGATGCCATATCTGCAACTTTAACTCCAGAAGAATTGTAGGATAATGAGATTGGAACACTCATACTACCAGACAAGACTTCATATATGGGTATAGTAATATTAGCTCTACCAGTATAATTAGATACTGGAATGAAAGTGCTTTTTTGAAAGGCTGCTACATCTGGAGGTTGTACACTTGGGCTTATAATAACTTGAGAGGCAGTATACATATTAGATGTTAAAGTATTTCCATAGTAATCTTCTTGGGAGAAGCTTAATAAACTAGATAAAGAAAGTGCAATAGTACAGATTAAGAAACGTGAATTCATAAGTACATTATTTAAATGTTAGTAATGTGCTTATAAAACTAGAAAGAGTTTTTGGATTTGGAGTAAGCTAAAACCTTACTTTTGGTAAGCAAAAAGCTTATTAATAGTAAGGTTAAAAGCCAATTTAGCTTACTCAAAGTAAGCTAAAACCTTACTCTCTAGTAAATTTCACTATCTAATTAAAACCAGTTAATGGCTAGAGTCCTTTAATGGCCTGCTATAGAAGAGATTATAACCTTTGAAAACCATTTTGCCGTTCAGTTTAATGAGTTGAAAAGTGTAAACGTCAGGTAGTCAACTATTTATTGGAAATTGTAGAGTGTTGTTATTTAATAATATATCAATGGTGGTTATTAGCTGTTTATTAGGTCATAGTAAAATGCAAACTACTCAGGAGAGTTATGGAAAGGTGGTAATTTAAATCCTAGTGAAGCAGATAAGTCAATATATAAGAAGATTAAAAAAGCAGCAGAATATCTTGATATAAGTGTGTTAGATAACCTAATTATAACTAAGGAAGGATACTATAGTTTTGCTGATGAGAACACAGTATAGGGTATAAAAAGGAATATAATTAGTTGGCAAAGTTGTCAAACTCCTATGTTTATTGATGAAATGTAAAAATCTTGCGGTCTAGAGAAGACCCAAAAAGTTGAAATGAATTTATAAATCCTGTTTCTTTTGCTTAATTTCTTTAAGCCATGAAAAGTATTCCTGGTAATTATTTATAAACTCTTTGGTTCTATCTAAGTAATCATAATTATCCGTTGTAGTTTTTAAAAGTACTGATATTGCATTAAAAGCAAATACAATTATTTTTATTTCCCCACCTTGGAACTCATCTTCCGTGACTTGAGCCATTGCAATTTTAGGCAGCTTTAAATCAAATGTTTTTACATAATTTTGATATGTTGTTTCCCACATTTACAGCTTTTAGAGTTGTTAAATTACCATCTCCTTTACATATATTTATTTTAATATCTCTGCACTTTGTGCCTGTACTATTTTTGTAAACCTTGTATCCTTTTACTATTTCGGATATTTCAATGACGTTAACAGGAAGAATGAAACATTCTTTACCTGTTATCTTATCTGTTGATTTAACAGGAGTTGCAGTTCTTAAATCATACATATTGTATTTTTCTACTAAGCTAAAATTATATCTACTAAACAAAAAATAGAATTTTAAAATAGTCTAGAGGAGACCATAATTTTTAAAATTATTTAATTGTAATATAATTAATACAATAGATAACTTATATTTATAGTATGATTAAATCAGAAATTAATAATTATTACTGGGAAAATTAAAATAAGATGAGAAAGAGAATAATATTTCTAATTATAGCAATCATCATTATTTTATTTGCAATTATAAAAATTGAAATATTAATTATTAATTATGAAAAGTTTTCTTTTTGGCTTTATCCTAAAAATCCAAATAGGAACGGTGAATTATTTAAAGTTTTTTTAAGTATTTTGGGAGCAATAGGGATTCTTTTTGGAATTTATATCTCATATAGAAGAGCTAAAGCAATTGAGAGTGGTGTTCAAAAACAAGGTGAAGTAATTAATCTCCAAAGTGAACAAATAAACCTTACCCGTAAATCTCAGATAGATGAAAGGTTCAAAAACGGTGTAGAACATTTAAGTAGTAATAATGAGCCAATAATATTAGGAGGGATTGCGGAATTAAATCAAATTGCTAAAGAGAATCATGCTGAATACTCAGAAATAGTTTTTGATATTTTTTGTAGTTATTTGAGGTCTACTTCAAGAGAATCAAAAAGGAACAAAACAATATTAAAAGCCATAATTAATTACTTGTTCAAAATTAGTGATGAAAATCCCTATCTAAAATATAGTGCTGATTTACAAGGAGCAGACTTGTCAGGAATACCATTGGAAAATGTGAGTTTTAGAAATTCATACATGTTTCACACTAAATTACCATATTTATTAAATTCAAGTTTAGAAGGTGCCAATCTTTTAAGTACAGTTTTCAGTAAAATTGACAACGTAAAATTTAATGGAGCTAAATTTAGAGGGGCGAGACTGTATGGTGGAGCCATAAGAAATTGTGATTTGAGTAATATTGATAATTCAGAAGATTCTATTTTTCATTTTATTGGCTCAACGGTTGAGAATGTAAATTTTGATAATTGTATTCTTCATGGTTGGCAATTTCTTTATTGTCAAATAAGCAATTGCTCATTTGATAATTCTAAAATATTTCATTCAAAATTTTGTTTTTCTAATTTTAATAATATTAAATTTAATAGTGTTAATGAGTTTAAAATGAATGACTTAAGGGCGTCATGTTTTGAAAATGTTGTAATGAAAGATATTGAAATAACCCATTCACTTTTTAATGGTTGTAGAAAGAAAAACCCATATCCTATTAGCGCAATTAATGATATAAAGAATATAAAAGAGCAATTGTCTAACCTTGAAAATTCTAAATCAGACTTATCAGGTATAGAACAAATAAACGTAGAATTTACTTACTGTAAAAGAGAAAAATTAAGTAAAATTGATATAGTTGAATTGTTTGAGTTTCTTGAATCATATAATTTTAATCAATTTATTATGTAGTATAATTTTACTTAGGTATTTATCAAAAGCGCATGAGTCAGATAGAGTTTTAAAAATAAAAAGATATGAAATATTGTTTCTACTTGAATATAAGTCTGAATGTATTGATATAGAATAGGTTATGATATATCAATACATTCAGACTGTAAGATTATTTCAATTCTTGTACTGAAGCGCAAGGCAATATCAAAAAGCAACATTAAGATATTTGAACTTTGACGTGTAACACAAAGTCTTTTTTACTATTGAAAAGTTAAAACGTATTACAAGTAATTATTATTTATTAACTTTGTAAACTATGTCAGATACTAAAAGAATTTCCAAGAAAACTCAAGAACAAGAATTAATTGAGGATTATGAAAATTTAATCGGCTCATCTGAATTCTCATTTGTTGTTCCTATGGAATGGAGTAATGAAGGTGATTCCATTAAACGATTTTCACTTTACGAAGATTATACTCCTGTGAAAACTTCAGGAGGTACAATCTTAAATCTTTAATATTGAACTATGCCAAATTGGGGAGAAGTATTAAAAGAAATACAAGAAACTCATAAAAAGTATCCAGGTAAAAACCCACTTGACATTGTCAGAAGAAAATACCTTAAAAAAGTTTCTACTGTTACCTCTAGAAATGTTATAGCTTATTATTCTGGTTGGCTACAAAAACCAAAGGCTCCAGATACTGCTGTTAACGATAAAGATAAGTCTGGATTTATGCTTACCATTCATAAAATGGATAAGTCTAAAGGCTTAGATTTAATACTTCATACTCCAGGTGGAGATTTAGCAGCCACAGAATCTTTAGTTGATTATCTTTACTCAATGTTTGGTCATAATATACGAGTTATTGTACCTCAAATATCAATGTCTGCTGGAACTATGATAGCCTTGTCCGCAAAAGAAATTATTTTAGGAAAACATTCTAATTTAGGTCCAATTGACCCTCAAATGGGAGGCATGGCTTGTCAGGCCATTCTTAATGAATTTGAAGACGCTAAGAGAGACATTAAATCTAATCCACATGCTGCATCATTATGGCAAGTAATTATAAGTAAATATCACCCAACATTCTTAGGTGCTTGTAAACAGGCAATTGATTGGTCTGAAAATATGGTT
Source organism: Jejuia spongiicola (assembly GCF_023502325.1). NCBI lineage: Bacteria > Pseudomonadati > Bacteroidota > Flavobacteriia > Flavobacteriales > Flavobacteriaceae > Jejuia > Jejuia spongiicola. The sequence continues at coordinate 585,520 of NZ_JAMFLZ010000001.1, forward strand.
AGCCAGTGGTTAATAGATAACATGTGTTCAGATGATACTAGTAAGGTTGGTGGTATAATGAAAATGTTTGCAGATCATAAAAAACAAAAATCTCATGCAAGGCATATTTCTAAAAAACAATGTGAGGAAGTTGGGCTTAATATAATATCCCTAGAAGATAACAAAGAATTGCAAGATGCGGTTCTTACAACACATCACGCCTTCATGCACGCATTTGCAAGTACAAATGCTGTTAAAATTATTGAAAATCATAATGGGATAGCTTATGTAGAACAATCAGTTCCTTCTATTCCAACTAAATAATATAATTTTTCATCTCCCTATTCTTTTATGGAGGATTGATTATTTTTTTTATAAAAATAACCTCAGTCATTTTATAATCTATCTAGAGCCCCGTCCAAACTACAATCTAAAAAACAGATAATTCAAGTTTTGAATCAGATGGTAATGAAATGGAAGTTTGGAAGCATTTTGGAATAATTGTAATTTTATAGAAATACACCTAGAAATTGTGATTTTATATAATAAAAGGGATGAAATTAGGTGCACATTAAAATGTAAAAGGGACCGTTAATCTAAAAAGGGATCATGTAATAAAATACTTCTTTTTTAATTTCTATATTGGTAGTTTAAATACATTAAATTCTTTTGAGTATAAATGTGTAAATTAAGAATACTACTATTTCTTTACTTTTTAACTACAATAACAGCTTTTGCCCAGAAAGAAGCCAATATCTGGTATTTTGGACGTAATGCTGGATTGGATTTTAACAGTGGAAACCCAGTAGCACTTACCGATGGGGAATTAAACACTACAGAAGGCTGTGCTACAATCTCAAATAATGATGGAGAGCTGCTTTTCTATACTGATGGAATTACAGTTTGGAATAGGATTCATCAAGTAATGCTTAATGGAAATGACTTACAAGGACATGATTCTAGTACTCATTCAGCAATAATTGTTCCTAAACCTGATAGTGATAAGTTATATTATATTTTCACGATTGATAAACAAGGTGGAAATAAAGGAATTCAATATTCTGAGGTTGATATGAATATGGATGGAGGATTGGGTGGTGTTACCTTAAATAAAAACATTAAACTCCATTCTCCAGTAACTGAAAAATTAACTGCAGTTGTAGGATGTAATGGAGACTGTATATGGGTAATTACTCATAAAATAAATAGTAGCGAATTTTTATCTTACAAAGTGACTAGTCTAGGAGTTAATGAAACACCTATAGTTAGTGATTCAGGGTCAGTTTCAACAGGTTTTCAAGGCTCAATTGGTGCCATAAAAGCATCTCCAAATGGAAGAAAAATTGCTGTAGCTCGCCTTGTTCAAAATGTGCAAATTTTTGATTTTAATTCCGATAATGGAATTATAAGCAACGCGTTAACCCTTCTGAACAATGGAGGTCCTGACGGCTATTATGGTATTGAGTTTTCTCCCAATGGAAATATTCTATATGTAGGTTTAGAATATGGAGGAGTTTTTCAGTTTAACTTAAGAGCTGGGTCTATTGATGATATAATATCCTCTAAAATAGAAATCACTAAAGACCTTTTTGGCTATGGGGCTCTTCAATTAGCTGTTAATGGAAAGATTTATATAACTGATCAAGGTAGTGATTATTTAGAAGTTATCAATAATCCTAATATTGTTGGCTTAGGTTGTGATTTTCAATCTAATGCAGTTTATTTGGGAGGACAAGTTACTGAGATTGGACTTCCGCCATTTATTCAATCATTTTTTCATATTGAAGGTATTATAGCAGAAGATATATGTTTTGGAAATCTAACAAAGTTTTTATTAAATGACACTGTAGATTCTGTGGTATGGGATTTTGGAGACCCAGCTTCAGGAAGTAATAATAATTCAACTGATTTAGAGCCAACACATATATTTACAAGTCCAGGAACTTATGAAGTTAGTGTTACTGCAACTGTGGGAGTGAACACAGCAATAGAAACTACAACAGTAACTATTTATGAGCAACCTGTAGCAACAAAACCTCACGATATATTATTATGTGATTTATTAGGAGATATTACTTTTGATCTTGAAAGCCATAGTATTCATGTCTTAAATGGTTTAGACCCTAATGTTTTTGGAGTGAATTATTATGAAGGGATGACAAACTATACCAATGGAATAAAAATAAGCCCTCCAGAAGCCTATACCAATTCATTAAATTTTTTCACACAAGAAATTATAGCTGAAGTTTATAATAAACAAAACCCTGAGTGTACAGATGTTACAGAGTTTAATATAGGAATATATAAAACCCCTGAATTAGAATCATCAGCGAATCTTTCAAGCTTAACACAATGTGATAATTCTAATTCAGGGTCGGATACAGATGGTTTTGCTGAATTTGACCTTACAAAACAAGAACCTAATTTATTGCTAAATGGAGTAGCTTCAGAAGTGCATTACAATTACTTTACAGATGCAGCTTTAACTCAACCTATTGCGACACCAAATTCATTCACAAATACTCAAAACCCACAAACTATTTATGTAGAAGGAGTAAGTAATGCTAATAATCAATGTAAAACTACAACATCATTTGCTGTTGAAGTTTTTGAACTTCCAAGTGTAACTCCAGTAGTAGAACTAAAGCAGTGCGATGAAGATTTAGATGGTTTTTTTAGTGCATTTAATTTAAACGAAGTTATAAATGAAATAACAACTAATGCAGCTAATGAAACGGTTACTTTTTATGAATCTCAAGCAGATGCTGAAAATAATAACAACCCTATAACGAACCCTACAATATATTCTAATCAAACTCCAAGTTCAGATTCTGTTTGGGCTAGAGTAGAAAATAATAATGGCTGTTTTAGAACGTCACAAGTTAATCTAACAGTAACTACAACTCAAATACCAAATACATTCATTAGAGAATTTTATGTATGTGATGATGATTCTGATGGGATTTCAAATTTTGATTTTAGTAGTGTGCATTCAGAAATAGAAGCAATGTTTCCAATGGGGCAACAATTAATAGTTGCTTATTACAGAAATGAAGCTGATGCACTAGCAGAAGAGAACCCTATTACTGATATTTTAAATTATAATAATATTGGTTACCCAAATACTCAGCAAATTTATGTAAGAGTAGATAGTAAAGTGGATAATGACTGTTTAGGGTTAGGAGCGCATATTAATTTATATGTAGAAGCACAGCCAATTGCTAATCCAGTAAGCATAGAAAGGCAGTGTGATGATGACCAGGACAATATGTTTCCATTTAATACATCGCAAATAGAAGCAACATTATTAAGTGGCCAATCTTTATCAGATGTTACAGTAGCATATTTTGATGAAAATAATAACTTTTTACCAAGCCCATTACCTAATCCTTTTTTAACATCAAGTCAGTTAATAACAGCTAGAGTAACAAATAATAATGTTAATGATGGAAGTTGTTTTGACGAAACTACTTTAGAATTTATCGTAGACAAGCTACCTATAGCAAATCCCGTTCCAGACCAAATATCATGTGATGATGGAATAGATGATGCAGATGGATTTCATGAATTTGATACTTCTTTAATTGAGGGTACTATACTTAATGGACAAACTGGTATGGTAGTACATTATTATGATGTGAATGGAATAGAGCTTTTTAGTCCTTTACCCAATCCATTTAATACACAAACACAAACAATTAGAGTAGAGGTATTAAACCCAATGAATCCAAGTTGCACAGACACAACAGAGGTTGAGTTTATAGTTAACCCATTACCTAATTTTTCAATAGATACTCCTCAAATAGTGTGTTCTTCTGACCCAACATTTACTGTAGTTTTAAATCCAGAAGAAAATGATGCTAATGAAATGTTTAACTATGAATGGGTTTATGAAGATGGAACAATATTATCTAACGCTACGACTTTGACAGTATCTAGACCAGGAACCTATTCAATTACATTAACTAAAACTGATGGTACAGATTGTTCTAGAACTAGAGATGTTTTTGTAAATGCTTCAGAATTAGCTACGATAGAGGCAGATGATATTATTATCGTGGATGCATCAAACAATAATACTATTACAATTAACTTGAGTGATTTAGGACAAGGAGATTATGAGTTTGCATTAGATGATGAGTTTTCATTTTATCAAGACAATCCAATATTTAAAAATGTTAGTGCTGGTGTACACACATTATATATAAGAGACAAAAAGGGATGTGGTACAAGTTTTATTGATATATCTGTTATTGGCTTTCCTAAATACTTTACACCCAATGGAGATGGAACTCATGATTTTTGGCAGGTAAAAGGAGTAGATAATAGATTTCAAACTAACAGTGATATCTTTATTTATAATCGCTATGGAAAGCTGATAAAGCAAATAAACCCTAATTCAAAAGGATGGGATGGTACTTTTAATGGAAAAATGCTACCTGTAGATGATTATTGGTTTAGTGTAAATTTGGATGATGGAAGATTATTTAAAGGTCATTTTGCTTTAAAAAGATGATTTTAACACAAAAAACAAAATTATTAATTATAACACATTGATTGTTAGTATGATGAAAATTAATTCTAAAGTCCCGTCCAGACCGCAAGTATTGCTAAAAGCTCTAAGAGATTAGGGCTTTTTTTGGCAATTAAATGAAGTTGTGTTGTTCCTAGAGAAATCTAGGACGTAGTTATACCAAAGTTAATTTGGTATTCCAATGAGAAGCTTTCCTTTTTTCTGTATAGAAAATAGGGATGCTTTTTTGTTTTAGGGCTATTGCATTAGCAATATTTTATTCTTCTATAACCTGTGACTTTTTATTCGCGATAGTGTCTTATGCTTAAATATTAAACCCTAGTCAAAATGGCAAAATTTGAAATTTATAAAAACAAAAGAGGAGAGTTTAGATTTAGATTAAAAGCAGGTAACGGGCAGAATATACTTGCTAGCGAAGGTTACTCAGTTAAATCTGGCTGTATTAATGGAATAGAATCTGTTAGAAAAAACGCTTCAGATGATTCCAGATTTGATAGACTCACAACATCAAACGGCAAGCCTTATTTTAATTTAAAAGCCTCTAATGGACAAGTTATTGGCACTAGTGAAATGTATTCTTTTGTAAGTGCTATGGAGAATGGAATAAACTCTGTCAAAACCAATGCATCTATAGCTACGGTTGAAGATTTATCGTAGATAACCAGCGTAATTTCAAATAATTACTAAAACAAAAGCTTTCCTTTTTCTGTATAGAAAATAGGGATGCTTTTTTGTTTTGGGCAATTGAGTTAGCAATATATTACTTCCCTTTTAATTATTTAAATAGCGTGACTTTATTTAATATGTAGTGTCTTAACAATGTTGAACAAGTAAATTTATCAATTATGAAAAGAATAAATGGTTTAATCATTTTGTTGTTATTAATAGTCTTTGGTTGTGGCGATAAAAAAGAAGAGAAGGAAGTAGAAAGCGATTCAGTAAAACTAGAAAAACTGCATGTAGAACAAGAAATAAAAGTATTAGAAGCAGTAGCTGAAGAGATCAAAAAGACTGAAGTAAGTATTGAAGAATCCATAAAAAAACTGGATGAAATGTTTAATGAATTATAAAACTAAGAGTCATGAAAAAAATATTTAAAAAGATAGTAGTTCTTATGTTATTATTGGGTTTTATTACTCAAAATAGTTTTGCACAAAAACCAGATAAACCAGGTAAAAAAGATAAAACTGAAAAGCAAATTACAAAAGAAGCTAAAGAAGGGAAAGAATTAAAAATCAACAAGAAGGATAAAGCCGAAAAAAAGTTAAAGAATAAGGAAAAAGATCTAAAGGATAAAAAGGAGCAAATCGAGAATAAAGGAAATTCTTATGGGAAGAATAAAGAAGGACTTGAAGGTAAAGATTTTGGTAAAGAACGCGCAAGACAGGCTAAATTAAATAAAGAGCAAAGAATTAAGGAATTAAAAAATTCTGTTGAAAAAGGGGAATCTAAAGCAAATAGTACAAGAGAACGAGTAAAAAAAATAAAAGAAGACTTAAAACAACAGAAGAAAGACGGTAAGTTGACAGAACAAGAGTATGAAGAAAAGGTTGAGAAATTAAAAGATATTGAAAAAGAAGTTGATGCTTTAGAAGAGAAAGTTAAAAAAGGGAAGAAGTTAGGCAAGTCATCAATAAAAGAGCAATAAAATTTGATACATCTATTATAAAGAAAGTAATATAATGTGCATTTTATCGAAAAACACAGTAATATATTGCTATAGTTTATAGTTGATGTTACTTTTGTAAATATCTGAAAAAAAAGAAGTTATGAGTTTTAAATGTTTAAAATCCTTTTTTGGAATTGGTGTGATGCTAATGTTATTAATGTTTAACTGTAATAGTGATAATGGCAGCAAAAATGATACCGCTAAGGTTCAATTAAAATTAGTTGATGAACCAGGTGATTATTTAGAAGTTAATATTGAGATTATAGATATACAATACAAATCTTCAGATGATGAGGAAAACTGGGTAAGTTTTAATCCAGAAGGAGGATATCCCATTAATGTCGATATCACTGAACTTATTGCAGGAAATAGTTTGTTATTAACGGATGAAGTTGTACCTGTTGGAATTTTAAAACAAGTAAGATTGGTTCTTAGTGATAATAATACGCTTAAAATTGAAGGAGAAGACGATTTAATTCCTTTAGAGACTCCTAGTGCACAAAAATCTGGTTTAAAGCTCAATTTAAATGAGGAATTAGAATCTGGGTTTGTGTATTCATTTATTTTAGACTGGAATGTTCAAAAGTCTATTGTTAAAGCAGGTAATTCAGGAAAATATATTTTAAAACCTGTTATTAAAGTTAATGTGGAAGTTAATTCTGGTTCTATAAGTGGAAAGGTAGTTGAAATTATTGAAGAAGTTGAAACACCAGTTGGAAATCAGGTTGTAGAAGTATATACTACTGATGATGTATTGGTTAAAGATACTTTAACAGATGAGAATGGAGATTTTGTAATACAAGGTCTTGAAGCAGGAAATTATATTTTAAAAATTTCTAGAGAAGGGTATTTAGAATATGTTTCTGAGGAAGTTATTGTTACAGTTGGTAATATAGAACCAGCGGAAACTATAGTACTTGAACTAGAATAAAATCTATACAAAATATTAAATAAAAAACCCACTTAATTTAGAGTGGGTTTTTTCATTAAAAAAACCTTTATAGAAATAAGAACGAAACTTGAATTTTTTATTAGCAGCTGAATAATCAAATAGTATGAAATAACTTAAAAACAGCTTCTTTATAAGTTTTACTTACAGGAATTTTTTTCTCACCAACAAAGAGCATATTACCTTCAAATCCATTAACAGAATTAATGTTTACAACATAGCTTCTATGCACTCTCAAGAATTGATTTAGAGGCAGATGAGCTTCTATTTTTTTAAGTACCATTGAATAAATAAATCGTTCAGATTTTGTGCTTACTGTGCAATAATTATTGTCAGCTTGCAAAAACAAAATTTCTTTTAAAGGGACACGCTCAAAATGATGATTCTTTTTGAGAAATAAACTATCCTTTATTTGTAATACTTGATTCTCTGTTTTGTTAAACGTTTGCTTTTTAACCAATTCATTTTCACGAGTTTTGTTAGCATAATTTACTAAGGCTAATTCTATGGCAATGCTTACTTGACGATTATTAAATGGTTTTAAAATATAGGCATAAGGGTGAACTTTTTTAGCACGCTCTACTAAAGAAATATCTGCATGAGATGTTAAGAATATAAATGGAATTTGATACTTATCATTGATGATTTTTGCAAGTTCAATACCATCTATATCTCCTTTTAGAATAATATCAATTAACATAATGTCAATATCATTATTTTTAGTAATTAATTCTAAAGCACGTTTAGCAGAAGCTGCAATTCCAACAATTTGATAATTGATTGCTGTAAGCCTATTTGCAATATCTTGGGCTATTAATATTTCATCTTCTACAATAAGAATTTTTACTTTTTGGTTATTCATAGTGATAAAATTCGTTACGTTAGTTTTATATTCATTCTCCAATGTGTTCCATTTTTACTCTCCAATTTTTCAATAACCCCTTCTAATTGTTCAATTAATGAGTAGATAAGTTTAATGCCAAAAGAATTGTTTTTTTCTGCTTCGTTAGTATTAAAACCAATACCGTTATCAATAATTTCAATATCTAAGTAATCTTTATCCTGTAGCATTATTATCTTTAATTTTGGTTTATCAATAGCTATATAAGCGTATTTTAAGGCATTTATTATAACCTCATTAATAACTAATGCTAGAGGAACGGCTGTATCTAAACTCACACTGATATCGTCAATTTTAAAGTTAGGCTCAAAAGGCGCATCATAACCATGGAAAAGCCCTAATACTAATTCTTCAATATAATCTTTTAGTAATATTCGTGTATCTAAATCTTCTTGATAGAGTTTTCTATGTACTAGCGAGAGCGCTTCAACACGATACTTGCCTGCTACAATGGCTTCTTTAGCTGGATGCCCTGTAAGTTCATGACTCTGTAGGTTTAGCAAACTTGAAATCATTTGTAAATTGTTCTTTATGCGATGATTGAGCTCCCTGAGTAGCAATGCTTTTTCCTGTTCGCGTTTAGAGATGATATCCTTTTGTTTAGATAAGGTACTATTTGCAACCTTAGTTTTTTTATTACCTCTATAGAGCAGATATGCAAACAACAATAACATTGAAATACCTATAGCTAAAGAAGTGACCAAATATTTTTGGTTGGTATTTGTAATGTTTAATAAATCTATTTTAGATTCACGCTTATCAATTTCATAACCAGCCTTAAGTTGCTCTATTTTTTGAACATTTTTTTTATTGACTAAACTGTCTTGATAAACCTGAAATAGTTTTTGATATTTTAGTGCTTTAGAATATTGATTCTGACTTTCATAAAAACTAGTAAGTAAAACACAAAAATCGCGTATTTGCTCTTTAAATCCAGCTTTTTTCGCGATAGTTAAGGCTTCCAGAAATTTAGTTTTGGCAAGGTTGTACTTTTCTTCTTTATTATAGACAGTTCCCAACTCAGCAATATATACAGAGCTAGAATAATAATCTTCTAAAGGTTTAAGAATATTTATAGCATCGTTTAGGTGCCCTTCTGCTAACTCTAACTTGTTTTGAGTGTTATAGACCATTCCAAGATTACCTTGGGAATAGCCTTGAATCATATTGTTTTTCAATTGCTTGTTGAGATTTAAAACTCTTTTAAACGAAACTTCGGCACTGTCTAAATGCCTAGCTAAACGATAGTTTTCCCCAAGATTTAAAATAGTTATAGCATATTTTTGATTTTTATTCAAGTTTGAATAAATCTGTTTGGCTCTCTTCAAATATTTAATTGCCATGTCATAATTTAGATTACTCATATAATTATTAGCTAATTGTGCATATGTGGCAGCCATTCTTTTTCTTAAATCTAGTGATTCATATATTTTTAATGCATTAATAGATGCTTCTAATGATAAATTATTATTACCAATTCTGTGTTCAAGAAGACTTATTTCTTCAAAGGCTTCAGCTTGTAAAATGGGATTATTAATCTTGATGGCTAATTTCAAAGATTCTTTAGAAAAGTCTATAGAAGTTCTAATATCTGGATGATAAATAGCTATATCCAATAATAATTTTGTGCGATCTACTTCAGATAAGTTTGAATTACCCAATTGTTGGATTAAACTATCAGCTTTTTTAATGCTTTGCGAGTATATTAATGTAGAACACATTAATATACAGAGAAGTAACATTTTAGATTTAAACATTTTGTATTAATTAATCTCTAGATCTAATTTTCATCACAGGATCCAAAATAAAATAATAGCGTCGTTTAAAATTATCTTTATGATCAATAATTAAAGAGAACATGATACTATATGCAACAAAACTGTCATGGAATTTCTTCCTAGTGGTAATGCTGCATCTGTCTTTTTTGTCTGGAGAAATATACAGTGTGCCTTCTGGGGCACAGTATATATGTTCTGAATCACAATCAAAAATGCTATTCCAATAATCTTTAGCTATAAGGTCATGATCATTAAATACTCTACCAACATTTTTTACTTTGCAGCATACCAATTTTGGTTTACTCAATATATATTGCGGATTATCCTTTTTTTCAGGGTGTAATTTAATGGTGATTTCTGCCTCAGCTGGTATTTCTGGAAATTGATTATCACCTAAACTTACAAAACTATCTGCAAGAATAGGTTGATAAGGCGTTCCTAAACCAAGATAACAGTCATTAACTGCGGCTCTAATATCTTTTAAATTAATAGGAAATTTTCTCGGATAGTTTTGGGTTGTTGTTTTTAAATCAATTTTGATGAACATGTTGGGTTGGTTTTAGTTAGTACATGTTCTGAAGGAGTTTTATGTTGCTATTTTAATATGTTGAAGATAATAAAATATAACAGGAAAAGCATCAATAGAGACAAAGATTTTTCTTATTAACCACTTGATTATGTTTCACTCATTAATTGCTATCGCCTACTCAATAATTTATTCCATTCACTCATCTCTTTTCTTTTTACTCTAGTAAAAAAACATATTTGATTAATCTTTGATTGTGTAGCTACAAATAGATCAGTTGATTAAAACGGCGGAAACTGAAAAGCCTTAATAGAGTAGGATAAACCAAAACTAACAATTATGCCTAGATACAAAGTAAATAATCCAGATGGCACTCCTATTTATGCTACAAAGCATTGTGATCATCCTATAAAGTATCTCAAATTTGGAAGCGAAGTATATAGTACTACAGCTCCTATTGATGGTCCTGATGGTTATGGAAAAGTGCTTAAGGTAACTGAAGTGTTAGATAAAGACATCTATGGATGGGTTTATAAATCGCAGTTATCAAATCCCTAAGTAATTAGTAATACGAATATTCTTTTAAACAATTTATTTTTAATCAAAAACATATAGGTTCAACATTAAGTAATCTATACGTTTTATAAAATTTAAACAATTATGGCTTTTTCATCAGAACAAGTATGGGCTAAATTTTACGAAAAATTAGTTCAAACAGCAGTACCAAATTTCGACAAAACAAAACAAGCAGTTTCTATTGCAGGAACAACATTAAGTGCAGACATTGTTAATGCAGATCCAGATATTAGTAACGCTAATATTTACAATATTGGTAATTTATTACCAGCGGCAAGTGCTTCATATGCTCCAGGAGGAGATTTAATAACATCTTATTCGCTCTTTCTTCAAAATATTGATTTAGGAGGAGACTCTAATCCAGCATTGCAGAAAAAAATTAATGTAGCAGCAGCAAATGTAAATAGTAATCAAACAAATTATACAAAAGTATTTAGTGAAGCAATGGATCAGTTTATAAAATACAAAACAATTGATCCCAGTTATACAGGTGGTTTTGATGAGTGGGCTAATACAAATTATCCTGTTTATGCTTCTGCAAAAACATCACTTAACGGTGCAATAGCCGACTATGATGCTTTAATGGTAAAGGCCCATGGTGCTGGGTATACTACTATTCAAGCTGCCCAAGCATCTGTTAGTGCACTTACAGGAGCAAAAGAGCTTTTGAAAAAAAACCCTTACAATATGCCTGTTAAGGTAGGGTCTGTTGCTCCTGCTGGAGGTACTCCTGTGTTACCAGGACAAGATCCATCAGCTCCACCAAATACTTTAACTTCAACATTTAGACCTGCTTTTAGTGTTGGTGGTGGGCTTGCTAATGTTTTTTCTGCCTGGGAAACTGAAAGTGTAAACAAAAACTTTCCTGTGTCTATTGCTTTATCTGGAAATTTTGCAGATGGAAACTATAGAGATTTTGGTTGGAGCGAATCAGTGAGTGCATCTTATAGGTCTTGGTTTTCTGTAAAAGTGAATCAGCAAGCATCATATCAATCTGTAAATCAAGATTGGAAACAATCTTCTTTTAACTGTAAAGTTTCTTTTAATGGATTGCAATCATTTCCAATAAATCCTGATGCAAATTGGTTTTCTAGCGGAATAATCCAAAATTTTAAAGACAAATTACTTTCAACAAGTCCTCAGTTTTTTGGTGAAGGAGGGTCACTTAATGTTATACCTTCATCTATAATATTAGGGCTGGGTCTTAAAATTGAGATTACAGTAGATAACGCTAGTTACACGTCGTTAAAGACTGCATTTCAGCAATCTGCTTCTGTTTCAGTTGGGATAGGGCCATTTAGTTTTAGCGGTTCTGAGTCTTCTCATTTGAATACATCTAATTTTACTTATAATGATGATTCCAATACTATAGTAATTAATCCAGGACCAACTGATGTTCCTCTTTTATTAGGAGTAGTAAGTGATAAGTACTAATCCAAATTAATTGAAATACTGACTTTGAGGTAATAATTATTTTGCCTCAAAGTCTTATTACAAATATTATAATTAATTGAAGAGTATAAATTAATTTAAAAACTTAAAAAAATGATGACAGATTGGAAAATATCAAATTATACAGACCCTCTACATATTAATCAAACATGGGTTTATTATACAAATCCTAATTTCCCAAATATTCATATGAGTAGAAGTGTAGACAATCCAAATCAGGATCATATGGCAACAAATAACCGTCTTTACTATTATTATGGTGTTACAAATACTTTTAATGTTTTTGGTATTCCACTAGTAGTTCAGACTAATTTAACAGATGCCTGGAAAGATTATTTTACTGTTTAATGTATTACATATATTCATGTTGTTTATGCAATGTAATATTGTAATAACCTAATAAATATTGCTAAAAGCTCTAAGAGATTAGGGCTTTTTTATTTTGGAAAATATTAAAATCAATAGAATTTACTAGAACTATAAGCTCACTCTTTTAAAACCTCATTTAAGCTCTATTATTTCAATATCATCAACTATAAGATCCGATTCGTTTTTATTGTTTTTTATAAAGCCAAACCATGAATTTCCTGATGCAGCTCCTGTAAATGTGACCACATATTTTTGTGTTTCAAATTGAGGACTAATAATATGTTCTGTTAATATTTCGGTATTATCTCCTATAACAAAAGAATAATCTTTTGCTTCTGCTTGGTAATTAAAAGAAACTTTATATTTTTTGTTTGCTTCAAAACGTAGATTTTGAGGGATGGTTTGCACAACTAACCCTTCTACATTCTCATGTATTTTTAGCGACCATTTTCCGCTTATAACATCATCTACTTTTTTATTATTCCAACCTTTTTGTGTAAATGGGGAATGGAGTTCTGCCAAATGGATTCTAGGATCATTCGCACCACCAGCAGGACCCTTTACAAATGGATAAATACCAGATGGAACATGCTCAAAATCTTCTTTGAAATAAATGCTATCAGGTTTCATAGTATGTTGAATCTGTTTTACACGAATATTATCAAAAACAACAGCACTATTTCCTTTTTCTGCTTTTAAATATAACTCAACATCTTCATGGTATTCTTTTACATCAAAATGTACATACATGCGTTGCATTTTTGAGCCATGTTTGCTATCAGCAGCTATAAAGTTTTCCCACAGTGAATTTTTTGTATAGTTAAAATCATTTCCACGCTCATGTTTAACACCTAAAATCGCTTTTCTATTTTTTGAATTAATGTATACTGAAGCATAATAATGGCCTTTAGGCAATCGTTTTAAAGTTTGGCTCACACTGGCTTCATTACCCCCTTCAATGTGGAGTTCGTATTGGCCGTTATAGTTTCTTTTAATGATAGCATTATCTCCATCTACGGTCCAATTTGTTAGGTCACCGCTGTTAAAAGCATTGTTTTTTACTAAAGCTCCTTCACTCCAGATTACGTCTTCATTTTTTTGTTTCTTTTTATAAATAATATAGGGGGTTTTCGCTTTTGCGGAAAGCGTTACATTACTATTTTTAACCTTAATTTCTTGTTCGTTAATTCTTCCTAAGTCTGATAGTTCATAGAAAAAAACCGAGGTAATATCATGCCACGAGTTTGGTAATTGCCATGTAGTCTCTCCTTTATTTGAATTCCAGTGATATAATTTTTCTTCAGATTCAGGACTCCATGGTAGGAGATAAGAGTTTTTATTATAGATGATTTTACCATCTTTAGTAATAGTTCTGTAACCCAAAACATCTGAAACAATAACATTGTTTTTGAAAGTAATGGATTGGTCTTCCCATTTTAAAATAGGAAAATGTTGTAAATACTTGGTAGGTAAATTTACATCGAATGTAATACCAATGCAATCATCAAAATTAATTCTACCTTGCCAACCTTCAAAGTCTACCATTTCTGCCCCGCCAAGTAAAGGGTGTTTGGCAATCCACGTATCTTTTTGATGGTTTCGAATAAACCTAACTATCTTACTATTATAACCTTTAATACTGGTGCCACCGTATTTATAGTCAACTGCCCAATGATTCCAGACAGCATCGTATTCATGGTCTTGTGGAAACTCTGTAGTGTAATACAACCCTAGTGAGTGAATTTCTCGCCCTAGTTCTCTGCTGTCCCAACTGCCTTTGGCGTACCAAACATCTACATATAAAAAATCTAATTCTGGTACTTGGTCTTTAAGAGATTTCAATCGCCTTAATCTATTGCCAGAAACACCATCATAGCGTTTATCCATATAATAAGATTGGTCTAACCAATTCCACCCCCGTTTGGTTTTATCTATCAAAATTTCATTAAATGCATTCGCCTCAGGGTATGATTCTGTACCATTTATATGTACACCAATTGATGCATTATATTTTTTGGCAGCATTGCAAAGTATATTCATCTCCTCAGCGCCTCCCTGTCTGTGGCCAATATCTCCATAATCTGGATGTTTAGAATCATGACCTTCAGATCCGTAACCTTTTAAAATAACATATTGTCCCAAACCGTCAGTGTTTAAGTAAATACGTTTGGTTTCTTCTAATGATTTAGTAAACGGATTAGTGGCTTGGCTACTAAAATTCATGGGAATACGCTGTACCACCATATTTGGAATTTTTTCTGAACCTATGGGTGTATTTAAAATATCTCTGTAAGCAATAGCCCCATCTTGCCAATCAATTTTTGAATCGTTATTAACATCATTAGTAATCACAATTTTTGCTTCTGGCAATGGACTAGGTATTGTTGCTTGATTTGCTCGATAAATCCAAGAACCACTCCAAATACTAGTTACTATTTTACTGCCTTGTTTTACAGTTTGTTTTTTAATACGATTGTTATCTGTTTTTTCTTCAACGGCATTAGTCCATAAGGCAGCAGCTAATTTATTGTTGTTTACTATGGTGTACAGATAGCCTTTTGCAACACTATCAGTGGGCGTTTTTCTTGTTAACTTTTGAAATGTATCACCATTACCTTTAATGGCAGTGTACATTTTAGAACCAGAAAATTGAGCGTCTTTTTCGCTACTTTTTATACTTAATAAATTATGATTAGGAATTTCAATAGTGTGTAGTTTGAACGTTCCTTTTTCGGTTACATTATCAAATTTTAGAATAACGGTATTTTTTACAACTTTAATATGTAAATCGATTTGTAAGTCGATTTCATCAATATTTAAGGAAAAATAAATAGCATCATTTTTAACTTCTGATTTTACTTTAGGGATAAACTCTTTATGGTTTAATTTGATAATGTTTAAAGTGCTTTCATTGCCAAAAAGATTAGCGTTATTAGCTTTCCATTTATATCCAATGATTCTTGGAAACCCCTTGTCAATTGAAACACTTAAGTAATCAGAGTTTAATGTAGCAACTTCTTGAGCAGTTGTATAAAATGATATAAAACAGCTAAGAATTAATAGGTATAAAGGTTTCATTAATTTTTTATTTTTTGGTATTGATTTTTAGCAACGATAAGGTATCGTCATTTCTAGCAATTAATATAGATTTAGTGCCACCAACTGTTATAAAAGCAGCATCTTTTACATCGCCATTTTCCCACAAATTGGCTATGGCATTAGAAACAAACTCAAATTGATTAGCATTATTACCTTTAAGAAAAAAACCGTAGTTGGCATCGTTTCTTGGGGTTTCAACTTCTGACCCGTAAAGGTTCCCTAATAGTAAAATGTCTTTAATAGAGTCGTTATTAAAATCGTCAATTAAAATTTTGTTTACAGAAGATAATTGTGCTCTATTTTCAAAAGCATTAAATTCAAATTTTCCGTTTTTATTTTTTAATATAGCTGATGCAAAATAAGTAGCTTTATAGGAAATACCTTCAGATAGCTTTTCGCCATATATATCTTTTATATCAGCTGATCCAAAATCGTTATAAGTTTTAAACTTCTCTTTAATAAAAGGCATTTGTTGAGAGGAGCATTGTCTTCCTCTCACAGGATATACTTTATTTTCTTGACTATAACCTAAAACAATATCATCAGTATTATTATCATCAAAATCGTTTAAGTATAAATAAAAAGGGTTATCAAAACTTACTTTGTATTTATAATTTAAACCTAAATTCCCTGCAATAATATCAAGATTATTATCATTGTCAATGTCGCTTACTTCAATCGAACTCCACCACCCAACATGTTCGGACAAACCATATTCAGCAGATTTATTGCTGAAAATTCCAGAACCATTAATAAACAGTTCTATAGTTCCCCATTCGTTAGCTAAAAGCAAATCAGAATCTCCATCTTGATCTATATCTGCCCAAGCTAAGGCAGTAATCATGGTATGTTCTACTAATTCCGGAATTGATTTCTGAGTAGCATCTTTAAAACTTATTGTACCATCTTTTGAAATGTTTTCCAATAAGTAACTGTTAACTGGACGACCATAAAATCCAGGTTTTATTCTGCCACCAATAAACAAATCAATATCACCATCGTTATCAAAATCAGAAGGAGAAACACGTAGTCCACTTGAGGTTATGTTAGGGATTGCTGAAGTGTTTTTAATAAAATGACCATCGCCTTTGTTTTCGTAAAAACGATCTAAATAGTAGTTGTCATTTGGTTTTAATTCTGTACCTCCACTTATAACATAAAGATCTTTATCACCATCATTGTCGGCATCAAAAAAAACAGCTCCAACATCTTCATGTTTCTTATCTGAAGCGAATACATTTATGTTTTTGTTAAAAGTACCAGAAGAGGTTTGGATGTACAATTCGCTTTTTTGATTTTTTGCACCACCAATAAAAAAATCATCAAGACCATCATTATTAACATCAGCAACTGCTAGAGCAGGACCAAGTTGAGACATTCTGTGAGGTAGGAGCACTTCTTTTTCAAAATCATTAAAATTATTTTCTTCATGTTTGAAATTTATTCCTGATTTTTCAGTAATATCTGTAAATACACCTTCTGAAGCTTTTACTAGTTTAGTTTCTAAAACATTTTCGTTTTCATATGAAACCGTAATAGTTTGATTTGGTTTTATATTTTTAATAACATGGTATGTGTTATCATTCCAAATGACTTTTAAGCTGTCAATTATATTGTCTTGTTTTATACCAAAATGAATAGCGTCTGCCATGGCAGATTGAAACCCACGTGTAAAATGATTTTCTATAGTCTGCTGGGTAGATTTTGAATATAATTCAATACGTGCTCCTAAAGCATTAAGATTTTGTTTAGTACCTTTTAACTTTACTTTTAAATAGTTGTTTAAAGTTGCGTTGTTTTTATAAATAAAGGATAGGCCTGAGGAATTGTTAACTACGATATCAATAGCTCCATCGTTATTAAAATCGGCATAAGCTGCACCATTGGAATTTGTGGTATTATGCTTTATGTCAAGCTTTTTAAATGTTAAATCGCCATTGTTTACGTAAAAATAATTTTTCTTTTTTCGAGATGGCATTTTCGATAAAATATCTGTGATATAACTTTTTGGTTCTACACTTTGATTTTTAATAACTTCTGCCTGTTTTTCTTTTCTATAATTAACAAAGTCATTGTTTCTAAAATCTCCTTTTATTCCATTTGAAATAAAGAGATCTTTATTTCCATCATTATTCATATCAAAAAATAGAGGAGCCCAACTCCAATCGGTGCTCGAAACTCCTGATATTTGGGCAATATCTGAAAACATAGGCGTGTTTGTTTCTTTATTTACTCCATTGTTTAGTTGTAATGTGTTATACATGTACTGATGATGTAAACCAAGGCTAGAATTTTTATAAAATTTTTCTGGAGCCATTCCGCTCATACTTGTTTTTTGAGAAAAATTATCTTCAGCCATCATATCTACTGCCATAATATCTAAAAGACCATCGTTGTTTATATCGGCAATATCATTACCCATAGAAAAGTTAGAGATGTGCTTAAAGGCTTCTAAAGATGCTTCTCTAAACGTACCATTTTGGTTATTGATGTATAGAAAATCTTTTTCAGAAAAATCATTACCTACGTATACATCTGGCCAGCCATCATTATTTAAATCTGCTACAGCCACACCAAGCCCATATCCAATCATGGTATTAATTATTTGGGCTTCATCAGTTACATCGATAAATTTCCCATTACTGTTTTTGTAGAGGCGATTTCCTCTATGATCAGACTTTTGAGTAATAAGATTTTTTAAATTGTTTTCATCATAAGTATCTATACCATGATTTAATAAAAACATATCTAAATCACCATCTTTGTCATAATCAAAAAAAGTAGCTTGTGTCGTAAAATCTGGTATATCCAAGCCATATTGTTGTGCTTGGTCTTCGAATTTAGGTTTACCATCATCGCCAATCCCCAAATTTATTAATAGCACATTTCTTCGTTTATTAGGGTCTTTAAGCTTGCCAGATTTGCAATAATAAATATCCATTAAGCCATCATTGTTAATATCAACTAAAGTAACTCCAGTTCCAAACCCATAACCTCCACCTGCATTTGCTAATTTGGTAATGTCATTAAACCGCATATCTCCAATATTAAGATAAAGTTTATTTGAGGTTGTGCTGTTTACAAAATAGATGTCGATTAAACCATCATTATTAAAATCTGCTACAGCTACACCTCCTCCATTATAATAGTATTCGTAGTACAATCCATTATTACTTAAATTCTCTTTGAGTTCATTTAAAAAGAAAATACCTGTTTTTTCAGGAGGCAGAACCGTAAAAAGATCTTCTAGTTCTTCAACTATAGGTTGTGTTTGCTTTATTTTAGTGGCGTTATCTTTTTTACAAGCATATACCATTAAGAAAATCAATAAATAAAATGTGATTCTTTTCATGTGCTTATATTATTTGTTTTGTGGTAACACTTAAATATTTTTAAGATACTATTTCATTTCTTAAGATTTTATTTAAAAAATAGAACCCATTTTAAAACTAAAAACAGGTTCTATCTACAACTAAACTAACTCAAACTATTTTATAGGGAAACTATTAATACCCCGAATTTTGAGTTAAATTTGAATTTTTATCAACTTCCCCTTGAGGAATTGGAAATTTTAAGTTTGCATCATTCCAAGTTCTGGTTTCCCAAATCTCTTTCCCGTCATCTATTAGGTTGCCATTAGTATCCATGTCTACTCTGTAAATAGTTAATACTTCAGGACTGCCAGCTATACCCCAGCGCCTTATATCCCAAAAACGATGTTCTTCGAAAGCAAGTTCAACTCTTCGTTCTCGCCTTACCCTAGCCCTTAATTCAGACTGGCTTGCTACTACTATTGGCGGCATATTAGCTCTATTTCTTACTGTATTAATAGCATCTACCGCTAAACCTAAATCCGTATCAGATTCAATTAAGGCTTCAGCATAATTTAAGTACACTTCGGCCAATCTTAAATGTATCCAGTGTTGTGTACTACCATCTCCGTGGTTTCTGTCTTCCTGAATCATTTTTCTTAAGCCATATCCAGTTCTTGTAAAATCCCCACTGGTTGCAATACCTGCAAACCCTCCAGGTCTAAATTCCCAGGTTAAGCCTTTCCATTGTGAGCCATCATATAAGATTGAGGCGTCAAACCTTGGATCTCTTCCTGAATAAGGATTATTTGAATCGTAACCAGAACCTGCTTCTTCTGGTAATAAACCAGTGGCTTGCATTTCGTATTGGTCCACTAAATTTTGAGTAGGCCCTGTTCCTCCCCAACCACTTACTGAAGCTGTAGATTTTGGAGTGTTGAATAAATTTGCCCAATGTGTTTTATCAGGATCGCTAAATTGAGTATCGAAAATAACTTCTGAAGCACCGTCTGTTACAAAAACACTTTCATAATCACTGTCAAGAGTTCTTGATGTATTATCTAATACTTGCTTAGATGCTGTTGCAGATTCATTATATTTACCTTCGTACAGTAACATACGCCCCTTTAATGCCATGGCTGCATCCCACGAACCTCTTGTTGATGAAGCACTGGTTGCATTAGCAAATAAATCTGCTGAAGTATCTAATTCGGACACAATAAAGTTTAATGTTTCATCAGTGGTATTCCTTGAAACCAATAAATCATCCGTTAATTCTTGAGGAACAGTTATAATTGGAACACCTCCATAAGTTTTTAAAAGTAGAGCATAAAAATAGCCCCTTAAAAAGTGCGCTTCTCCTTTTAATCTGTTTTTTACCTGATCTGTACCTTCTAGTTGATCATAATTTTGAATAAAGTTATTTAATCGTCTTATTTGAAAGTAAGCATTACCCCATAACCCATTAAAAGCTGAGTTGTTTGAGGTTATGTTGGCCGTATTAAACTGAGTGTTAGATGCTGGCCATGTATATGAGTTCTCTCCATCATCTGTAGCAGCATCTAGCATATACCAACCTCTGTTAAAACCATGAGGAACACTGTTATAAACTGCATTTAAAAATGTTTCTGCAAAAGCAGGATCTGTAAATACTACTTCAGAGGAAATAGTACCTTGGGGTTCTACTTCAATAGAATCACTGGTACAAGAAAATTGTAATATAATAAATGATCCTATGAAAAATAAAAGTTTTATTTTTTTCATAATTTTTTTTTTAGAATTGTAGATTTACACCTAAGTTATATACCTTTTGTTGTGGATAAAACCAACCTCTTTGTTGTGGGTTTTCAGGATCTAAATGTTTTATTTTTGACCATGTTGCTAGGTTTCTTCCATTAAGATAGATTCTTAACCTATTAACACCTATTTTATTAGTTATGTTTTCAGGAAACGTATAACCAATTTCAACATTTTTAAAACGCACATAGTCCCCTGGCATCAACCAGTAAGAAGAAGTACGTTCATTTACTGCATTATTATTTAATGTTAACCTTGGGTAGGCTGCATTAGTATTTGTAACATTACCATCTGCACCTATTTGAGCTCGACCTAAATGTCTGTCAAATACTTTTCCACCGTTAAAAAAGGCCCAAGCGGATTCATTAGACAAGTACATGTCAAAATTTGCGGCACCTTGAAACAATGCTGAAAAATCAAATTGTTTATAATTAAACCCTAAATTTAAACCAAAAGTAATTTCAGGGACATTGCCTTTTCCCATAATTGTTCTATCATCATTGTCTACTTTCCCATCTCCTGTAATATCTGCATATCTAATATCACCTGGTTGTGGATTTTGAGTTTGGTACACGCCATCAGGAGCACTGGCATTTAAGTCGTCAATTTCTTGTTGTGTTAAAAATAAACCATCTGCAATAAAGCCAATTCGGGTACGAGCTTGTATTTGCCTTCCTGTAAGTTTTCGTAACGGATCTACATCATCAGCTTCGGCTATATCTACTATTTTATTTTTTGAATATCCGAAATTGAAATTTGCAAAGTAATCGAAATCTTTACCTTGTCCTTTATGATTTAAAATAATTTCAAATCCTTTATTGTCTACAACCCCTATGTTTTCAAAAGGTAATGAAGCTCCAAAAGTACTAGGAACCTGAAGGGATCTTGTAGTTAAAATATCGCTAGTTCTTTTAGAATATAAATCAGCTTCTAAAGTTAGAGCATTGTTCCATAGCCCTAATTCTAGTCCTAAATTATAAGTTTTCGCTTTTTCCCAAGTTGTTGCAGCATCAGCTAAACCACTACTAGAAATAGTTTGAGAAACATTGGAATTGTCTATAAAAGGACCTCCAAAACCAAAAAATTCTAAATACCTAAAAGGACCTACACCTGCATCGCTTCCAAGTTCACCATAGGAGAATCTTAGTTTTAAATTACTTATAGTTTTTGAGTTTTGTAAAAACGCTTCTTGAGAAGCTCTCCACGCGAGAGAATATGATGGAAAAAAACCAAATCTGGAATTTTTACTAAATTTATAAGACCCATCATACCTTCCGTTAAATTCTACTAAGTATTTATTGTCAAAGGCATAAGTAAATCGTCCTGCATAACCTAAAATCGCAGTTTCAAATGTACCATTTGAAATAGACCTAGTTTCTGCATCACCAGCAATAAATAATGGAGTTGATGTACCTGTTAAATTACTAATACCAGAAGTTAGGATACTATATTCTGTCTTTGTTCTTGAATAAACAAATTTTGCTCCAAAATCATGTTTATCAATAATTTTTGAATAATTCAATATAGCTTCTGTTGTTAGCTGAAAACCTTTTGCCCTTGATTCTGATAAACTAGCTGATTCACCTCTATCAGCGGGTGTACTTAAGGAAAATTCTCCGGTTGAAGGGTCAAATAGAGTGTATGTTCTAGGAACATTAAAGGAAGTAACACTGCCCGTAAAATTATCTCTATTATTATTACTTCCACCAGCAGATCGGTCATAAGCAACTTGAGTTGTAAGGCTTAAACCTTCTAAAAATGGAAACTTAATATTTAGAGCTATTTTTGATTGAAAATCAAAATCCTCTTCTTCTCTGTATCCGTTATCAATAAATGGTTGTTGAGCAAATATTGAATAACCTCCATTTGAATATTGGTTTACCTCAGTTGGGGGGGTTCTCATAAGGTTAGAAAATAATGTAGATGCAGTTACTCCAGGACGCTTTCTGTTTTCTACAGCTCCAGAAAAATTTGCTTGTAATTGTATATTTTCATTAACATCTACATCAATATTTGATCTAAAATTGAAGCGATCATAGTTATTGTTATCATAAATAGCATCTTGGTATAAGTAGCCTAATGAAGTAAAATACTTTATTGTATTTTCTGTATTACTGCCGCTAGCTGAAATGTCTATAGAATGCATTGAAGATGCCGAATCTAAGACTTCATCGATCCAATCTGTGTTTGGATGTGTGTTTGGATCCGACCCACTTAAAAACTTTTGTAAATCATCATCAGAATATGCTGCCGGTACTCCGTCATTTGCATTAGCCTCATTTAAAAGCGTAGCATAATTAAACGAATCTAAGAAGTCAGGCATTCTGGTTGGTTTTTGTATACCAGAATACATATTTACGTTAAAGCTGGTTTTGCCTTTACCTCTTTTAGTAGTTATTAATATAACTCCATTTGCTGCTCGCATTCCATAAATTGCTGCAGCTGCGGCATCTTTTAACACACTAATACTTTCAATATCATTAGAGTTAATATTATTTAAAGCTCTTGGAATACCATCAACTAAAACTAATGGTGAATTATCATTTAAAGAGCTAAGACCTCTAATTCTAATATTTGCAGCATCACCACCAGGTTCTCCAGAGCTTTGTATAGTTATTACACCAGCTAACCTACCAGATAAAGCACTACTAACATTTGATGTGCTATTTTTAACAATATCATCAGATTTTATTGTAGCAATAGAACCCGTTAGGTTTACCTTTTTTTGAGCTCCGTAACCAACAATAACAACCTCATCCAGTTCAGAGGTGTTTTCTTGTAATGTTATGTTTAATATACTTTGCTTGTTTACTGCTACTTCTTGTGTGGAAAACCCTATATATGAAAATACTAAGACATCATTTGAATTTTCTACGCTAATAGAATAATTTCCATCAAAATCTGTTGAAGTTCCTTTTTGAGTCCCTTTTATCAATACAGTAACTCCTGGTAAAGGATCTCCTTTAGAATCTACAACTTTACCGCTAACACTAGTTTGAAGTACAGATTTAATGTATTCTGTAACCATTTTGGGAGTTAACGAGGATGTAATATTAGTTTCCTTTTTTCTAAAAATATTTTCAATTTTTAATTTAAGTTCAGGTCTATCTTTAGGGTATAATATTATTTGATTTCGCATAAAACTATAGTCTATGTTTGTATTACTAAACAATAGACTTAATGCTTCATTGATTTCAATGTTTTCAACTGCTAAAGATTTTTTTAAATCAACATTTACAATACTGCTATTGTAAAAAAAGCTAAAATTACTTTTTTGTTCAATTTCTGTTAGAATCTTTTTGATTTCTACATTTTCGGCGTTTAATGTAATGTTTTGCGAATAGGCATCACTTGCAAAAATTTTTGTAAGCGATATGCAAAGTAAAACTAAATAAATTTTCATAATCCGAAGAATAGGGATTTTTGAAAAAAAGTGTTGCTTTTTTTTCATACTTTTGTTTGGTTTTAATTATTTAATACTAGATGTGCTAAATGATTAGCTTAAAGGGTAAGTGTTGCACCACTTACCCTTTTATTGTTCAATGTTTAATCTTATAATATTATTTTTTTGTATTGAATATGTTATTGGTGACGATATTTCGAACAACTCTAATATTTGATTTATATTTAAGTTATTAAATTCGCCTTTGTATTTGTAATCGAGTATTTTAATTGATGATACATCAAATTTCAAATCATACATTCTTTCGAGATCTTTAATGACATCACGCATAGGAGTGTCATTATAGATTAACCTTCCTTCTTTCCACGCTGTAAAGTTTTCAGTTTTTACGTGCTCAACTATCATTTTATCTTCACTTTTTAAATAGGTGGCTTTTTGTGATGGTGATAATTCAACAATGGTATTTTTGCGCTCTTCAATTACTTTTACTTTTCCTGTAACTAAAGTCGTTTCCATTTTTCTATCCTCAGGATAGGATTTGACGTTGAATGAGGTCCCTAGTACTTTTATTTTTAGACCTTCATTAGTAGTAACTATAAAAGGTTTTTGCTCATTTTCTGTGACATCGAAAAAAGCTTCTCCTTTAATAACTACCTCTCTAGTATTGCCTTTAAAATGCTTAGGATAAGATAAAGCACTATTTGAATTTAAAGTTATTTTAGTACTATCTTCAAGAAAAATCACTTTTTTCTCAGCTTTTTGTGTAGTTACTAAAACTAAAGAAGTGTCGTTTTGTTCACTATCTGTAAAATCATTCTTGTTAGATAATTGCCATGTTAACAAAGAGGAAGTAATTACTACAAGTATAACAGCAGCATATTTGTATATTCTTTTTATTGTATGCCTTGAAGATGATTTACTTGTTTTTCTTAAGTTTTTAGCTATTTCTTTAGCTTTAAGTATTTCGTATTGTTTCCTTTTTTTAGGATTATTAAGTAACCAATCTACAACCTCCTTTTCTTTTTCTGGAGAGAGTTGCCCTTTAATTAATTTTAATATTTCTTTATTACTCATGTAGATAGCCTTACTACAATATAATACGATGAAAAGTAAGTGTACCCCTTAGTGGGTTTTAAAAAAAATTATAAAAAAGGTAAATAATCTTTCAAAGACTTTCTTAAGTGCTTGATTGCCTTTGTTATATGATTTTCTATGGTTTTTGTAGATATGTCAAGCTCAGATGAAATTTCCTTGTGTTTTTTACCTTCAAATCTACTTTTAATGAAAACTAAACGACATTTTTCTGGAAGTAACTTTATGTTTTCATTAATTAAATCAATAAGCTCATTCTCAATTATTGTTGAGGCTGTGTTATTTGTTAAAGCGTGAAAATTTAATAAGTTTTTTTGTTGCAACGAGTTTGTTTCTAAAGCTAAGGCGTGTCTTTTACTTCTTAAAAAATCAAGACAAGTGTTTCTTGTAATTCTAAATAAGTAGCCTGTAATATTTTTATTTACATCTATTTGGTCAATGTTGTTCCAAATTTTTATAAAAACATCTTGCAATACCTCTTCAGCATCTTCATTTGTAGGGACATATTGTTGAACAATTTGCAACAACAAGGAATAATGCATGTTGTATAGTAAATCAAATAAGTCTTTTTTACTAGTTTTATTTAGAGGAATAGATTTTTCTAGTAGTTTTTTGATAATGCTATTTAATTAATTTTTGTGCAATTTAAAAAATATCTAAACATTTGTTAATGTTTAGCGTTCTTTTTTAGAGATGCTAATGTTTATTAGCTGTTTTGTTGTAATATGTTTAATACAAGAATTTTTTGTTAGCAAACTATTCTTACTTTTTTGATAAAAACTAAACTTTAATAAAAATCTTTTTCTTATATAAAATATATCCTAGAAACAAATAAAAAAGAACTACAGTTAAGGCATATAATAAGGAAGACAATTTATCTGCTAAAAAGGGCTGTACAAATATGTTATTATACAACCAAGAATGAATATTTTCTTGTTGATTAACTTTTGTTAAGTAAAATGATTTAGAAATAAAACTAGATAAAAAATAAATAGTAATAGCATTAGAGCCTACATACTTAAAAATAGTACCAAATTTCCAATGTAATACATCCGTTAAGTAGTAGATAATTACTAGAATTAAAGTTGCCCACCCACTAGTTACCAATACAAAACTACTGCTCCAAATAGCTTTGTTTATTGGAAACCAAATGCTAAATATATAACCGCTAACTAATAACGATATAGCGACCATTAGTAAATAAGTCAGCTTATTAATATTCTCTTTTGATAATATAAGACCTACTAAAATACCAGAGATGCTTGTTACAATTGCTGGCAATGTACTTAAAAGACCTTCAGGATCATAATCTGGTTTCCACATGTGTTTTCCTAAAACATTTAAGTCAATATAATTTGCCCAATTGTTAGCAGCCCTATCAAAAGTTGGTAAAGTCCCATCTGGTAAAGGAACAAACCCTAGAAACAACCAGTAGCCAATTAAAATAAGTAAGCCAATTGAAAATAAGACTTTCCAATTGCAGTTAAGAAATAGTATAGCAGAAATTAAAAACACTATGCCAATTCTTTGTAAAACACCAGGAAACCTTAACATTTCTATATCTTTAGCAAAAGGAAAATAGGGTAAAAATAAAGCTAAAAATAGCCCAAGACCAATAAGTTTTAAGCTGCGAATAATAATTTTTTTATAAGTATTCCAATTTTTTGATTTGTTTTTGTATGCAAAGGATATTGAAATCCCTACTATAAACAAGAAGAAAGGGAATATCAAATCGGTAGGTGTCAATCCATGCCAAGGGGCATGAAGTAAAGGGGGGTATGCATGAGCCCAAGTTCCGGGAGTATTAACTAATATCATCGCAGCAATGGTAAACCCTCTAAGGATATCTACTGATTGAATTCTTTGTTTTGTACTCATTTTAGAGTTTTTTAATATTGATTAAAAGCAATGCGCTTTAGTTTTCTTTATCTTCTTTAATATTGAAAATACGTTCTTTGGTTTGTTTTAAGTAATTCCGCCCAATCGGGATTCTTCTACCAGCAATTTCTATGGAATTGCCTTCTAATGCTACAATTTTATTTATTGAGATATTGTATGATCGATGTACGCGTATAAAATTTGATTGTGGTAATTCCTCAGAAATTGCTGTAAGCGATTTGTGTACTACATAATCGCCTAATGTTGTAGCTATTTTAATATAATCTTTTAAGCTTTCAATAAATAAAATATCGTTGAGGTTAACCTTGATTAGTTTTTTGTCTACTTTTAAGAAGATATGTGGTTCATGGTTTAATTTAGAGTCTCCAGTGGAACTGTTATTGGTATGTATTTGTTGATAAACTTTATTAATTGTTTTTAAAAAGCGATTAAAAGGTATTGGTTTTACTAGATAATCTAGAACATCCAACTCAAAACTTTTAACGGCATATTCTCTGTAAGCAGTAGTAATTATTACTAAAGGTTTAGGATTAAGATTTTCTATAACTTCAAAACCACTCATTTGTGGCATATTTATGTCTAGAAAAAGAACATCTACTTTTTCTTGCTGTAAAATAGCAAATGCTTTTAAAGGATCATTAAAAGTTTCGAGAATTTCAATATTGTCGAAATTTTTTAAATGATCTTCTATAACGCTAATAGCTAGTGGTTCATCATCAATAATAATACATTTAATCTTCATTAAACCGGTATTTTTAAAAATAAATTATAGATATTTCCTTCTATTTTGGTTTCAAGAATAAAATCATTTGAAAACAATAATTGCAACCTTCTTTTTGCATTTGCTATTCCTATACCATGATTTTCTTCTACATAGTTTTTAGGGTTAAAATTATTAGCAACATTAAACTCTAAATAGCGATTGTTTAAGGTATTGAAACTCATGTTAACCTGAACTTTGTCATTTCCATTAAGCCCATGTTTAAAGCAGTTTTCTACAAATGAAAGAAACAATAACGGTGGAACTTCAAGGCCATCTATCTCTCCTGTTATATCCATGTCAAATTCAATACGATCTTTAAATCGCATTCTTTCAATATCTATAAAGTTATTTATATGATTTATTTCTTGCAACAAATTTGCTTTAGAACTTACGACTTCATATAAAACATATTGCATAATATCTGATAATTTTAATACCAACCTTGGGGCATTATCAGATTTTTTTAATGTTAATGCGTACAAATTATTTAAAGTATTAAAAAAGAAATGAGGCTGTATTTGTGTTCTCAAATATTTAAGCTCGGTACTCATTTGGAGTTTTGCCAAATCTTCATTTCTTCTTTTTTCAATGGTCCAATCAACTAGTAACTTTATTGCTGTAACAAAAGTGACGGCATAAAGCTCACCTAGTGCAACTACTATAAAGTGGTTAATGTCTAAAAACTTTACGGGTCTTTCAAGTTCAGGTGATAATGTTTTAGAAACTAGAAAATAAATCAACCCAGTTCTTACTATGTATACAAGAATCAGTATTATAATAATTGAGCCTATATATTTCCAGTATTTCTTTCTTAAAACAAACTTTGGTATTAAATAATAGACATTAAAGTATACGATAATAATATGAATTGGGAACTCAATTAAATTAGTTTTTAATGAATATAAGTAATCATTAAAATAACTCCCCCATCTTATTACATTAAACGTAAAATAACTAAGCCAAAATAAAATATGATATTTTAGAGCAATAGTTTGTCTAATTTTTGTGTTAAAAATGGAAAAGGTTCTTTTCATTTTGAGTTAAGCTTCTTACTATTTTATAATATTATAGTAGGTTAGTGCATTATTAACTTATTTGTTTTGTCTACTAAACAAATTGACTTTGCCATCATTATTTGTGATTAGCAATATAGTGTCCTTTTTTTTATTTATTGTAATGATATCTTTTGAGTTTCCTTGATTTATAAAGCCTGTTTTATTCATGTTTAATACATCAAATTTTTTGTCTTTATAAGATAAAATGTTGCCTAAAGAAGCATCGTAACGAACAGTTTCAACTTCGGCATTATAATGATTGCCAATAGCTATGATTTCCTTGCCTTTGTTATTATCAATGTTTGCAAACTCAAAATCCATAATAGGTGCTATTTGCAACATTTTAGGGAGGCTTTTAATTTCAAAATTACCCTTACCATCATTTTCTAAAAATATACTATTTAGCATGTGAGCTTTAAGATGGAGTGCTTTAGATAAAGCTTCTTTACCATAAATATCTTCTAGAGTAGCTTCTGCAAACTCGCTAAACGTTGGAAACTTATCCTTAATAAAAGGCATTTGCTGCGAAGAGCATTCTCTTCCTCTTGAAGGGACTAATGTGCCTTTGTAGTTTGAAGTTAAAACAATATCATATGTTCCTGAATTGTCAAAATCATCACAAAACACATGAAAAGGCTTTTTTACACTAGCTTTATATTTTGTATTTAACCCTAAATTACCAACAAAGTAATCCATGTCTCCATCATTGTCAATATCCATGCTTTCAATGCTAAACCAAAGCCCTTCAGTATTATTAATAGTTTCGTTTTTCGCGATTTTAAGAACACCATTGTCGTTTTCAAATACTGTTATTAGCATCCATTCACCAACTACAATTAAGTCCATATCATTATCATTGTCGTAATCTGAAAATACAGCATCTGTAACCAAACCAATATTTTTAATTTCTGGAGCTATGGTTTCAGTTCTATTATAGAATTTACCATTTTCATTTATTAATATGATTGATTCTGGTGCGTAAGGGTATTTGTTTGGAATAATTCTACCGCCAACAAATAAATCTAAATCGCCATCATTGTCAATATCTGAAGCTTTGATGGACTGTCCACTTGAATTAATCTTTGGGAGTATGTTTTTTCCTTTGCTAAAGTTTCCTTTACCATCATTTAGATAAATTCTGTCTTGATAAAAACTACTGTTCTCTTCGAATTCTGCACCACCACTTACAACATATAAATCATCATCATCATCATTATCAATATCTAAAAACAGCACCCCTAAATCTTCATATTGTTTGTCTTCTTGCCAAGTTTTTGTGCTTTGTTTGATAAAATTCCCGTTTTTATTTTGAATATATAACTCTCCGCTTTGGTCTTTGGCACCACCTATAAAAAAATCTTCTAAACCATCTCCATTTACATCAGATTTATCTATAAAAGGGCCATTGGTTGATTGACTGTGTGGTAGTAAAATTTGCTTTTTATAGTCATCAAATTCATTTTCATTATGCTTGTAAGTTATACCTTGTTCGGTTGGGTCATTGTTTTTCAATAGTGTTTTAGGCGTCTCTTTATTTTTGTTTTCTAGTTGAGTTGCGTTTTCCTGATTTACAGAAATGATTTGATTAGCATCAACGTCGGTTAGTTTAGTGTATTTTTGATTTGGCCATTCAATTAAAATTTCATCAATAATTGTTGCATCACCAATACCAAAATTAACTACATTTTGTACTGAAGAAATAAAACCTCTACTCGTATATAATTCTTGATATTGCTTTGCGGTATTTACGGTTATGGTAATTTTAGAACCGATTGCAAATTTGTTTTTGTCGCCACCATTTAATTTAATTTGAATAAAATTATTAGTGTCGTTATTTTGATAGAGTAGTGGTGTATCGTTGATGTTGTTTATAACCAAATCTAAATCGCCATCGTTATCAAAATCGGCATAAGCAGAGCCATTTGATTGGGTTTTTTCGGATAATCCCCATGCTTTAGCACTTTTAGTAAAATTTAGGTTGCCTTCGTTTTTAAACACATAATTACCAAGTTTTGTAGAGGGTTGTAAGGCTGTTATTTCTTTAAAGCTAGGTTGTTTTTTTTCTGAAAAGCGTTTGTCTAATTCGGTTCTAAAATCTTGATTAGCCATGTCTTTTAAAATGCCGTTTGTAACAAATATATCTTTAAGTCCATCGTTATCAAAGTCAGCGATTAAGGGTGCCCAACTCCAATCTGTCTTTGCTAAGCCACTAATTTGAGCCATTTCGCTATACTTTCCATTTCCTCTGTTTAATTGTAAAGTATTTACCATGTATTGATGGTGGTAATTATTTTTAACTAAACTGTTGAAATTTTCGGTGCTCATTGTGGCCATGTTTTGTTTGCTTCGTACATGATCTTCAGAAGCCATTTCTAGAACGAATAAATCTGGAAGCAAATCATTATTTAAATCGGCATAATCAGACCCCATACTACTGAAAGAAATGTGCTTTATTCTATCTAAAATTTCATTAGTAAACGTGCCATTTTTATTGTTTATATATAGCATATCTGGAGTTAAAAAATCATTACATACATAAACATCTGGCCAACCATCATTATTAAAATCACCTATTGAAGCACTTAAACCCCAAGTTTTATTGACCATCCCCGCAGGGTGAGTAATCTCGGTAAAATAAGCACCATCATTTCTATATAATATATCTGAACTGAACCTTGAATAATCCCTTTCTATACGCATATCAAGTTTGCCTGTGTTTTCAAAATCGGGCCTGTGACTTACGAGATACATATCTAAATCACCATCCTTATCAAAATCAAAAAAATAAGATTGCGTACTAAATCCGGGATTATTAATTTTCCATTCTTTGGCTTTGTCTATAAATGTGTTATTTTTTTGATTAATAAACAGTTTATTTTCTCTTGACGAGTAAGCGTTGCGACTTCCAGATTTACAGATATAAATATCTAACCAGCCATCATTATTAATATCGACTACAGAAACACCAGTTGACCATCCTTTGGCATCTTCTAATCCAGATGTTTCAGTAATATCTTTAAATTTAAAATCACCTTCGTTTAAATAGAGTTTATTTGAATTTTGATTGGCTACAAAAAACACATCCACTAAACCATCATTATTAAAGTCCGCAGTAGCCACACCACCACCATTGTATATGTTTCCAAAATTTAAAAAGTTCAAATCTGGAGTTTCTTCTACGTTATTCTGAAAAGTGAAAGTTGTTTTTTTGTTTGAAACTAAAGTAAATAACGTAGTGTCATTTGAAGGCTTATTTTTAATTGCCTTTATAGTTTTGTATTCTTTATTTTGATTGCAATTAACAAGTAAAAATAGTAGGGTTATATAGATAATAATTTTTTTCAAAATAGCACTTTTTGTAATGAATGATAAATATAAAAATAAATAAGGGAGAATCTATAGATTCTCCCTTATTACAATCATAAAATATTATTTATAATAGTATAATATTGGCTTAATTTTGTTTAGCCCACCATAATGGTGTATGTACAGTATCTGGTCCTCCTAATAAATCTACAGCTTGAGCATGTCCTACTGGGATATTATTTTCAAATGATGAAGGGTACTTCATACGTTGTCCAAAGAAATTTACTTGGTTTGTCATTACATTTCCAGCCGTTAATTGTGGTAAGTCTGGAAGTGGATTTTCAACCGCAGGGTTTTCAAAGAATGGTAAACCTAATCTTCTATGATCATTCCATATTTCAAGTGGCAACCACGAATTTGATGCTATAAATTTTTGTGTAATAATTTTATTCAGAAGGTCATTTCTAACATTACCTCCTTCGTAAATAGTATTTACTGGATATGTATATTCCACTGTTCCAGCAGCATTTGTATAACCATCAATATAATCCATAGTTACACTTGCTGGTGGCTCTGTTGTATGATCCCAGCTTACTGATGTTCCAGCATTATTGTATTCTTCAGAAGCTATATAAGTAGCTAAATGATCTGAAGTACCATAATATGCAAAACTCTCTGCAATTCCAGTTTCGTAAGCAACTTTTCCACTTATAGGAGTATTCCAGCCTCTCGCAGCACCTTCAGCTATTAAGAAATGTGTTTCCCAAGATGGGAAAAATACACGCTCAGTAAACTTTCCTCCACCTCTAAAATCAAGACCTAAACGAGGGTAAGATCCTGTTGAACGTAATTGGTTTTTCGCTCCTACATCTCCCCAATCTCCAGCTGCAAATGCATTATAGGTGTAAGCACCATCTAAAGTCATTAAAACATCTCCGGCATCATCTAATAAATCTCTTTCAGATTGTGTATGAGCACTACTCCAAGTTGGGAAATTACTATAATTAGAATCATCAAGGTTTCCAGGAATTGGGAATGTTTTATAAGCTCTAGGGTCTATTGTGTTTGGTAAACCATCAAACCAGAATCCTTTTGCAGGATCGTTAGTAAGTTGTGTAAAGTGATCATCAAACTTTAATCCCATATAATTTGCAGGTTTAATGTTAATTTGATCTTCAACTGGTAATTGGTCAACAGATGTTACACTACCTAATCCTACAACTACATTTCTATAAGCTGCAGTCATATAATGGCTATTCCATTGTCTAGACTGTACATTTGTATAGTTATTCCAGCCACCACCTTCAGTAATTCTCATATCATCGTCAGATGTAGCAATAATTTGTCCGCTATTAGCTGCTTCTTCAAAATGTTGTTGAGCAACAGAAGGAGCAACTTCTGATAAACGCATCGCTAAACGCATTCTCATAGAGTTACCGTACTTTTTCCATTTTGCATAATCATATCCAAAAGCTGGATCTAAATCTGCATCTGGTTTAAATGTGTTGGTCTCATCTATTTTGCTAACAGCATCTTTTAATTCTGCTAGCATAAACATGTAAACATCTTCTACGCTATTATACTCAGGGTTTTCTCCTTGGAATCCATTTATAGGAATTGGACCAAAACCATCAGTCATTTCACTCATAATATAGACTCTCCAAATTCTTGCAATTTGTAATACATTCTCAGTATATTCCTTAACGTTTCCTGTAGCAATTTTTTCTTCTGCTACTGTAACCGCAGTTGTAATGTTAAGTAACCATTTAGAGATATATCCGTTAAAATAGTCGTTAGTCCATCCATCGTTTGAACGACCTTGAGATAGAACTCCTAATCTAGAGGTTCTCGAAGCATCTTTCCAATATAATACAAATACACGTTCAGCAATGTGTGGATTTTGCTGTGCTGCTTGAATAGAATTGTTAATAAAAAATTCTACTTCTACTTGCTCTGCTGTCGCAGCCAAGGGATCTTTATTGATTTCTTCAAAATCACTACAAGAAAAAATCAATAGTGTGGCACAAAATAGTGCCAGTGTTTTACTTAATACTTTTTTCATAATTTTTCTTTTTTAAAATTTAGCGGCTATATTTAAGAATACAGTTCTTGTGGTTGGTGGTGCTAAGTTTTCAAAACCAGTAGCATTAGATCGTGTAGCATTAACTGCCTCAGGGTCTACACCATTTAAATGTTCTGTAATTAACCATACATTGTTGGCTGAAACTCCAACAGATAACCCTTGAAAAGGTGTTCGATCTATAAATGCTTTATCAAATGTATAGGTTAAATTTACGTTTCTTAACCTTACGTGTGTTGCATCATACACATTAGCTTCATTAATACCCAAGTTTCCAGAACGACCTGTAATAGCTGCCCAGTAGTTTTGAGGTGTAGCTCCAGTGGTATTTTCACTTAAATTTCCAGCGCCGTCATCTACAACACCATTAAATACAATATCAGCTCTTTCTCCGTTAAGTGCTGTAACAGCTGCTAAACCAGATCTTTGTAGCGCATGATTTGTGCCAGAGAAAATTTCACCTCCAATGCTAGCATTAAATAGGAAGCTAAAAGAAAAGTTTTTATATGTAAACATATTTGTAATACCTAATAAAGCATCAGGTTGTTGAGAAC
This sequence comes from Jejuia spongiicola, assembly GCF_023502325.1. Classification (NCBI taxonomy): domain Bacteria; kingdom Pseudomonadati; phylum Bacteroidota; class Flavobacteriia; order Flavobacteriales; family Flavobacteriaceae; genus Jejuia; species Jejuia spongiicola. The sequence goes on from NZ_JAMFLZ010000001.1 coordinate 620,612, forward strand.
CTAAAACATGTTTGTCTGTTGAAGCTAGTGGTAATCCATCAGCATCAACTAAAATTCTTCCAAAAAATTGGCTTGATTCATCTTCAACTCTTCTAAACTTAGAACCTACTATTACACCATAATCTCCACCTACATCGGCTCTAATATTAAAGTTGTCAAACCCACCTAAGCTATATTCTGTAACATCGTCAGCCAACTCTTCAATAGTATTCTTGTTTGTTGAGTAATTAACATCCATGTCCCAAGATAATCCATCTGGGTTATCCAAAATTCTGGTTTTTAAAGTTAACTCAACACCAGTGTTTTGAATATCACCAGCATTTATCAACTTAGAATTAAATCCGCTAAAAGGATCTAAAGGAAGGTTTATTATCTGATTTGTTGCATTTTGCTTATACCAAGTAACATCTAATCCTATTCTATTGTTTAAAAAGCGCGCTTCTAAACCAACCTCAACAGATTTAATCAACTCATTTACAATATCTGGGTTTCTTAATACGCTGTTTGTACCGGCTGTTGTATTTCCGTTAGCATCATTACCTATAGTAAATGCGTTGTATAATGAAAAAGGACTCAAATCATTACCTACTTCAGCATAAGATCCTCTTATTTTACCAAAAGTGAACCAACTTGGTAAGTCACCACCATTTTTTGTTATCATATCAGAAATAACAAGTGATGTATTTACAGATGAGTAGAAAAATGATCTATTAGCTTCACTTAGAGCTGATGACCAATCATTACGACCAGTTATATCTAAAAATAAATAACCATCATAGTTGATTTGTAAAAGACCATAGGCTGAGTTTATTTTTTTGTTGCTAAACCCTTGAGAAACACTTGCAGGATTTACTCCATTATTTAAACTAAATAGATTAGGAACAAGTAATTCTCCTGAATTACTACTTATGCTACTTCTTTCTGTAGACATTAAGTTACCTCCTAAAGTAATAGATCCTCCTATTTTTCCAAAAATATTGTCTTTAGCAGCAGCTATTAAAGCACTATAGTTTTGCTCAATAAAAGTATTTTTTCCTAAACCATAAGAAGACGTACTTGAAGTACCGGCAAATACTTTAGATTCAGTATTTGTGGTATATAAATCTGCTCCTCCTCTAATTTCTGCACTTAACCAATCGTTAAACTGATGTTTTAAAGTCGCGTTAATTATAAAACGATCTCTTGAATCTGAACTTAAACGTCTTTGATTAGCCCAGTAAGGGTTAATTTGATTAGAGTTAGGGTCAAACCATATTTGATTTCCAAACTCATCTACACCTGCAGAATATTGCTCAATATCACGTGATCTCGGGAAATTGATTATGGTTTGATATTGACTTAAAGCACCAAAACCAGTTCTTGGTCTGTTATTAGCCGTAGTCCTATTATATTGCACTTTTGTATCCGCAGTCCATTTTTTGTCATTTCCAAACTTAGATACTCCTCTTGCTGTTAAATTTAAACGTTCTAATGTAGCTGATGGCGAAATACCTTCATCATCTAGAAAATTAGCTGAGGCATAAAAAGAACCTGCGTCTGATGAATTTTGTAGAGAGAGACTATGGTTTTGACTAAACCCATTTTTGTAATAGTTTCCTATATTATCATAAGCTTTATCAAAAACAACCGACCCTTGTTCAGGTCCTGTCTCTGTTTGTCCTTCAATTTTAGGCCCCCAACTAGATTGAGAATATTCATCATAAACACCTACAGAACCTTGCCCAAAACTACTCTGTAAATCCGGAACTGAGAAAATACTTTGAAACCCAGTAGTTACTGAGTATGAAACACCTAATCCTTTACTAGATTTACCTGTTTTAGTAGTAATTAAAATAACACCATTACCTGCACGCGAACCATATAATGCAGCTGCAGAAGCTCCTTTTAAAACAGATAGAGATTCGATATCATCTGGATTTATATCTGCTAAACCATTACCTAAATCGGCAGTTGGACTCCAGAAGCCTTCACCAGAAGATCCTGTAAAGTTATCTAATGGTGTTCCATCAACAACAATTAATGGCTGGTTATCACCAGTTAGAGAGCTATATCCTCTTAATACAATTTTAGAAGAACCTGCTGGTCCATTACTACTTTTAATAACTTGTAACCCTGTTATCTTACCAGATAAGGCATTAACCATATTAGGTTCTCTAGCTTCAGATATAGAAGCACCTTGGATTTCTTGAACGGAATATCCTAAAGATTTTCTTTCTCTTTTAATACCTAAGGCAGTTACTACAACTTCATCTAACTGACTTGCATCTTCTACAAGTGCTATATTAATGGTTGATTGATTATTCACAGCTATTTCTTGATTAGTATACCCAATATAAGATATAACTAAAGTGGCAGTTGAACTAGAAACTGTAATGCTATAGTTGCCATCAAAATCTGTTGATACACCATTAGCGGTTCCTTTTTCAATAACATTAGCACCTCCCAGAGGAATGCCAGTGTTGCTGTCTGTAATAGTTCCTGTTATAGTGTTTTGAGCTTGCATACTCTGCATGCTGACCAAACAAAACACAAACATTAGTTTTAGTAATTTTTGAATCATAATTTTTTTGAATTAGTTTTTAATTTTGATTGTTTCAAGATTTGTTCTTGAGGGTTTGATTTTAGTTTAGTTTTTTTGTTTTTGTCATTTATTTATAGTTTAAGTTAATTTATTGATTTTTAAGAGTGTTTAAACCTAATAAGGTATAAGAATATGCAAAATATCTAATTAAAGGGTTGATATAAAAAATAATATATATACAACACGTTTTTTATGACAAACAACTATTAATTGGCGATTAATGGTGTAGTCGAAATTTAATAAAAAGATATAATTAATATAGCAATAATGTAATAATTACATGAGATACAATACTATAAATATAAAAATTTATGTTGTGAAAACAAAATGGATATATGCAAAACTTTAATGACAGATTACAATATTGAATTGCGTTTTTTTGATTTTTTTGTATAAAATAAAATGAGATTTCACAAAGAAGGGTATGATTTTTAATTAAAACAAATCGCTTATCCACAATATATTGTTGTCTGTCTTTAAAACGATGTTGTTTGTATATTTTATTTAAAAGAGCAGGTATTTTAATAGTATATTGGTTACAAATAAAGCGGTAAACACACTAAATTTTACCGTATACCTTTATTGTAAAGAATGAATTTATAATACTTTTTTTCATTCTTTAAATTAAGTGTTTGTTTTTTAAATTAAAGTTTTTTGAGTAGTTAGAAATGCAAGCGGAGACTCTAAGTTTTCGCTTGCTTTGTCAAAAAACAATTCTAATCATGTTTGAAAATGGAAGTAAGTATTGCCAATAATAGCATTTCTTATAAAAAACCAGGAAAGTTTGAAGATACGCGTTTTGAAAAAATCCATAACGTTATTTTTGAGTCGTCCCATAAAGCTTCTATTCTTGTTGCTCAAGAAATAGCAAATTTAATACGAGAGAAAAGTGCATTAAATAAGCTTTGCTTATTAGGATTAGCCACAGGTTCTTCACCAGTTAAAGTTTATGAAGAATTGGTTAGAATGCATAAAGAAGAAGGATTGAGTTTTGCTAATGTTGTTTCTTTTAATTTGGATGAGTACTTGCCAATGGATAGAAATAATATTCAGAGCTATTTTTATTTCATGCATGAGCACCTTTTTAATCATGTTGATATATTACCTGAAAATATTAATATTCCAGACGGTAAAGTAAGTGCTGAAGATTTATATCAATATTGTATAGATTACGAAATGAAAATTAAAACCCTTGGAGGCTTAGATTTTCAGCTTTTAGGAATAGGTAGAACAGGACATATAGGTTTTAATGAACCAGGTTCTCATTTTAACTCTGGAACTAGAAGCATAACATTAGATCATATAACGCGTATAGATGCAGCGCCAGCATTTCTTGGTATTGATAATGTACCTAGAAAAGCTATAACCATGGGTATTGGCACTGTAATGAGTGCTAAAAGGATAGTGCTCTTAGGCTGGGGAATTAGCAAGGCTAAAATTCTTAAAAAAACAATAGAGGGAAAGATTACCTCTCAAGTTCCAGCTACTTATTTGCAAGAACATAATAATACAACTTTTGTATTAGATAGTGATGCTTCGTCAGAACTAACCAGAGTAAAAACACCATGGTTAGTAACCTCTTGTGTGTGGACAGAAACTTTAAAACTTAAAGCCGTTGTTTGGTTAAGCGAGTTAACAGATAAGCCTTTTTTAAAGTTAACGGATAAAGATTATAATGATAACGGAATGTCTAGCCTTTTAACAGAAGATGGAACTGCTTATAATTTAAATATTAAAATGTTTAATAAGTTGCAGCATACCATTACTGGTTGGCCAGGTGGGAAGCCATATGCAGATGATACGAATAGACCAGAAAGAGCAACTCCAGAAAAAAAGAGAGTTATTATTTTTAGCCCACATCCTGATGATGATATGATTTCTATGGGAGGAACTTTAGATCGGCTAGTAGAACAAGGTCATGATGTACATGTGGCATATCAAACTTCTGGGAATATTGCAGTTTCAGATGAAGAGGCCTTAAAATTTGCAGAAATATCTAAATCATTAAATTCAAATTCTACAGAGCCAGAAAACATTATAAAATTCTTAAAAAATAAAACTGAAAATAATATTGACTCCATTGAAGTTAGAAAACTTAAAGGATTAATAAGACGAAGTGAATCTCTAGCTGCTACTCGATATTTAGGAGTTGACGATTCTAAAGTTCATTTTCTTGATTTACCTTTTTACGAAACAGGTACGGTTAAGAAAAATAACCTTTCTGACGATGACATAGATATTATGTGCAGCTTGATAGAGCATGTAAAACCACATCAAATTTATGCCGCCGGGGATTTAGCTGACCCACACGGAACCCATAAGATGTGTTTAGATAGCTTGTTTTTAGCATTAAAGAAAATAAAACATAACAGTTATATGAATGATTGTTGGGTATGGTTATACCGTGGTGCGTGGCACGAATGGGATCCTTACCAAATTGATATGGCTGTACCTATGAGTCCTGATCAAGTGCTTAAAAAGCGTCATGCTATTTTTTACCATCAATCTCAAAAAGATGGTGTTATGTTCCAAGGAGACGACTCAAGAGAATTTTGGGTACGCGTTGAAGATAGAAATCGGCTGACAGCAAAAAAATACAATGATTTGGGCTTAGCAGATTATGCCGCTATTGAGGCGTTTAAACGCTATCATTTCTAATTGTTTTTATAAATGAGAAAAACAGAAAAATTAATTTTTAGCTTTATTCTAATCTTAATAGTGCATAGTTGCTCAAATAAAAAAAGTCTTAGTTCAAATAATGCCATAGAAGGTACTTGGAAAATGGTATATGCAGAGATTAATGAAAATGATTCCTTAAAAATAAAAGACTTAAGCCACACTAGCTTCATAAAAATCATTAACGGCGATCATTTTGCTTTCTTTAACCAAGAAAATAATAGTACAAACAATTTTTATGGAGGTGGAGGTAAGTATACTTTAGAAGGGGATAATTACGTAGAATTTTTGAATTACACTAGTGTTGAAGCTATAAAAAATCATGAATTTCCCTTTACTATCCAAATAAAAGGAGATACTTTAATTCAAGCTGGGTTAGAAGAAGTCAAAGAAGCAGGAATAAAAAGAGAAATAGTTGAAAAATATATAAGAATCAAATAACTTTTTACTGTTTAAAATCTATGAATATAGAAATTAATCAACAAAGCCTATTTGGTTTATAATTAATAGCTACGTTATGATCTCGATTGTTTTTTAAATAAGCACAAGTTCGTAATGTAGCTATTTTTTATACTTACCATTCAAATTAGCTAATTCTTTTCGTTTCCAGTTTCAACAAATTTATGCACAACACGTATTACATGATGTAATTTTGTAAATTGCATTTTTATAAAAACAAACTTGTAAATAGAATGGTTACTTTAAAACAATTAGCAAAAGAGTTAAATGTTTCAATATCTACAGTGTCCAAAGCTTTGAATAATAGCGAAGAAATTGGGGAAGAAACAGTTAAACGTGTTAAAGAGCTAGCCGATTTATATAACTATAAACCCAATAAGGTAGCTTTAAGCTTAAAACAAAACCGGACTAATACTATTGGGGTAATTATCCCAGATATTTTGAATCATTTTTTGGCAAAAGTTTTATTTGGAATTGAACGAGAAGCCACACAGCATGGGTATAATATAATTACTTGTATCTCTAACGAATCTTTAGATAAAGAAAAACAAAGTTTACAATTATTAGCAAATGGAAGTGTAGATGGCTTTATTTTATGCGTTTCAGAAGAGACACAAATTAAAAACGAAATAGAACATTTTAAAAAAACAATCAAGCAAGGTCTACCAATAGTTATGTTTGATAGAGTGGCGCACGATGTGTTGTGCGATAAAGTAATTGTTGATGATTTTGATGCCACCTATAGAGCCACCAAAGGTTTACTAGAAGAAAACAGAAAACAAATAGCTTTTATAAGTAATATTGATGATTTAAGTGTTGGTAAGTTAAGAGAAAGAGGTTATAACAAAGCCGTTTTAGAAACCACTAAACATAAACCTCTAGTTTTAAAGATTAAAAAAGGAGATAACTCTCAAGACAAAATAAAAGCCTTTATGAAGGAGCATAAAGATATAGATGCGATAATTGCTGCAGATAGCGCTTCTGGGGTTATTGCTATTAATGTAGCCACAAGTTTTGGCCTTAAAGTGCCAAAAGATATCTCTGTAATAGGTTTTTCAAGCCAATCTGTATCAAATCACTCAGTACCAAGATTAACAACAATTAGGCAGCATGCTAAAACAATTGGAGCTAATGCTGCACAAATGCTTATAAATAGATTACAGAAAATATCTGATCAACAGTTAGATTTTAAAACTAAAATAGTTAAAACAAGTTTAGTTAAAAATGGATCTACATTATAAGTTCTTAACAACTAATTGTTAATAAGATTAACGATAAATTACACTTAATCGATAAAAACATACATTTTATCGATTATATTTCTATTACTTAGTCCGATTGACATACTTTAGCAGTTCTTAATATGCGCCCCAAAAAATTCCCTTAGCTATTTAAGATTTATTAATCCATTCTTTTGACTTTATAGTCATACATCCCTCATAGTATTTTAAAAAATCTATATGCTTTTTTATGCATTCGATTTTAAGTTAATTATCCATTTTTCCCTCATCAAAGATTTTGATTTCAAAGTCTTTCGATAACATTTTAAATTTTAAAAAATAAATAGAGAAAAATAATATTAACCTTAAATCGAAATAATTATGAAAGCCCTAAAAATTACTTTACTACTTGCATTATTTGTAACAGTATTATCTTCTTGTACTAAACAAGACTTAAACGAAGATGATGTATTAAAAGCACCAGAAACAGAAGAAGCAGCTCCTATTACTGGAGGTCAAGTTGGTGATTAATTCTAATCTTTAATAAAAATATAAGTCCTTTACATTTTTTGTAAAGGACTTTTTTAAATTTATATAAATGAAAAATTATAGATACATTTGAGGTTAAAGTAAATAACTCTTTTATTGTTGAAGTATTTTTTTGTTTATATTATATTTTTTGCTAGTGTTAATTATTCTTTTTCTCAAGAAGGAAAACATATATCTAGAATAGACTCTATCAAGCTATATGTTTTGAATGGGAAATCTAATGATTCTTTATTAATAGCTGATACTCACTATGAAATAGGTGAACATTATAGGAGCAAAGCTCTACTAACAGATAGTGCCTATTATCATTATGAGAAAGCAGAAAAAATTTATAAATCTTTAAGAAATAAATTTGGAATAGCTTCAGCATTATATAGAATTGCAAGCATTCAAAGAAATGAAAAGGACTATTTAGGAAGTGAAGTAAATTCATTTGAAGCTATTTCTCTATTAGATGAATTAGATGAGACTTATAATGTAAATGAAAAAAAATCTTTTTTATATAATAATCTAGGAATAGTCTTTAATGAATTAGAACAATTTGATAAATCTTTAGAATATCATAATTATTCTTTGGAAATAAAAAGAAGTTTAAAGGGTATAGATAAATCTAAGATTGACAATTCACTAAATAATATTGCATTTGTTTATAAAAATTTAAAACAATATGATATTGCAATTGATTATTATGATGAGATATTACTTAATAAAAATTTAATTAAAGAACGACCTGATTTTTATGCTTTAGTATTGGATAACTATGCGCATACTTTGTACTTGTCAAATAAATTAGAGAGATTGCCTGAATTGTATTTTGATGCTTTGAAGATTACGGATAGTGTAAACCCAAAAGGTTATAACTCAATAATTATAAATCAGCACTTAGCTGAATACTATAACAATTTTAATGATAAAGTTTCAGCAAAATATTATGCTTATAAGGCTAAAAATATTGCTAAAGAATATCATAATGATGATTTGCTTAAATCTCTGCAATTGCTTTCTAAGATAGAAGAGGGTAATGTAGCTGTTAAACATTTGAAAGAATATGTAAAACTTAGTGATAGCTTATATAAAAGTGAAAGATTAATTAGAAATAAGTCTGCTAGGATTCGTTTTGAAACCGATAAAATTGAACAAGAAAACGTTAGAATAGCCCGAGAACGAATGTGGCTTTTTATTATTTCGGTAACATTAATTATAACATCCTTTTTAGTTTATTTAGTTATAACGCAAAGAAATAAAAACAAAGAGTTAAAATTTATACAACAACAGCAAGAAACAAACGAAGAAATATATAACCTAATGCTTTCGCAACAAGACAATATAGAAGAAGCAAGAACTTTAGAAAAGAAACGTATTTCTGAAGAATTGCACGATGGTGTATTAGGACGCTTGTTTGGTACACGTTTAAGTTTAGATAGTTTAAACATGGGTACAAATGCAGAAGCTATTAATACTAGAAGCCAATATATTTCTGAGCTAAAAACCATTGAAGATGATATTAGAAAAGTATCCCATGAATTAAATACCGATTTTGTATCAGGATCTGGTTTTGTTGATATTATAAAAACCTTAGTAGAAACCCAAACGAAGGCTTACGGATTTGATTATGAGTTAAAAACTAACGACGATATTAATTGGGAAGAAGCTTCAAATAAAACTAAAATTCACATATACAGAATAATACAAGAATCGTTACAAAATATTTATAAACATGCTAATGCTACGCTTGTAAAAATTAGTTTTCAAGTTAAAAATAACGTATTTTGCTTAAAGATTAACGATAACGGTTCTGGGTTTGATGTTAATAAGGCAAAAAGAGGAATTGGGTTAAAAAACATTAACTCTAGAGTAGAAGAGATTAAAGGTGATTTATCCATAAACTCAGAATTAAATAAAGGAACAACCATAACGATAAAGGTTAGAACAGATTAATTATAATTGAATGACAGAGCATATTAAAATATTAATGATTGATGACCACCCAATGATTATTGAAGGGTATCAAAACACATTATTATTTTCTAAAAAAGAAAGTCAAGAATTATCAATAGACATTGCAAATAATTGTGACGAAGCTATTACTTTTATGAATAAAGCTGTTGAAAATAATACCCCATATAATGTATTATTTGTTGATATTAGCTTACCACCATCAGCAGATGGATTAATGCAATCTGGCGAAGATTTAGCAGAGCATGCACGTCACATTTTGCCAGATGCTAAAATTATAATATTAACTATGTTCAACGAATCTTTTCGTATACATAACATTATTAAAACTATTGACCCTGAAGGGTTCCTAATTAAAAGCGATTTAACATCTAGCGAATTAGCAAGCGCTTTTCAAGCAGTACTTAATAACCCTCCCTTTTATAGTGGTACAGTAAATAGTCATATTAGAAAAACGATTACAAGCGATATTGTAATTGATGATAAAAACAGAAAGATACTTCATTTATTATCTCAAGGCGTAAAAACTAAAAATCTTGCAACACATTTAGACATATCTTTAAGTGCTGTTGAAAAAAGAAAGAAACAACTTAAAGAGTTATTTTCTGTTCAAGATGGGCAAGACGAGACCTTATTAAGAGAAGCTAGGAGTAAAGGTTTTGTGTAAAATGATAACAAAACGATGAGCATTTGTTAAATTTTTAAATTTTTCATTTTTTTTCAAATCCCAAAACCCTTGCTATATCTCAATTCTACAATTTAACCGTAAAGGAGTTACGGTTTTTCCACAGTTCAAAGCCGTTTGTTATATTTATATTTGTAGTATCAACACTTCAAATTAATTAATCCCTCAATTTTTTTGTTGATAATAGCAATTTACAATAACCCTGTGGAGGTGAGAGACCCACAGGGTTCTTCTATTTTAAATAAATTGTTTTTAAAATATAAAAAGAGCATTTTTATAATCCCATAAAATTTTGCAAAATAATCCAAAATAAAAAACAGTTACAAAAAGCTTTATAAAAGTTGAAGTTAAAAACCCAATAAACGAACCAAAAGCAGCTTTGATTGCCGTTTTAGAATCTGCGTTATTTAATAATTCCCCAATAAGTGCACCAACAAAAGGCCCAATGATAATACCGCCCGGAATAGGAGCTATTAAGCCAACTATTAAACCAATTGTTGTACCAATCATACCAGATCTTGTACCTCCAAAGCGTTTTGTTCCAATAGCAGGTATAATATAATCTAGTATCCAAATAAAAATTGCTATAACTAGAGTTATAATTATAAACGACATATCCATAGGAATGGCATCTGTAAAATGAAGAATTAATAAACCTACCCAACTTGTTAAAGGTCCGGGTAGCACAGGTAAAAAGCTACCTATAATTCCTAAAACAATAAATAAGGCAGCAATAATAATTAAAATAATATCCATAAAAGTGTTTAAGTTATTCTTTTAATTAGACTAAAAATTATGCCAAACGTTACATTTTAAACTAAAAAATTAGTTCAAACTAATTTTTTAGTTATATTTGTTTAACTAAAAGTTTAGTTGAATAATAAAATCCACTAAAAATGAAGCAACTTACTAAAGCCGAGGAAGAGATAATGCAAATACTTTGGCAACTTAAAAAAGCCAATGTTAAAGCCATAATTGAAGAATTTCCAAACCCTAAACCTGCATATAATACAGTATCTACAATTGTGCGAATTTTAGAAAGTAAAGGGTTTGTAGATTATGAAAAACAAGGAAAAGGGCATGTGTATTTTCCGTTAATGCAACAACAAGAATATAGTAATCAATCTATTAATAAGTTGGTAGATAATTATTTTCAAGGCTCTTTTAAAAGTATGGTGTCATTCTTTATGAAGAAAAACGATATTAGTTTAAATGAGCTTGAATCGGTTTTAAAAGAAATCAATAAAAAAGAGAAATAATGATACATTATATATTGCAAACTATAGCGTTTCAGCTGTTCTTTCTACTAGCCTATGATGTGTTTTTAAAACGCGACACTTTTTTTAATTGGAATAGGATGTATTTGTTGGTAACATCAATTCTTTCTTTAATACTACCATTTATAAAGATTAATAGTTTAAAAGAAGTTCTTCCACAAAATTATATTGTTTCTCTACCAGAGGTTGTTTTAGGGCAAACAAATACAAACATCAATGATACTATAGCATTGGATACTGTTGTTTTAGAAAATAATTCTTTTCCATATTGGGAACTCATTTTTTATATAGGAGTTTTTATTGCCTTTAGTTTGTTTTTATTTAAAGTGATTAAAATTTTTGTTTTAGTATTAAAAAACCCAAAGCAATCTATAGGTAACATTGTTTTAGTTGAATTAATAAATAGTAATGCAGCATTTTCATTTTTCAGCTACATTTTTTTAGGAGAGCATATTAAAGAAGAGGATAAAGAATCTATATTAAAACATGAGTTAATTCATGCTCAGCAAAAGCATACACTAGATTTATTGTTTTTTGAAGTATTACGTATAGTGTTCTGGTTTAATCCTTTAGTGTATATGTATCAAAATAGAATGGCAACACTGCACGAATTTATTGCTGATGCTAATGCTGTTAAGCATCAAAATAAAAGTGAATACTACCAAAACCTTTTGGAACAAGTTTTCGAAACCAAAAAAATATCATTCATCAATACATTTTTTAAACAATCATTAATCAAAAAACGAATCGTTATGTTGTCAAAAACAAAGTCAAAACAAATTCATTTATTTAAATATGCTTTATTAATTCCTATGGTTTTAGGAATGCTTGTTTATACTTCTGCAGAGGCTCAAGATAAACCAAATATTAGCAGTGAAATAGAGTTAAACAAGTTTAGTTATTCTTTGGGTAAAGATGAAGAACTCGTAGGAGAGAAAAAGGAAATCCATGAGAAATATGAGAGCTTTCTGAAAAACAATAAAGACTATGTAAGTTGGGGCTATATTGATAAAAAAAATGATATAGTAAAATATAGTGTGCATTCTGTTAAAGAAAAAGTACCAAACGGCTTTTCAAAAAGTGAAGTAAGTTTTCCAGATGGCTCTTCTTATATAATCTATTATAATATAAGCTATTTTGATTGGGGAAACACCGAAACACCTAAAGAGCTTTCCGAAAAAGAAAAAAAGGAAAGAAAAGAAGAGCTTTTAAAACTGAAAGAGGAATACAAATCTGCATTAGAAGTCCCTTTTGCTGTTATAGATCAAGTTCCAATATTTCCTGGTTGCGAAAACATAACAAAAGAGGAACAAAAAAAATGTATATCTAATAATATTGCAAAGCATGTTAATCAAAACTTTAATATCGATTTAGCTAATAAGTTAAGTTTAACTGGAAAACAACGTATAAATGTAATTTTCAAAATCAATAAAGAAGGAAATGTAATAGGAATTCGATCAAGAGCACCGCATCCTGATTTAGAAGCAGAAGCAATTCGAGTTATTAATACACTGCCAAAAATGATTCCAGGTAAGCACAAAGGAAAAAATGTAGTAGTTCCTTATTCGTTACCAATTATATTTCAAATTGCTGATAAAATAGAAGAAAAAGCATCAGATGTTATTCCGCTAGATGAAGTAGAAGTCCCTTTTGCAGTTATTGAGAATGTGCCGATTTATCCAGGCTGTGAAGACCTAGCGAGTAATATTGAAAAGAAAAAATGCATGTCTGACAACATATCAGAATTTGTAGCTAAAAATTTTAATACCAAAATTGCTAACCAAAACGAGTTAAGTGGCAGACAACGTATTAATGTTATTTTTAAAATAGATAAAGAAGGAAATATTACTGGTGTGCGTTCAAGAGCGCCACACCCAGCTTTAGAAGCAGAAGCTATACGTGTAATTTCTTCTTTACCGAAAATGAAACCTGGTATACAACGTGGCAAACCAGTAACAGTACCTTATTCATTACCTATAATTTTTGATATTGAGGAAAAAACAAAAATGCTTGATGAAGTTACAATTACTGATGATTTAAGTGCATCAAATGTAGTGCCTTTTGCTGTTGTAGAAGAACCACCAATATTTCCAGGATGTGAAAATTTAAGTAAAGCTGATCAAAAAGAATGCGTTGCAAACGAGGTTGCTTTACATGTAAATAAAAATTTCAATACAAAATTGGCTACAGAATTAGGCTTAGCAGGAAGGCAACGTATTAACGTTATTTTTAAAATAGATAAAGAAGGTAATATTATTGATATACGCTCAAGAGCACCACATCCTGATTTAGAAGCAGAAGCTAAACGAGTTGTTAAATCACTTCCTAAATTTAAACCTGGATCTCATAATGGTAAAATAGTTACTGTTCCTTACTCTTTACCTATAATATTTCAAGTAAGTGAATAGAATCATTTTAATTTTTTTAATATGTACAGCATTTAAAACCGAAGCCCAAACTTCGGTTTTAAACATTGCAGATAGTTTGTTTGCTCATGGTAATTATAGTAAAGCAATTTTACAATATAAAACATACAATAACCAACCAGAAGTATACCATAAAATAGCAAAAGCCTACATAGCTATTGGTAACTATGATGAAGCTTTAATTAATTACGAAAAAGGTGTGGAAACTAACCCAGAAAACACCTTGTTAAAATATGATTTTGGCAAATTTTTATATCGATCTAAAAAGTTTAAAAAAGCATCAGAAGTATTTAATAAACTAGTTTATATAGATTATAAAAACCCAAATTTTCATTATGAATTAGGCTTAACATTAGAGCAGTTAAAAGATTCAACAGCACAAAATAGATTTCATAGCGCTTTTGAATTAGATACTACACACCAAAAAGCAATTTTTAAAATAGCAAAATATTATCTTAAAAAGGGGCATAATAAAACTGCAGATAAATATATTGATATAGGGCTCAACTCCTATAAAAATAATAAAGAACTGATAAGCTTGAAAGCCCAAAATTACTATGTGAGGCATCAATATGAAAAAGCTGTAGTTTGGTTCGAGAAACTTCTTGAATTAGGTGAATCTTCAGCGTTTATTTATGAAAAATTAAGTTTGAGTTATGCGCAATTATTTGAATTTGAAAAGGCTATTGAACAACGGAAGTTAGCTTTAAAATTCAACCCATTGGATGCAACCTCTATTTATGTGATAGGAACTTACTATGAGAAAATAGATGATTTTAAAAAAGCCGAAGAATATATATGGAAAGCTTTGGCATTGTTAGATACACCATTAGATGCTGAATATATGAAACTTGCAACAGTTTTAAATCGGCAAAAAAAGTATAGAGAAGGGATTGATGCCTTAAAAAAAGCAATAAAAGAGAATCCTTCAAATGAGTTTTCAAGCTTTCACTTGGCAATAACGCTTGATGCTTATTATGCCGATTTTGATTCTAGGATTAAGGCGTTAGAAGATTTTAAGAGAAAGTTCCCTAATGGCAAGTTAATAAGTTTTGTAAATGATAGAATTTCTAAACTTAAAGAGGAAAAATTTCTTAATGAAGAGAAGAAAGAAGATTAAAATCTAAAAAAAATTGTACTTTTCGGTTTCAGTTATTACCCATGAGATACTTTTTAGGTTTTTTATTTGTTTTGATGCTTACCTCTTGCGAGTATTTTAATGTAAAAAAAACATCGTCTGAAGCTATTTTAAAAGAAGAATTACAAACTTTTAATTGGAATGATGTAGATGAATATCCTAGTTTTTCTGCATGCGATTCTTTGACTGTTAAGAATGATGTAAAAGAATGTTTCCAAAAAATTCTAACCTCACATATTTCTGATTTTTTGCAAAAAGAAATAATCATTGTATCAAAAGATGTTAGCGATACTATTGTTTTAAACTTTAAAGTATCTGAAACGGGAAACTTAAAATTAATAGATGCAAAAATAAACGCTGTTACCCGTGAAGAAATTCCAAATATTGAAAGTTTGCTTACAAAAAGCTTAGATTCACTCCCCAAAATTTTTCCAGCTACAAAACACGGACAGCAAGTAACGACAGCATTTAAACTACCAATAATTGTTAAGGTTAACTAGTATTAGTTTTAAAACCTAATTGCTAATTTTTTCATCAACCTTAAAACTTCAATATACAACCAAACCAAAGTAACTAATAAGCCCCAAGTTGCTAACCACTCTTTATATTTAGGAGCTTTGTTTTTGTAGCGCTCTATATAATCAAAATCAAGAAGTAATGATAGTGAAGCAAAAATAGTGGCAAGAATATTAAAAACTATTGCAGGCCAAGAAACGCCCCAAATAAAAACTTTAATACCAAAAAAGCCTAAAATCCATGAAATAATATAAATTACAAAAATACTTGTTACAGCAGTAATAATAACGCTTCGTAGTTTTTTAGTGACCACTATAACCCGTGTTTGATACAACAAGAGCATCACCACAAAAGTTACCATGGTAATGCCTATGGCTTGGTAAGGGAAATTAGGAAATTTAGCTTGTGCATAAGCCGAAATACTACCCAGAAAAAAACCTTTAGCAATAGCATAAAGGGGAACTAGAATATGCGCCCAGTGTTGCCGTACAGAAATAATAATACTTATCACTATGGCTGCTAGCATACCTCCCATGGAATACCATTTAAGATTTGTTCCTTGGTTATGTAACTTCCAAATGCCAATAGATATAATTATAATAATACTTATTGAGGCCAAAGATTTTATAAAAACACCAGTTACAGACATGGTTTTTGCTGATGTATTATTGCCACCAAAAAAGTGATTTGTAAATGCAGGATTTGATGTTTTATTTAATAGATTCATTTATAAATTAAACTTATAGCCAACAGCAAAATCAATTGGAAAATTACCATTGTTATCTACAAATAGAGCTATCAATTCGTTGTAAGCTAAGGTTATAAAGCTGCCGTCACTAATTTTGATATCAGCACCTAAACCAAATGCAAATGGAATTTTGAAGGTTGAGTTTTTTACTACTTCATTTGTGGTACTTGTTAGTAAAATAGTGCTTTTTGAGAAATTATAAGTTGCTAAAAGAGCATTTCCGTAAATGTTAAACGATGATTTATTAATAAACCTATATCTATAACCCAAAGCTAGTTGAGTTGAAGTATATTTAAAATCATCATTATCTAAAGCATGTTCTATATTAAAAAAGCCAGCATGGTTAGAATTCTCATTAGAAGAAAAGACTTCAAGTTCAGTACCAAAAAAAGGAACTTTTGTATTATTCGTATTATTTACAAAAGGATGATTTGTAATACCGCCATAAAAACCTAGGCGGAATTTAAGTATTGGTTTTTCATCTAGGTATGCCGAATGACCTATGGCAGAGTTGTAGTGTTTGAAAAACTGTGTCAAATCGTTTAATGTAAATTTTAAATCGTTAGTATTGACATTTGCGCCTTTAGTTAATTCTTTGAGCTGTATTTTATATTGCTCTTGGTAGTTATTGTTTAAATCTTTAGTATTTAACAGTTCTGAAACGTTTCCATCAGCCGTTTTAACAAAATATCGAAATTGTTTATCAACAATATTCCAAAGCAAATTTAGATGACCTTCAACGGCAGTTTTAAGTTCGTAACTTTTTCCGTTAATAGTATGTTTTTGTTGAGCAGAAACAGAAAAAGAACAAGTAGTAAGTACGAGTAAGAAAAGAACCTTTTTCATGGTTTTTAAGATATTGGGTTATATGTAAAGCTACTAAAAATAAATCAATTAAGTTTATTTTTTAAAACTTCTACCTTTCCATTTATAACCTTTAAACATTGAAATTAAAGCAATATAAACGCTGAAGAAAGAGTAAATTAAAAAACCAAAAATATAAGTTGATAAAATATGTTTTTGATTAAAAAACAAAGCAGATTTATAAATTAATAAGAAATCAATACTAAATTTAATAATCAAAATATAGATAAAACTTTTAAGACTAAATTCATTTATAGAGGTTAGTGTTAAAAGCACAATTATTAACGCGTTCATTAGCAAAACAATTACCCCAGTTAGCTTGCTAAATGTGTTTTTTAATAAACTTGTTTTTGCCGCCCATCTTACACGTTGTTCTTTTAATGAATTCCAGTTTTGTTGCGCTTTAGTTGTTACAATAGCTTGTTCGCATTTTAAGTAATTAATTGTTTTTGGGTATGCTTTTTCAATCTTTTCTAGCAGGAAAACATCATCGCCACTAGCCATATTATTATTGCCTTCAAATCCATTTACTGCTATAAAAACGTCCTTTTTATAAGCAAAATTTGCTCCATTGCATAAAAACGGTTTTTGAATACCAAAGCCGCCAATGGTAGTGCTTTGTAAACTTAATATATCTAGAATTTGAAAGCGGTTTAAAAAACCACTTTCATTCATATATGTTACAGGAGCAACAATACATTTACTTTGTGTTTTTTGAATAAATTCATCAAAACTATCTAGCCAATATTTTGGTAAAATACAATCAGCATCAGTGGTAATTATCCATTCATGTTTTGAATGTTTTATTGCATTAGTAATAGCATCTTTTTTTGGAGAATTAGACGTTCTCTCATTAGAAATTATTTTGATGTTATTACTAGAGTTATTTATAAATTCCTTTATTAAATCATTAGAATCATCATTAGAATCATCATCAACAAAAATGATTTCATATAAATGATTTGGATATTCTAAAGTAGCAATTGACGCTAACAGATCTGATAAATTTTTAGCTTCATTTCTAAAAGGAATAATTACAGAGAACTTGGTTTTTACATCTATATCTTTCAATTTAAAAACAGAGACTTTATCAAAACCAAAAACAAAACTTCCTATTAAAAGTAAATATAAAACGGTTATAATAATGCTAATTAAAACCATAACTAATCTTCATTTTTTGGGAAATTAAAATTAAGGACATAAAAGCTTCCAAACATACTTGGTATCACAAAATTTAGTAACCACATTGTGGTGATAATACTTAAAACTGTAAGCTCGTTTATATTAACAAATTGGAATAAATATAGAGCAATACTTCCTTTTATAACTACATCAAAAATAAATATAGAAGGAATAATTGATGCTAATAAATACATTGATGTAATTATAATCATGGCATCTAAGTAAGCTATGCTACTACCAAAAAGTAATAATAGAAAGTAAAATTGAAACGAAAAAACTGCGTATCGCACAAAAGAAAATAAAAGTCCTTGTAAAATTTTTATTCTAGGAAACTCTGTAACAAATCGTTTTACTTTTTCTAACGAAAAACCTTTAATTGTAATTTTACTTTTTTTAATGCCAAAGCCTACTAAAAACAGCACCATTAAACCAATTATGCTTACTCTTGCAAGTTTGTAATAGTCTAAATTTACTGGGTAAGTTGATATTAAAAAATAAAAACCTAAAACGCCTAAAATAACTGTGATGGCCATTTGCAATAGGTTGCTTAATAGATTAATGAGTACAACCCGTTTTCTCATATTTGTTGAATAATAGATAGCCTTTGCTCCATATTCTCCAACTCTATTTGGTGTAAGTAATGATGCTGTTAAGGCGCCTAAACTTTGTTCTAGTGCATTTTTAAAGCTAATTTTTTTAATTGGAGAAACCAAAATTTTCCATTTCAAGATTTCAAAAAACCAGTTAAAAATGCTTAAAAAGAGTAATAAAATGATGTTTTTTGTTGCAAAAACATTCTTTTTTGATAAAAAATCGATAAAAGTAGAAAGTTGTAAATTATCGTTATTTGCTAGTTTATTGTAAATAAAATAAAATGCGCCAACAACAATGCTTAATTTAATGAGCACAAAAAAGAATTGCTTAGTTTTGTATGGCAATGTGTTATTTATCATATAAAATTATACAGCAAATTAAACCAATATTATTTTATGCCTCTAAAATTTAAATCGATATTATTTTCAATAATTTTTATTTTCTGTAGTTTTTCAGCGGTTTCACAAAGTGATAAAAGCACGGTTAAAGCTCAATTTGCGTTAGGCATTAATAAGCCATCGGCAAGTGGGTTTGTTAATAATTTTGAAGCCAAATCTGTTAATTTTCCTAGCATAAACTTAGGTGTTCAATACATGTTTAAGCCTAAGTTGGGAGCAAAATTAGATTTTGGTTATAATCGTTTTTCAAACTTAAATGATACACCAGAATTTAAAATTAATTACACTCGACTCAATGCGCAATTGGTTTATGATGCAACAAGCATATTTAGTTTTTTACCACAGCAGATGGGAACATTTGTTCATGCTGGACCAGGTTATACAACTATAAAGCCTTTAGGGAATTACACTCAAAATGATACTTCTTTTTTAAATGCAATGGCAGGAATAGAGTTTCATTATGGAATTTCCGATAAACTTTCGGTATATTTTGATGCATCTTATATATTAAGCTTTGGAAAAGATTTTAATCCTGTTTCAAGTGGGTTGGGATCGTTTAACGGAAACATGTTAACATTAACAATCGGCGCATCTATTTCACTTAGTGGTTGTCAATATTGCGATTAATGGGCAAAGAAAGAATTATTTTAGGAATAGATCCAGGAACAACTATTATGGGTTTCGGGCTTATAAAAGTAGTTGGGAAAAACATGCATTTTGTTCAGCTTAATGAGCTGGATTTAAAAAAATATAGCGATCATTACTTAAAGTTGAAACTTATTTTTGAACGTACTATAGAGCTTATAGATACTCATAACCCAGACGAAATTGCTATTGAAGCACCGTTTTTTGGTAAAAATGTTCAAAGTATGCTCAAATTAGGGCGTGCGCAAGGTGTAGCAATGGCAGCAGGTTTAAGTAGGGAAATCCCTATAACTGAATATCTTCCTAAAAAAATAAAAATGGCAATTACTGGTAATGGAAACGCTAGTAAAGAACAAGTTGCCAAAATGCTTCAAAATTTATTAGGATTAAAAACGTTGCCTAAAAATTTAGATGCTACCGATGGTTTAGCTGCTGCAGTTTGTCATTTTTATAACTCAGGAAAAGTTACTGTTGGTAAAAGCTATTCGGGCTGGAGTGCTTTTGTAAAGCAGAATGAAGATAGGGTTAAAAAGTAGCAAAGTATGAGTGTAATTTGTAAAAATTGTGAAATAGTTACCAGTGGTAAACATTGCTCTAATTGCGGACAAAGAACTTCTATTAATAAAGTTACATTTAAAGAAACATTTCAAGATTTTATTGACGCTGTTTTTTCAGTGAATTCACCTTTATTTCTTACTCTTAAACTATTAATAATAAATCCAGGAAAATTATTTAGAGCATACTTAAGTGGGAAAAGGAAAATGTATTATAAACCAGTACCTTTTTTTATTTTAATAGCATTAATTTTTGTAATTGTAAAAGCATTATTGAATTATGATCCAATGGAGAATATGGCAACAGCCGGAGGCGCCGAAATAAATCAAAGTTTAATAAATAATGCTGGGGTTTTTATGTCGAAAAACATAAATAATATTATTTTCACTTTCGTTTTTTCTTTCGCCTTAGCTGTTAAACTATTCTTTTTTAAAAAATACACATTTGCTGAATATATAGCTGTTTCATTTTACGTTATTGGGTTCTATATGTTTGCCACTGTTGTATTAATGTTTGGGTTACAATATGCAAACCCGCAGTATAGAATGTTGCCGTTTATTTTTATGTTCTTTTACATGATTTATGCATTAATTTCATTTTTTCAAAAAATAAGCATATTAAATATTATCAAGGGTGTTTTTATATATTTTATCTCTGTAATATTATATATTATAATTGGTTATGGAATTTCATTAACTATTGTTTGGTTAAAAACTAAGTAATGGCAGGTATCTACATTCATATCCCTTTTTGTAAACAGGCATGTTATTATTGCGATTTTCATTTTTCTACATCTTTAAAAAAGAAAGATGAATTGATTCAAACACTTATAAAAGAGTTAGGGTTAAGAAAAATTGAACTTGAAAACCAATCTATTGAAACCATATATTTTGGAGGAGGTACACCAAGTTTGCTAACTAATCATGAATTGCAATTGTTGATTGATTCGGTTTACGAAAATTATAAGGTAATTGAAAACCCAGAAATAACTTTAGAGGCTAACCCAGACGATCTTTCTAATAATCAAATTAATGATTTAAGAAATACTCGAATAAACAGACTTAGCATTGGTGTTCAATCTTTTTTTGAAGACGATTTAAAAAGCATGAATCGTGCGCATTCATCTGAAGAAGCAAAAAAATGCTTATCTGTGGCAACTCAACATTTTGATAATATAACTATCGATTTAATTTACGGTATTCCAGATATGAGTTTAGAAAAATGGAATAAAAACCTAGAAATGGCTTTTGACTTTGAGATTAATCATATTTCAAGTTACGCATTAACAGCAGAACCTAAAACTGCGTTGTATACATTTATAAAAAAAGGGACCTACCCACCAATTGACGAAAATTTAGCATTGCAACATTTTAATCATTTAATAGAAAAAACAACTGAGCATGGGTTTGTGCACTACGAGATTTCTAATTTTGGTAAGCCAAACTATTTTTCAAAACACAATACCTCTTATTGGCAAGGGAAACCATATATAGGAATTGGACCTTCGGCGCATTCCTTTTCTAAAACACAACGTAGTTGGAATGTTGCTAATAATTCAAAGTACATTCAATCTATTCATGATAATAAATTGCCAAATACAATTGAAAACTTATCTATAAAAGACCAGTATAATGAATATATTATGACAGGTTTAAGAACTATTTGGGGCGTTTCTTTATATAAAATTGAAGCTGAATTTGGCATTCAATTTTTGCAATATTTAAAAACATCATCTGAAAAATTCATAAATAAAGAACTGCTTGAAATCACAACTTTTTCTGGTTCTCCAAACCTTAATGTTTTAAAAACAACCCAAAAAGGAAAATTTTTAGTTGACGGTATTGCCTCTGAATTATTCATCCTGAACTAGATTCAGGATCTTTTTAAAATATGAAAACAGGTTTTGTATACATCTTATCAAACAAGAATAGAACAGTTTTGTATATTGGAGCTACTGGCGATTTAAAAAAGCGAATAGAGCTACATGTTTTAGGTAAAGCAACAGTGTTTACTAAAAAGTATAGTGTGAATGAATTATTATACTTTGAAGAATTTCAGGATTATCATGATGCTTTTTTAAGAGAAAAGCAATTAAAGAATTGGAGAAAAGAATGGAAATGGCATTTAATTGAATTAAAGAACCCTGAATTAAAAAACTTATATTTGGAATTATAGATTTAATAATAAAACGATACTGAAATAAATTCAGCATAAATGATCGCAACTATACAATACAATTCTAGGAAAATACAAATTGATGTGTCCAAACCTATAGATATTTCTATAGCAATTGATATGTCTAAAGAAAATATAAATGCTTGGTATGTTGATGATCCAAAGATTATTCCTGAAGATTCTGATGGTGAAATTATTAAAGTTTCAGAAGGAGCAGTAGTTAATTTTAACAACATTCATTTTAATCCTCATTCGCACATAACACATACTGAGTGTGTTGGTCATATTACAAAAGAAGTCCATTCAGTAAACAAAAATTTAAAGCACTATTTTTTTGTGGCAGAAGTTGTAACTGTTGCACCAGAAAACGATGGAGACGATTTTTTTATATCAAAAAAACAAATTAAAACGGCTTTAAGAAATAAAAAAAGAGATGCTATTATTATTAGAACTTTACCTAATTTATTGGAGAAAAAAAGTAAGCGATATTCTAATACAAATCCGCCTTTTTTATTAGAAGAAGTCGCTGTTTATTTGAAAGAAAAAGGAATTAAGCACTTATTAATAGATTTGCCATCGGTAGATAAAGAAAGGGATGATGGGAAATTGTTGGTTCATAATGCGTTTTGGAACACCAAAGGAGAACTTAGAATGGATGCAACTATTACAGAATTTATTTATGTGCCAAACACAGTTGATGATGGTGAATATTTACTGAACCTTATGATTGCTCCTTTTGAAAATGATGCAACACCAAGTAAACCTATTTTATATAAAATTGAAAATCAATAATTTTTTTTTGGAATACTATTTGATTTTATAAGATTAAAACAAAATAACTAATAAATTAATGGAAGCATTTTTAGGAATAATCATTGGTGTTTTAGCGAGTTTAGGTGTTGTTACTTATCTAAAATCTCTTAAGAAAAAGCAATTAGTTAACTCACAATCTGTATTGCTTTTAGATAAGATAAAAACAGTTTGCAAGTTTATAACTGTTGAAGGTGATTTTGCTGAAATATATCATTATGAAGATGTAAAAGAAAAATTCCTAAAGCTTATTTCTAGCAAAAAGAAAGCGCTTGTAGTTATTAACGCTAAAGCCTATGTGGGTTATGATTTAGCTAAAATTCAGCTTAAGCCTGATAATGATAATAAGAAAATTATATTAGAACATTTTCCGCAACCTGAAGTTTTATCCATCGAAACTAATTTGAATTATTATGATAAATCAGACGGTTTGTTCAATAAATTTGAAGCAACCGATTTAACTGATTTGCATACCGAAGCGAAGCAGCATATTAAAGATAAAATTCCAGAAAGCGGTTTAATTCAGGTCGCACAAAAAGAAGCTTTAGAAACCATTTTACTTATGGAAACTATTGTTGAAACCATTGGTTGGAAATTAGATTATTCAGCTTTAAAACTTGAAGATGCAAGTGTTAAAAAAATTGAATAATTAATTTATGAACATAGAGCAAATTCGCGAACATTGTTTAAGCAAAAAAGGAACAACAGAAGAATTTCCTTTTGATGAGCATACTTTGGTCTTTAAAGTATTAGGTAAAATGTTTGTAATTGCCCCTCTTAATAAATGGGAAAAAGAGGAAGCTACCATAACCTTAAAATGCAATCCAAATTATACAATTGAATTGCGTGAAGAATACGAAAGTATTTATGCAGGACCTTATGTAAGTAATAAACATTGGAACACCATTTCTATATACAAAGGCGAGTTAAAACCACAATTCATTATTGAATTAATCGATCATTCTTATGATATGGTTGTTAAAGGCATGACTAAAAAAATGAGAACGCAATTGTAAGTAGACATTACTAAAGTGTTAATAGTCAAATAAATATTTTGTATATTTAAACTCATACATCAAAAATCTCTCAATCTCTAAAAATTTATTAATAGCATAATCACGAGCCCTTAAATCTTAAAGTAGTATTAACCAAACCAATATATTAACTTTAATTTTTAACAGATTATGAAAACAACCAACCGATTATTTTCAGCAATTGTAGTTTTACTATTGTTGCTAAACACTACAACAATTTTTGCACAAGAAGATGCACCAGCAGGACCAGAATATGTTACTGTAACTACCATGCATTGGAATATGGACTTAGAGGATTTTAAAATGGATGAATGGAAGGCTACAGAGAAGGAATACATGGATAAAGTAACTAAAAAGAATGAGCATGTTATGGCAGCTGGGTTTTATTTGCATAGAATAACACCAGATAACAGAGAGTTAGTTTATGTGCAAGCCTATGCAAACTGGAATGCTATAGATTTAGCAGCTAAGCGAAACGATGAGTTAGCTAAAGAAGCTTGGGCTGATGAAGATGAACGCAAAGCTTTTTTAAAAAAACAAGGCAATTATTATTCACCCTTTCATTCAGATGAAATTTATGCAACCATGCCGCTTGCCAAGAGCTTATCAGAAGACCCTAAAAAAGACATGATTGTATACTTGCGCACTAGCCATTTTGCTTTCCCAGAAGATGGTTCGTACAAAGAGTTTATGGATACTTTTACTGAGTATACTGAAAACGTAACACACAAAAATGAATATGTAAAAGCATATTATCCTATGAATCATGCTTACGGATCTGATAAAACGGAATTTGTGGAAGCTTTCTTTTTAGATTCTTTAGCTGATTTAGATAAGAAGTTTGATAAAGATGGAGAATTATTTGATGCACATTGGAGTACTGAAGAAGCAAAAAAAGAAATGGGAAAAATAGGAGATAAATATTTTACTGGCGTGCATGGTGATGCCATATATACAGTTGTTCCCGAACTTAGAAAATAATATAACTGATTATTTAAAAAATGGATGCTTTTAAAAGTATCCATTTTTTTATACAAGTAATTGTAATTTGTAAAGCCTGCATTTTAATCCTATTATTGCAAAATCAAATAAAAACATACAATGAGTTTATTACAAACATTGAAAGATAGAAGCCAATCTACTTGCGAATTATGTGCAGCTACTGAAAATTTAGATATATATGAAGTGCCACCAGTATCAACAGCAGGAGTAGATGGTAGTTTGTTAGCATGTAGTACTTGTATAACTCAAATAAATAACCCAGAAACCACTGATGCAAACCATTGGAGGTGCTTAAACGATAGTATGTGGAGTGAGCATCAAGCTGTAAAAGTAGTAGTTTGGAGGTTGTTAAGCAGATTAAAAGCTGAAGGCTGGCCACAAGATTTACTAGACATGATGTATTTAGAAGACGATGTTTTGGAGTTTGCCAAAGCTACGGGAGAAGGTTTAGATGAGAGTGATAAAATAATTCATCGCGATGTAAATGGAGCTATTTTAAATGCAGGAGATTCAGTAGTTTTAATAAAAGATTTAAAAGTAAAGGGCTCTAGTATGGTTGCTAAACAAGGAACTGCCGTGAGAAATATACGTTTAGATAGAGATAATGATAAATATATTGAAGGTAAAGTAGGGCCAACACAAATCGTTATCATTACCGAATACGTGAAAAAATTATAGAATTAGTTTTTCTTTTTTGTTTTTAAAATAGAAGGCTTCATTCCTAGTGATTGCATTGATTTGAAAACTTTTCGATAAGAAAATAAAAACCATTCGTCGACACTTATCCGTCATTCATCTACACTTAATTCTGCCTTAACGAAATAAAGCTAGTATTTCGTCTTACATCATTTAATTTCACACAATTAATAGTGAAAATCATAACATAATGAAAGCCTTAAATATATTATTAATAGAAGATGATACCATTGAAACAATGAAATTCAATAGAACCATTTCTTCCCTTAAATTAGAACATAATGTTACAGAGGCCAACAATGGAGAAGATGCTTTAAAAATTTTGCAAAAAAAAGACGAATTACCTGACATAATTTTATTAGATTTAAACATGCCTAAAATAAATGGTATAGAGTTTTTAAACATACTTAAAAATGATGATACTTTAAGGCATATTCCAACTGTTATTTTAACCACGTCTAACAATCAAAAAGATTTATTAGAATGCTATAAAATAGGAATTGCAGGATATGTTTTAAAACCATTAAAATACGAAGCGTATGTTTCTAAAATTGAAAAACTATTAGCATATTGGAGTATTAATGAATTAAAATAATTAGAGATGAAAGGTATTGTTTTTACTGAGTTTTTAGATTTGGTTGAAGATAAGTTTGGATTAGAAATGGTTGATAAAATTATTAACGAATCTAATTTAGAATCTAACGGGGTTTATACATCTGTAGGGACTTATAAGTTTTCAGAAATGCTTCAATTACTTCAACATTTAAGTGCTAATACAAACATTTCTATTGATGACCTATTATTGGTTTACGCAGAACATTTTTTTAGTGTTTTAGAAGTAAGTTACCCAGATCTAATAGCTACCTACAAGGACCCAATAGAAATGCTTGCTTCAATAGAAAACCATATTCATGTCGAAGTTAGAAAAATTTATCCTGAAGCAGAATTGCCAACTTTTGAAGTTGTTAAAAAAACAGAGAATTCTCTTGAAATGATATATAAATCAAGTAGAGCAATGCATCATTTCGGATTAGGGTTAATGAACAAAACCTTCGAGCATTTTAATTCTACAGCTACCATTATATTAGAAAAATTAAAAGAAGACGGTACAGAAGTCAAGTTTTTAATTAACAAAAATTAATGAGTCAAAAACAGATTGACATATTAGAACGTGCTTTAGCACGTGAAAAAGCTGCTAGAAAACAAGCGGAAAAAATATTAGAGGATAAATCACTACAACTTTTTAATACAGCACAGGAGTTAAAAGGAGCAAACGAAAAACTAGAGTTGCTTTTAGAGGAAAAAAAATCTCAATTGCAGGGTGTTTTTGAAAACATTAATGATGCTTACTTAATAATGGACCTTAATGGTAATGCTGTAAAAATGAACGATGCAGCGACAGAACTTTTTGGATACGATATAAGTAAAGAAAGACTTAACGTAATAAATCTTATTTATAAAGCTGATGCCAATTATGCATTTAAATCATTTAAAAAACTAAGAAAACACGGCTCTTTTACAAATTATACTGCACGAATTATAACAAAAACAAAAGCTGTTAAGTGGGTACATATTAATGCTAGTGTAATTTATAACAAGGTAAAGCAACCAATAGCTGCCCAAGGTATTATAAGAGATATTACTGAGTCTAAGCGCACTGCAGCACTTATAGAAGAACAAAAGAAGGAGTTGGATATTATTGTTGAGAATTCGTCTTTGGGAATTGTTCTTTCCCAAAAAGGAAATATAATTAGAACTAATGATGCTATACAGGAGTTATTAGGATATACAGAAAAAGAACTTTCAGAATTAACTATTAAAGATGTATCAGCAAAGGAAGACTTTTCAGAATCTAAAGACTATTTAATAAAGATGGACTCTGGAAAAATCGACAACTTTGTTATAGATAAACGCTATAAGAAAAAAGATGGATCAGTACTTTGGGCAAAAACTAACGTAAATGCTGTAAGAGATAACTTGGGCAATATTAAATATCAAGTTGCCCTTATTGAAGATATTACCTCAGAGCGAGAAAAATCATTGATAATAGATATGATTAATGATGTTGCTAAGTCTATATTGGGTAAAATGAATATTTATGAAATAGCCTGGGAAATCACCCATAATATTGCAGAATATTTAAATACTAATGATTGTATTATCTATTTAGTAGATCAGGAAAAAGAAACATTAGAGCAAATTGCAGCTTATGGAGAAAAAGTAGAAGGTAAAAATCAAATTCTTAATAAAATTACGCTCCCCATAGGTAAAGGTATCGTTGGTACAGTTGCAAAAACAGGAAAAGCAGAAATAATAAAAAACACAGCATTAGACTCTAGATATATAGTTGATGATGAAAAGCGATTATCTGAAATTACGGTACCTATTATAAGTGATGGGCGTGTAATTGGAATTATTGATTCTGAACATATAGAAAAAAATTATTTCACAAAAGAGCATTTACATACCCTAGAAAGTATTGCTAATCTGGTAGCCATGCAATTAAAAAGTGCTATCAATTTAAGAGAACGACAAAAAGCAGAATCTAAGAATGTAGATCTTTTAACTAAATTAGAAAAAAGTAATGAAGAACTTCAAGAATATGCGCATATAGTATCTCATGATTTAAAATCACCTCTGCGAAGTATAGATGCATTGGTTAATTGGATAAAAGAAGACAATAAAGGTAAGCTAGATGATACTAGTAATAAGAATTTAGAACTTATTGAAACAACGCTGGAAAAGATGGAACAACTTATTTCAGATGTTCTGTTATATTCAAGTGTAGGTTCAGACTCTACTAAAAAAGAAGAGGTAGATTTAAATATTCTAATAGAAGATTTAAAGCAAATTTTATTTGTGCCAGAACATATTAAAATAGAAACTTTAAATCCATTACCAATAGTTTACGGAGATAAAGTGAAGCTTCAGCAATTGTTTCAAAATTTAATTAGCAATGCTGTTAAGTTTAATGATAAAGAAGAAGGACGCATTGAAATTGATGTTCAAGATCAAAAATCATTTTATCAGTTTTCAATAAAAGACAATGGTATTGGTATAGATAAAAAGTATCATAACAAAATTTTTAAAATTTTTCATGCCTTGCAAGAAAGTAAAGAGTCTACAGGAATTGGGTTATCTATAGTTAAAAAAATCATAGATTTATTTAAAGGTGAAATCTGGATAGAATCTATACCAACAAAAGGAACAACCTTTCATTTTACATTAAAAAAATAATTATGGAACGGCCTAATTTGTCTTATATAGATACACTCTCTGGAGGTGATGATGTTTTTAAGAATAAGCTAATTACAATTATAAAAACAGAGTTTCCTGATGAAAAAGCAGTTTATTTAAAAAACATAGAAGCAAAAAAATTTAAAGAAGCTTCAGAAAATGTACACAAACTTAAACATAAAATTAGTATTTTAGGACTTGAAAAGAGTTATGCTATAGCTGCGGATTTTGAAAACAATTTAAAAAAAAATAAAGCTGCTGGTAAAGAAGATTTTGATAACATTCTTCAAGTTATAACAAACTTTCTAAATACTTTGTAATATTATTTATTTTTATGAACTGTATTATTGTTGATGATGAGGCTACTGCCAGAACTATTATAGCACAATTGTGCACAAATGTCCCTAGTTTAAATGTTTTGGAAGAATTTCCTAATGCTATTCAAGCAATGAAATATTTAAACCAAAATGAAGTAGACTTGATTTTTTTAGATATTCATATGCCCGATTTTACAGGCTTTGATTTTATCCAAACATTAAAAAACCCACCAAAGATAATTTTAACAACATCAGATTCTCAATTTGCTATTGAAGCTTTTGAGTACGATTGCATTGTAGATTATTTAGTAAAACCAATTGCCTTACCACGTTTTGAAAAAGCAATTCAGAAAGCAGAAACATCAAAAGTTGCTGAAAATAAAGTAATTCCATCTGGAACAGAAACTGAAGCATCTACAGCCAATGATTTATATATAAATATTGATAGACGACTAATAAAGTTAGATATTCCTAGCATATATCTTATCGAGGCTAAAGGCGATTACATTAATGTGAAAACAGAGGATAAAAATTATACAGTACATTCTACACTAAAAAAAATTGAAGATAAATTACCAAATGATTTATTCTTAAAAGTTCACCGTTCTTACATTATCAATATTAAAAAAATTGTAGATATTGAGGATAATAGTGTGCTTATTAAAAAAGATGTAATTCCGGTAAGTCGCTCAAACAGACCTGAGTTAATGAAACGGTTAAATTTGCTTTAACCTGCTAATAATTCCATTCGTCTACACTTAATTTTCATCCATCGAAAATTAAATTTTAACCCTTTATAGTGAGATAAATTTGTGGTATAAATTACTATATCATGAAAAAACTATTACTATTATTATTCATTTCAGTTTTAAGCATTAACGCACAAGAAACGCCTTTTAATTGCGATTATAACGCGTACTTATTTCAATACAATGATGTGTATGCTATAGACTTAGCTTCGGGGAATTCTTATTCGGTTGCTACCGATGTTACTGAAGGTACTATTAACGCAGCAGCATACAATCCTACTGATGGATTTATCTGGGGATCATTAAGTTTCCCATCAAAATCTATTGTTCGTATTGGTAAAGACTTCTCAACACTCATTTTTTATGTTGACGAGTTACCAACTAGTGGACGTTATGTTGGAGATGTTAGTGCAAATGGCGTTTACTATTTAAAAGGAGGAGGTACAGATTATTACGCATTAGATGTAAACCCAGAATCTGATAATTATGGAGCATATATAACCACAAAAAGCTTATCAAAAAACATAAGTATTCACGATTGGGCATTTAATGCCGTAGATGGTAAACTGTATACTGTAGAAAAGAAAACAAATATTTTATATCGTATAGATGCAGAAACAGGTGCTATGGAAAGCATGGGGGAAGTGCCTATTCTTTCAGGATTAAACTATACTTATGGTGCTGTTTACTTTGATGCATCTGGTCGATTCTATGTATCGGCTAATCAAACAGGGACTATTTATGTGATTCAAAATGTACAAGATTTAAATGGGACAAATGCAATGGATTCAAATTTGTTTGCTTTTGGCCCTTCTAGTTCTCAAAACGATGGCGCACGTTGTCCAACGGCACCAGTTCCACAAGAAGATTGTACAAATGGAATTGATGATGATGGAGATGGATTAATAGATTGTGAAGACCCTTCTTGTTCGGGGTATGCAGCATGCCCTGTTATAGAAGCACCAACTACAGGAGGGAATACAGGTGGATTAGAAAGTAATAATAGACTGTCTCAACAAATTAGTAAACGAAATTTTAACAGAGCAAAAAGCAGTTATAAGTTTGATAAAACTACTGCTAAAAGTTTCAATAAATCATCAAAGTACGGAAAAAGTACATCTAATAAAGGAGGCGGATTTCAATTGGCTGACTTAATTCCACTAGAAGTTGTTAATGAAGACCTAGCTATTGAATCTTCTCCTAGAGATTTAATAGGTATTACAAATGCTACCGATGTGTATTCTGTTGATTACTTAAGAGCAGGAGAAACTGTAGGTTCTATACTAGCACTTAGAACAGAAGATGGTGTATATGAGCATACAAAATACATTTGCGACCGATTATTAGGCGCGCAACTAATATCTGTATCTACTATAGAAATTAGAGAGCAACAATTTATAAAAGCATTAATAAGAAACATTGATGGCTCTTTAGAATTTGTTTTAAGCTTATCGGCAAAGGCAACCAAAGATGCTAATAGTTTTGCCATAGAGAGTCATTGGAACTTAGATAAATACGAGGATAATGTGCCGTTTTACAATTTTCAAATATGGTCAAACTCGTTAGATGATTTGTTACGCCTTGGAGAAGAAGTGGTTCGTTTGTTAGAAGTTCAAAAACCAATTTCAAGCTATAATAACTCTACTCCGCCAACGGTATTTGTTAGAAAAGGAAAATACCATAACGGTAAATTAGATTTACAAATTGTAAATACCAATAGAAGTGAAGCTGTTGTTTTTGATGGTGGGCTACGAGCTACAGAAACCAATACAGTAGAGTATGTATCGTCAACATTAGATTTAGATGGAAATTACATTACCAATATTGAAGTAGATGCAGGGAATCTTTTTGATATTGGATTTAGAATAGGAGATGGCATGGCGACACCTGATGATTTATTTATGTCTGATGGACCGTGGGGGTATGATGATGCTGCACCTAGCACAACAGTAACTAATTATGCGGTAAATACTAACGAAGAAGCATTTAATGATGATGAGTTTCCTATCGAGAGAAATATTGAGTTAACTGCTACCACAAGCGAATATATAGCAGCTTATAGAGCATTAACACCAAAGTTTAATCCTCTAGATTTTACAAGCTATAACAGTTTCCAATTGGAAGCAAAAGGAACAGGAACTCTAATTGTTAGACTTGTAAAAGAGGGTATTGATCACTGGGAAACACAGTATAAAGCAAGTATAGAGCTTAGTGATGATTTTAAAGCCTATAGCATTCCGTTTTCTGAGTTTAAATCTATAAACAACGAAGTGTTTACAGCAAACGATATAACCTCGGTAGTATTTACCATGCTAGCTGAAAATGGTATCGAAGAAACAAAAACCATGAGTTTACAACACGTGCGTTTTTCTAAAAGTAATACCCTTTCGGTTGAAACTTTAAATGCAGAGGATGATTATAATAAAGCTATCGCTGTACCAAACCCAATGCGAGCCAATACTACTATAAAATTTACGGCACAAACTAATGAAAATGTAGAATTGATGGTATACAACCAATTAGGCGTACTTGTAAAGCAGCAAACGTTTAAAGCTAGAAAAGGCCAAAACAGTTTGCCATTAACAAGAGAACACTTAAGTACTGGCTTATATTTTTGTACTCTTAAAGGCCAAAACACAAATTATAAAACCATAAAATTACTTATAGATTAAATAAGAGTTATTAATAGCAATTGCCCTAACTTGATAAAAAGGTAAAAAACGTAAGTTTTTTGCCTTTTTATTTTTTAAGCAGTTTGTAAATAAATTAAAAGAAAAATCTTACTATATTGGTGGTGTATATAATAGATATATAGTTATTAACTATATATCTACGTTGTAGCACATTTGAGAAACAATGAAACCTGAATTAAAATATATAGAATTAAAAAGTGGATTTGGAGACAATGGACCAGCTTGGATTGGAATTGCGGAGTTTTCAAAATCAGGTCGAACAGTTTATTTTAATGGAAAAGCTTTAAAAAACTCAAATGCACGTGGAATTTCTGGAAATTACTACGATGTTGAAAACGGAGACGAATACTGGATTTCTGGAATAAAGAAAAACGGAACTGACCGACATTGGACTGGTGGAGGGAAAATAATGATTGACAGAAAAGTTGTTGACCTTTATTTAAGTTTGGTTGACTTTAATGTTTTGGATAAAAATCGATTTGAATTAGTTGACGTTGTGCCAACTGACAAACAAAAGTTTGCGGAATTGGAAAATGAAAAGTTAAATTAAGATGAAAAGAATGAATGCTTATATAATCTTCGGAGTTTTAGCATTAATCGGAATAATTGCCTTGGTTAGTTGGAATTCAAGACAGAATACAAAAACAGCAGAAATCTCTGAAAACAGGACTGAAACACGAAATATTGAAATCCGACAAGAAGAGCGAAATTTAAAACTCGTTGTCACATACGACTATGGAGAAAAAACAAAAATCATAACTGAAAAAGCAACAGTGGAAATAATAAAAAGCACAATGGAATCAATCAATTGGAATGAATTTCACATTGTGCAACTGGAAGACAAAAATGCGAATGGATATAAAGGTTTGGACGTTGGAGGTAGTTTAGGAGATGATGGATTAGCTTCTGGACTTGTGACAGATGACGATCATATATTATTGGTAAAGCCTTTAGAAACGGTTGACCAAATGACTGAAATACTTCTTGATTTTTTGGAAGGAGAAGATATTTGGCGGAATAAATATGAATATAAATAACGTGCTACAACAACGTGTATAGCTCATTGCGGCTGAATTCCTAATCGGAATTCATTGCAATTTGCTATCTTTCGGTTACGACGGAAAATCATAGCTGATTTTCCGCAACGAGCCATACACAAACACGTTGGGTGTAATACAAAAAAACGAATGTCCTTTAAAATACAAGTCTACATTTTCATAATTTGTCTTCTTCTAAGTTGTAAAAAAGAAAGCAATAGTTCAATCAAGAAAACGAAATCTGAAACTAAAACTGAAGAATTTATAGAAAGCAAACCTGAATTAATTTACGATTCACTTTACATTTCCAAATCATTTGATTTTCCAGTTGGGAAACCTGATGCGAAAGGTTACTATAATGCACAAAAATTTCAAGAAAATATGCATTTAGGTGATGATTGGAATGCCGTGACTGGTGGGAATTCAGATTTAGGAGACCCAATTTACTCAATAGCAAACGGATACGTTAAGTTTGCTAAGAATCATGGCGGAGGATGGGGAAATGTAATTCGGATAATACACAAAATGCCGAACGGAAAAATAGTAGAATCATTATATGCACACTGTGATACGATTCTAGTAAAAGAAGAACAATGGGTTAAAAAAGGAATAAAAATCGGAACTATTGGCAATGTCGACGGTCAATATCTTGCACATTTACACCTTGAAATTAGAAATAATATTGAATTACCAATTGGTGCTGGTTATTCAGATATTACAGATGGATATCTAGACCCAACAGAATTTATAAAGCAAAATAGATGAACTGTACAACACCCAACAACGTGTATAATTAATTGCTAGGTTACTGCCGACTTACGAACATTCCTTCGGAATATTCTATCTGTGAATTATTTGCTAAATTAGGTGCTTAACCACGCAACTAACCATACACAAAACCGTTACCAAACATTTAATAAAACATTGAACAGAACACTTCGAAATATAAATTGGACCAGAAAAAGTGGAATTCTGATTATCGGAATTTGCTTAAGTACAATGCTTTTAAAATATTTAGTTCAACCGTATAGAGGAACTTGGGTTTACCAATACGGAAGTATGATTTCATTACTTGTTTTCTATGGAGGAATTTTATGGTCTTTGATTAACACAATACTTTTGATTTCAAAGCATAAAGCCGAATTGAAAAATAATCTGATTTGGATTTTTTTAAGTGCAATTCCATTTTTATATATCGGAATAATGATGACAATTGCAATGACAAAGACATATTGAATAAATGTTTTGGAAAAGAAAGAAAAATAAGTCGAATGAATTTAAATGTGTTAAATGTGGACAAGTCCATTCGGAATGGCCTGCTTTGACTTTTAAATCACCAGTAAACTATGATTCACTATCTGATCAAGAAAAATCTGAATTTGGAAAGCTGGACTCTGACTTTTGTGAAATTCACTACACGGACCAAATTGACCGATTTATAAGGGTTACGTTGACACAAAAAGTAAATGACAATTGTGAAAACCTTGATTACGGACTTTGGGTTTCGTTAAGTGAAAAAAGTTTTTCGAATTATAAAGAAAACTTTGATAATGAAAATCACGAAACTGGATATTTCGGTTGGTTATGTAGTAACATTCCTGAATATGGAGATGCAATGTCAATTCCTTGTGATGTAATTACAAAAGCAGGAAATAGTCGACCTGAAATTTTTCCTCATCAAGATTTTGACCATCCATTTGTAAAAGATTACTACAATGGAATTACAAAAGCAGAAGCGAAAAAAAGAATAAATGATATGATAAAAAACGTTGGTTAACAACGTGTATAGTTCATGTCGTTTTAAC
Source organism: Jejuia spongiicola (assembly GCF_023502325.1). Lineage (NCBI taxonomy): Bacteria > Pseudomonadati > Bacteroidota > Flavobacteriia > Flavobacteriales > Flavobacteriaceae > Jejuia > Jejuia spongiicola. The sequence goes on from NZ_JAMFLZ010000001.1 coordinate 656,636, forward strand.
GTTGTTGAAGGGTTTTTTCGAAACCCTATCTCTTTTCTCGCTTTTTGCTAACTTAGTTCTCAAATAACACAAACCATACACAAACAAATTGGCAAATATTAGAATAAACATTATGAGAAAAATTATTTTTTCAGCAGTTATGATCCTTTTAATAAGCTGTAAAGAGGAAGGAAATAAAAAAGAGATAAAGTCAAAAGAGACTAAAGAAGTTGTCAAAAAGAAACGCCCAGTTGCTTTAGAAAATGGCAAGTTTTTCGAAGTTAATGGAAAAAAAATGTTATACGGTGGAGAAAATGAAAATCAACACTTTGACATAACTGATTATTTGCTCAAAGATGAACAGTTTCATTATGGAATTGGTCGTGAAAGATTTCCTGCTTTATTAAAACCAGAATTTATTTCAGTTAATGAAGCAAGAAAAATTTGGGCAGATAGTACGAGATTTTTGCTAGCAAAATCTGGTAATGAGGTTAAGGCTTATTCAGTAAAAGACTTAACAAGACATGAAATTGTAAACGATGTATTGGACGGACAACCTATTATGGCTGCTTATTGCATATTGGCTGATTTAGGTGCTATTTATGAACGAAACTATGGGAATAATGAACTAACATTTGCATTAAGTGGATATACCTATTATGATGAAGATGTGTGGAATGGATTAGATGGGTTTGTGTTCTGGGATAGGGAAACAGAAAGCCTATGGTGGCCATTAATTGGAAAAGCTGTTTCTGGACCTTTAAAGAATGTGAAGCTTATAGAGATGGATAAAAGTAAATGGAAGGATACTACTTGGAAATATATACGAAGAAATTATCCGAATGCGAAAGTTCTAAAGTCAGAACAAGATTTTGAAAGACCAGCTGAATGGAAAAAAATAGAAGATGTGGCTTCCATATTAGAAAATTTTTCGGCTGAGAAGTAATAACGGTATTCAACAACGTGTATGATTAATTGTTTTGGCAAGTGCTTATTTGGGAAGTTTCGTTGGAATTTTATCGCGCTCGTTTTGTTTGCAAAATTAGTTGCTGAAACACACAACGAAATCATACACAAGACCATTAGCCACAATAATAGGTGAGATGAATAAATTAGACTATAGTATATCATTGAGAGAAAAAGGTTTTGCCTCAATCGATATAAAAAAGAAAATGAAAGAGAAGGGGTTTGAGGAATCTGAAATACAATATTATTTAAAAAAATCTGATGAAATCTTTCTAAATCAGTTAACTCAAAATAAGAGGTCGAAACCTAAGAGAAAACTCAATAATGGCATAAAAATGATAGCTCTATCACTTAGTCTTATGCTCTTGATTAGCGCGTTTTTTGGTTATGTTAGAATTGGTTTGTTGGGGCTATTTTTTATATGGAGCATAGTTGGGTATAGTTCTTATAGGAAATAATATAGAGATTATGGATTTCGAAAAAACAAAATGGCGGTTAATAGATTGTGTAGTTAGTAGTTTGATTAGTTTGTATTCGGAAAATTTGTAGAATTTTCTCTGATTCGTTTTCTTTTGTTAACTTAGTTCTAATCATACTCAAACACGTTGTGTGTAATTATGTAAGCCCTGAAAACTAAGATTGTGAATAGAACTGATTTTAATCAACTTAGAATACTATTAATCTTAAATACGATTCTTCAAACTATCGTTTTTATTTATTTTATCTCCAACATAGAAACTTTTTTTCAAAACGAACAAAAACCTTTTTTTCTAAACATTGTTCCGTTTTTCCATTTTGCCTTGCTCATTCTGTTCTTATGGTTTATTTGGAGAAAAACCGATTTTGAGAATGCAAAAAAACACAGAAGTACACATCTGGTTTTATGGCTTGGGTTTTTGGGAATGTGGATTTGGATATTAGACAATAAAAAATTCATTAAAGAAAATTAAATACGCAAAAACAAACTGTATGGTTAATTGCTAGGATTTGTGTTACTCGGAAAAACCTATGAGTTTTCCTCTGGTTCATTTTCTTTTGCTAACTTAGTTCTGTTCTTGCTAATGTAGCTAACCATATACGAACACATCACTAGCACCAATTAATTCAAAATCAAATAAAAATGAAGGTTACTGCTGAAAAAAATGAAAAAGTTGCTAATATGATATTTGGATCCATTTATCCACTTTATTTGAATAGGTTGGAGAAGAATGGTAGAACAAAAGAAGAACTCAATCAAGTAATAGAATGGTTTACAGGTTTTGATAAAGATGCTTTAAAAACACTCATTGATGAAAAAGCAACTTTTAGAACATTTTTTCAAAAAGCTAAAATTCATCCTAACGCACACATGATTAAAGGAGTGGTTTGTGGTTATCGCATTGAAGAAATAGAGGATGAATTTGAATTGTATAAACAATGTAGACGCATGGAAAAGCTTATTGATGAATTGGCAAGAGGTCGTAAAATGGAGAAAATTTTACGAGAAGAAAAAAATAAAAGTAGCTAAACGTGTTTAATTAATTTCTAGAAGTAGTTTGCTGCCTAAAAATAGGACTCTTAAACAAATACCATTTAAAACGTAAACCAATTTCGGTAAATGTAAATCCTGCAGCCGTGGCTGAGGCAATATTACTACGTGTTCCAAATACATTTAAAAGCGCCCGATCTGAAAATTTATAACCTAATTTACCTTGTATTCTATAGGTACTTTGGCTGCTATTATCTTCAATGTATTGTAAACCTGTAGCAGCGGTTAACTCGTAAAACCATTCGTTAGGTTTTGTAATAATTTCATCTTTGATAAGGTTTATAAAAATCTCACCAGCATTAAATGTTGAAGGACTGAAATAAATTGTTGGCACTTGGTTTTTAAATGTAATATATTGGTAATTTAAACCTGCTTTTAATGATGGTTTACTTAAAATGTTATAATACAATGAGGTAAACAATAGATTTCTGGTGTTATCATCATTTTGTGATGTGTAATAATATTGAGTGAACCAACCCAAATTAAAATTGGTGCTCAGGTTATAATTGGCATAAAAATTATTCATTACAATTTCCCGATCTAATAAATCAGCATTAAAATTTTGAATCTCACGTTTGTAGCCAATATCTAAAATCTGAAGTTTAAAAGGTTTGATGTTAAACGATATATCAGTTAATAATTGGGTGTAATCATTTGTATTTGCTTTTGCTGAAGTAACACCAGTAGTTCCCTTAAACGTTATATTGGGTAGCAATTGATATACTAAACCAGCAGAGAAGTTGTTTGATGTCGCTTTGTTATTAGTTATGTTGTTGCTTGTAGTGCGGTAACTATAATTAGCTAACCATTTAAATTTAGTAGACGTTGGAATGGCTATATTGTTTTGAAAAGAAAAAGCTTCATTATCACCATTATCAAAACTATACGAGGCTTTAGTTTCTAAAAAAGGTGTGAAACTGGTATTTAAATCTTTTATAAAGTTAGTAGCATCTTTTTGATTTTTATAAAAGGTTAATGTGTTTTCTGCCGATGTATAAGCATCATCATAAAAACCTAAAGCTTTTAAGGCGTTTGCCTTTCCTAAGTTACCATCAAAAGAGCTGCTATCGTTCACTAAAATCTGGTTGTAATCCGCAACACTCTTTTTAAAATCACTTTTATAAATGTTTAGAGTAGCTCGTAAAGCCAAAACCCAATTTTCATTGGGCAACTTACTTACTAATGCATTTATCGAGGCTTTGGTTTGTTTATATTTTTTATTCCAAGTTAAGGCTTGTATATAGCGTTCTTTGGTTTGTTTTACTAATGCTTCATCCGTGTTTTTATCTAAAGCATTAAATGCTTGTTGACTTATTTTTAATGCGTCTTTTTCTTTTCCGTTTAAATGCTCTACCAAAGCTAATCCGTTTAATGCTGTGATTTTATTCTCTGGGTTTTTAGCAATAATAGCATAAGTGTCACGTGCTTTGTCTAATTCATTTGAAATTAAATACAAGTTGGCAAGATTTAATAAGGTGTCTTTGTCATCTTTAAAAATCTCAAGGTTTTCTTTTAAAAGCCTTTCTGCTTCAGTATAGTTTTGTTGCTGCTGGTTTTGGTAAGCATAACCTAAATACATATATTTTTTAGAGGTTAAAGCATTTTGGTTGCCTGGAGAAACGTTTAACGCCTTATTGACATAAACTAAAGCTTCATCATAAATTTTAAGATTTGATAATGTATTAGCATAACCCAAAAGAGCTGGGAAGCTTTGATTATTTTCATCTATTAGATTTTTGTAAAAAGGTTTCGCAACATTATAATTTTTATTCCAAAGTAAAGCCTCGGCATAATTGAGTTTAATTTCAAAGTCGTTCGGATACGTTTTTAGTAGGTTAGTAAATATGGAAACAGCCTCTTTCGAATTTCCGTTTAATCCAACTGCTCGACCATAGCATAATTTAGCGGTTTTGTTGTCTGGATAGTCTTTTAATACGGTTTCAAAAAACGATTGTGCAGCTTCATATTTACCTGTTTCTAAGTAATTGAAACCTGTTTGCATGTCTTGCGCATACATAGAAGTAGTTATGAATAACACAAGTATTTTGATTCGAAATTTAAAGGGTATCATTTGGTTTTTTATCATAATGCAAGTTAAGCATAAGTATCGATTCATTCATCTACAGCAAACTGCAACTCACCGAAATATACAGTCTTTCTATTGATTGTTAAATGATATTTACATCAGAAACCAAATCAATATAAACTTAAATAATAGAAATTATGGCACTTACAATTACAGAACAAAACGGAATTTATTTTGCAGCTGGAGCTATTAATGTAATGACTGCACTAAGCTTTAAAAACCATATTGAAACTGTTATGCTAAATCTAGAAGATTTAGTTATTAATATAGAAAATGTAACAGAGATTGATACTGGTGGTATGATTGCTTTACGATCTATATATGCTTATACCGTAAAACACGACATAAAGTTTTTTGTTGTTGGAACAGGATGCAAAGAGGTTTATGATGATTTGTATTTAAGTAATGTAGCATAAAGAATAGAACCTAAATTAAATATTATGAACTTTCAAATAATAAACAACAAAGGCGTTTTTGAAATCCATGGCGATTTTACAAATGCACATAGTAACCAAGCAGCCAATTACTTTAACAATTTGCTAGATAGGTATTACGAGATTGTTATATGCCTTAAACAAGTTAAGCGTATAGACAGTAGAGCTTTAAACGTTATGCAGTTTATTTCGGCTAAAGCAAAAAGACGAAGCAAGATATTATTTGTTTTAGGAAAAGATAACAAACGTATTAGTAAAGAATTTGAAGCGGCAAACCTTAATAACATTTTTAGAAATGATTACAATAGCAAATAATTTGAGAAAAAAGATAACACCAGAACAGTTGTTTATGATAAGTGTTCTGGCTGTAAACGGCGGGAATTATTTGTATAATTTAATTCTTGGTCGTTTGCTAGGGCCAGCTCAATTTGCTGATGCTGCAGTACTTATTACATTTTTATTGGTGCTCTCTTTTATAGCTATGACTTTTCAATTAGTAACAGCAAAATTTTCAGTACTATTCGAAAATCAATTATTTAAAAGCTTTATTTCAAAAATTTATAAAAATGCGCTTGCGGTAGGTATTGCTATGGGTGCAATAATTATATGCTTTGCTGCACAATTACAGCACCTATTTAATACATCAACCTCTAGTATGTTTGTGATTTTTGGCTGTGGTGTGCCTTTGTATTTTTTAATGAGTGTGAATAGAGGTGTTTTTCAAGGAAAAAAAGCATTTAAAGCATTATCTGTAACGTATCAGGCCGAAATGTTGAGTCGCCTATTAATTACATTGGGGTTACTATTTTTATTTAACATTCAATCTTCAGTTGTTATTGCTATTGGAATTTTAATTTCTTTTGGGTTTGGATTACTCCCTTTTAAATTCAAAACGATTGCTTTTAATACAAAAACATTAATAGATGTATCGCACGCTAAACAGGTAAAACGATTTTTTATTTTAACGGCGTTTTATGAGTTGACACAAATCATTATTAATAACAGTGATATTCTTTTAGTTAAACATTATTTTGAATCTTATGAAGCTGGTTTATATGCTTCGTTAGCTTTAATAGGGCGTGTAGTTTACTTTATAGCTTGGATGTTTGTAATGCTTTTATTGCCAACAGTGGTTCAACTTAAAAAAGAAGGAAAAGAAACAGCATCTATATTATTTAAATACGTTGGTTATATAGCAATTATTTCATTTGCCATTGTTTTAGCATGTTTAAGTTTTCCAGAAACCATTATAAACTTACTATTTGGTAACAGTTATATAACTATGGCACCGCTTTTATGGAAGTATGCTATTGCCACAAGTATGTTTGCCATTTCTAACATATTTGCGTATTACTATTTGTCTTTAGATAGGTATGTGCCAGTTATTATTTCAGGAGTGTTTGGAATGCTTCAAATGGTGTTGGTTGTTTTTTACCATGAGAGTTTAGAGCAAGTAGTACACATGCAGATTTTCGCAATGATATTATTATTAATCATTCAGGTAGTATTCTTTAAACTAGATCAAGTTAAATCGAACAGGAAAGTATAAGTCTAAATGCATTTTTTGATTAATCTAAGGCAAATTACCATTCGTCTACAGCAAATGTTAACCCGTCTATAATGCCCCCTTTTTAGGATTTAAAAACCCCAAATTTACAGTGTAATTAAAAAACTAATCATTATGAATCATCCAGAACTAAATGTTCATATTCTGAATAAATAAAAACTGGATACACCATAAGACCATTTGATAACAATAAAAAAAGAACTTATGAAACTAGCAATTGTAACAGCATATCCGCCAAGTAAAGTCACTTTAAATGAATACGCTTATCATTTAGTAAAGCACTTTAGACAAAAAGAAGATATTACAGAAATTGTATTGTTAACTGACAGAACTGAAGGTGAAAAAGATATCAATTTTGCCGAAGCTGGTTGTAAAATAACAATAAAAGAATGCTGGACATTTAATAGCTATAAAAACATTTATAGTGTTACTAAAGCTATTAATGAAACTAAACCAGACTCTGTGTTATTTAATTTACAGTTTATGAAATTTGGTGATAAAAAAGTAGCTGCTGCTTTAGGTTTAATGTTGCCATTTGTTTGTAAGCTAAAGAAAATACCTAATATCGTTTTGTTACACAATATTTTAGAAGAAGTAGATTTAGGAAAAGCAGGGTTTACCAATAACAAAATCATGCAAAAAATTTATGGATTTATAGGAAGCACGCTTACAAGATTAATTCTGCAAGCTGATGTAGTTGCTTTAACCATGCAAAAGTATGTAGATATTTTAGAAGAAAAATATAATGCTAAAAATGTAAAATTAATACCTCATGGTACTTTTGAAATTCTTGAAGAACCTGCTTATGATGTGCCATTACAACCTTTTAAAGTGATGACTTTTGGGAAGTTTGGAACCTACAAAAAAGTGGAAGGAATGATTGAAGCTGTTGAATTAATTAAACAACATTCAAATTTTAATTTAGAGGTAGTTATTGCAGGAACAGATAACCCTAATACACCAGGGTATTTAGAATCTGTAAAAGAAGCATATAGCCATGTAGAAGGTGTAACCTTTACTGGATATGTAGCAGAAGAAGATGTGCCAAAACTATTTAAAGAAAGTGCTGTAGTGGTTTTTCCTTATACGTCTACAACAGGAAGCTCTGGAGTATTACACCAGGCAGGAAGTTATGGTAAAGCAGTAGTTATGCCAGATTTAGGAGATTTGGCACTGCTGGTAAAAGATGAAGGTTACAGAGGTGAATTTTTTGAACCAGAAAGTGTTAACAGTTTAGCTCAAGCCATAGTAAATATTCTTTCAAACAATGCTTATAGAGTTGAATTAGAAAAAGCAAATTATAAAGCGGCAACAGCTTATCCAATGTCAAAAATTGCAGATATGTATATACATACATTTGAGAATATCATTAATAAAAAAGAAGTAGTAATAATAGAAGATCAAATTATAGCTTAAAATAGTTACCCAAACTTTTTGCTCCATATATCTCGAAAGAAAAGCCTATTTAAAAGTTAAGTGTTAATGAATCTATTCTTTAGAGATGTATTTAAAAGCGGGTTTAGTCTCTCCGTTTTGGGTTATAAATCCGAAATGTTCTTGAGCCCGTTTTCTCCAAGGAAGTCGTCCAACGACTTCCTTTGGTATTTCTATAAAGTCATAAAGCGTCCAAGACATAAATGATATATCATTATTGCTAAAAATGTTTTGTGCTTGTTTATGATACTCAGCTTGATTCTTTTCTGAATTGCCAAAAGGATTCCAAAGTCCTTTATATGACGACATGCCAAATTCGGTAATTGCGATAGGTTTATTAGGAATGTCTTGTTTTAAGCCTTTGTATATTGCCTCCAAATCATCTAAATCTTCATAATAATGAAAAGTGATAAAATCCAGTTTGTTTTTTAGAAACTTAGCGCTTTTAGCATTAGACCACCCTATAGTAACAGGATGCTTCTTATCAACAGATTTCACTAAATCAATCATGTTATCCAACCAAGCTATGACGTGTTTTTGTCCACGGGATTCAAAATCTAAATTAGGTTCGTTTTTTATATCCCAAGCTAATAATGCGTTATGGTTTTTTAAAGTAGATACTATGGTTTCTGCATGGCGTTGGTTTAACGTCCAATCCAGTACCGAATAGTCACCATAAAAATCAAACAAAGTCACCACTACCTTTAATTGTTGTGTCTCAGCCAAGTTTAATAATTGAGTAAGTTTTTTTAGTTTTTTAATATTAATATTAGCTTTTCCAAAAGCTTCGTAAGGCACAAAAATTCGAATGCTATTGAGTCCAGATTCTTTAATAAGTTTAAAGTCTTTGGTAATGATAGCTGGATCAAATTTGTCGCCAAACATATTCCAAGGTGTAGCTTGAGGATAATAATTAATGCCTTTTATACTGGTTATGTTATTTAAAACCGGATTAATATCTGCATTATAAACCTCTGTTTTTTGTTTTATAATATGCCGAATACGCCAAAACCCATCTTCTAATAATAAAATAACTTTGTAAGTCGATTTTTCTGTGGTTTCTAAAATGATATTTTCATTTTCATAAATACGCTTGTATTCAACAACATCGTTATCTGTTATAACCACTAATTGACCATCTTCACTAAAAAACTCTAAGGTTGGATGATGCTTTAATGTTGTACCTTCAACAGTGATGTTTTTAGTTTTATTTTGTTCAATAATATTGAAGATATTTTCACGCGAACTGTCAGTATAATAATCGTCTATACCAATGGTTTTATTTATTTTATAGGCTATATGTTTTACATACCAAGCATCTAAATAATCATTTTCAATAGCATTTAAGGTTTGCTCATTCATTGGTCGACCTTCGTTGTTTAAAGGCGCCCAGGTAATTTTTGGTAAGTACTGGTCTATTTTTTTAATATCTGTATGCAGTATAGCACTTCTATCTGCACCTGTGTTAAGATAACTGTATAAACTACTAATACCAAAAACAACCAATGCAGTTATAGCGATATAAGATAGTATTAAAACCGCACGTAATATGTTTTTATTAATGCCTATCATAGTTTTATATTTTGATATACTTTTTGAATACCAGCAGTTTCTATTTTAAAAGTATAAGCGCCTTTTGTAAAAATATCAGAACTCAATTTAAAATTGGTATAACCTTCAAATGTGCTTTTAAAAAGTGTTTTAACTTTTTTATCGTTTTGGTAGATGTGTAGCTTTACTTCTAAACCATCAGGAATCATTTGGTTCATAAAACTTTTTAAAGGGCCAACACTTATCGTTCTGTTATCATCAGAAAAAGCAATCTGAAAATCTAAAATAGCCTGTTTGTAAATTAATGATAAGCTATCACTTTCAGCCATCCCTTCTATAAAGGCTTTAACCACCCAATTTTCTTCGTGGTCTGGATGAATCATTTTAGCTTTTGCAATGCCATTAATGGTGCTGCCAGACGTTTTGAGAATATGGTTAGAAGCATTGGTTATAAAAAAATCAACATAAGTACCATCGCTAACAATATTGCCGTATTTGTCTTTTATAATAGAGGTTGAAAAATTTGTGATTTGATTCCCATCGGCATACTCGTGATTACGATTGTAGGTTATGGTAAAATCTGTTGGAATTGCTGGCATAACATTAACATCATACTCTTTTGAGTTTTTGCTAAGACATTCAGAACTGATAAGGATTCTACCTGTTTTTGTCTCTGAATATATATTTCTATAGCTGATACTATTTTTCATGTAAACCACATCTTTACTCTTATTTTCTAAAAATTGATATTTTACTGAAACCGCCGTACCATCTTTTAAAGGGTTATCATAAATATCTGTTGGAATAACAACTAACATGGTATAATCTGCTCCTCCAGCTTCAATACTTGGAGGGCCTAAGTACGTTTCCATAGTTGTTACTTCTTGTTTTGGATATATATTAAGCTTACCAGAAAGCGGTGTATCATCACCTAATAAATTCCAGCTAATTACCCCCGTTTTATTGCTGAAGGTTTTGGGAAGTTGATAATTTAAAATACCATTTTCTAGATGAGGGTTAATAATTGTAGAGCCATAACTATTACTTAAATATAAGTTAGGTTTAGAAGCATTAGTATTTGAAAATGTTAAAGCGATAGTGTTTCCTGCCTCAAACTCAGTTTCTGAAGTAAGTAATTGAATGTTGTTATTAATAATCGATTCATCTACAGATGATACGAATGATGAAAACACCAATGTAATTATTAAAAGATATGTAGGTTTTAATGTCATTAATTTGAATTTCCTATATAACTATTAGTTTCTATTTTTATAAACTTATAATTTGCGTGTTCTATGGTTTGTAAAGCAACATGTGTTTGGTTTTTAATTCTATTGGGTACTATTTTATTAGAAATATCTTCATTTGGTAAACCATTTACAAAACAGTTTTCCATATTATCAGTTATTATGTTGAGGTTTTTGTCTTTTAAAAGTAGATATTCAAAACTTTGTTGCCGCTGCTGTCTGATACCTTCTTCTAGAAATAAATGATCTACCCAAATCATATTTTTGTTTTCATCATAATAGGTAATAAGTAATTGGGGAATGGTAATTTCTTTTAATCCAGAATTGAATAATTTACCACTAATAGCTTCTGGAGAGATATTTAAATCACTAATAGTAACTTTTTTATACAAATCAGATCCAGAAACATTACCAGCAACTTGTAAGTTGAATTTAGTAGGTTGCTCACTAAATTCAATAGGTGTAAACTCATCAGGGTTAAATGTTTTAGGTATAGAATCTTGAGTTTTAGACCATGCAATGCCTTCAAAATTAATTTTAAAGGAAGTAACTTCCTTTGGTAGTAATTTATGTTTTACATGATATTTGGCGTTAAAGGTTGCTAGTTCTTTATCATCATCATTATATAAAGTGCCTTTTAAAACAACATCTGCTGGAACATTATCTATATTTTGAATTTCTCCAATTAAAGCATAACTATTATCACGTTTTATCAATTTAGCTGAAAGTATTTCTAAAACTGGTTGTTTCAAAACATCTTCATGATGGGTTTGTTCTGTAGTAATGCGTCTACGACCTTGATTAAAATATCCAGTGGAATTATCTGAATATAGCTGGTCTGGTGGTAAATCTAAATCAATATCTTCTGGTTGGATATACCATTTACTATTTAATTTAATAAGAGATTTATAATTGGTTTTCTTAATTTTTTCTAAAGGTGTAATCCAATTGGTATTTACTTTAATAGTTGCTAAACGGTCTGTCTTATTAGTAATAATGGTTTCTATAGCATCTAATTTGGCATACGAACTCAATAAGCCGTCAGTTACCGAAATCTCTAGCATATATTGAGCAATTGGCATATTGCTTTCTGGGTTAATAAGATGATGTGCTTTTTCAAATTCTTTAAAATCAAGTGCATCATAATAAGCCAATATTGCATTTTCTGGCGAATGATGAGCATCATTTTTTATATAGAATTTATAGGTGCTATAGCCTATAACGATAACCAAAAATACAGCCCAAATATGTGTTGTTTTAAGAAGCCCTTTTGGAAACAAACTATAACTATTCTCAAAACTCAAATACCCAGGAATTGTTCTAGATCTTGCTTTTAAAGCTCGAATCCATAGCCATTGGATATTTAATATAAAAGCTATAATAATAGTTAAAAATGGAACAATACCCCAAAGTAGTTTTTGCCATGTTGCAACCTCTTCTTTAGGTAAAATGGATGAGATAGGTGGAACATTTAGCTTTTCCCATACTTGAATACCATTTTCTAACTGACGCAAACGCTGCCACCCACAGAAATATAATATGGGGTCGTAAAACTTATCGTTAGAAAAGACATACTTAAGATGATACTTTTCTGGGGTAGTTAAAAACTGTTGTAAAGATCCAATGCCTTCTAAACCTTTAAATTTGGAGTTCTCAAGGCGCTCAATAGGCCGTGTTGTGAGTTCTGGTAATCGTCTTGCTGAATGATAGTTGCCATCAACGCTTAAGGCATTAGTTTGTGTAGATAACCAAGCCATTTGATCGCCAAAACCTAAAGTCATATAGCGCCATTGGTCATGCTGATCTTGATTAAGAAAATTAACAATAGGCAACATTTTAATTTGCTGAGGTTGTGAAGGCCTAAAATACCCCAAACTCATGGTGAAAATAGTCATGAAAATAACCAAGCTGGCGAGTAGTCCACCAATAATTCGATGATAAATAGCTCCAAATTTGTCTTGAATTATAGTTTTTAAATCGCCTTGAACAAATCGATACGTAAATTCCCCAAAAAGAGGTAAAGACATGATTGATGCCCAAAGTGTAAATCGGTCAAGTGTTAAAATATTATAGGCGGTTTCACCTAACACAAACTTAGGGATAAACGTTGTGCCTCCAGTTCCTAAAATAAATAATATACTTATTGATAAACCAAAAAACAAATAGCGTTTACTGTAATATCTATAAAAAATGTAAGGAAGAAGTATAAGTAGTACACCCCAAGGAATTAAGAAGAACACCAACCCTGAAGAGGATATTTCTAAAAAATTATCGCGAGATCCATGAGGGATAGGAACTTGGGTAATAGGATTATTTTTTGAATTTATCCAATAAGGCAGTATACATCCTATAATTATAACAAGAGAACTTAACCCAAAACTTATAATACGCTTAAATAACTTAAAGAAACTATTAAGAAAGGCTTTAATTGTAATAGCTTTTATGGATCCAACCTGTTCTCTTGATTCGTCCATAATAACCATGCCTATTAGTGGAAAAACAAAAAAGACCATACCAAAAATAGGAGTTACATGGTGTGATGTTACAGTAACAGCTATTAGGGATAATGAAGTAAATAGAAATCGATATTTTCCCGTTTTTAACCACAAATAAATTTCTGGTAAGGCATGCATTAAAATAGATATACCAATAATACTTGGTAATTGCCCAAATAAGTGTAAAGTCTCTACAAAGGAAGAAGAAAATACAGATAAAATTGCTGCGTAACCTGCAACAGCTTTATTTGAAGTGATTAATAAAGAAAATCGATAAACTCCAGTTATAAATAATATTACACTAATTATAGCTATAGTAAATAACCCAAACTTTAAACCTCCAATAAAAGAAAATGCAGCAATAGCTTGATGCACTAATGGCGGATAGCTCATTACCGTAAACCCTGTATACCATTTATAATTCCAAGGCTCAAACCAACTATTGGCATAATGATCTGCAAAAAACAAATGAATCAGGGCATCGTATGTTTCTTCTAAAGTAAAAAATATAGAAGTTCCATGAAATGCTAATCCTATAAGTATAGCAACAATTAAATATTTATTTGACTTTTCTTTCATTGAAAAATGTAAGCTCTTTTCTACGAATTAAAGATATAACAAAGTTTTGTTTCGACGAGTGGTATTTATCGAAGTAAAGTTTTCATTCATCTACACAACCATTCCAGCCAACGATTTACACCCAAAAAAGACGTCAATCGCTGATACTTTTGAGACATAAATCAAAACAAGTTTACTATGAAAACTGGAATTATTATACCGTGTTATAACGAAGAAAAAAGATTGGATACTAAAGCTTTTATTAAATTTATTCAATCACATAACAAATACCATTTATGTTTTGTTAATGATGGAAGTAAAGATAATACATTAAAGGTATTACAAGACATTCAAGAGCAAGCTCAAAATAAAATAAGTATTGTAGATGTGAAAAAGAATGCAGGTAAAGCAGCAGCTGTAAGATCTGGTGCGCGCTATCTTTATAATAGACAAGATATTGACTACATAGGTTTTATTGATGCAGACTTATCTACCGATTTTAAAGACTTTAAAAAGTTGGTAGATACATTGCATAACAATGATAAGTTATCTTTAGTATATGGCTCAAGAGGAAAAGGTGAAGGGCAAATTGAAAGAAACTTGTTTAGAAATGTTTTTTCTAAAATGGTGAAAATGATAGTTTATTTAATTTTAGGTTTACCAATTGAAGATACTCAATGCGGTGCAAAAGTTTTTAAACGAAATATTATTCCAGTTGCGTATGACAATTCATTTTTAACAAGGTGGTTATTTGATGTAGAAATATTTTTAAGGCTAAAAAAACACTTTGGTTCAAAAAACATAATGAATTGTATGTATGAGCAACCTTTGGATAGATGGGTACATGTAGATGATTCAAAATTAGGAATAAAAGATGCCTTGCAAATACCTTTAATGTTGGTTAATATTTGGTTCTCTTATACAATCTTATCAGTTTTTGCTAATATTATTGAAGAAGGTCAGGTAATAGCAACGGATGATATTACAATTATTTCAACATATAATATAAGCCAACAAATAGCAGCATAACTTTTAGCAAAATAAACTTAATGGAACCTTTGCTTATAGAACTTTCGTATAACGATTATTCTTTTTAAATAAAGAAGGACTAGTGTTTTTTACAACCTTAAACTGTCTGTTAAAGTTAGACATATTATTAAAACCAGATTTTTCTGCAACTTCAGAAATTGATAAATCTTCGTTTGATAGTAAAAGTTTACTAGCATATTCTAATCGTAGTTCATTTAAAAACTGAACATAAGTTTTATTAGTACGCTTTTTAAAGTATTTGCAAAACGCATTTTTAGTCATGTTTGCAACTTCAGCGATAGTATCTAATGTAATCTCCTTTTCAAAATTATTCATAGTGTATTCAAACACATTACGCATTCTATTACCTTCATTGTCAGAGTATTTTTTATCATAAATAAAAGAAGATAAACTTTTGTAATTACATTTTGATGTGATTTTTAAAAGTTGAAGAAGCGTAATGAATCGGTTTAGTTTAGATGAGTTTTCAACTTCAAAAAACAAATCTTTAATTACTTTTTGTTTTGAAGTTACTTTAAAACCATGTTTAGCACGTTTAAAAAATGGTGCTAATTCTTTTAATTCTTCAAGCCCAAAAAAGTAAGGTCCAAAAGACTGATTGGTGAAAAACAAGGTGAGCATATGCGATTTTTTTGAAGCTTCCACATCAGTTTTAAATACATGAGGAATATTACTTCCAATAATCAAAACATCATCTTTGGTATAATAATTTATGGTGTCTCCAACAATTAAAGTGCCTTCACCTTCAACAATATAACTTATTTGAATTTCTTCATGTTGATGCAGTTTGTCGTAAAAGGTATTTGCATAATCTACCTGAAAAACAAAAGCATCATCTTCAGGTTTTGGTATTTTAAATGGTAAAACTTTCACTTGTATTAAATTTGTTTCAGCGCCTCAATAAACACATCTCATTCAAAAATACATAAATAATACTCTAATTAATTGTTAAAATTTCGTATTTGGATAATATAGTATTTATTTTGGATAAACAGGCATTATTAAGCAAGCCAAACAAACTATAATTTTGCTAAAAAATAAATTATCAAACAATGAGTTTAAAATGGAATGGCGTAATGCCAGCCGTGTTTACATGGTTGAAAGAGTCAAAATCTGGCGCTCTTGAAATTGACCTTGATGCAACACAAAAACAGGCTGCAGGTATTTTAAAAGTTCAAGGAAAGGGCGGAAGCAGAATGAGCGGACTTGTCGGTTCTGGAACTCTGGGTGAGAATAGCTACCTGAGCACCAAACAGCGTCTTTCCTTACTTAAATCCCTTTCTGAGGTTGCTAAAGAATACAATGTCCCGTTGATTAGTGGAGCAGCAGCAGAAACTAAGGAAGAACTTGCCAAAATCGTTGAAGGACTTGCAACAGTTGGAGTTGATACAGTCATGGTCATGCCACCAAAAACTAAGGCGGTTCCTTCTGAAAAAGAAATGTATGAGTACTATGCACTTTCTGAAGAAACTGCAAAAGATGTAGGCGTTACAATTATGCCTTATAATAATCCTGATGCAGCTGGTTATCATGCGCTGTCAACAGATCTTCTTAAAAGACTCTCTGTTCTTCCTAAGGTAACTGCTCTTAAAATATCGACTATAGATGTTTCAATTATTGAAACCTTGGTGTTAGAGAACAAAGATTCAAAAATTTTGGCAGGAGTAGACACAGTCACTGTACATGCAGGACTTGCAGGTGCATGTGGTGGAATTACAGGTGTTGGTTGTATCTTCCCAAAAGCAAGTGTTACTATGCAGGAGTATGTTTTAAATGGAGAATGGGCAGAGGCAAACAAAATTTCTCAGGCTTTAAATTCATTATCGTATCTGGATGCTCAGCCGTTGCTTATGGAATATCTTAAACTTGCTATGGGAATTCATCATAATGATGTTGCTGGAGGGCTTCGTACCTTTGGGAAGAAATTAACTCAACAGCAAATTGATGATGTCCGTGCAAGATATATTCTGGCAAAAGAAAGACTTGAAATTTTGGACTTAATAGGTTAAGCCTTTCAAATATTACAAGAATGAAAAATCGTTTTGGAGATCGTTTTGCAATCTTATGTGGAGTAGATACATTGGCTTTAGAAAGTACATTATTGGGAGCAGATGGATTGGTTTGTGCATTTCCTACAGAAACAGTAGCAATTAACAATTTGGTAAATGCAGGTAGAATTCAAGAAGCTATCGAAATTTATCATTGGTTTTTGCCGTTGCTAGAGTTAGATATTAATACTAAATTAGTACAGAATCTAAAATATGTATGTTAGAGATAAGACCAACATGCGAAAACTGTAACAAATCATTGTCATTTGATTCTCAAGAGGCAATGATTTGTACATTTGAATGTACCTTTTGTAAAGACTGTGTAGAAAACATATTGCAAGAAGTATGTCCAAACTGTGGAGGAGACTTTGAAAAACGACCAATACGCCCTAAAAACTTATTAGAAAAATATCCAGTGTCAACTAAAATAGTTCATAAACCAGTAGATATTGAAGCGCATTTAAAAAGATTAAATAAAGAATGATAACAGGAAAAAATTACATCGGAAATCAACTTTCAGCAAAAGGAAACAAATCATATAAAACATTTAACCCACAATTAAATATTGAAAATGATAATGTATTTGTTGAAGCCACCTCTGATGAAATAAACACAACGGCAAATTTAGCAGCTAAGGCATTTAAAGAATACTCAAAAAAATCGGGCAAAGAAAAAGCACTGTTTTTAAATACCATTGCAGATGAGATAGAAGCATTAGGCGATGAGCTATTACAGGTGTATTCTTCTGAAAGCGGATTGCCAAATGGAAGAGCCATGGGCGAACGTGGTAGAACAATTGGCCAATTACGTGCTTTTGCAAATCATATTACAGAAGGAAACTGGGTAGATGCATCAATAGATACGGCACAACCAGATAGACAACCTATTCCAAAAACAGATTTAAGAAAAATGAATGTGGCATTAGGCCCAGTTGTAGTTTTTGGAGCATCAAATTTTCCATTAGCATTTTCAACGGCCGGAGGAGATACAGCTTCAGCATTAGCAGCAGGCTGTCCAGTAATTGTTAAATCACATCCAATGCATGCAGGAACTGGCGAATTGGTAGCCTCAGCAGTAATTAAAGCAGCTGAAAAAACGGGTATGCCAAATGGCGTTTTTTCAAATTTGAATAGTAGTGGGATAGAAGTTGGGCAAGAATTGGTAAAACATCCAAAAGTAAAAGCAGTAGGATTTACAGGAAGCATTAAAGGCGGTAGAGCTTTATTTGATTTAGCAACAAAACGAGAAGAACCTATTCCAGTATTTGCAGAAATGGGAAGTGTTAACCCAGTGATAATGTTGCCAAATGCATTAAATAACAAAGCGGCAGATTGGGCAAAAACCTACGCAGGGTCAATTACTTTAGGATCTGGACAATTTTGTACAAACCCAGGATTGTTATTGGGAATTAAAGGAGAAGGCTTAACAACGTTTGCAAATGTTTTATCAGAAGAGATTGTTAAAATAGAACCTTCATGTATGCTGCACCCAAATATTTATGGATCATACGAAAATAATAAGGCGACAGCTTTGGAACAATCTGAAGTAAATATTTTAGCAGATTATAATTCTGATGTGGAAAGTAATTATGCTAGGCAAACAGTTTCTAAAGTTAAGGGGGCAACATTTTTAGAAAACCCAACGTTGCATAATGAGGTTTTTGGACCATTTTCAATGCTGGTTGAATGCGAAAACGAAGCACAATTAGAAGAAGTAATTAATAATTTAGAAGGACAATTAACGGGAACAATAATTGCTGATGAAGACGAGTTGATTAATAGTTCTAATATTGTTGATGCACTGCAAAATAGAGTAGGGCGCATAATTTTCAATGGCGTTCCAACTGGTGTTGAGGTTTGCCCATCTATGCTTCATGGAGGACCTTACCCTGCATCTTCTGATAGCCGCTTTACAGCAGTAGGAGTAGATTCTATTAAGCGATGGGTTCGACCGTTTAGTTTTCAATCTTGGCCAAATGAATTGTTGCCAGACGAATTAAAAAACGAAAACCCACTAGGCATTTCAAGATTGGTTAATGGGAATAAAAGTGTAAATAAAATATAAAGTAAAGAACAATTAATAAGAGTTTGACTAACTCAAATAGAGGCTTATTGGGTGCATTTTATAGCACCCTTTAAGTTTTAAACTATTTACTAAAAAAATTAATTTAAATGGCAAGTAATACTTTTGTATGTATAGATGCTCATACTTGCGGAAACCCTGTAAGAGTCGTAAAAAGTGGAGGCCCACGTTTAGTTGGGAATACCATGAGCGAAAAACGTCAGCATTTTTTAAAAGAATACGATTGGATTAGAAAAGGGTTAATGTATGAACCACGCGGGCATGATATGATGAGTGGCTCCATTTTATTTCCACCGCATAATCCTGAAAATGATTTTGCAATTCTATTTATTGAAACTTCAGGATGTTTACCAATGTGCGGACACGGTACAATTGGAACAATCACAATAGCTATTGAAGAAGGGTTGGTTATACCCAAAGCCCCTGGAAAAATTAGAATGGAAGCACCAGCTGGTTTGGTTCAGATTGAATATGGACAAACAGGTAAAAAGGTAGATTGGGTTAAACTAACTAATGTAAAAAGTTATTTAGCTGCAGAAAACTTAACAGTTGATTGTCCAGAATTAGGAGAAATCACTTTTGATGTTGCTTATGGTGGGAATTACTATGCCATAGTAGATCCTCAAAAAAACTTTTCTGGAATTCACGATTTTACAGCTTCAAAAATTATTCAATACTCTCAAGTAGTGAGAGATAGAATCAACGAAAAATATCCAAATAAATTTATTCATCCAGAAAATGAAACGATTAAAGATGTTACACATATGCTGTGGACAGGAAACCCAATTGACCCAAAATCTTCTGGAAGAAATGCTGTTTTTTATGGCGATAAAGCTATAGATCGATCACCATGTGGAACAGGAACATCGGCAAGAATTGCACAACTGCATGCAAAAGGGAAACTTAAAAAAGGAGAAGACTTTATTCATGAAAGTTTTATTGGAAGTAAATTTATTGGTTGTGTTGAAAAAGAAGTATTTTTAGACGGAAAACCTGCAGTAATTCCAAGTATAAAAGGTTGGGCAAGAATATATGGACATAATACAATTACAATAGATGATGATGATCCATATGCATATGGTTTTCAAGTAATTTGATTTTTTATTAAAATGGGTAAAAATATTGTAGTTATTGGTGGCGGAATTATTGGTTTATGCTCTGCATATTATCTTCAAAAAGAAGGACATCAAGTTACTATCGTCGATCAGTCGAATCTTGATTCTGGAGCATCATATGTCAATGCAGGCTATTTATCTCCAAGTCATATTATTCCTTTATCTGCTCCAGGTGTTATGAAAAAAGGAATAAAATGGATGTTTGATAAATCAAGCCCTCTTTATATTAAACCGCGGTTAGATTTAGATTTTTTTAAATGGACTCTTGCCTTTAACAAATCATGTAATATAAAACATGTAAATAAGGCCATTCCTGGAATTAAAAACATTTCGCTTTTAAGCCAAGATTTATATGATGATATAAAACGCGATGAAAACTTTACTTTTCATTACGAGAAAAAAGGTTTACTCATGTTATGTCAAACCAATAAAATGTTAGATGAAGAAATAAAAACGGCTCATTTAGCAAAACAAAAAGGCTTAGATGTAGAAGAAATTAGTATTGACGCTTTAAAACAATTAGAACCAAATGTAGATATAAATGTAAAAGGAGGAACTTATTATAAATGTGATTCTCATACTACACCGCATGAGTTTATGAGCGACATGAAAACACATTTAAAAAGAGAAGGCGTTGTTTTTTACACCAATGAAAAGGTTGAGGACTTAGAAGTTGAAAATCAAAAAATTTCAGGAATTAAGACTAACAAGCAAACGTTAAAAGCAGACGAATTTGTTTTAGCTGCAGGCTCTTGGAGTTCTATATTAAGTAAAAAGTTAGAACTAAAATTATTGATTCAAGCAGGAAAAGGATACAGAATTAACTCAGAAAAAGAAACAGGAATTTCTATTCCGGCAATTTTATCGGAAGCGAAAGTTGCTGTTACTCCAATGAATGGGTTTACTCGCTTTGCAGGTACAATGGAGATAGCAGGCATAAATCATAATATTAATAGGGTAAGAGTTGAGGCGATAGCTAATGCTACAAAAAAATATTATCCAAGTATTGAATTAACGCAGGAAGAAAAAAATGGAGCTGCCTCTGGTTTGCGTCCAGTATCTCCAGACGGATTGCCGTATATTGGTAAATCTAATAAATGTGAAAATTTAACTATTGCTACTGGCCATGCTATGATGGGCTGGACAATGGCAACAGCTACAGGGAAATTGGTTTCTGAAATTATTTCTGAACAAAAAACCTCTTTAGATATAACTAGTTACCACCCAGATAGAGCTTTTTAATTATGAGGTATGATAAAATTTCTAATACATTATTCATAAAAAACAGAGCTAATTTCTGTTCGAAAATGAGTGAAAATACCATTGCAGTTTTAACATCAAATGATGTAAAACACAATAATGCTGATGATGTAATGGGTTTTACTCAAAATAATGATTTGTTTTACCTATCTGGAATTGACCAAGAGGAAACACTATTGGTTTTATGTCCAGACGCTTATAAAAAGGAAAATCGAGAGATTTTATTTATAAAAGAAACGAATGAGCATATTAAAATATGGGACGGCGAAAAGCTAACAAAAAAGCAAGCGAGTGAAATCTCAGGAATTAAACGTGTAGAATGGATTCAAGATTTCGAAATGGTTTTGCAATACATGGCTTTTGAAGCTGAAGGTTTTTATTTAGGACATAACGAACATTTAAAACGTGTAACAAAAAGCCAAGAAACACAACAAGATAGAATGATTAAGTGGTGTAAAGAGAAATATCCTTTACACCAATATTTTCGAGCAGCTAAAATAACTAGAGCGTTAAGGCAAATTAAATCTGAGGAAGAAATTAAATTAATTCAAAAGGCAGCTAATATTAGTATTGAATCGTTTAAACGTGTTTTAAAAACGTGCAAGCCTAATATCAAAGAATATGAGTTAGAAGCAGAATTGACTTATAATTTAATAAAATCCGGAGCCGTTCGTCATGCTTTTCAACCTATTGTAGCTTCAGGAAAAAATGCTTGCGCACTACACTATAATACAAATGATGCAGTTTGTAAAAATGATGAAATGGTTTTAATGGATTTTGGTGTTTGTTATGCCAATTATAATAGTGATACAACACGATGTTTTCCTGTAAACGGAAAATTTTCAGATAGACAAAAAGAAGTATATAGTTCTGTTTTGTATTGTTTAAAAGAAGGGAGTAAACTTTTAAAACCAGAAATGATATCGTCTGATTATGAGCAACACATGGCAGCTTTAATTGAAGCAGAATTGATAAAGTTAGGCTTATTAAATGCTGATGAAGTTTTAAAACAAGATCCAGAAAAACCTCTGTATAAGAAATATTTTATGCATGGTACAGCACACCATATTGGTTTAGATGTACATGATGTAGGCTTGTATTCTCGTCCATTTGAAGTAGGAATGGTTTTAACCTGCGAACCAGGAATTTATATTCCAGAAGAAGGTATAGGCTGTCGTTTGGAAAACGACTATCTTATTACTAAAGATGGGAATATAAACTTAACCGAAGCTATGCCGATCGAAATTGAAGATATTGAAGCACTAATGAATAATTAAAAAAGTATGATTGGAATTGGAGGGTCGACAATTGAAGCAGAATTAAATGCTATTAAACCCAAAGCACATTTAGTAAAGCCCATTCAAAAAGAAGAATTTCAGAATCGCATTAAAAAGGCTTGCCGTTTAATGAAAGCTAAAAATGCTCAAGCTTTGTATTTGCATTCAGGAACTAATTTGTACTATTTTACAGGAACTCATTGGAATTCTAGCGAGCGAATGGTTGGAGCCTTATTGTTTCCAAATGGAGAAGTTCATTATATCGCACCTCAATTTGAAAAAGGAACCATTTTAGATTTTATGATTATTAATGGAGAAGTTCATTGTTGGGAAGAACACGAAAGCCCTTTTCAATTATTTAATCAAACACTTAAAGATAATGGTGTAGCAAATGGTGAAATTTTAATTGATGAAACTACCCCATTTTTTATATCAGAAGGTATTTTAAAAGCCTCACCTGTATATACCTTAGTTAATGCAAAACCAGTTATTTCAGGTTGTAGGATGATTAAGTCTGATGCAGAAATTGCCATTATGCAGCATGCAATGGATATTACTTTAGAAGTTCAAAAAGCGGCAGCAAGAATTTTAAAAGTTGGCATTACTGCTAATCAAGTTGTAGATTTTATTAATGAAGCTCATAAACGATTTGGCGCCACTTCGGGGTCTTATTTTTGTATTGTATTATTTGGTGTAGATTCTTCGTTTCCACATGGTGTAAGTAAACCAAAGAATTTAGAAATGAATGATATGGTTCTTATCGATACAGGCTGTGTATTGCATGATTACATATCTGATATTACACGAACTTATGTTTTTGGAGAAGCAAATGATTTACAACGACGTATTTGGAATATAGAAAAGGAAACTCAACAAGCAGCTTTTGATGCCGCTAGGTTAGGGAATACATGCGCTACAATTGATTTGGCATCTAGAAAAGTGTTAGAGTCTCACGGTCTTGGGTCAGATTATAAGCTTCCTGGGTTACCACACAGAACAGGCCATGGTATTGGTTTAGATATTCATGAATACCCATATATTGTTAAAGGAGATGAAACAGTTTTAGAACCTGGAATGTGCTTTAGCAACGAGCCTATGATTTGTGTGCCAAATGAATTTGGGGTTCGTCATGAAGACCATATTTACATGACCGAAAATGGTCCAAAATGGTTTACTAAGCCCATGTATAGTATAGAAAACCCATTTGGATTATAGTAACTTATCTATCTTAAAATAAATCCGTCTTTCATTGGGTCATTAGGGTCAATTACAAAAGTTTGCATGCCAGTAATATAAGCAGTGCCTTCAACTTGAGGAATTACGGCTTTAAATGGACCGTAATTTTCTTCAGAAACAACAGATCCTTTAAAAACAGAACCTGTAATACTTTCAATAGTCATGATTTCTCCAAAATCAATGTCTCCTCTAGTTTTGTGTATGGCCATTCTTCCAGATACACCAGAACCTGTAGGGCATCGGTCTACCTCGCCTTCTGCAAAAATGCAAACATTACGACTGTCATTGCCAGAGATTTGCTTATTGTTATCAATAAATATTGTTCCGTATAAATAACTGAGCTCTTCTTCATAAGGGTGTGTAATTTCCTTATCAGTTTCCATAACAGCATGTTTGATGTCCATTCCGGACTGAATCAAACTTCTGTAACTTTCAGGGGTCAAATTAAAATTAAAGTCGTTTTTAGCCATGTCAACATAAGCGTAGAAACCGCCCCCATAAGCAAGATCGTAGATTACTTTCCCTAACCCTTTAACATTAACGGCTCTGTCTAGTCCAATCACAAAACTTGGCACACAATGAAACCTTACTCCGGTTACTTTTCCGTTTTCAACATGAGCGAAAGAGGTGATTCTTCCACAAGGCGCATCAATTTTGATTATATTGTCTCCTTCTTTTACATCTACCCATTGCATTTCAATAGCCAAAGTAGAAATAGCAATAATGGCATGGCCACACATGGTTGAATATCCCTCGTTATGTAAAAAAATAATTCCAAAATCACCTTCATCATCATTTGGAGGTAATAAAATACAACCATACATGTCGGCATGACCACGGGGTTCAAACATTAATGTAGTACGTAAAAAGTCAAAATTTTCTTTGCAATATCTACGGTACTCTAAAACAGAATTACCTTTTAATTTCGGAAAGCCATCAACAATAACTCTTAAAGGCTCACCGCCAGTATGCATATCAATTGTTTTAATTTGCAACCAATCTTTTGATGGTTCAAAATGGGTTTTATTAAGTATATTTTGATATGTATTATTCATTTTTAAATTTTTTAAAATAATATCCAGCTGCAACTAAATCTTCGAGTGCATGACCTACCGATTTAAATACTGTAATTTCTTTCTCAAAAGTTCGTCCTTTTTGTTTATTTGCACAAAGCTGAAATAAATCGGCTTTGATATGCTCTTTTTTAAGAATGTTTTTTTCAATTGGAATAACAATATCCCCGCTTTCTTTTAATCCGCCTTGAAACGTATCTACAAAAACAGAGGCTTTAACAATGGTTTCATCGTCTGCTTCTCTCATATCTTTTTTGTAAGCCCCAACCAAATCAATATGTTGCCCTGCTTTTAAATATTTGCCAAAAACTAGAGGTGTTTTAGATAATGTTGCACATGAAATGATATCGACATCTGATATTTTTTCTTTAATTGTTTTAATAGCTTTAATACTAAAACTCTCATTTTTTAATGCCGAAGCTATGCCTTGTGCTTTTTCAAAACTACGCCCCCATATAAATACATTTTTTAAAGACCTTACTGATGCATGTGCTTTGATGAGATTAATTGATAATGCTCCAGTACCAACCATTAACATTGAGCTTGAGTCTTTTCGAGATAAATATGCTGAAGCTAGAGCAGATGCTGAAGCTGTACGCTTAACAGTTAAGCTTTTTGCTTCTAAAATGGCTTTTATAGTTCCTTTTACGGCATCAAAATATATATATGTACCTTGTATTGAAGGTAAATTAAATTGTCTGTTTTCAGGACTTACGGTAACTATTTTTACGCCAGCATCTTTATTTGGATTCCAAGCAGGCATTAATAATAATGTAGAATCAGCATTAACTTCTGGGTTTGGAAAGTCATGATGATGCCGCATTGGGATGATTGTTTTATTGTTAGAAAATCCATGCTTTAGTTCTTGAATTAATTCAGAAAACACAGTATTATTTTCAATAAAGGCATCATCTATTTGTAAAATCTTTTCCATGAGTTAAATGTAACAAAATCATTATTTTTAATTCAATATTATTTACGAATAAACTAAAATGATACTTAATATGGATAATATAATACAGATGTCATTTTTTTTGAAAGCTTATCTTTAAAACTTAAAATGATCACAAATGAATTCTATTAAAAAAATATTAGTCTTATTTTTAGTAAGCATTAGTATATATTCTTGTAAAGAGTCCAAAGTAAATTTTGATGCTTTAACTTTTGAAGAGCAGTTAAAAGTATTATTTCCTACTGCAGAGATAAGTCCAGTAAAGGTAGAAGATCATTTTAAAAAAGCGTATCAACTTATTTTAAAACAACCTTTGGATCACAGCAATATTGAAGCAGGGAGTTTTAATCACTATGTATACATATCTCATACAGATTATTTAAAGCCTACAGTTTTGGTAACCGAAGGGTATAGTGCCAAACATAAAACTTATGAATTGAGTAAGGTTTTACAGTCTAACCAAGTTATGGTTGAGTATCGATTTTATGGTAAGTCTAGACCAGAAGCAATTCCGTGGGAATACTTAACTAACGATCAGGCAGTTGAAGATTATCATGCATTAATTAATAAATTGAAACTGCTTTATAAAAACAAATGGATTTCTACAGGAATAAGCAAAGGAGGAGAAACCACTTTAATTTATAAGTCTAAATACCCTAGCGATATTGACGTGTCTGTGCCTTATGTAGCGCCTATGATAAATGGTTTGGAAGACCAACGTACAAATAATTTAATTAATACGGTTGGAACTATTGAATGTAGAAATAAAATAAAGGAACTTCAAAGAACAGTACTAAAAAATAAAGACAAAGCGCTTGAAATTTTTAAAGAAATAGCCAATGAAAATAAGATGACATTTACTGAGGTTCCTTATGAAGAAGCTTTAGAATATACTGTACTAGAATTTCCTTTTTCTTTTTGGCAATGGCGAGGAGATAAGTGCGAGGAAATACCTAGCAAAGATGCACCAATTGGTGATTTGGTAAAATATATGCATAAAACAGTTGGTATAGATTTTTATAGTGATGAAGGTTATACTAAATACTTACCATCGTTTTATCAGCATATGAGGGAATTAGGATATTATGGTTTTGATTTAGAGCCTGTAAAGGATTTACTTAAAGTAGTTAAATCGCCTTCAAATTTGCGGTTTGCTCCAACTGATGTAGATTTAACATATAACCCCGAGTATATTAAAAAAGTTAGAGATTATGCCGAAAATAAAGGGAATAATATTTTATATATATACGGTGCTTACGATCCGTGGGGAGCATGTGCGCCAACACCTGCACCAGATCTAGATGCTTTAAAGATGGTTTTAGAAGACGGACATCACGGAACTAGAATAAAGCACTTTTCTGAAAAAGATCAGCAAAAAATATACAACAAGTTAAGTGAATGGTTGGGTGATAATATAGAAGTCTTTCCTTTAAAAGAATAATACATAAGTTATTATAAATCTAAGTTTTCAATATCTAGTCGCATACTTATCATATGCTTTTTAAAACCAACTTTTTCATATGCTCTAATAGCAGATGGGTTATCCTCATAAACATCTAATCTAATTTCGGTTATTTCTTTAGTTTGGCACCATTCTAAAAGAGCCTGCATTACTAGCTTGTTATAACCATTCCCCCTATGTTTTTTTGGTACAAACATAAAACCTAAATACCCTTGCTTGTCGTGCTTTAAATAATGTCTGTCTTCTTTTATTTTTGCGTAACCAGAAGCAACTATTTCATTATTTAATTCAACGACAAATAATTCTGAATCCTTATTTTTTATAAACTCTGTAACATCATAATAACTTATTTTTCCTTCCTTAATGGTAATATCCATTGGTCGTTCGGCTTCAATAAGTCCTTGTTCAAACTCTAATAAAATAGGGACATCATTTAAAGTAGCTTTTCTGACAATTGGTTGCATAACTTAACTAGATGTATCAGCAATAATTTTCCACTCACCATTAATTTTTTTGAAAATAATCATGAAAATCCCATCGGCGTTTCCAACTACACGTTTTAAATGATATTCACCTAAAACAAAGTAAGCTCCCTCGCTAATTTTAGAAATATCGTTAATTTTAAAGCTTAATTTACCTGTGTGGTCTTCGGTTGGATAACTTTTTTTATAGCGCTCTAAAGTATTCTGCCACCCATAAGTAACACCATTACTGCCATAAAATTTAAGCGAGTCGCTTTTCCAATAGCCTTCCATAAACTTTTCAATATTGTTTTTAGACCAAGCAATTCTTTGCGCTTTTAAAACACTTTGAATAGCTTTTTTATCTTCATTCTCAGTAGATTGAGCATTGCCATAAAAAAAAGTTGTTATAAATAGTATTAAAATAAGGTGCTTCATAATAAATATTATATGTTTTAGCAAAAGTAAAAATAGCAAAATCTTATTTTAAATGTGGTTGCTCATCGATTAATTTTGCATTTATTATTTTTTTATCTAGAGTTAAAATCTATTTATCGATAAAATAATGTAAAACCCTTTTTGTGTTTATACATTTATATGAAAATCAATTAATTAGTCTCCCTCAAATTTATTGTTTAACCATTACAAATATCTTATATTATGGAATTAGAGATTTCAAGCTACAACAATTTTTTTAAAATGAAAGGCATTCTTAGTAAGCGTAGCTTGGGCGTATTTAAGAATGAATTTAATAATATTTTTGATAAAGTAGGCGCACTTACTATTAGCATTGAAAACATTGAGTGGATGGATAAATATGGCGTAAATGCTTTAGCAGAGTTGCATTATGAGGCTATATCTAAAAATAAGAAAATGTCTATAATTGGTTTAGGATGCAAAGATTTATATGAGCATTTTAAATCTGATTTTGCAGCGTAAAAACAAACATTACAACGCGTTTTTTTGATGCTTATAAAAGGCATCAGCTTGAAGTTGCATAAGTTCCCTCGCTTTTTTGCGCTTG
This sequence comes from Jejuia spongiicola, assembly GCF_023502325.1. Lineage (NCBI taxonomy): Bacteria > Pseudomonadati > Bacteroidota > Flavobacteriia > Flavobacteriales > Flavobacteriaceae > Jejuia > Jejuia spongiicola. Next base: position 685,521 of record NZ_JAMFLZ010000001.1, read on the forward strand.
TAAGTATACAATTCTTCTTCATTTTCTATATCACTATAAATGCGATCGTTAATGGCATAATCTGTTTTTAACAAGACTTCTCTTTGATTTGTATTTTGGAGTACTGTTGTTTTTATAGCAGTTTCTTGATCTTCAAGTTTAAAATCATATGCTCCTTTTGGCGATAATAATTTGGCCAAAATTGGAGATGTTTCAATAGCTAAAAACAATAAGAATATAAAAAATGATGGCAACCAAGGAAGTTTTCCTAAAGCATTAACCCGAGCCATCAAACCATCAAAATTACTAATTATGGGCTGTGTGTTTACAACCTGAGTCTCATAATCACCTTTAAGTTCTGCTATTTTATTTTCAGCAGTTGCAATTTTAGCTTTGTTTTCTTTCTTTAGCAGTTGTAATTCAGCTAATAATGCATCGTGCTTTTCTCTTTTTTCTTTATAAACAGGTCCTTTGCCTAGCAATTTTGTACCAGCAGTTCCTTCAGCTTCTGCAATGTAAGTGTCGTATAGTGCATTTACCTCAGTTTCTTTGGTGTCTATTTCATTTTGTAAGCCTTTTATTTCACCTTGAAGTGAAGCAATGTTTGGATTGAATTGCTCAGCAATTTGTTGTTGGTTAGCTAATGTTAAATCATTCTTCTGTTCTAGCAACACTTGATTAATTTCTTTCTCAAATATTTTTAATTCTAAAGGTTTTGAGATTACTATGGCTATAATTATTGCTAGTATTATTCGAGGAGACGCCTGTATAAGTTCATCAATAACATTGCCTGTTTTTTTAATTGTTGAAACAATATAACGGTCTAAGTTAAAAATGAGTAAGCCCCAAATTAAGCCAAAAAATATAGCTGTATAAAGATTGTCGAAAACTGTGTAAAGCGCATAACTAGATGCGATAAAGGCCATAACGGCTGTAAAGAAAACAGTAGCGCCAATTCCTGCGTATTTATTTTGTTCACCAACAGAACATGTTTCCAAAATGTCCGTATCTGAACCGGAGCAGATAATAAAAAAGCGTTTTAACATGGTGTGATTGATTTTGATTGATTGCTTATTAGAACGCTGAAACTGACATTTTGTTACATTATAGAGCTAAAAAAAGCCTAAAGATTATTTTAGGCTTAATTTTAATTAATTTAATCTTCTTTAATAACTATGGGTTTTGTTGAAAGCTGAACAACATAATCGTTATCATTTGAATGATTTGTAGTAATGCTAATGTTCTTGTTTTTAGTTAAGATACTTATGGCCTTTTTTGAAGATATTTCCTTTTTATTATAGTAAAACTTAGCTCCTTTTTTTGCCATATCTTTTACGTGTTCTAAAGGGCTTTTTGGAGGCGGTGGCGGTGGTGGAACTTCAACAACTTCCCTTACTTCTACAGGTGCAGGAACTTCTCTTACTTCTACAACTTTTACAGGTGTTGGTTCTGGAGCTGGAACTTCAACAACTCCTCTTAATTTAGATGGCTCACCTGGAACTGGAGGTGGAGGTGGGAATACTGGAAATGGCTCAGCTTTTTTTCTTTGTTCTACAGTCATAACCCTATAAATGTAATTTAAGCGTTCAACTTCCTTGTTTTTTATAATAACTCTACCTTGAGGATTATTGTATTTTTTTGCCAATCTATTGTATTCTGCAATTTCTTTTTGAGTTGCTTTTTTTTGATATACAGATTGTTCTGTTGTGTTTTCAGTTTCAATTATAGCTTTATTGCTAAAGCTATAAATTAGAATTGCTAATAAGGGTAAAATAATGAGGCTTCTAAGCCAAATAATTGTTTTTGACGTTTTTGTTTTCATAACTGTAAATCGTTTTTTGATTAATGAATAATTGATGGCATTTACTATTTGTTGATTTTGATTATCTCGAAAGCTATTGGGAGACGAGAATGTGAGCAATGTTTTTTGGTAAGTTGATGAGTCTATACCTTGCTTTAAAACGGCATGATCTGCTAAGAATTCATGATTAAGCTTAATGTCTTTTTTTATGAAATAAAGCAAAGGATTAAACCAAAATAATATTTGAAATAATTCAACAAACAATATATCTAAAGCATGCTTTTGTTTTGCATGAATTTGTTCGTGCAACAATACTTCGTCGGGAATTAATTTGTTTTCATATTTAGTCTTGTTTAGAAAAATATAATTTAAAAAAGTATGCGGAATAATTAAATCGTTCAATAAAACATTGATAAAGTTTTCGCTTTTGAGTTTTGGATTTGTTTTTATTTTTTGAAATAATCTGTATATGTTTTTAAAGAATCTAAATAAAAATATTATTAGGCCTAAGACATAAATACTCCATAAAATAACTGGAAGAAGATCGTAGAATGTTTTGCTCTGATCTGTTACTTCAATAGGTAGAGCATTCTCAAAATCTGTTTTAGATAATTCGATATATTCTGTAAAAGTTATAAGCGGTATGCTAATAGAAATTAAAATTACCCCAATTAAATAAAAACGTTTAAAAGTGTGTGCGCTAGTTTTTTCTAAACATAGTTTATAGAATATCATAAAAACAGCTAAACAAGCACTGGATTTTAATACAAACAAAAGCATAATTATTTCTTTTTAATTTCGTTATCAATTAAGGCCTTTAAATCTTCCAACTCTTCTTTTGTAAGGTTGGTTTCCTTGGTGAAAAATGATGCAAACTGTGATGCGCTATCGTTGAAAAAATTTTTTATTAAACCATTTACGTGTTTGGAGAAATAATCTTTCTTTTTTACCAAAGGGTAGTATTGTCTTGAATTTCCGAATAAATTGTATGCAATAAAACCTTTGTCACTCATGCGTTTTAAAAGCGTTGCTACGGTTGTGGTGGCTGGTTTTGGTTCTGGATAAGCCTCAAGCAAATCTTTCATGAATGCTTTTTCGAGTTTCCATAAATGATTCATTAAATCTTCTTCGGCTTTTGATAATTTCATTTTCTACAGAGTTAGAATTGTTTCTACAAATGTAGAGTAAATATTTTGATTCTACAAATGTAGAGTAAAAAAATATTTTTTGAAAATAAAAATGAGATTTTGACAGTACTCGATTTGATAAATAAGTAGTGGTTAACTGCTTTTTCTAGACCGAATACTTTCAATAACTACGGTTGAAAGAATAATGAGGCCTCCAAAAAAAGTATTCCATGTTGGTATTTCGTTTAAGAAGATGAATGCTATAATAATTCCTAAAATGGGTTGAGTGCTACTAATGATACTGGCAGTGCTTACCGTAAAATGGTTTAAACTATTAACTAACATAGTGTGGCCAATGGCAGTAGTAATTACTGCTAGAATTATTATATAAGGGAATTGTGTAGCTATGCCAGATGTATCCATAAAAAATAGCATAGGTGATAAAACAATGGTAATGATACCAATTTGATATAACATGATTGCGGTACCATTGTAATTGGTTACCAATTGTTTTGAAATAATGTTGCGAATAGCATAAAAGAGTGCAGAAGCTAAACCGAATAAAACACCTTTTAAGTGAGCACTTTCCAAACTAAATTCTGGCGCTAAAATATAAATGCCTATTAGTACCATAATTCCAAGGAATATATAAATTGGATCGAACTTTACTTTTATAAATAAAGGTTCTAAAAATGCTGTTAGTATGGGGTAAACAAATAATGAAAGCATACCAATAGCTACATTGGATAACTTTAAAGCATAGAAATATGTAATCCAATGAGCTGCTAAAAAAACACCACTAATTATAAAGAGGATGATTTCTTTTTTTGATTTTAATTTGAGGCTAATTTTTTTATAACGACAAAACGTAAATAGTAAAACTGAAGCAATAATTGAACGCCACCAAATAATAACAGGAATAGACATATCTATATATTTACCTAAAGCTCCAGAGGTACTTATAAAAAGTGTAGCCAATAAAAGTAGAAGAAGGTGTTTGCTATGTTGGTTGTTCATTTATTAACGCTTGTTGTGTTAGCGATTGCAACGGCATCCTTTTGCTTTTTTGCAAAAGATATAGTGAAAAGCGCGACCGCCTTTTGCTACTTAAAAGCAAATGGCGGTAACACCCAAAATATTATTTAGATAATTCGGTAAAATACTTGTAAAACAACGGAATAGTTTCGATTCCTTTTAAATAATTGAAAACTCCGAAATGCTCGTTTGGAGAATGAATAGCGTCGCTATCTAACCCAAAGCCCATTAAAATAGTTTTGCTTTTTAATTCTTGCTCAAATAACGATACAATAGGAATACTGCCACCACTTCGTTGCGGAATTGGTGTTTTTCCAAAAGTGTCTTGATATGCTTTACTTGCCGCTTGATACCCTAAGCTATTTATTGGGGTTACGTAACCTTGCCCACCATGGTGTGGTTTTACTTTTACAGTAACACCAGCTGGAGCAATGCTTTCAAAATGTATTTTGAATAATTGGGTAATCTCTTCCCAATCTTGATGTGGAACCAAACGCATCGATATTTTTGCGTATGCTTTACTAGCAATAACGGTTTTAGCACCTTCGCCTATATACCCTCCCCAAATACCATTAACATCTAGCGTAGGGCGGATAGAATTTCTTTCGTTTGTGGTGTAACCTGCTTCACCATAAACAGCTTCAATATCTAGTGCTTTTTTGTAGCTTTCTAAACTGAAAGGAGCTTTAGCCATTTCTGCACGCTCTTCTTTTGATAGCTCTTCTACTTTATCGTAAAAACCAGGAATTGTTATATGATTGTTTTTATCATGAAGTGACGCAATCATTTTGGTTAATATGTTTATAGGATTTGCTACAGCACCACCATATAAACCAGAGTGTAAATCGCGGTTAGGGCCAGTGACTTCCACTTCCACATAGCTCAATCCGCGTAGGCCTGTTGTAATTGAAGGAGTGTCATTGGCTATCATACCAGTATCGGAAATTAGAATAACATCATTTTTTAGTTTTTCTTGGTTTTCTTTTACAAATATGGCAAGGTTTGAGCTTCCTACTTCTTCTTCACCTTCAATCATAAATTTAACATTACAAGGCAATTGATTTGAAGAGGTCATAAATTCTAATGCCTTAACGTGCATATACATTTGTCCTTTATCATCGCATGCTCCACGAGCAAAAATTGCGCCTTCAGGATGGCGTTTTGTTGTTTTAATTATGGGTTCAAAAGGAGGTGAATGCCACAAATCTAAAGGATCTGGTGGTTGTACATCATAATGGCCATAAACTAAAATTGTTGGTAAATTTTTGTCAATTATTTTTTCGCCATAAACAATAGGATATCCTTTAGTTTCGCAGATTTCTACGTGATCGCATCCTGCATTTTCAAGACTAATTTTTATTTTGTCGGCAGTTTTAAGTACATCATTTTTGTATGCTGAATCTGCACTTATTGATGGAATTTTTAGGAGTTCCACGAGTTCGTTTAAAAAGCGTTGTTTATGCGCTTTAATATATGATTGTATGTTATCCATATGGTGTTTGTAAAGTTCTTATCAAAAGTATAAAAAAAGAATGTTTTTAATGATAAAGAAGTTTGCAATTTAAAAATCTTGTTTATATTTGCAGTCCTTTAGCGGGCGTGGTGGAATTGGTAGACACGCTAGACTTAGGATCTAGTGCCGCGAGGTGTGGGAGTTCGAGTCTCCCCGCCCGCACTGTAAAGGAAAAGGCTTCTCAAATTTGAGAAGCCTTTTTTATTTTTGTCAAGTATAAATATAATTTGATAACTTCTTAATGTTTTCGATAAGTAGTTGTAAGAATATTTTTAAGAGATTTATTTCAGTCTTCAAAATAAAGAATATTAATCTACCATTTAATAGCTCAAAGTAAAATGTAAAAGGCGAACAGATGTCCGCCTTTTGCCCCAAATCAACCATAAACTTAACCTACTTATTAAAGTTATGGATATTCAAACATAAGGTTATATACTTTAATAACAACCTAGAATGTAATATAAGGAGACTATATTCTAATAAATGGGTAAAAACAATAATAACTGTTTTAATGTTGAGTCTATAAGCACCATTTTTTTTAGTATTTTACTAAAAAAAGTCTTCAATGAATCTTAAAAAGGGAGAATGTAATTATTAAATTATCTGCTGACAATAATGCTCTTTTGTTTCTTTAGGCATAATTCGTTCAAACAAATTCTCTAAAGTTGTTATGCTATGATCCCCAATATTTTTTGTGTTGAAAACAAAACTATTGCCAGAATATAATCGGATAATTAAGCATGAATTAATAAAAATAATTTTCTTTATATCTTTAATTTTAATGTGATGTCCCTTAAGGCTATTAAATCTTATAAAGATAGCTTCTTTGTTGTATCTAATATAGTTTGTGAAAATAAAAGGACTAAATAAACCTATTATTTCTGCTAGAATAAATACTATAAGATATATGTACCAATCTAAGTTTTCATTAGTTAGAAGAAGCAGTATAGCTATAGGAATAAAAATAAGCAAACTTAAATAATGCCTATTTATACTTTCAAAATAAATTTTCTCCATAACATCAAAACTATAGAGAACATTTATATTGGCAAATGCTAATGTAATAAGCGCTAAGTATTCCGAATAAACGGTTTTTGCACACTGATATTTTAGGCTAAATCTTATAAAAAGGCAGAATTTTCATCTGTTTATTATATAAAGTATTCAGTAGTAGATTTAATTTCTTTTAAAACGAAATAACTTTCCAGAACACCAATGTTTTCAATTTTCGATAATTTTAATCGAACAAACTCATGATATTCGTCAAGGCTATCTAAATTAATTTTTAAAAAAAAGTCAACTTTCCCAGCCATATGGTAGCATTCCTGTACTTCTTTTAAGGCTTTGATTTGCTTATCAAATTTATCAATAAAGCCTTCATTATGATATCTTAGTGATACCATACAAATAGCGGTTATGGGAATATTAAGAAGTTTTTTATTTAAAAGTGCTACATACTTTTTAATATACCCTTTTTTTTCTAATCTTCTTATGCGTTCATATACTGGCGATGGAGTTAGATTCAGTATTTCTGCAACTTCTTTAGTTGTTTTTTTTGAATCTTTTTGTAGAATTCTTAAAATTTTAAGGTCTACTTCGTCTAGCTTTTCCATTTGAAGATAAATTTTCTTTTTTTATGTTTAACGAATATTATTTAAAGATTATATTTCTTATGAATAGATAAATAAAAGATAAAATTACTTATTTTTTTATTATTAAAAGCTTTTTTAATTGTAAAATAAGCAAATTATTTAATTTTATTCTTTTAATATTTTTAATAAGAATGAGCCAAGAAATCATATTAATAACTGGATCTAGCGGACAATTAGGGACTGTTTTAACAAAAAAGCTACAAAAGAAATATGGTGTTGATAATGTAATTGCCTCTGATTTGAGGTATGATAGAGATTTTAATGGGCAATTTGAAGTTCTTGATGTTTCAAATTTTGAAGCGATAAAAGCGATTGTTTTAAAGTATAAAATCACTCAAATATATCATCTTGCAGCAATTTTATCTGCAAATGGAGAGAAGGCCCCTTTAAACACTTGGGATATAAACATGAAAACCTTTTTTAATGTTTTAGAAGTTTCAAGATTATACAATATCAAAAAAGTCTTTTTCCCAAGTTCTATTGCAGTGTTTGGCAATAATGTAGAACGATTAAATACACCACAATCTTCTAATTTAACACCCACAACAGTTTATGGAATTAGTAAAGCTGCTGGAGAAAACTGGGGAAATTATTATTATGAAAAATATGGATTGGATGTTCGTTCTTTGAGGTATCCGGGTGTTATAGGATATCAATCTTTACCAGGTGGAGGTACAACCGATTATGCTGTAGATATTTTTCATAAAGCAGTTAATAATCAGAAGTTTGAATGTTTTTTAAATGCATCAACCATGTTGCCTATGATTTATATGGATGATGCAATAAGAGCCACATTAGAGCTAATGGAAGCTCCAAAGGAGAAAATAACTGTTAGAACATCATATAACATTGCTGGGTGCAGTTTTAACCCAAAACAATTAGCGACAGCCATAAAAGAAATTCACCCAAATTTTGAGATAACATACAAGCCAGACTTTAGGCAAGATATTGCAAATTCTTGGCCAATGAGTATAGATGATTCCGATGCTAAAAAAGATTGGGATTGGCAACCTAAATTTGATTTAAAGTTAATGACAGATGTCATGCTTAGAAACTTAGAACTTAAATACAATAACAACCCTATAACTATATAATTTATGTACGGCAATATAAAAGATGATTTAATAACAGAAATTGAAACTATTAAATCTAACGGTCTTTATAAAAATGAACGTATAATTACCTCAAAACAAGGAGCAAGTATAAGCACGACAACTCAAGAAGAGGTTCTAAATTTTTGCGCCAATAATTATTTAGGGTTAGCTTCTAACTCTGAAGTTATTGAAGCAGGAGTAAATGCCATTAAAAACTATGGTTTTGGTTTGTCTTCGGTGAGATTTATTTGCGGTACACAAGACATTCATAAAGAGCTGGAGCAAAAAACCGCACAGTTTTTAGGCATGGAAGATTGCATTTTATATGCTGCAGCTTTTGATGCCAATGGAGGTTTATTTGAACCTTTGCTTTCTGCAGAAGATGCAGTTATTTCTGATGCTTTAAACCATGCCTCTATTATTGATGGTATTCGTCTTTGTAAAGCAAAAAGGTTTAGATATATACATAACGATATGTCTAGTCTTGAAGAACAACTTATACAAGCGAGTTCTTCTAGGCGTAGATTAATTGTAACTGACGGATCTTTTTCAATGGACGGGACTATTGCGCAATTAAATAAAATTTGCGATTTAGCTGATAAGTATAATGCTTTAGTAATGATAGATGAATGCCATTCAACAGGATTTATGGGAGCTACAGGTAGAGGGGTTCATGAGTATCATAATGTTATGGATAGAGTTGATATTATTACTGGTACATACGGTAAAGCTTTAGGAGGTGCTTCAGGAGGTTTTACAGCAGCTAGAAAAGAGATTGTTGATATTTTAAGGCAAAACTCTCGCCCTTATCTATTTTCAAATACTTTGGCGCCAGCTATTGTTGGAGCAACTTTAAAGGTACTAGACAAAATATCAAATTCAACAGAGTTAAGAGATAAACTAGAAGAAAACACAAAGTATTTTCGCTCTGAAATGACGGCGGCAGGGTTTGATATTATATCAGGACATCACCCTATAGTTCCAATTATGTTATACGATGCAAAATTGGCTCAGAGCTTTGCTAAGTATTTATTAGAAGAAGGTATTTATGTTATTGGTTTTTTCTTTCCAGTGGTACCTAAAGGAAAAGCCAGAATAAGAGTGCAATTGTCTGCTGCACATAATAAAGAACATATTCAAAAAGCCATTAAAGCTTTCGTTAAAGTAGGTAAAAAGTTAGAAGTTATTTAGGAGCTTTTAATATTAAATAGTAAAAACATAAACGACATAACTTTTTCTTTCATCTTTTTCCTAAGAATTGAGAAGGCCTTAACCATTTGTTTTTCAACAGTATTGACAGATACATTTTGATATTCTGCAATTTCAACATATGTAAGGCCATCCTGCTTACTTAGTAAAAAGGTTTCTTTGCACCTAGGTGGTAATTGTTCTATTTCATTTTGTACAAGAGTCATTAGTTTATTTGTTTCAGGAATATCCTTTATTTCAATAATTGTCTCTAAGCCTTCTATATATTTTTTTTCTAAAATTGTAACTGCTATTTCTTTTCTATATTGATCTATAAATTCATTGTAAACTGATTTATAAAGGTAATTCTTAATAGAAATATCAGGGCTTAATTTTTTTCGATTTATCCACATTCTGGTAATAACATTTTGGACAATATCTTCTGATTTGAAATTATCTCTAGCAAGATTACTAGCATAATCACATAACTTTTTATAATGGAGATCTACCAAATAAGAATATGCAGCAGTATTACCTTTTCTAAGGTGTTTTATGAGTTTTTTTTGATTAGAAAATACGTAGCGCAATTAGATAATATGGAATTAAGTTAAAACAAATTTAATTTTTTTTTAATAAAGCGTGGTGGTATAGTAATTTTAGTTTCGTTATACAAATATAGATGCCGTAAAAAAAATGGATAAAAAGACCGAAATAATAATTACAAAGTTTCTTACTAATGAAGCAAATATTGATGAGCTTAGGCAGTTGGAATTATGGATAAGTAATCCTAAAAACGAAACATTGTTTTTTGAATATATTAAGACTAACGCTTATGCTAATATGCTTGTAAGTAAGTATGATATTAAAAAAGCTAAGAAAGATATATTAGGTAGTATAAGAAAAGAAAAACGTAAAAATAGTAATATAGTAAAGTACGTTGCTGCTGCAGTTTTTATAGGAATATTGGCTTCAAGTTATTTTTTCAGAGATAATATATTTTATAATCCTGTAGAAAACAGCCCAATAATTGTAAATAATATTGAATCTGGTACAGATAAAGCCACATTAACACTAAGTGATGGTTCTGTTGTAGAATTGGAAAAAGGAGAGTCTTTTAAAACTAAAAATGCAAACAGTAATGGAGAACAAATAGTTTATGGCTCTGCTAACAAAAATAAACCATCCGAAATAGTATATAATTATCTTACAATACCTAGGGGAGGTCAGTTTTTTGTAAAACTCTCAGATGGAACCCAAGTTTGGTTAAATTCTGAATCTCAACTAAAATACCCAGTAAGTTTCATTGAAGGAGAAACCCGTAGAGTAGAATTAATATATGGCGAAGCGTATTTTGATGTATCTCCAAGTACAAAACATAAAGGCTCAAAATTCAAAATACTTTCTGATGTTCAAGAAATTGAAGTTATAGGAACAGAGTTTAATATTAAGGCTTATAAAGATGAAAGTGCTATATATACAACGCTAGTTGAGGGTAAAGTTTCGGTTAAAAATAATGATAAAACAGAATTTTTAAAACCTAACCAGCAATCTGTTATTGATGTATCTACTAATAATATAAGGGTTAGAGAGGTTGATGTTAATAGTGAAATTAGTTGGATTAATGGAGAATTCATTTTTTACAAAAAGCCATTAAAAGAAATAATGAAAGTGCTTTCTAGATGGTATGATGTTACTATAATTTTTCAAAATAAATCTTTTGAAAATACAGAATTCAATGGAGAGTTAGGTAGAGATCAAAAAATAGAAGACGTATTAGATTTAATCAAAAAAACAAAAATTATTAATGCTTATGAAATAAACAATAATACTATCATATTAAAATAAAAAGAGGGTCGGAAGTATTAACATCTCACCGCAAACATTTCCTCCCCCTTTAGGTAATTAATCAATTAAATGTAACTAATTAACACATGCAAATTTATGAAAATTAAACCAACTAAAGTTTTGTTCTTTTTTAGAAAGAAACTACTAACAATCGTTATGAAAACTTTAATATTCTTTTTCTGCTCCGTAGTTTTCAGTTTAACTCCGAACAATGTTTTATCCCAGAATGTAAAAGTCGTTATTGATCAGGATAAAACTGTAAGTATTGATGAGGTTTTTAAATTAATCAGTAATCAAACAGATTATAAATTTATTTATAAAACAGATTTATTTAAAGACTTGCCTAAGGTTCATATTACTAAAGGAACCATCAGACTACACAAGTTATTGAAGAAATGTTTTTCAGTCAGTAATTATAATTTTGAGGTTTCAGAAAATAACTCAATCGTTATTAATGAAAAGCCAGAGATAATAATTAAAAAAAATAAACAAAAAACACTAACAGGTACAATAACCGATAATTATGGTGTTCCGTTACCTGGTGTTAATGTTATAGTTAAAGGAACTTCAACAGGAACCTCAACAGATTTTGATGGAAATTTTAGTTTAGATGTAGAAGAGGGAGCTATTCTTGTTTTAAGCTATATAGGTTTTAAAACAGTTGAAATTGTTGTTGGAAACCAAACAGAAATCAATGTTACTTTAGAGGAAGATGCAGCAAGTTTAGATGAGGTTGTGATTAATGCCTTAGGTTTTGCTGTTAAGACAGATAAACTAGGTAGTGCTGTATCTAGTGTTAAAGCAGAAGCGATGACTCGATCAGGAGAAACTTCTGTAGCGAATGCTATACAAGGTAAAATGTCTGGTGTTAATATTACACGCTCAAATGGCGATCCTGGTTCTGGTTCTAATATTAGGATTAGAGGAGCTAATACTATCTTTGGAAGTACGCAACCACTCATTATTGTTGATGGTATTCCTGTAAGTAATAGTAACTCGCAAGGTGGAGCTAGTTCCTCTACAGGAAACGGTACATCACAACAATCTCGTTTAAATGATATTAACCCTAATGATATTGAAACCTTACAAGTTTTAAAAGGCGCATCAGCTGCAGCGTTATGGGGGTCAAGAGCATCAAATGGAGTAGTGATTATTACAACTAAATCTGGAAAAAAAGGATTTAAGGTGTCTTTAAAAACATCTTTAGCTCTGGACGAAGTTAACGCAACTGCACCTCTTCAATCTAATTATGGTCAAGGATTAAGTGGTAGGTTTAGATATGGTTATTTACACGGTTGGGGAGATGAAATATCAACCAGATCTGGAGGAGAAGATGCATTTGATACTTCGGGAGCCTACTTTATAGGAGACCAAACTGGTAGAATATATTATGATATTCCAGATGGAACTTCTACAAATCTTCATGGAGGTAAAAATTCTAAAGAAACATTTTTGCAAAAGAATTTCGATCAAGTATTCCAAACAGGAATATTATTAGAGCAATCGGTTAGTATAAGTGGTGGAGATGATAATAGTAATATCTTTTTCAGTTTAGGAAATACAGATCATGAAGGTGTTGTTAGAAATAATGACTATAAAAGACATACTGTAAATTTGAGTGCTTCTCGGAAGTTTAGTGACTTTATCAGTTTAAAACTTAAAGGTAAATATTCAAGAGTAAGTGCTAACAGAATTCAGCAAAACTCAAATACTGCAGGATTATTACTAGGGTTTTATAGAAATATTTCAGATTTTGATATTGAAGATTATACAGGAACTTATGTAAGTGCTTCTGGTGCAGAAACAAGTGGCCGTCATAGATCATATCGAAATCCAATTGGTGCGAGTGAAAGACCTCGTTATAATAATCCATTATGGACAACCAATAAACAAAAAGCACCAAATATTGTAAATAGACATATTTATTCAGCAGAGCTTGATCTTTTTCCTGTTAAGGGTTTAAATGTTAAGTTAAGAGGTGGTGTTGATACTTATAGTGATGATAGAACTTATTTATACCCAAGAGGATCGGCTAGAACAGGATCTCAACCACGACTTGAAGGTAACTTAACATTTGAAAGCATAGGGGCTACAGAATTGAATTTTGATGCTATTGCTAAGTATGATACAGATATTAATGAAAAAATCACCTCTTCGTTTGTGTTGGGCTGGAATGTTAACGATAGAAAGTTTAATAGAGAAACTACTGTGGGTAGTGACTTTATAGTAAATGCTGAAATTTATACTTTAGATAATTCACGAATAATTCAAGCTGATAATTTTATAAGTCATCGTAGATCCAACAGGGGGTTTGCAACTGCAAATTTTGGAATAGATAACCAACTATTTATAGATTTATCTGGTACAGTAGAAGCAGCTTCAACAATTAATAAGCCATTCTTTTATCCAGCGGCTAGTGCTGCATGGCAATTCTCAGATGCTAGCTTCTTCCCAGAAGATAGTTTTATAAGTTTTGCAAAAGCTAGGTTAAGTTGGGGTAAAGTAGGTATTCAACCAGGAATTTACCGAAGTGCTACAAATTATGAAGGAGATTTCACTTATAGTAATGGTATTTTTGGTAACCTTTCTTCAACTAACCATGGAGGAGGATTTAGGTTAGATAATCAATTAGGAAATGCAGATTTAAAACCAGAAATAAAAACAGAAATTGAAGGAGGTTTAGAGTTACGCTTTTTTAATAATGCATTGTCTACAAGTTTCACATATTACTCAAATGATATTGAGGATATCCTATTAACTTTAGATAGAGCTCCAAGTGGGGGCTTTACAAGTATTTATACTAATGGAGCTGCAATGAAAAATAATGGATTTGAGTTTGAGTTTAATGCCAATCTATTAAGAGATAATGAGAATTGGTCATTCTCTCCTTATGGTAATTTTGGTACCAATAAAAATGAAGTAACAAGTTTGGCAGGAGCAGATATTCAGGCTTTAACTGGTTTTGGTACAGGTGATTCTGTGGCAGCAGAAGGGTATCAAATGGGAGCCATATTTGGAGGTAAATTACCTAGAAATGCAGATGGAAGTATTGAATTAGATGCTAATGGTTTTCCGGTAGGAACTCCTGTTTATGATATAATTGGAGACCCAAACCCAGACTGGACTGGAGGCTTAGGTTTTAATATTGGATTTAAAAACCTGTCAATGAATGTGTTATTTGAGCACTCACAAGGTGGAGATTTTTATGACATGACAAGGCAAATTAATTCTCAAAGAGGTTTTAGTGCAGAATCAGGGAATAAGGTTACTATTCCAGCAGGAGGAGTAGTAGATGTTAATGGTAACGCCTATACTCCAGGAGATGTAGTAAGAGGTAATTTATACGATTTTGGTGCAGGACAAGTACTTTTAGAACAAAACTGGTATAGAGGTAATGGAGCAGGAAATAGAGGGTTTAGTGAGCTATGGCTACAAGATGCAACATGGACACGTTTAAGAGAATTAACATTAACATATTCTTTAGGACAAAAAGTATTGGACAAATTAAAATTATCAGCGGTTGCCTTTAGTGTAACTGGTAGAAACTTGGTTTTATGGACTGATGTGATTGGTAATGATCCTGATAAGAATTTTGCAGGAGTTGGTAATTCTAGAGGGTTAGATTATTACACAAACCCATCCACAAAGTCTTATATGTTTAATTTAAATATAACATTTTAAAAAAATTAATTATGCGATTATTTAAAACAAGTTTAATTATAGCAACCTTTATATGTTTAGTAGCATGCCAAAGCGTTGTTGACGATATAAATGATAACAACCCAAATAAAATTGGAGTTGTAGATGGTCAAACATTATTTACAGGTATGCAATTAGCAAATACAACTGCACAATCTGGCTATTTAAATTGGGCTGCAGGAGTTTGGACAGGAAACTTTGTAGGTTCTGGTAGATTTGCTCCAGTACAAAACTATGAATACGGAAACACTAATTCGAATACGCCTTGGCGTAATATTTATGTTGGTGTTGTAAAGCAAGCTAGAGAAATAAGAAGCGGAATAGAAGTTACTAATAAAAACTTTTTCTACGGGGCTTCAAAAGTTTTAGAAGCTTATGCTGTTGGTACGGCAGTAAATGTGTTCGGAGATGTACCCTATTCAGAAGCGAGCAATGATGAAATACCAACACCAAAGTATGATAGCCAAACAGAAGTTTATACAGCTCTGCAAGTTTTATTAGATGAAGCTATATCAGATTTGCAGGTAGCAGGGACAAGTGGAGGAATAAACGAAGATATTTATTTTGGAGGCGACTCAAGCAAATGGGTTAAAGCTGCTTATACATTAAAGGCAAGATTGTTTTTAGATGTTAGGGATTATTCTAATGCGGCGGCGGCGGCTCAAAACGGGATATCTTCAGAATCTGAATCTATGAAATATTACCCGCCAGCAGTTGTTTTAACTGGTGATACAAATTTATTAAATCAGTTTTTTACTGGTAGTTTTCCAGATGATTTGACTACAGAAGGATCTTTTTTAATTGATTTGGTAGGAACTGGTGCTAGTAGTAGAAACAATGCTAAAACGGATGAAGTAGATCGTGCTGCTTATTATTATGATGGTGTAGATATTAATTTATCAGGAATAGCAGCAAACAACGAGCCAATGAATCAGATATCATATCAAGAGAATCTGCTAACTTGGGCAGAAGCATCATTACGTTCAAACTCTACTAATTTTAGTTCAGCTTTAGCTAAATTAAATGAGCATAGAGCTAATTTGAGAAATGGTGTATACTTCTCTACAAGTTCTGGAATTTATGACGATTATGTCGAAGCAGATTTTGAAGCAGGTGGTATTGAAAATGCTGACAGCTCTTTATCAAAAGAAGATGCTTTGCTTAGAGAAATTATTGAAGAACGTTATGTAACTTTCTTTGCAGATATTTTAAGCTTTAACGATATTAGAAGAACTGAAAAAGACGCTACGGCATTACAAGTGCCTGTACCTTTTAATACAGGATCTCAAAGACCACAACGATTCTTATATCCGTTTGATGAAGAAAACACCAATGCGGATAATGTACCTGATATAGCTGATATTTTTGTGAAAACACAAATAAACCAATAGACAAAAAAGTTTGATTTTTGAGTTAGTGTAGGGGTTGTTTTTAAAAACTTCTTATTAAAGACAATCCCTCATTTTAAGTAATGGCGAGTAGTTATATAAGCCTATACACTAATATTTTATTCTCAATACTAAAGTAAACCTATATGAAGCTTTTTCAATTTATTTTTTGTTTGGTTGTAATAAGTAGCATACTTAGTTGTAATAAAAAAGTGTCTGAAGATGCTATTTTTTATACAGACTTTGATGGCTCAAAATTAACCAAAGTAGAGAAGACAGGAGCAAATAAGTATACAGCTTATATATCTCCAGCCTTCGAACCGGTAAATAAAAGTCCGTGGTTTGCTTTTGGTATTAGTTCTAAAATAAGTAAACAGATAGAGTTAAAGCTTAATTATGGTAAGTATAAGCACCGCTATATTCCTAAATTAAGTATTGACAAAAAGAATTGGGAGAAAATTGACTCTCAAAAAATTAAGATTGATACTAGCACAGGAATAGCAACATTGAAGTTAAATGTTTCTCCTCAAAAATTATACGTTGCAGCGCAAGAAATAGAATCATCAGAAGACACCTATTTATGGATGAATCAATTATTGATTAAGCATCCAAAAATCAATAAAATAGTTGCTGGGAAAACAGTTTTAAACAAAAATAATTATGCTTTAGAGGTTGATAATGATAGTATTGTAAATACAATAGTATTAATTGCCAGACAGCATCCACCAGAAGTTCCTGGTGGTACTATTGCATTTAAAGCTTTTTACGAAAAGCTATTAAGTAACTATAAAACAGCCAATACTTTTAGAAGTAAATTTAATATCTATACGTTTCCTTTATTAAATCCAGATGGAGCAGATATGGGTAATTGGAGGCACAATGCTAATGGTGTAGATTTAAATCGAGATTGGGTAGACTTTACACAACCAGAAACTCAAATGGTTGATAAATATTTAACTTATAAAACTAGCCAAGGAAAAAAAATTCGATTTGCACTTGATTTTCATACATCATACTCAGGACCATACCTTTTAATTTTAGATTCAATAAATGAAGCAAAAAGGAATAAAGTTATTCCAAATTGGATTCCTCGAATTGAAAATAACTCAACGTTTAAGGTTGAAGCTAGAAGACGAGCTCAAAGCTTGCCGTATTGTTATAATTACTTCTTTAACAAATTTGGTTGTGAGGCAGTAACCTATGAGGAAGGTGATGAGGTAGATAGAGACCTCATAATAAAAAGAGCTCAAGTATACGCCCACGAATTTATGGCAACATTAAATAAAAGTAATAATTTTTAAAGAACGAATTTATGAAACTATTTCATCGTAACTATTTAGTACTAATTATTCTAATTTTAGTTAGTTGTAAAAGCGCAGACACTGTTTCTTTTAAAACACCTGTAGACACTACAACAAAGTCCATTAAATCTCAAAAGAAACAAACGTTTACTTTAGATGATTTAGGGGTTTATGCTAGCAATGAGTTTGATGGCGCAAGATTGAATGGGTTGAAAAAGGAAAATGATAGCACAGCTGTTCTCTTAATAAATCCTGAAAATGAGCCCATTAATAATAGCGCATATTATGCCTTTAAAATTTGGTCAAAAACCCCAAAGTCATTTTACTTAAAGTTTCAATATCCAAAGGGGTATAAACATAGATATGCACCTAAATTAAAAAAAGATAAAAATTGGTTTATCATTGATTCTATTAATTTTTTCAAAAGAGATAGCATTGTAACTATAAAGCTAAAATTAGATAAGTCTCCTTTAACTGTGGCAGCTCAGCAAATAAACTCGTCATCAGATGTTAAATTGTGGTATACAAACTTAATTAAAGGGAAAGAGGATTATGTACACTTTAGCAATTTTGGAAAATCAACATTAGGGAGAAA
The DNA here is from genome assembly GCF_023502325.1 of Jejuia spongiicola. NCBI lineage: Bacteria > Pseudomonadati > Bacteroidota > Flavobacteriia > Flavobacteriales > Flavobacteriaceae > Jejuia > Jejuia spongiicola. Next base: position 703,738 of record NZ_JAMFLZ010000001.1, read on the forward strand.
TTTACCTGTTCTTGATATTTATAAAGGAGATAAAAAAAACAAAGATATTATTGTTCTATTAACGCGCCAACACCCGCCTGAAGTTACTGGTTATTTTGCATTTCAAGAGTTTTTAAAAACCATTTTAACTCAATCTAATATTTCTGATACATTTTTAAATAAGTATCGGGTATTGGCTTTTCCTATTATGAACCCAGATGGAGTTGATCTTGGGCATTGGCGTCATAATGCAGGAGGTGTTGATACAAATAGAGATTGGTCAATATACAACCAACCAGAAGTGAAACAAACTGTAGAATATATTACAAAAACTTTACAAAAAAATAAGGCTAAAGTGATACTAGGCTTAGACTTTCACTCCACAAACAAAGATGTGTTTTATACAAATACAATTAGAAAAGGAACAACCTTGCCAAACTTTATTGATGATTGGTTTAAAGCCTTAGAGCAAAATATCCCAAATTATAAAGTAAATGAAGCCGCAGGAAACAGTAGTAAGCCTGTATCTAAAGGTTGGTTTTTATACGGGCATAATGCTACAGGTATAACTTATGAAATTGGAGATGCAACACCTAAAGACAGAATAAAATTAATAGGTAAAGTTACTGCCGAACAAATGATGCGTGTTTTACTAAATAAAAATAAATGAAAACAATGCACTTAATAGCTTCAGTAACGATAAGTATTCTATACTTTAATGTTGTTATAGCGCAAAATGAAACCTTAGGACTAGTATCTTCAGCAACTCCAGAAGCAACAGAATCTGGAGCGCAAATTTTAAAAAAAGGAGGTAATGCAGTGGATGCCGCAGTTGCTGTTGCTTTTACTTTAGGAGTAACAGAACCAGCTATGTCTGGTATAGGAGGCAGAACAATGATTATTTTGTCACTTCCTAATCAAGAACCTATTGCTATAGGAGGTATTTCTTTAACACCTACGATTTTAGACTCAAACATAGAAAAAAAAGATCTTACATTCTATAAGCAAGTTTCTATACCTTCTCAGGTAAAAATTCTAAATTATGTTTGGAAAAAGTATGGGAGTGGTCAATTAAAATGGGAAGAATTATTAGAATCAGCAATCCATTATGCAGAAAATGGCTTCATAAATGGGATTCATAGACATCATGTGTTTAAAAGAGTGCAGCAAAAGTTTATAGATAATCCATATCATAATAGAGAACTACTAGTAGATAATGAGATTCCTGCTATTGGAGATTTAATTAAGCAACCAACTTTAGCTAGGACCCTAAAAAAATTAGCCATAAATGGAGGTGATGACTTTTATAAAGGAGACGTAGCAAAGGAAATTGCAGAAGATTTTAAAAATAATGGAGGCTGGATAACGTTTAACGATTTATCAAATTTTCCAGAACCAAAAGAACATAAACCTTTACATGTTAATTACAGGGGGTATGATGTTTATTCGTTTATCCCTCCAGGAGGTGGTTGGCAAGTATTACAAGTTCTAAATTTGCTTGAACAATATCATGTGAATGATTTAAAGGCTAATACCACTGAAAGAACTTTGGCGATACTTAATGTTCTTAATTTAAGTCATAATGATAGGTTAGATAATGCTATTAAAGATTATAGCAATTTTCAGTCTGAAATAGATGAGAAAATCTCCAAAAATTATGCTAAGACTCTATTGAAGAATGCCAATAACTTATTAAAAGTTATTCCTAATTCTGAAGAAAAAGGACAAGGGGAAACCACACATTTCTCAGTAACAGATAAAGAAGGAATCGCAGTAAGTGTAACCTCGAGTGTTGGTGCTTATTTTGGCTCAATAACATCCACTAAAAGTTTAGGTTTCTTTTATAATAGCTATTTAAAGTCACTAATGGGTTTTGGTCTTGGTAAGTCTTTAGAACCTAATGTTAGTATTCCATCATCAATGAGTCCAAGCCTAGTTAAAAAAGATGGCAAGAATGTATTAGTAATTGGTACACCAGGAAGCAAGCGTATTGTTTCAACTATTTCACAATTAATTCAATTATGGGTAGATAGTGAAATGAGTATTACAGATATCATTAATGAGCCCCGTGTTCATGCTATTAGAAACCTTGCCTATATAGAAGATGAAAATATAACTTCAAAAAATCTTCAAAAAATTAGAAGCAAAAGGTTTAAAATAGCATTCCCAAATTATGACTTAACCAATAAATCTGGATTGAACGCCTATTTTGGAGGGGTTCATGCTATAGAATACAGGAATGGTCAGTGGAAAGCTGCAGCAGATCCCAGAAGAGATGGTACAACAATAACTGTGATGAATGAATAATAATAAGTTATATAAACCAATGTATTTAAGAAATAACATTATAAGTTGTTTAATTATTCTTTTGATTTTTTCCTGTTCTGAAGAAAAGGTTGATGCCGATATTCTAATAACAAACGGAACCGTTTATAACGGAACAGATAAAGCCTCAAGTAATGCTTTAATAGCTATAAAAGATGATAAAATTGTTTTTGTTGGGAATGAAGGCGATGTTAAAATAACAGCGACAAAGACAATCGATGCAAAAGGATTAATCGTGTCACCAGGCTTTATAGATCCGCATACGCATGCCGATAGAGAGTATAAAGACAAAAAAACAGCTCACAACCTCCCTTTTATGATGCAAGGCATCACCACAACCATAGTTGGTAATGATGGTGATAGTTTTTATCCTGCTAAGAAATATCAAAGGTTATATTCAGAACAAGGTATTGGTACTAATGCTGTACAACTTATAGGGCATCACGAAATTTTAAAAGCAGTTATTGGGAAAAGTAATGTTGAACCTACACCTGATGATATTGCTAAAATGCAAGAGTTAATGCAAAAAGAAATGGATGCAGGAGCCTTTGGCATGTCAACAGGATTATATTATGCTCCTGGGAGTTATACAAGTACAGATGAGGTTATTGCTCTGGCTGAAATTGTTGCAAAAAATGGAGGTGTTTATGATACGCATTTGCGAGATGAAAGCTCTAATACCATTGGTTTGGTAGCATCGGTTCAAGAAGCTATACAAATTGGACGTCAGGCAAAATTGCCAATACATATTTCACATATAAAATGCTTAGGCGTTGATGTTTGGCATCAAAGCGATTCTATTATTAAAATTATTGAAGCAGCAAGAAAAGAAGGTATTGAAATAACAGCAAATCAATACCCGTATGATGCCTCTGGTACTAGTTTGAATGCTGCAGTTTCACCACGTTGGGCAGAAAGCGGAGGGAAAGATTCTTTATTGTATCGTGCTTTCAATCCAAAATTAAAAGAGCGCATTTTTGAAGAAACCAGAAATAATATTAGGCGCAGAGGTGGTGCAGAAAAACTACTTGTTGTTAAATGTAATAATGCTACTTATTTGGGTAAAACACTTCAGCAAATATCAGAATTGTTAAACATACCGCCAGAACAAGCTGTATACCCAGTTCTAGAAACTGGATATGTAAGAGTAGCTTCATTTAACATGAATCCTGATGATATTCACAATTTCATGAAACAAGATTGGGTAGTTACTGGATCAGATGGAAATACAGGGCATCCTAGAAAATATGGAACATTTCCGCGTAAGTATCACAAATATGTAAAACAAGATAGTATAGTTGATATGGCAACATTTATTAATGGGAGCACTTCAAAAACAGCAAACATATTTAGAATACCTAAGCGAGGGCAAATTAAAGAAGGTTATTATGCTGATATAATCATTTTTAACCCAGAAACTTTTAGAGATATAGCAGATTACAAAGACGCTTTTCAATATGCAGAAGGGTTAGAGTATAGTATCATCAATGGAAAAGTATCTATTGAGAAAGGTGAATTCACAGGGCTTTTAAACGGAAAAGTATTAAAAAAGAAATAATTATGAGACAGTTAAAACTCTTGTTTTTGTTGTTAGCATTGCTAATAGTAAGTTGTAAAAAGGCGGCAAAAACAGAAGAAGTATCACAAACTTCTGAAGTAAAGAAAGATATTATTACTACCATTATTGAAGACAAAGATAGTTTTTATCATATCGATTTTAATAATTATCCTAATGGAGATAAAAGTTTACCAATTGGTGTTTTCGATTCAGGAACAGGTGGTTTAACAGTTCTTAAAGCTATTGTTAATTATGATGAAAATAATAACGAAAACCATAAAAAAGGAAGCGATGGTGAGATAGATTTTAGTAAAGAATCCTTTATATATCTGGGAGACCAAGCTAATATGCCTTATGGCAATTACTCAAAAGAAGATAAAGTTGATTTACTAAATGAGCATATTATTAAAGACGCACAGTTTTTAATGAGTAATAATTATTATTTAGATGCCACAGATAATTCAGTTAATACAGATAAACAACCTGTAAAAGCCTTGGTAATTGCTTGTAACACTGCTACAGCTTACGGAAAAGAATATATTGAAGAATTCTTAAGAAAAGCCAATTCAAACCTAAAAGTAATTGGTGTTATTGATGCCGGAGTTAGAGGCACATTGGCAACCATTGAAAAAGATGAGGATGCTATTATTGGAGTATTGGCTACAGCAGGAACTGTGGCTTCTAAAGGTTATAGAAATACACTTTTAAAGTTTAAAGAAGATTTAGGTTATAACGGGAATATTGAAGTGTTTTCTCAAGGAGGTATTGGTATTGCAGAAGCTGTTGACGAAGACCCAAATTATTTTGATAAGAACTTGAAAAAACCACGAAACGATTATAAAGGACCTGGTTTAGATGGAGATGTAAAAATAGATAAAGCGCTTTTCGATATTTATAATTTCGATTTCGATAATAGTAAAATGCTTTGCGATACTGAAAAAGTTGACGATTGTTCAATCCTTCAAATTAATGATGCAAAAAATTATGTGCGTTATCACTTAGTAACTTTAATGGAGCAAATCCGTCAATCAAAAACTAATAACAAATTAAAATCAATCATTTTAGGTTGTACACATTATCCATATATGACGAATGAGATTGATGATATTTTAAAAGAATTATATAGCTACAAAGGGAAAAATGGCAAGTATATGTACCGTGAATTTATGGTTGAAAATATAAACTTAATAGACCCAGCAGTTGATACAGCTAAAGAGTTACACGATTATTTAAATAATGAATCTTTGTTTAACCCTAACGGAAATATTAAAGATAGCGAGTTTTACATTAGTGTTGCCAACAAAGACAATGTAAATAATATAATTGATGCAGATGGTCGTTTTCCTTATGATTACAAATATGGTAGGAATGTAGATGAAATTCAAGAGTATGTAAAAGTTGTCCCTTTTAGTCGAGACAATATCTCGTATGATATTTTAACACGTTTTCAAAAGCAAATCCCATATGTATATCAATTAATGCAGGGTTTTAATCAGAAAAATAATAAAACAAAATCACTAAAGGAAGAAAGTAAAATTTAGTTACTAGAGGATGAAAGTTTATAGATATTTAGCCATAGTATATTGTGTTATAATTTCAAGTTGTTCTAGTGGAGGCTCTGACGATTCAGCTCCTGCACAAACAACAGATACTGCTCCTCCCTCGGCGCCAACAAACCTTATAGTTACAAGCATTTCTACAATGTCTATAGATTTAAGCTGGACAGCTTCTACAGACAATATTGGGGTTAAAAATTATAGTATTTATAAAGATGATGAAGCTTTAGCAACAATATCATCAACAAGTCATACGGCAAGTGGATTAGACGCTAACACCACATATTCTTTTAAGTTAAAAGCAAGGGATGCTGCAGGAAACGAATCTGGCTTTAGTAATGTTGTTAACGTTAAAACGGATGATGATACAGCGGTTTTAGTTACAACATCTGGAGATATTGAAGCCTATTTAGGAAGTTTTATCGATGATGTGCCTGGAGATTCTGGGAATAATTATAAAATTCCTTTAGACGCACAATTAACTACATGGGATGAAATAATTGATGCTATTTTAGGTGAAAATATTGATGATGCAGTTTTAAAATCATCTGAAATAAACTATCAAATTAACGAGTTTACTGATACATCATTAACACCAAATCAAGTATTTTATATTTTAGAAGAGAAATCAGATAAATCTAATTATTGGGGAACTTATGTGTTTAGTAAAACACCTACTATAAATAACCTTATTATTCAAGCGCCACATATAAAGAATGACACCAATACTGGTAAACAAGCCGTGTATTGTTTTAAAAATAATGTTGCTAAGGCGGTTTTTATAAGTGGGGCTCATCGTTGTAATAATAGTGAAGAGTCAACATGTTCTGGAACAACTTCTACATGTAATTCTGGATCGCAACCTTACAGAGTTTCTGATTTAGCTCACAATATCAATTCTGTTTTTCAAAAAACAACAGAAAATGTTTTTAATGCAGTTTCAAATTCTGTTTTTATTCAATTACATGGTTTTGGTAAAAATGCAACCGACCCTTATGTTATTTTGAGCAATGGAACACGAGAAACACCATCAATAGATTACGCCACACAAATAAAAGATGCACTCTTAGTTGAGGATAACTCGTTAACTTTTAAGTTGGCACATATTGATACTGGTTGGACGAGGCTTATAGGTTTTACGAATACCCAAGGACGATTAATAAATAGTTCATCAAACCCATGTTCAGCTTCTGCATCAGAAACTACAGGCCGATTTATTCATATAGAACAGGAAAGAACTAAACTTAGGGAAAGTGCTGATGAATGGATTAAAATGAGCAATGCACTAAAAAGTGTGTTTAACTAAAAAATATAACCATTAAATTTTTAAAAACATGAAGAAACTTGCGCTACACTGGAGAATATTGCTAGGGATGCTTTTTGGAGTAATAGTAGGATTATTATTTACGAATTTTGATGGGGGAAAAGAAATAGTTCAAAATTGGATAAAGCCATTTGGAAAAATATTTATCAATTCTTTAAAACTTATTGCCATACCATTGATTTTGGCAGCTTTGATAAAGGGTGTGTCTGATTTAAAAGATATCTCTAAGCTTTCAAAAATGGGAGGGCGTACTATAGGTATTTATATTTCTACTACTATTATTGCAGTATCTATTGGGTTGCTTCTGGTTAATTTGGTAAACCCTGGGCATTCTATATCCGAAGAAACTAGGCAGGAAATGGTTGGTAATTATGCCGATAACACCACTAAATATAAAGAAACGGCAAAAGCTCAAAAAGAAGCTGGTCCACTAAAACCTTTAGAAGATTTGGTGCCTGAAAATATTTTCTCATCAGCGACTAGTAACCGTAATATGCTGCAAGTTATCTTTTTTGCGGTATTTTTTGGTATTGGATTGATTTTGATTCCTGAAGAAAAAGGCAAGACCGTTAAAAACTTCTTTGATGGATTTAATGAAGTCATTTTGAAAATGGTTGATCTTATTATGCTCGCAGCTCCATATGGGGTATTTGCTTTATTAGCAGCTTTAGTTGTAGAATCACCAAGTGTTGATTTATTCAAAGCATTAGGTTGGTACGCATTAACAGTAATTATAGGATTGCTTTTAATGATTGCAATTTATACTATGTTAGTATTAGTGTTTACCAAGAAGAAACCTAGTTTTTTTATTAATGGAATATCTCCAGCGCAGTTATTAGCATTTTCAACAAGTTCAAGTGCAGCAACATTACCAGTAACTATGGAACGAGTTACAGAACACTTAGGAGTTGAGGAAGAAGCCGCAAGTTTTGTTTTACCAATAGGAGCAACTATTAACATGGATGGGACAAGTTTGTACCAAGCAGTAGCTGCTGTTTTTATAGCACAAGCTTTTGGTATGGATTTAAGTTTTAGTACACAAATAGGCATTATAGCTACCGCAACATTGGCATCAATTGGTAGTGCAGCTGTACCAGGAGCAGGCATGGTTATGTTAGTTGGTGTATTAGGTTACGCTGGAATACCTGAAGCCGGATTAGCACTTATTTTTGCTGTAGATAGACCTTTAGATATGTGCCGCACAGCAGTAAATGTAACAGGTGATGCGGCCGTTTCAATGCTGGTAGCAAAATCTATTGGGAAATTAGGTGAACCTAAAGTAAAAAATTGGGACGATAACTACGAATCGGTAAAATAACTAAAGGCGTTTCTCTGAGGAAAAAATAAATGGAAATCTGGTAAATGTATTTGTTTATGCGGTTCATAATACAATTAAAATACTTCAATGATTCTTGTAAAAATGTGCAAATCTCTTAGCTCTTTGTACTAGTTTAAAACTCTAAAATATGTTATTTAACATTTCTTTAGTAGGGGAAATGGCTTTTTAAACGTCTTATAAGCATAAAAGTACACGTGTTAAACATGTTATATCAAATGAAAATAGAGAATGGCAAAACTTAAGTCTTTCTTTAATACTTTTGTTTTGAGTAAGCAACTTTAGTTAATTAATGATTTAAAGGTAACAGAAAGGATAATTAATTAGTTCTTTTTATAAACTAACAAGTAATAATTTATACTACCTTTAATAATACTTATACTTTTAAGTAACACATGTTACCTTTAAACAATAAACATAATTCTATTTTTGAAAAATATAATAATTTATAAATGAAGAAATTATTTTTAATTCTCCTATTATCACTAAGCTTAAATGCTTTTTCACAAATACTGGATCCAGTAAAATGGACCACTTCAGTTGAGAAAGTTTCAGATACTAAATATAAATTAATAACTAAAGCTACGATTGAATCTGGCTGGCATTTGTATTCTCAAAATGTTCCTGAGGATGGACCAATACCTACTACATTTTTATATGGAGATGAAGATGATACGGCCTTCAAAGTTATTGGAAATACTTCTGAAGACATTGGACATACTGTAGACGACCCTGTTTTCAATATGAAAATTAAGTTTTTTGAAGAATCTGCAACCTTTACGCAAACTATAGAAGTTATTGATAGTATAAATGAAGTTAGAGGAACTGTTGAATTTATGGTTTGTGATGATACAAGGTGTTTACCACCAACTGAGGTTGATTTGGTATTTAATATGCCTATTGCTAAAAAACAGGCCTCAAATAATTTTGAAAATAAACAAACAGGCATGTTACAGCCTGTAAAATGGCAAACTTCGGTTGATAAAATTTCTGAAACAGAATATGATTTGGTAATTAAAGCAGAAATTGAAGAAGGATGGCATGTGTATTCTCAATATACTGCTGAAGGTGGGTCTCTTCCTATAGTTATAGAAAAAAGTAATCAGACAGATGATTATGAATTAAAAGGAAAAGCTGTTGAGAGCGATACCATTAAAAAGTTTAATGAAATTTTTGGGGTATATGAATCTTTCTTTGATGATTCAGCAATTCTTAAACAAAGAGTAAAATTAAAAAATATTGATATCTCTGAAGTATCATTGAGTTTAAGTGGTCAAGTATGCAAAAAGGTATGTTTGCAAATAGATGAAGTTTTTACCTTTTCTCTAAATGATAATGAAAAGAGAAACTCGGTTGCAAGTAATTCAAATATTGACAATGATTCAGTAAATAATATGCTTTACGGAATGGTTCCTGAAGATATAAAGTTAACCGAAGTTACTTCAGTTGAAAAAAAATCACTCTGGACTATATTTGGGTTAGGGTTTTTAGGTGGGTTACTTGCGCTTTTAACACCTTGTGTATTTCCAATGATTCCATTAACAGTTAGTTTTTTTACTAAAAAAGGAGATCAAGGAAAAGGTTCTGGCGTTTCTAAAGCAATTCTTTATGGATTTTTCATTTTAATGGTCTATTTAATTTTAAGCATTCCTTTTCATCTTTTAGACTCTGTTAATCCAGACATTTTAAATGAGATATCAACCAATATATGGTTGAACATTATTTTCTTTGCCGTATTTGTGTTTTTTGCATTTTCATTCTTTGGATACTATGAATTAACACTTCCTTCAAGCTGGACAACAAAAACTACCCAAGGCGAAAACGCAGGTGGTATAATTGGTATTTTCTTTATGGCATTGACATTAGCAATTGTATCATTTTCATGTACAGGACCTATTTTAGGATCATTACTTGCAGGTTCGCTTACAGCCGATGGTGGTGCGTGGCAACTTACTGCGGGTATGGCTGGATTTGGTGTGTCATTAGGGCTTCCATTTGCAATATTTGCGATGTTCCCTAATATGATGAATGCGCTACCAAAATCTGGTGGTTGGTTAAATACAACAAAAGTAATATTAGGTTTCTTGGAGTTAGCATTAGCTTTTAAATTTTTATCAAATGCAGATTTAGTAAAACGCTGGGGTATTTTAAAAATTGAACCATTTTTGGTGATATGGATTATCATTTTTGCAGGCTTAGCGCTTTACCTTTTTGGAAAAATTAAATTCCCTCACGATTCACCGATTAAAAAGCTTTCTTTTACAAGAATAGCCGGAGGTATTCTGGTAGCATCGTTCGCTATATATTTAGCATCAGGATTTAGAGTTAATAAAGAGACTAATACATTTACCTCATTAACTTTATTAAGTGGTTTGGCGCCTCCTGTTGGCTATAGTTGGTTTTTACCTAGTAATACTACCAATAATTTAAAAACTTTTAAAGATTTAAAAGAAGGAATTGCTTATGCAAAACAAGTCAATAAACCCATCATGATTGATTTTACTGGGTATGCCTGTGTAAATTGTAGAAAAATGGAAGAGCATATATGGCCATTAGAAAAAATAGATAGTTATTTGAGAAATGATTATGTGTTAATCTCTTTATATGTTGATGATAAAAAAGACCTTCCAGATAACCAGAAAGTTGAAGTTAACAGAGTTAATGGAGGTACAAGGTTACTTAAAAATTATGGGCATAAATGGGCTAATTTTCAAACACAATTCTTTAAATCAAATTCTCAACCTTATTACGTTTTATTTAACCCTAACAATAACGAGGTTTTAAATGAACCAGTCGGGTATACGCCTGATGAAGACGAATATGCTCAATTCTTGCAAAAAGGCTTGGACTCTTTTAACAAACAAAACTAACTTAATTATATTCTACTATGATTAATCCAACTATTAAAAAATCGACAAATCTTGAAAATTATTTCAAGCCATTCAGGGAAAATATTATTGGAATTGATAAATATTTCAACTCTCCTTATGGCAGAAAAAAGGTGATTTATGCAGATTGGACAGCAAGTGGAAGATTATATAGACCTATAGAAGAAAAGCTGCTTAATGAGATTGGGCCATATGTAGCTAATACTCATACAGAAACTGCTATAACAGGATCTGCAATGACGTTGGCTTATCATGATGCCAGAAACATAATTAAAAAGCATGTTAATGCCTCTAAAGAAGATGTATTGATAACAGTTGGCACAGGAATGACTGGAGCTATAAATAAATTTCAACGAATTTTAGGTTTAAAAGTTAATGAGAATTTAAAAGATCATACAGAAATCCCCGAGGAGAAGAGACCTATCATTTTTGTGTCTCATATGGAACATCATTCTAACCAAACATCATGGTTAGAAACCATAGCAAGAGTAGAAGTAATACCTTCTAATAGTCAGGGTTTACCTTGTTTAGAAAATTTAGAAAAACTTATTGAAAAACATAGAGACTGTCCAATAAAAATAGCAGCGGTAACAGGTTGCTCTAATGTTACTGGTATTAGAACCAATTATCATCAAGTAGCAAAAATAATGCATCAAAATAATGGTTTGTGTTTTGTAGATTTTGCTTGTTCTGCGCCATATACCAATATTGACATGCATCCCGAAAATGAAGACGAGTATTTAGACGCGATCACTTTTTCTCCACACAAATTTTTAGGAGGTCCAGGCTCATCTGGGGTTTTAATTTTTAATAAAAAATTATATAAAAATTTAGTGCCAGATAATCCAGGAGGAGGAACAGTTAGTTATACAAATCCTTGGGGAGACCATGATTATATTGATGATATTGAAACTCGTGAAGATGGGGGTACGCCAGGTTTTTTACAAGCTATAAAAATTGCATTGTCCATTCAGTTAAAAGAACAGATGGGAGTTCAAAATATTTTAGATAGAGAACATGAGCTAAACGATATTATTTTTAGTAAGCTTTCTAAAATAGACAATGTACAAATTTTGGCCCCAAAGCATACTCACAGGTTAGGTGTGTTCTCATTTTATATTGACGATGCTCATTACAACCTGATTGTTAAACTTTTGAATGATCGTTTTGGCGTTCAAACGCGTGGAGGGTGCTCTTGTGCTGGAACTTATGGGCATTATTTATTAAATGTAGATGAGCCTACGTCAAAATCTATAGAGAAAAAAATTCTTGACGGTTGTTTAATAGAAAGACCAGGTTGGATACGCATGTCTATTCACCCAACGATGACCAATGAAGAAATTCATTTCATATGTGATTCTATAAAAGAAGTTGCTAATAATTTTCAAGAATGGGGTAAAGATTATGAATATAATGCTATTAAAAACGAGTTTATTCATAAAGGAAATTACAACATAGAAGAAGAAATTACTCAAAATTGGTTTAAATTATAGAAAACGAGCTAAACACAAATAGTATTAAACTAAAAAACTCCTCGTACGAGGAGTTTTTTAGTTTGATTTAGTTCTTATTATTACCTATTCAGCGGAGCTAAACTTTCCATAAACTAGACTTGCTAGAATGCCCATAATACCAAAATGCACAATGTAAATTACTGCATTAATAATAGTTCCTGTCAAATCTAAAATATTAGCAGTAGAATGATCTATTAAACCACTACCTAGACCTATTAAAACACCTAGCCATATGCCAAATTGTACACCATGAGAAACACCATGCGTGCCTCTTGCCCATTTTGAATATAGGGTTGAAAAAGCAAATCCTACAATTAAGCATCCAATAGCAAGAATAGCCATATCTGGCATTTCTTTCATAAGTCCAGAAGTAATAGCATGATCTTTCAAGATTGGGTCTCCAATCATACCCCAAAGTATCCAGCCACCAAAAAAGCCCCAAATACCTGTTACAAGCGTAGAAATTAAATTTGTTTTTGAAAACATAATAATTAGTATTAGTTAGTTAATGTGTGTTTAAAAATACATAAAATTATCAAATTCATATTTTTACTGTTAAATAGTTGGTTAAAATTCAATTAGAATAAAGCTTTATAATCTTTGCTTTTTAGGTGTTAAAAACATGAAAATTTAACACATAAACTTGTAACATTTTTAATGTTAGAAAGTCTAGTTTATGCCGACTAATCCAATAATTTGTAACTTTGCATTATAAGACATCTGATATCATGGATATTAACGATAATATTGAATCGCCTTTAAGACTACAGGTTAGTTTTAACAAATTGCTTCAACACTACGAGACTTTGGCTAATAGCGATGATGAGTTCGTAGCAGAAAAGGCAACGCGTATTTTAAAAACAGCTGATAATTTTCCTGAGTTAAGGGATGGATTTAGTGATGTTTCAATGTTAAAGGAAAGAGAAAAAGAAATTAGTGTTATTCTTCAAGATTCTTTTAGTCCTGTTTTAACAAAAAACGAAATTAAAACGGCATCAGTTCCTTTTCACAATTTAATTTTTAATTCATCTGAAAGATTTAAAAATATAATAGAAATTGCTGGTGATGATTTTGAGCTTGATATTAAAAACATGCCTAAAGATGATAAGTATATCATTGCTTGTACTATCATTTTAAACTTTTGCTATGGGTATAATTTAAATTTTAAAAGACCATTTTATTACGAAATACCAGATGCAAATGGGATACTACATTATTACAAGATATTATATAATGCAGATTTTACTGAGATAATTCCAAATAAAAATGCACCTAAAATTACTCAAAAGGATTATGATGAATTGTTAGATAATTTTGAAAACATTGATCTATGGAAAGAAAAATTTCCACCAAACAGTTACACTTTTAAAGGTTTTGTTATTTCAAATATTTTTGATGTAACAGATGATCAATCGATATCTAATATAAAATCTAACCTTATAGGAGATGATAAAAGAAAAGATGAGAATTTTATGGAAGGATTCCATGAAATTTTCAGGTCTCTTTTTGGAATTAACGATTTAAAGGTAGGGTTCTCAATCTTTAATAAAGAGGAAGGTATTTTTGAACGTGTATATGGTGTAGGGATGAATAGTTTTCTTTTAGGAAACAAAGAAAGCGCTAGTTGTTCAGGGTCATTATGTTCATGGTCATATAATAGACTGATAAATGAAAATAAATATTTTTCTGTATCAGATGTAGATAGAATCATGGAAAAGGCTAAAGATAGCGCACCACATATTACAGCATTACATGAACAAGGCATTAAGAGCGCTATTTTTGCTCCTATAGCTAATGAAAGTGGGTTAATGGGTATTATCGAAATAGTGTCTAATAAACCACAAGTGCTTAATAGTATTAATGCTAATAAGTTAATAGATGTTATGCCTTTTATAGTATCAGCTGTAGAACGTTCTAAAAGTGATGAAGAAAATTTAATTGAAGCTATAATTCAAAAAGAATGTACTTCTATACATCCGAGTGTACATTGGCGTTTTGAAAAAGAAGCTAAAGATTTTATAAAATCTGAATTTAATGGCGAACAAGCTATTTTTAAAAAAATAGCTTTCGATAATATTTATCCACTTTATGGACAAATAGATATTAAAGGATCTTCAGAAGCTAGAAATAAAGCAACAAGGTTAGATTTAACACTTCAATTAAATGCAGTTAAGGATATTTTTGAAAAAGCTTCAGAAATAGAAACCTTACCAATTTATGATCAATTTATTTATCAAATTAATGAGTATTTAGAAGGTCTAAATACACATTTTCAAGTTGATAGCGAGCAACAAATATCTGAATTTGTTAAAGATGAAATTGAGCCAGCACTTAAACACATTTATACTATTGATACCTTAAAAGAATCTATTGATGCTTATTTTGATAGTATTGATGATAAGGTAGATGTTTTGTACCGTCATAGAAAAGATTATGATGATACTATTGCTTTGATTAATAAAGAAATGGCTTCTCTTTTAGATAAAAAACAAGAAGTAGCACAAACCATGTATCCACATTATTTTGAGCGCTTTAAAACTGATGGTGTTGAGCATAATATGTACATAGGAGAATCTATTACTAAAGAAGAAAGTTTTAGTCCTATTTATTTATATAATTTACGTTTATGGCAGTTACAGGTTATGTGCGAAATGGAAAATTCTTATTACCAAATGCAGTCAGGGTTTCCAGTGGCGTTAGATGTGGCGTCTATGATTTTAGTATTTAATCAGCCTTTATCTATTAGTTTTAGAATGGATGAAAAACAATTTGATGTTGATGGTACTTATAACGCACGTTACGAAATTGTAAAAAAACGAGTAGATAAAGCCTATATAAAAGGAACAAAAGAACGTGTAACTCAAAAAGGGAAAATAAGTATTGTTTATTCTCAAAAACAAGACGAACGTGAGTATTTAAGATATATTAAGTTTTTACAATCTAAACACTATTTAGATACCGATGTAGAAATAGTTGAATTGCAAGATTTACAAGCAGTAACAGGCTTAAAAGCAATTAGGGTAAGTGTGTTGTATCATAAAAGTGAAGAAGATAAATCTTTTTACACATATAATGATTTAATGAAAGAAATTAAGGCTTAACTCACGAATATTGAAACGCTACAGCAAAAGCAATAACACTTACAATAATACCAACCATAAAAACAGAATAAGTAAGTCTGAGTATTTTATATTTTTTGTCTAAAACCAATCCAAGAAAATACAAATCTTTTTTCATTGAAGAATAAAGGTACTCTCTGTCTTGCATCATTTCTCCCATAGCCCATTCAAAATCTTTAAGGCTCATTTTATGGAAGTTTCCAAAAAATAATAAGTTTACTTTTTTGTTAGCAACATCGTCTTTAGTAAACTTACCACTCGTTACATTTGGTCGAGTAGCTAGAATGGATAAAACAATTGAAGCTACAGTAAATAATACAAAAACAACGGTTGGAATTATTAAATAACTATTAGAAGGGTTGTCTAATTTAGAAACTAAGTTAGATAGCACCAAGGAAACAATAATGGCATTAACTGAAAGCAAAATATTGGCTTTAGTGTCGGCAATATTGCTAAGGGTTATATGGTTTTTTAATGTCACCCTAAACATAGTTTCAATACCACGTTCAGGTAATTCTATTTTACTTTTTTTGAAGTCTAACTCAGCCTTTTTTTGTTTTACCTTTTTTGTGTTCTCATTCAGTTTTTGTTGAGTTTTTAATAACTGCGATATGTTTTTACTTTTAGCCTTATCCCAACTAGAGGATGCAGCATCGCTATAAAATCGATGTTTTTTTGTTAAAAAGTTTATGTTTTCATTTAACCATTCATCATCATTTAAAGTTTTATTACAGTTAAGCTCCCATTCTTTTCTAAGTAATACTGTTATGTCACTAAAGTTTTTACTTCCAATATGAGCACAATCAGCATCTCGTATTATTTTTTCTGATAGTGTTTTCGGTTTATAATCTAATTTGGTTGCTAGTATTAAAGAAGAAATGTTATTTATGTCTTTTTCAGAAACATTATGTTTTTTTAAAAAGGTTGTAGCTATTTCTACACCTTTTTCCTCATGACCTTCAATACTTTCGGTGAAACCCGTGTCATGAAACCAAGCACTAATAATTAATTCAGTTTTTTCAGAATCATTTAAATTAGATAAATCTGCTAATTCTTTTACTTTTTCAACCACAAGTTGTGTATGGCCCAAATTATGGTAAACAAATGTATTGTCAAGTTTTTCATTTAATAGATGAACGACATGTTTTTCAGCTTCTGCAATAAGGTCTTTCATAAAGAGCAATGATTTATTAGTAAAAATACTAAACTTTTATTAATGTAAATTAACGCTATAATTTGTCGTAAATTTTGTTATTACTTTCAAGTCGTATTAAATTGTAGTATTTAGTAGTTGTATACGTCTAAATAACCATAATTATTTAAAGTTAATGGTAAGTAAAATTAAAGCTGAAATAAACAAGGTATATTTTATTAATAAGTACACTTTAATACATATACTTAATGGCACTGGAAATATTCAAGTAGATTTTAATAGCTATCATGATTGGAAAGACAAAGCTATTTTTTTAGAAAAAGGACAGTATATAAAGTTTATGTCTGATGATTTTGTGGTTCGTTTTATTGAATTTCCAGATAAAATATTATTTGAATCTAAAGATGTTCGTATTCTATTTAAACACCTTATTTCTTTAGGCTATATAAACTTTAATGAATGTGAAGATTGTCAGTCTTTTTTAAATAAGACTGTTTTTAATGATGAAATGAGTAACCTTATTGATGTTTCTACAAAACAATGGTATTGGCAAAACCCTTTTCAAGCAAATAAAGAAGAGTATCAAGTTATTTTTGATGTAAAAGATATAATAGACGAAGAATTTACTAATAAAATTAATGTGAAATCTTTTATGAATCATATGCATAATGATTATAACGTACAGCATTTGATTAAAGATAAACTAGGTATTACCATAAATAAACTCATTCATAAAAAGCAGCTTTTAGAAAGTAAAAAAGATATTGCTTTTACAGATAAAAGTATTCAAGAAATTGCCTACGAAAAAGGTTATAAAGATCCTGCTTATTTTAACCGAGTGTTTAAAGATACTATAGGACAAACACCAAACCAGTTTAGAAATACGTTTGATTATGAGGATAGAGATATGTTTTCTCAAAACATTATTGAGCTAATTCAATTGTTTCATAAAGAAGAGCACGCCTTAGGGTTTTATGCAGATAAAATGAATATTAGTGTTAAAACACTCTCAAAAAAAGTGAAACAAAAAATGAACTGTTCTCTAGGTCAGCTAATACGCTCTCAAATTATTCAATCTGCAAAAATAATGCTTTCTCAAAATGAAAATGTTAAAGATGTTGCGTTTGCTTTAGGTTTCGAAGAAGCCAATCATTTTTCTAAGTTCTTCACAAATCATGTTGGTGTTTCACCTTCAGTTCACAAAAAATAAAAAGTACAATTTTTAGCGTATTTTGTATATGTTCTTAATCTAAGTTCATTCGCATATTTGCAGTGTAATTACAAAACACAATTTGTTTAATCACTAAAAAAATAATAATGAATATTAAAGAACAAGCGTCAAAAATTGATGGCATCGTAGCTCAAGGAGCAATTGTAGATGCTGTTAAACAATTCTTTGCAGATAATGCAACCACGTCAGATTATAATGGTTTAGCAACAACCAATAAAGCACAAATGGTTGAAAAAATGGAAGGTTTTGCAGGAGCTATTGCTGCTGTAAATGGTATTACTCTACATCATACAATTGTTGATGGAAATGTATCAGCTTCAGAGTTTACTTTCGATTTTAATATGAAAGACAATACTAAAATTTACTGGCACGAAATTATACGTCGTATTTGGAATGACGAAGGTAGAGTAATACAAGAAGAATATTTTAATGCACAATAATTAATAAAATGAAAAACTTAATAAAAACATCAGCCTTAGTCATAACATTTTTAATGACTACAGTATCATTTGCTCAGGATAAAAAAGCAAATAACATAGACAATAGTAATATTGCTTTACAAGGGTATAGCCCAGTATCATATTTAAATTTAGGAATCGCTCAAAAAGGCTTAAAAAAATATAAATCAGAATACAAGAAAGTAGTTTACTACTTCACATCGGCAGAGCAAAAAGCTAGTTTCGATAAAAACCCTGCAAAATATGAACCTCAATACGGTGGGTTTTGTGCTTTTGGAGCTTATGCAGGAGCAAAATTTAGACCAGACCCAAACAAGTTTATAGTTAAAGATGGTAAGTATTTCTTATATTTATATAATCTAGAATTGGATGCTCAGCAATTATGGTTGGCTGAAAAAAATCATAATAAACTCGTTTCTATAGCCGACAAAAATTGGAAAAACCTAAGTAATACTTATAATTAGAGCTCACTTAGAATATTGAAAAAAGCACATCGATACAGGTAGTAATTGATGTGCTTTTCTCTTTAAATTATAACTGTAAGTTTTTAAACAATAATTCGACTATATTTAAGTTGAAAAAAAGCATATTATTAATTAAAAAAGAAAGGAACCGACAGTATGCTAACTTGGAAAGAAGTAATCAACTTTTCCGTAAAAGGAAACCCAATTCCAGACAGACGTGTTGAAAAAACAGAGGTTGAATGGAAAGCTCAATTAACTCCAGAGCAATTTAGAATCACAAGACAAAAAGGAACCGAAAGGCCGCATAGTGGAGCACTTTGTAGTATTTATGATGAAGGTAAATACAATTGTGTGTGTTGTAATACACCTTTGTTTGATTCTACTATTAAATTTAGTTCAGGTACAGGTTGGCCTAGTTTTACACAGCCTATTAAAGACAATGCCATTAAATATGAAAGAGATACTGCGTTTGGGATGGTTCGTGTAGAGGTGATGTGCAATACTTGCGATGGTCACTTAGGACATGTTTTTCCTGATGGACCTGAGCCAAGTGGACTACGCTATTGCATCAATTCAGAATCAATGACTTTAAGTAAGGAGACAGCTAATGGGAAATAAGAATTCACAAATAGCTACCTTTGGTGGTGGTTGTTTTTGGTGTACAGAAGCTGTTTTTCAAGAGGTTAAAGGTGTAGAAAAAGTAGTGTCTGGATATTCTGGAGGGAATGTTCCAGGGCATCCAACGTACAGAGAGATTTGTTCAGGTTTAACTGGACACGCCGAAGTTGTACAGGTTACTTTTGATGCAAGTATAATTTCTTATGAAGACATTTTAGTCATTTTTATGACAACTCATGATCCAACAACTTTGAATCGTCAAGGGGCAGATCGAGGCACACAATATCGTTCGGTAATTTATTATCATGATGATACGCAAAAGGAAATTGCTGAAATTGTTTCAAAAGAAATATCACCTTATTATGAAAACCCTGTAGTAACAGAAATATCGCCTTTAGATGTTTTTTATGAAGCAGAAAAAGAACATCAAGATTACTATAGAAATAATCAAACGCAAGGGTATTGCAGTTTTGTAATTACACCTAAATTGGCAAAACTGAGAAAACTCCATGCTGATAAATTAAAATAACCTTAAAAAAGAAAGGACAATTATAATGTCAAATAAAGCAGAGGAAGCCCAAGTATTTAAAGCTCCCGAATTTCTAGTTAATGATTGGATTAACGCCAACGGAAAGAAAACAGAACCTATCAAACTTTCAGATTTTAGAGGAAAGTTTAAAGTGGTGTATTGTTTTCAGCATTGGTGTCCTGGTTGCCACAGCAAAGGGTTGCCAGATTTGAAGAAAATGGTAGAGGCTTTAAAAGATAACAATAAGATTGTTTTTTTAGCAATACAAACTGTTTTTGAAGGTCATGATTCTAATACTTATGAAAAGATGGAGGAAACTCAAAAGCAATATAATTTGAAAATACCATTTGGACATGATGCTGGAGATGATGGTAAATCGCATTCAAATATTATGAGAAACTATAAAACAGGAGGCACACCTTGGTTTATTTTTATTGATAAAAATGATAATGTTGTGTTTTCAGATTTTCACTTAAACCCAGATGCAGCGATTACCTTTTTTAAAAGCCTAAACTAAAATGCAAATTAAACTTTATGGAGCGGAAAGGTGTCACAAAACGCAGTATTATAAAGCATTTTTTGAAACACATAGTTTAAGTTATACATTTCTTGATGTAGAAGAAAGTAAAGACTACGCAGAAGAATTGCGTGGTCTTTACAAAAACAGAAAGCTTAATTTTCCGACTATAACTATTGATGAAAAGAAGCTGAGAAACCCATCAGATAAAGAGCTAAATAAATGGATAGAAAAACAAAAGTTGCGTTAGGAGGCGGATGCCATTGGTGTACCGAAGCCGTTTTTCAATCTTTGAAAGGTGTTGAAAAAGTTGAGCAAGGTTATGTGTCTTCAGTTGGAGAAAACCAAGAGTTTTCAGAAGCTGTTGTTGTACATTTTAATACCGAAGAAATTACATTAGAAACATTAATAGAGATTCATTTACATACGCATAAAAGCAATAGTAATCATTCTATGAGGAATAAATATCGTTCGGCAGTTTATACGTTTTCAAGTGAGCAAGAAAATAATTCTAAAAAGATAATTGAAAATCTTCAAAAGGGTTTTGATGATAAGATTATAACTAAAGTATTTCCTTTTTTAGAATTTAAAGCCTCACGAGAAGCCATTCAAAACTATTATCAGAAAAACCCAAATAAGCCTTTTTGCGAAACATTTATCAACCCTAAATTACAACTTTTGCTAGATAAGTTTTCTAATTATGTCGATGATAAGAAAGTTGAACATTTAATAATATCAATTTAGAAAAATGAAGAGTACAAAATTAAATATAGAAAACGATAAAGGCTTGGCTTTGCAAGCGTATTTAGAATTGCCAGCAAATCAAAAACCTAATCGATATGCTATTTTTGCACATTGTTTTACATGTACAAGTTCTTTAAGTGCTGTAAAAAATATTAGTCGCGCATTAACCAATTACGGATTTGGAGTGGTTCGTTTTGATTTTACAGGCTTAGGCAAAAGTGAAGGCGAATTTGCCGAAAGTCATTTTTCAGGAAATGTAGGAGATTTAATTGCGGTAAATAATTTCATGGGCAACAATTATAAAGCACCAGCATTACTTGTTGGTCATTCGCTTGGTGGCGCAGCTGTAATTAGCGCAGCTTCAAAACTAGAAAACATTAAAGCCGTAGCAACAATTGGTGCTCCAGCAACGGTAAGTCATGTTAAGCATTTATTCTCTCATGATATCGATTCAATAAGAGAAGGCGAGTTAACCGAAGTAAATATTGGTGGGCGACCATTTAAAATAAACCCTGAATTTGTTTCAGATTTTGATAAAACCGATTTGCCTTCAGTTGTGAAAAACTTACGTAAACCGCTGTTAATAATGCATTCTCCAACTGATGCTATTGTTGGTATTAAAAATGCTGAGCAATTGTATCATAATGCGCATCATCCAAAAAGTTTTATTACACTTGATAATGCAGATCACTTATTAACTAATTCTAATGATAGTAATTATGTTGGAAATGTAATTGGAACTTGGGTGCAGCGTTACTTTGAGCCTAAAGAAAATACGATGCTGGAAACGCAAGGAGAGCAATTAGTAGGGCATTTAAATTTAATTGAAGATAACTTTACAACCTCTATACAAACCAAAAAGCATAGTATGATTGCAGATGAACCGACATCAGTTGGAGGAGATGATTTTGGACCTTCACCTTACGAGTATCTAAATGCGGGTTTAGCGGCCTGTACAGTTATGACTTTAAAAATGTATGCACAACGTAAACAATGGGATTTACAAGAAGTATTTGTTTATATATCGCATTCTAAAAAGCATAGCGATGAGTTGGAACTAGATATAGAAGAACCAGGGTATTTGGATCATATTAGTAAGAAATTAAAATTTGTTGGTAATTTAGATGCCTCGCAAAAACAGCGTTTAAAAGAAATTGCATCACGCTGCCCAGTACATAAAACTATTGCAAGTAAAGTAGTGTTTGACACATCAATAATTTAAAATTTGTATTCGTATTTGGATGCATAAAATTGTGAAAACAAGTAATTGCAGTAAAATTCAAAATCTGTCTTCCAAAGTAATATTCCACTTGTTATGTTAAAGTTACTTTAGATTTGATTAAATTTAAACAATTAAACAACCAAAAATGTATAAGCTAACCAAAATCGTTTTCATTACAGGTATCTTTTTTATACTTAATGCATGCGCAACTTATCAGCCACAATATAAAAATCAAAATACCAATTCTGTTTTCCCTAATAAAGAGATAGAGCATTCTTTTTATTTAATAGGCGATGCTGGAAATTCGCCTATAGGTTCATCTTCGGAGGCATTACTAGCGTTTAAAACTGAATTGAGTAAAGCTTCAAAAAATAGTACGGCTATTTTTTTAGGAGATAATATTTACCCAAACGGGTTGCCAAATAAAGGAGATGAAGGGTATGATTTTGCAGAACATCAATTAAAAATTCAAACCAATGCAGTTAAGGATTTTAAAGGAGAAGCTATTTTTATTCCAGGTAATCATGATTGGTATAGCAATGGTCTAGAAGGGCTTAAACGTCAAGAAAAGTACATTGAAAATGCATTAGGCAAGAATACATTTTTGCCAGAAAACGGATGCCCAATTGAAAAGGTAAATATATCTGATGAGGTTGTTATGTTAGTTGTTGATTCGGAATGGTATTTAACCGATTGGGATAAACATCCAACTATAAATGATGATTGCGAGATTAAAACACGAGCTAAGTTTTTTGAAGAATTTGAAAGTTTAATAAAGAAAGCTAGAGGGAAAACAACAATTGTAGCATTGCATCATCCTATGTTTACTAATGGTTCTCATGGTGGGCAATATTCTTTTGGCAGTCATATGTCTCCTATTCCTGTTTTAGGAACATTAAAAAATGTGCTTCGCAAAACAGGAGGAGTAACTACAGTCGATATTCAAAATAACCTCTATAATGATTTTAGAAAACGTATTATAACATTATCTCAAGAAAATGATAAAACCATTTTTGTTTCAGGGCACGATCATAATTTACAGTATATTGTTCAAGATAACTTACCACAAATTGTTAGCGGATCGGGATCCAAATCTATGGCAACGCGAAATGTTGGAAACGGGAAATTCTCTTACGGTACGCCAGGATATGCTAGATTAGATGTGTTTAAAGATGGTTCATCTCATGTTCGTTTTTATTCTACAGAAGTAAATAACGTTGTATTTCAAACAGAAGTTATTGCTCCAGAAAAAACGGTACCAAGTATTAAATACAGTGAGAATTTAGTTAAGCAAAAAACGGCTTCAATTTATTCAGAAAAAGAAACCACTAAAGGCGGTATTTATAAAGCACTTTGGGGAGAGCGTTATCGTGAAGAGTTTAGTAAAAAAGTAACAGTTCCAACAGTTAATCTTGACACTTTATTCGGAGGGTTAACCCCAGTAAGAAAAGGAGGTGGGCATCAGTCTAAATCTGTTCGTTTGCAAGATAAACAAGGCAGAGAATATGTAATGCGTGCACTTCGTAAAAATGCACTTCAGTATTTACAAGCGGTAGCTTTTAAAGACCAATATATTGAAGGACAGTTTAATGATACTTATACCGAAAAACTATTGCTAGATGTTTTTACAGGGTCTCATCCTTATGCGCCTTTCACAATAGCAACATTATCAAATGCTGTGGGTGTTTATCATACCAACCCTGTATTGTATTATATTCCTAAACAAAAAGCTTTAGGTGAATTTAATGATGAATTTGGAGATGAATTATATATGATAGAAGAACGTGCTTCTGATGGTCATGGAGACAAGGCTAGCTTTGGTTTTTCAAATGAGTTAATTAGTACAGACGATTTACTTAAAGAATTAAATAAAGATGAAGACATCATTTTAGATGAAGAAGCTTATGTAAGAGCACGTTTATTTGATATGCTTATTGGAGACTGGGATAGACATGAAGATCAATGGCGTTGGGCAAAGTTTAAGGAAAATAAAAAAACAATATATCGCCCTGTGCCTAGAGATCGCGATCAAGCGTTTTCAATTATGGCCGATGGCGCTTTGCTAAGTTTTGCAACAACGGTTTTACCATCGCTCCGTTTAATGAAAAGTTATGATGAAGATTTAAAAAGTCCAAAATGGTTTAATTTAGAACCTTACCCGTTAGATATGGCCTTGATAAATCAATCTAATCGAAGTGTTTGGAATGCTCAAGTAAAGCATATTGTCGAGAATTTAACAGATGGTATTATTGATGAAGCCTTTACTTATTTCCCTTCAGAAGTAAATCAAGAAACAATACAAGATATTAAAAGAAAGTTACAAGGTAGGCGCAGCAATCTTCAAAAAATATCAGATCAATATTATAATCATATTAATGAGTTTGCAATTATAAAAGGAACAGATAAAGACGATTGGTTTGAGGTTGAACGTATGCCAAAAGGAGATACAAAAGTAACAGCCTATCGTATTAAAAAAGGAAAAAAAGCAGATGTTTTTCATCAACGTATTTATACTTGCCATGACACCAAAGAAATCTGGATTTATGGTTTAGATGATGACGATATGTTTAAAGTATCTGGAGTAGGTAATCAGTTAATTAAACTCCGCTTAATAGGAGGTCAAAACAAAGATGTTTATGATGTTCAGAATGGGAAACGCGTAAAAATATATGATTATAAATCTAAAAAAAGCAAGTTTAAAACCAATAAAGGAAGTAGAAAACTAACAGATGATTACGAAACAAATGTATATGATTATAAGAAACTAAAAAATAGTAGCAATCAATTTGTGCCAACTATAGGGTCTAACCCAGATGATGGTTTTAAAATAGGCTTTTCTAATACCCTAACTCATTATGGTTTTGAACGTAATCCATTTACTTCTCAGCATACCATGTCTGCAGCATATTATTTTGCTACTCAAGGATTTGATTTAGGTTACAAAGGAGAATTTGCAAATGTGGTTGGAAACATGAATTTAGGTATAAATGCTAAGTTTACTAGTCCAAATTATGCTGTAAACTTTTTTGGTTATGGTAATGCAACACCCAACCCAGAGGCTGATGAAAATGATGGCCTTGATGTAGATTTGGACTATAATCGAGTAAAATTAAGGACTTTAGAATTTTATCCTACCTTAGTATGGAGAGGTCGCTTAGGCGCTAGTTTTGAGGTTGGAGTATCCTACGAATCTATTGAGGTTGAAGAAACCGAAGGACGATTTATAAATGATGAATTTATTGGAGATAATGTTGATGTTAATGATGATTTTTATGGCATTCATGCAAAGTATCAATTTGCAAATTCTGATAATAAAGCGTTTCCAACCTTAGGGATGCTATTTGCAATCCAAACAGGTTATAAAAATAATGTTAGTGAATCTAAAGGTTTTGGGTATGTTATCCCAGAATTGAGCTTCGATTATAAGCTGGAGCCAAGTGGCCAACTAGTTTTAGCTACAAAATTTAAAGGGCATTTTAATTTAGGAGATGATTTTGAGTTTTATCAAGGCGCAAATATTGGTGCTAATAATGGACTGCGAGGTTATAGAAATGAACGTTTTACAGGTAAAAGTGCCTTTGCGCAGAGTACAGATATACGATTAAATCTTCGTAAGGTAAAAACAGGATTAATGCCTTTAAATATAGGATTTTATGGAGGTTTTGATTATGGACGTGTTTGGGTTGACGACAGTTTGTTGTTAAGCCCTATGTACCATTCCAATACTTGGAATACATCATTTGGTGGTGGAATATTTGCCAATGCTGCAGATATGTTTACTGCTAATATCTCAGCATTTAATAGCGATGATGGTTTACGTTTAGCCTTCAAAATTGGGTTTGGTTTTTAAACTTCTTTCAAGCTTTTTTTTTCATAAAAAGTTAATAGCCTTATTTTTTATAAATTAGGATAGATGTTTTTTTTTCGTAAATTGAAGCTAACTAACTTTATGGTAAATGAAAAAGATATTAACCATCCTTATGGTACTCTCAGTATCATTCGTCTTTGCACAAAAAAAAATATATAACATAGGAATTCTTCTAGATAATAGAACAGAAGAAGTCAATCCACTGCTAAAAACAATGCAAGACCAAATTATTGCAGTAGTAGGAGAAGATGCTACGGTTAGTTTTTCTGAAAGTAATATTCTTGTAAACAACTATAATCTTAAAAAGGCTGAAGAAGATTATAATAAGCTTATCAATAATGATACAGACATAATTCTTGCGTTTGGTATAATAAACAACGAAATAGTTAGTAAGCAAACGGTTTATAAAAAACCAACTATTTTGTTTGGAGCTGTTAACCGAGATTTTAGCACAATTGATTTTACTAAAGTAACATCTGGTATAAATAATTTTACTTATTTAGTAGAATCGGAGTCTTATCAAGAAGACTTTATCAAGTTTAAAGAACTTACTAATTATAAAAAACTAGGCATCTTAATTGAAAACCATATTATAGATCTTTTACCTATAAAAGAAACATTTGATAAAGAGTTTGAAGACATAGATGCAGATTACAAGCTCATTCCTTTTGAAACAGTATCAGACATTACTTCAAACCTAGAAGGAGTTGATGCGGTATATTTAGCTAGTGGTTTTTTCTTAAAAGACAGTGAAGTCGATTTACTTGCACAAACTTTTATTAGTAAGCAGTTACCATCGTTTACCAATAATAGTATTAAACAAGTGAAATTAGGTATTATGGCAACTAATCAGCCTGAAGATAATTTCGATCAGTTTATCCGTCGTGTTGCGCTTTCTATAGAAGGATTTATAAACGGAGAGTTGTTATCTAATATGCCAGTTTTTATTGACTATAGCAGTCGTTTAACCATGAATTTTAATACTGCCGAATTAGTTGGTGTTCCCATAAAATACAGCTTAATTAATGACACAGATTTTGTTGGAGACTTTAAGAATGCAATCTCAGAGAAACAATACAATTTATTAGAAGTAATTAATACTGTACTTAATCAGAATTTATCCTTGCAATCTGTTCAAAAAGATGTCGTGTTAAGTGAGCAAGACGTAAAGTTGGCAAAGAGTAATTATTTGCCCAATGTAACGGCATCTGCTAATGGAACGTATACAGATCCTAATTTAGCAGAAATTAGTAGTGGCCAAAATCCAGAATTTCAAACAGCAGGAAATATAACCTTACAGCAAACGGTTTTTTCAGAGGCAGCAAATGCTAATATCTCTATTCAAAAAAGCTTACAGAAAGCACAACAAGAAAGCTTCAATATAGAACAGCTTAATACTATTTTTAATGCTTCAAACGCTTATTTTAATGTCCTCATACTAAAAGCCAACTTACAGATACAGGCAAGAAATTTAGACCTTACCAAACGTAATTTGCAAATAGCCGAACAGAATTTTAAAGCTGGTGAATCAGGTAAATCAGATCTACTTCGTTTTCGTAGTCAAATGGCACAAAACACACAATCTTTGGTTGAAGCAATTAATCAATTTGAACAAAGCCTTGTAGTTATAAATCAACTGCTTAATAATCCCATAAATAGAGAGATTAGTATAGAAGATGTTGATTTAACCAGTGAGTTATTAAAGCGTTATAACTATGACAATTTTATAGAGATGTTGGACGACCCTACTTTAAGAGAACCATTTATAGAATTTTTGATTCAAGAGTCTAAAGTAAACGCACCTGAATTAAAAGCTTTAGGTTATAACTTAGAGGCCACAAATCGGAATATCAAATTAAATGGCTCTGGACGTTTTTTGCCAACAGTAGCGTTACAAGGGCAATACAATAGGGTTTTTGATAGAAGTGGTGTAGGCAGTACTGCACCAGCAGGCTCTAGCTTTTTAGATAGCAATTACAATATTGGTTTAAATGTTTCTATTCCTATACTTAATAGCAACCAAACTAATATAAATCGTCAAACGGCATTAATTCAAAAAGATCAACTAAATATTAATAAGGAGAATACTGAATTAAATATTGCAGTAAACATTAGAAACATTGTTTTAGATGTTATTAATCAAATATCCAATATTGAATTATCTAAAGTTTCTGAAGAAACTGCGAATGAAGCCCTTGAATTAACTCAAGCCTCTTATTCTAACGGAGCAGTAAATATTGTTCAGTTAATTGATGCTCAAAACAATTATCTAAATGCTCAGATAGCAAGAGTAAGTGCAGTGTATAACTATATGATTAATGCATTGCAGTTAGAACGTTATTTAGGGTATTATTTTTTACTTAATAGTGAAGCAGATAACGCAAATTTTAACCAACGATTTATTGAATTTTTGAATAATAGAAATTAAAAATATAATTATGAAGAATATAACCAACCTTTGTATCATAATCCTTTTAGTAGTATTTTCTTGTGCTGAAGAGAAAAAGACTGTAGAAAAGTTTGTGCGCCCTGTTAAATATCAAGAAGTTAGTTATTTAGGAGGAGGAAAAATAAGAACATTTAGCGGAACAGCTCAAACAGATAAAATTATTAAATTAAGTTTTAGAAATACAGGAATCATTACTCAATATGATATCAAATTAGGGCAGAAAGTAAAAAAAGGACAGTTGTTATCTAAACTAGATAATGTTCAGTCTCGCTTGTCTTATGAGCAATCCTTAACAGACTTGAATAGTGCTGCTTCTCAAATGAACACAGCTAAATTGAGTTTAAATAGAGTGCGTTCACTATACGAAAAAGGGAGTTCGTCATTAAGTGATTTTGAAGCGGCAAAAAACGCATATAAAACTGCGCAACAAAGTCATGAATCTGCTAAACGAGGCGTATCAATTCAACAAGAACAAATTCGTTTTGGATACCTCTACGCACCAGAAGATGGTGTTATTGCTGCTGTAAATTCTGAAGTTGATGAAAATGTTAACCCTGGCGACCCTGTAGCGACACTTAATGCAGGAAGAGATATGGAGATTACTTTAGGAATTCCTGAAAGTGTTATTAATGGTGTAAAACAAGATATGGTGGTAGATGTAGACTTTTCTTCTCTACCTAATAAAAAATTTAAAGCTAAAGTAACCGAAATAGCACCTGCAGTTGATGCCAATACATCTACTTATCCAGTGCGTGTCACTATAGTAAACCCTAGTGATGAAATTAAAAGTGGTATGGCAGCTAATATCACTTTCGATTTTGGAGATAGTAAAAATGATAAAACTATTTTAGTTGTACCAGCAAATGCTGTTGGAGAAGATAGTAATGGGCGTTTTGTGTTTCTTGTAGAAGAAGCAGGAGAGATTACTAAAGTTAAGAAACAACAAATTACTATTGGTGATTTAACTAATGAAGGGTTTGAGATAAAATCTGGATTAAAAGCGGGACAAAAAATTGCTACTGCTGGCTTACAAACATTATTAGATGGACAAGAAGTAAGGCTTCAATAATTCTAAACAACCAACCAATGAATTTAGCACAATTTTCAATAGATAAAAACAGAATTACATTTATGGTGCTAGGTACCATAATACTTATGGGCTTAACTATGTATTCTGGCTTGTCTCGAGATAGTATGCCTCCCTATACGGTAAGAGTTGCTACGGTAGTATCTCAATTTCCAGGCGCTGGACCAGAACGTGTTGAGCAATTAGTAACCGATAAAATAGAAAAAGTAGCCCAAGAACTCCCTGAATTAAAAGAAGTTTCTAGTACCTCTAGAACAGGGTTGTCTGTGGTTACCGTAACCTTAAAAGATGAAGTAGCGTCAGGAAAAATGCAAGGTGTTTGGGATCGACTTCGTAGAAAATTAAATGCATTACAAGGATTACCTCAGGGTGTAAACCCTTCTTTAAACGATGATGGTGTAGGAGATGTGTATGGTATTGTAGTTGGCTTAACTTCTGACGGTTATTCCTATGCAGAAATGAAAACATATGCAGATGATATAAAAGATGCACTTATCAAAATACCTGATGCTGCAAAAGTTGAAATGGGAGGAGAACAAGAAGAGCGCATTTTTGTTGAGTTTGACAATACGAGGTTAAAAGAATATGGGCTCTCTGCTTCTAAACTACAACAATCTATAGCTTCTACTAATATTTTAAATTCTGGCGGACAAATTAATTTAGGAGATGAGCGTATTATATTGGAGCCTACTGGAAATTTTAATTCGGTTGAAGATATAAGAAACATGCTTATATCTGTTGGTAATAGCAATGGCTCGCAATTGGTAAAATTAGGAGATATCACAACTATAAGAAAGGCTTATATAGACCCACCAACTCAAAAAGTAAGAATTAATGGGAAAGATGCTATTTCATTACATGTTAACTTAAAAGAAAATGCTAATGTAATTACACTAGGAGAAGAAGTAAATAAAGTTGTAAACGAATGGCAACAAAAATTACCAATAGGACTAGAGCTTACCAGAGTATCTTCTTTAGATACATACATAGATGTTAAAGTTGGCGACTTTATTGTAAACCTTATGCAATCTATAGGTATTGTATTATTAGTTATGTTAATCTTTCTGGGTTTTAGAACAGGCTTTGTTATTGCCAGTTTGATTCCTATTGTAACCATTATGACTTTAATGATTATGGGAATCATAAATATAGGACTAAATCAAGTGACGTTAGCAGCCTTGATTATGGCTTTAGGAATGTTAGTGGATAACGCCATTGTGGTCGCCGAGACTATTATGGTTAAAATGGAACAAGGCATAGACAAAAAGCAAGCAGCGTTGGAAGCTTTTTCTGAATTATGGATGCCATTACTCATTTCTACTTTAACCACGTCTGCCGCCTTTTTAGCATTCTTTTTATCACCTACAACAATGGGAGACATTGTAGGACCTATTTTTGTTGTGATAACAATTGCATTACTATCATCTTGGATAATAGCATTAACAGTTATTACATTATTCTGTTACCTGTTTTTAAAAGTAGCCCCTAAAGGGGAAAAGAAACCAAGCTTTATTGATAGAATTATTAATAAACTTAAAGTGTATTATAAAGACCTTATTCTGCTGGCACTGTTAAATAAGTGGAAAGTGATTATTGGCATTTTCCTTATTTTCTTTGCCTCTTTGTATGGTTTTACCAAAATTCCATTTATTTTCTTTCCAGATAGCGATCGTAATATGATTACTATAAACATTAATCTTCCAGAAGGAAACAAAATAGAGCGTACTACAGAAGTTGTAAAACGTATTGAGCAATTTATGGCAGATTCGTTGCAGGTTAATGATAGTAGAACTGCTGGAATTTCAGATTGGTCATCATATATAGGAGAAGGACCAGAGTCATATGATTTAGGATATTCGCCAGATGAAGCAAATTCTAATTACGCACACATTTTAGTGAACACCTCATCTTTTAATGAAAACAATAAAATGGTTGCGAAACTAGATAAGTTTACGTTTAATAGTTTCCCAAATGCAGATATTAAAGTAGGTGCTTTAGGGGCTGGAGGAGGAGGAACGCCGATAGAAATTAAAGTCTCAGGTCAGAATCCAGATGAGTTATCTCAAATAGCTGAAGCTGTTAAATTAAAATTATCAAGTATTTCAGGAACCAAAAATGTTAAGGATGACTGGGGGCCAAAAAGCAAAAAATTCTTAATAGAAATAGATCAAAATAGAGCACAAACCGCAGGGGTTAGCAGTGAAGATATTGCAACGTCTTTACGAACGGTTTTAGATGGTTTTCAAACTGGTGAATATCGGGAAGATGATAAATCGATTCCAATTCTCATGCGTAGTGATGATAATCAGCAACAATCTTTAGCATCATTAGAAACTTTAAATATATACTCACAAAACTCAGGAGCTAGTGTGCCATTATTGCAAGTAGCTTCCATAGTTCCGCAGTGGCAATATTCAAAAATTAAACGTTTTGATTTACGTAGAACTATAAATGTAACTAGTGAATTAAGAGCAAGTGGGAATGCATCTGAAATCACCAAAGTGATAACACCTTGGTTAGAAGAACAACAGCAAAATTGGCCACAAGACTATCGCTATGAGTTTGGAGGTGATGCCAAACAAACAGCAGAAAGTATGGGCTCAGTAATTGGGTACTTACCTGTTTCTGGGTTTATTATTGTTTTACTTTTAATTATTCAGTTTAATTCTTTCAGAAAAATGACCATGGTAGTGTTAACTATTCCTTTAGGAATTATTGGTGTAGTAATTGGGTTGTTAATTTTTAGAGAAGCGTTTGGATTTATGCCGTTTTTAGGAGTAATCTCTTTAGCAGGAATTGTAATTAATAATGCTATAGTACTTATTGATCGTATGGAAATAGAAGAACGAGATTTAGGTAGAACAGAACAAGATGCTGTTATAGCGGCTTGTTTACAACGCTTTCGCCCAATACTTCTAGCTACATTTACTACCGTTTTAGGCTTAATACCATTATATATTTCTGGAGGTGAAATGTGGGAAGGCATGGCTATAGGCATAATGGTAGGGTTATTATTTGGTACAGTAATTACATTGTTATTTATACCTTCATTATACAGTGCCTTTTTTAAGGTGAATTATAAAGATTATGAGTTCAATGAAACCCTATTGGATGATTAAGGATTTATATAAACATAGATTCGAGATTTTTTTTGTTACACAATTATTTATATTGTTTGGGTCTTTACTGTTTCCTAGTGAATTTTTCGAAAATGTATTAACCCCAATTTTATTTTTAGTCAATACAATAGCAGGGATTTTGCTTATTTCTAAAAAGAAAAAATTGATGTGGTTTTTAATTATACTATTTACCATTTCTTTATTTGTTTTTGGTAGTAGTATGATAAGTAGAAATACAGATTTTCAAGATAATTTTTTAATAAGATTAAGTGTTTATTTTATTTTTTATATCATAGTTACCCACCAAATTATCATGCAAATATGGAAAGCTAAACGGGTTAATAACACTGTAGTTATTGGTTTAATGTGTGGTTATATTTCTTTAGGGTTTATTGCTTTTTTTCTATTTGCTACTATAGAATTATTAGAGCCTAATTCGTTTAAAGGAATTGTAATAGATGGCAGTAAAGTCGCTTTAGGCTTAGATTCTATTATGTATTATTCTTACATAACCTTAATGACTATTGGTTACGGCGATATTGTTCCTACTACTCCTTTATCTCAAAAAGCAGCTATTATAACAGGTTTAATGGGGCAGTTTTATTTAGTAATTGTTACTGCTATTGTAGTTGGTAAATACATTCAGCATTCTACTAAAGATTAGCTATACTAATTCTCATAATGCGTTTTATATCTTATCAATCTGTTTCAACACTTTATCAAGTCTTTTTACTTGAGAGTCTTTTTCACATTCCGGTTTTCGTTCATTAATTATTTTTTTATAAATCTCCTTATTCCATTTAGTTATCGAAATAATTGATTTTTCCATATACTTAGGCAATTGTTTTATTGGGCATTTCCATAATTGGTCAGTCAACAAATTTTCTACTTTGTCCTGATATTCCGAATATTTATTAAGCTTTGCGTAAATCTCAACTCCTGAATCAATCGTTATAATGGAACCTTGATTTACCGTATCTGAAATCAAATCTAATGATTCAAATAATTCCTTACTTTTCAAATCTGTAATTGTCATTAAGGCAATCATTCCACCCCAAACCAATCTATTGTTTTTGTTTGATAATAATTCTAAAAATTCTGAATAGTAACTCGCAATCAAATCTGGTTTTATATAGGCAACTTCATAAAGTGTTTTTATACAATCAGCTTGTATTTTTTTATCCTTGTTTTTTAGATTTTCAACAAGTTCTTTAATAGCATCACTATTTTCAGTTTCAGCAAGTTTCTTAGCTAAAGCTATATTCGCATCATTCCCTTTATGTCCTAATGATGATGAAAGTTGATTTATTACAGTCATGATTTTTTTTGCCCATTAATTTTTATAATAGTACCCGCATATCTTTCTCGCAAATGCCTGCCAACGTTCCAGCTAAAATACGGAAAATCGGTTTGGTAGGTTAGGTTCTGTTTTTAGCCTTTGTTGTAATACGTTATTTTCTCGATATTATTTTTTCTATTTTATTATTATCAATTCTGTTTTGGACGTGTTTAGAGTTTTCTAATAAAATAGTATTGTTTAAAGATGGAAAAATTTTGCTAGCACGTTTAAGCATTTTTATTCCAGGAAACATAATATCTTTTTTTGCGGCAAATATATTTATTGGAGTGGTTATTAATTTGGCTTCAGAATCTTTTATTACAGGAACAGGTGTGAAGTCCATATTAAAATATAAAAACACTTTTGATAAATACTCAAGAGCGAATGTATCTGGTTCTGTAAAAAGAGTGTTTAAAAACTTCTCAAGATACTTTGATTTTTTAGTTTTCATATAGAGCTTCATAGGAATAAAAACCTTAAATAATAAAACTATAGGATTACCATTTACAATAAAAGCAGGAGCAGATAAAAACACTACTTTAATGTTTTTTTCATCTTGAATTAATGTTTTGAGTATAATTAGACCTCCAAACGAAAAACCAGCCATAGTTACATCGGTTAGGCTTAGTTTATTTATAATTTCATTCATCCAAAAACCATAACTGTCGTCTTTCATACTCAACCTGTTTTCCGCACTTTTATTGGGTTGCGCAAGAACATCTATTGCAAATACTTGAAAATCTTTGTAAAGATTTGGATAGGTTTCTAATGAAATTGGAGCACATCCATTTGAACCGTGGATTATTAATATTGGTGGTTTCGTGGAATCTCCAATCACGATAATATTGGTTTTTCCAAAACTCGTATTGATGAGTTTGTATTTATAATCAATATTTAAGTCCTTTAATTTTTGATCATAAAGACTTATAATCTCTTTTTTTCCAATTTGTGATTTATATAATGATTTCATTTTGTATTTTTAGGACAAGTTTACTAAAAATATTTATTTAGGACAAGTTTACTAATGAGCAAAAAAAAGAAACTAATTTTAGAAGCAGCTAAGACTTTATTCAATGAAAAAGGATATCACAATGTAACTATAAGAATGATAGCCTTAAAAATGAATATGAGTTCGGGAAATTTAAATTATCATTACAAAAAACGAGAAGATATTTTTGAGGCCTTGTATTTTGAAATGGTTTCAGAATTTGACGAAAGAATTGACCTGTTAGCTAATGTTGAAGTCTCAATTGAACAAGTTAAAATTGATATTGAGAGAAGTATGAGGAGAATGTTAGATTATAATTTTTTTTGGACTGACTTATATAATCTTATTTGTATAAATAGTAAAGTACAAAAACATTTTCAACAGGTATATAAAAAAAGAATTGAGGGGTGTTTCTTGTTATTTAAAAAAATGAAAGTAAAAGATTTGATGAAAGAATCATCTTTTGAATTAGAATATAATTTTCTAGCGGAAAGAATGATTGATTATGGTAATACTTGGTTATATTCTAGTCATCTTTATTCGAATAAATTGAATACAGGAAATATAGATTATCACGTAAATACATTCATAAGTATATTATTCCCTTTTCTTACTTCTAAAGGAAAAAAGGAATTTCAAAATTTATTGCCAGAGTTTTTTGAGTAATGTGTTACAACGTGTTCGTGTATGGTTTCGTTGCGTAAAGACTAAGATAGCAAAAAGGAAAGAACCCATTGTTCAGCTGCGAGGAAATTCCGAAGGGAATTTCAGACGCAATGAACTATATACGTTGTCGTACTTTCGTTATTTTACAACTGACTTACCCATCCTGGTTCAGAGGCCACAGTTAGCATCATTGTCAAAGTCGTTATTATATAGAAACAAGCAATAACAAGATGAACTTTGTGATTTTTACTCCGCAAACCAAAAAATATAGGAATAAGAGAAATTATATGGAAATATTGCTCTGGACCAAAGTAAAATTCGCCAGTCAAAACAAAACCATTTAATTGGATATACACTAAAAATGTTAGTATAGCATAAAATAGCTTATGCTTATTCTTATAATAATGATCTCTCCAAGAGTCAACTTCGTTAGGATTTTCTGGAACTAAAACTGTCGCTATGAAATAGTACAGTGCACCATCAATAAGTAGGAAAATAAATTTATATAATTTCCAGTCTTCGAGATTTCTATGTGCCCAAATTCCCCAAAAGCTAGTTATAATACTAATTAACATAATTACAATAAATAATAGGTGGACTACATATCTACTATTTTTATTTATTGCTGCGGACAATCCGCCTATAAGTCTAATTGCTGCAGTACTATAAACAAATGAAAAGGCAATAGCGATATAGTTAAATAATTCCATTTTAATTATGATTTAGAAAATCGTTCGATTCATAATGAAGCACAACGTTTTTGTATAAGATTAGTTGCGTTGTTTAAGCAACTAATTTAGCAAATACAAACTGAATAGAAAATCCGCAGGATTTTCCGAGTACACACAGACCAAGCAATTAAATATACACGTTGTTGTGCATAGTTTTTTAATAATAGTTAATATCAACTTCTGCTTCGTTTTTCAAGTATTTATTCTTAATTGCCCAATCTCGAAAGAAAATAGTTGCGATTGTATCTACTTGGTGTTGGTTTATTTTCTCGGTATAAGCATTATTAGATATTTTTTGTAAAGCAATAAGTTTGCTATAGTTTACTGAAGAACCATAGAATTTTAAATTATGTGTAATTCTTGGGTCTAATGCTTTATTTAAAAGATTTTTCACAGAAGTCGTATCTCGAATTTCTCCCAATTCATAACTCGCTTTTATAATTTTTTCTTTATCATTTGAAAGTAAATCTAGTTTGAAGTTTTCTGAATTTGCACAAGAAAATAGAACTGATATTACAATTACTTTAACTACTATAAAACTCTTAATTCTCATACATTTTACTCAATTACTACTCCAATGAATTTTAAATACTCAATTTCAGTATCATAGATTTCGAGTAGGTAATCTTTTGTTAAGTCAACTTTTTCCTCGTTCAGAGCATATTCCGCGAGTCTGTTTATATCTAATTCAATATCTAGTTCTGTTTCGTTTTCCGAATTCGGATTATTGGAAGTCAGTCCAATTTTATTCATATAGTTTTCTTCCGCAACTAATGCGTCACGAATCAAATTCAAATCAGATGCTTTTTTGTCCAGTTTTAATGCTATGAAGCAAGACGCCTCATCTAAATCAAAAATTTCTTTTCCAGCATTATTTTCATTTACAGAACAAATTGGTTCATTCTTGCAGGAATTTAAAGAGAGAATTATTAATAAAATTCCAAATTTATTTTTCATTTAGTGAGTTTCTCAAATTATGCACAACGTTTATGTATAAGAATAGTTGCGGTTTTGTGTGCGAGGATTTTCCGCAGGAAAATCAGATGTAGCAAAACAGCAACGACCTTTGGTTAAGCACAATGTAGCAATTATTTTTATACGGTGTTGTGGTGCGTATTTTTTATTCAATTTCGTTTAGTTTTTTCGGTGGCGGCGGCGGAATAAAATAAATTTTTTCATTTAACCATATCTTAATATCCGTTTTATTTGTAATTCGGTTATAGGTTTCAGTCAGTTGGTTTAAAGTTTTAGGTAATTTTTTAAATCCATTTTTGTTATCGTAAGAAACATAAATCAGTAGTTTTTCTGGGTTATCACTTAATTTTGGGTTTTTCCCATTATTTTCAATGTCTCTTTTTAAAACGCTTTCTAAACTATCCAAAGGGAAGAAATTTTCATCATTTTTATTAATCGTATCGTTATGAATTTCAATTACATTTTTTTGTTTGATTAAAATACAAGCAAAGTCTTCCCAACAAGGATTGCGGAAATAAATGGTTTTTAATTCTTTGTCTGTTGTTAAAGTTATTTTGGGCAAACTGTCATTACAAACAATTTTTTCAGTCCGTTCTAGTAAGTCATTCCAGTTGTTAAATCGGTTAATATCTAATTCAACTCCAAGACTGTCATTTTCTGTTTTCCATTTTCCAAATTCTTTGTGAACTAATTGTTCTTCTTTTTTGTCAGAGTTTTGACATCCGATTATTGTCAAAATCAGTAAAATCAGAAACGATATTTTAATGTTAGTTCTCATTTTGTTATATGCACCACAACGTGTTTGTGTAAGAATAGTTGCGTGTTTCAGCAACTAACTTAATAAAAATGAACCAAACCATTGGAAATTCCGCAGGAATTTCCAAGTAGGCAAGTCACAAGCAATTATTTTTACACGTTGTTAGCAAACGTATTTTAATAACTTAATTCAGTTACAATTAATCTTTTTATATAATAATCATCAAAATCCACTTTATGTGCCAACATTCTTTTGGCAATGAATTCAGATATTATAATTCCAAAATCATTTCTGTCTTTTACAAAAGAACTCCAGAAATCAGACTTATCAGAAATTGAATTCAGGGCTTTAAGATATTTTCCGTTAAAATTTGATTCCACAAAATTCATATATCTTTTTTGTATCGAATCTCTTGAAATTTCATTTTCATTAAATGGCATTTCCATTAAACCATTTTCAAATGTTCCGTCAGAATTGAGACATTTAGTTCTGCCTTTAACTAATAGAGCTTTATCGTTCCATGGATTTTTTTCAATCCAAGTTGAGTCAACTACACAATAGATTTCAAGTCTTAAAGTACTTTCATTAAAAAGATTTCTAGATTTTTCTGAAAACTCAATTAGATGCTCGGTTTTGCCTTCACTAATTTCAGTCACAAATTTTTCATAAGCACTTTTGGTATCTAAATTCGGATATTGTCTTTTTAGAAAGTCATTTTCAAATTCAGATACAAGCAAATTCAGAGTTTCGCTATTTTCTTTACCTAATATTTTGTCGAATTCCGTTATTCGATTTTTATTTTCAGAACATCCAATGAATAGAAGTAAGATTATAAATATTTTGAAAATTTTCATTGGTTGGTTATATGTTTGCTAACTTGTTTATATAAAGAACTTTTATCCTTTTATCCGGTCTTTTTTGGATGCTATGCGGAAGTTTTGATGATTTTTATGTTCTTGAGTTTCCATAAAAAATGATAGAAAATTCTTATTAAATAAAGGTAATCATAATTTTATATAACAAGAAATAGTGGGTTAATTTATTTCAAGCTTATATAAATTACCATCAACTCCATGTGCCTTTTCATCTGAAATATAAAGTGTATTTTTATTTTTAAAGCAAATACTTTCCTTTTGCGAATTATGGTTTAACAGGAATTCTATTGCCTTTCCGCTAAAAAAATCAGTTTCTTTAAAATCGATAAAGACCCATACAGATTTTGAGTTTAAAAGCACTACTTTTTTACCATCATCGCTAATATCTGCAGAAGTAATCCAACAATCTATTTCTGGGCAGGAATTAAAAGAAGATATATATTCGGCAATATGTTTGCCTTGTTTTGCAGGGATTCTGTACAAATCAGTTTTACCAAAATCACCTTTTACACGGCTTTTAGTAAATATGTACAAGCTATCATTAAAATGAAAAAATGCTTCAGAATCAAAATATAAATGTTTCTTTTTCGGTGGGAATTTATTTTGATTAGGATAGTTAAATGAAATACGTTCTATATTAATTTTACCTTTATTGTTTAAAGAATCGACACTGATTTTTAAAATGGCTAAATTTTTGCGTTTGTTAGCATTATTTCCAAAATCACCAATATATATGTTTCCCTCCTTGTCAGACGCTAAGTCTTCCCAGTCGTTATTTTTAGCATTTATTTTTAGTACTTTTTTTATTTTTCCATCACTTGAAAGCCCAAATAATTTAGATGCATTTCCACCATCATTTACCATCCATATTAAATCAGAATGATTATTAGTTTCAATCCCAGAAGCTTCGTTTAATGCTTTAGGTAAATCTGCAATAATTTTTAAGTTTCCTGTACTGCAAGAAGATGTAAGTAGTATAAAAGATAAAAGAAACTTATTCATTTAGTAGAGATAATTTATAATGCTAAATTTACACCGTTTTTAAAACTTATGAAAGCATACGATGTTATTATTATAGGAGGAGGAGCCGCGGGTTTTTTTGCAGCCATAAATATTGCTGAACAAAATTCAAGTTTAAAAATTACTATTCTTGAACGCGGAAAAGAAGGTTTACAGAAAGTTAAAATTTCTGGTGGTGGGCGTTGTAATGTAACACATGCCGAATTTATTCCTTCAGAATTAACTAAAAATTACCCAAGAGGAGAAAGAGAATTGCTAGGGCCATTTCATCAATTTATGACTGGAGATACTATTGAGTGGTTTGAGAAAAAAGGCGTTGAATTAAAAATTGAAGAAGATGGACGAATGTTTCCAGTTTCAAATTCTTCACAAACCATTATCGACTGCTTTTTAAATCAAGTTAAAAAGAACCATGTTGATGTTTTGTATAACCATTCGGTTAAATCTATTCAAAATAATACTAAAAGCTGGTTATTGGAAACCAATCAAGGCGATTTTACTTCAGAAAAGGTATTGATAGCAACAGGAAGTAATCCAAAAATGTGGAAGTTGCTTGAGCAATTAAATCATACCATTTCAAAACCAATTCCGTCATTATTTACATTCAATATAAAAGACAAGCGCATCAAAAATATTCCTGGAGTTGTTGCGCAAAATACAAAGGTAAAAGTTGTAAAGTCTAATTTAGAATCAGAAGGGCCATTACTTATAACTCATGTTGGAATGAGCGCTCCAGCTATTTTAAAATTATCTGCCTTTGGAGCATTAGAATTGGCTAAACGCAATTATAAATTTTCTATTGAAGTTAACTTTATTGAACAACCGTTTGAAGATTGTTTAGCTATTCTAAAACAATTAAAACAAGATTTAAATAAGAAAACAGTGTTTAAATTTTCGCAATTTGATTTACCAAAACGACTATGGCAACAATTAGTTTTAGCAGCCCATATTCATGAAACCAAAACTTGGGCAGAAATTAATAAACAGCAATTGGAAGATTTGGCAATGCAATTAACTAAAGCGGTTTTTAAAGTTGACGGCAAAAGTACTTTTAAAGAAGAATTTGTAACAGCAGGAGGCATAAACTTAAGGGAGGTAAACTTTAAAACATTTGAAAGTAAGTTGCACAAAAACTTGTATTTTGCTGGAGAAGTATTAAATATTGATGCTATAACTGGAGGGTTTAATTTTCAAAACGCATGGACAGGAGCTTACATTGCTGCAAAATCTATATCAAAATAAATGAATACTTATATTGCTTTATTAAAAGGAATTAATGTTGGTGGGCACAAAAAGGTGCCGATGGAAGAGTTACGAGAGTTGCTTGCCATATCAGGATTAAAAAATATAAAAACATACATACAAAGCGGAAATGTAGTTTTCCAATCTTCAGATACAAGCACTCAAAACATTGAAAAAATGATGCAAAGTGCAATTATCTCGCATTTTGATTTTGAGGTTTCTGTTTTAGTTAGAACAAGAAAACATCTACAGACTATTTTTAATAATTGTCCATTTTCTGAAGAAAAAAAAATAAAAAGTTACTTTACGATGTTGCATAATCTACCAGAAGAAGAATTGGTAAAGATCGCTTCAGAAAAAGTTTATGAAGGTGAAGAATATTACATCATTAATGATTGCATTTATTTTTATTGCGAAAAAGGATATGGTAAAGCCAAATTCAATATGAATTTTTTTGAACGAAAACTCAAAACAATTGGGACTGCTAGAAATTATAATACAATGGTAAAATTACTAGCAATGTCTTTGGAAAATGAAAAAGGCGATTAGATTTTACTTATTTTTGCTGAAAATATAAGATAAAATATCCTGTCTTTAGACAGTCTTTGTCGGAATAAAATTGATTGATGGTAGAACAAGACTTTATTTTAAAATCATATTCAAAAACACTAGAAAATGGAAGTTATACATGGTCCTCTCCAAGTAATATAGCTTTAGTAAAGTATTGGGGAAAAAAGGAACATCAAATTCCTGAAAACCCATCCATTAGTTTTACGCTAAATAATTGTAAAACAGTTACCACGCTTAGTTTTTCTAAAAAAGAAAACAATGATGATTTTTCTTTTGAAGTATATTTAGATGGAGAAAATAAAGACGATTTTAAACCAAAAATTGAAACTTTTTTTAAACGTATTGAAGTTTATTTACCATTTTTAAAAGACTACCATTTTAAAATAGAAACCTCAAATACATTCCCGCATAGTTCTGGTATTGCCTCATCAGCATCAGGAATGAGTGCTTTAGCTTCTTGTTTAATGAGTGTTGAACGGTCATTGAGCGGAGTCAAAGTGACAGATGAATATTTTATTCAAAAAGCATCCTTTTTAGCACGATTAGGTTCTGGAAGTGCTAGTAGAAGTCTTGAAGGTGATTTAGTAGTTTGGGGTAAACATCAAGATATTGCTGAAAGTTCAGACCTTTTTGGAGTAAAATACTCTTTTGAAGTTCATCAAAACTTTAAAAACTATCAAGACACTATTTTATTAGTAGATAAAGGCGAAAAGCAAGTGAGTAGTACGATAGGACATAACTTAATGCATAATCACCCATTTGCCGAAGAACGATTTAAGCAAGCGCATAAAAACCTTTCTAGCCTTATAGGTGTATTAAAAAATGGAGATTTAAAGGCTTTTATTGATATTGTTGAAAGCGAAGCCCTAACGTTGCATGCAATGATGATGACTAGCATGCCGTATTTTATTTTGATGAAACCTAATACTTTGGAAATTATCAATAAAATATGGGCGTTTAGAGAAAAAACTAATTCTAATGTTTGTTTTACTTTAGATGCAGGAGCTAATGTCCATGTATTATTCCCAGAAGCTGAATCGGAATTAGTTAACGAATTCATTAAAAATGAATTAGTTGCATATTGCCAAAATGGTCACTATATTAGTGATAGAATTGGATTTGGGGCGAAACTGTTGTAATTTTGCAAAACCGAATCAAAAAATTGCTAAATGAAAGGACCTCTTTTTTACTCAAAAATATTACTCTTTGGGGAGTATGGAATCATTAAAGATTCTAAAGGACTGTCTATTCCATATAATTTTTATAATGGCGCGTTAAAGATGGACGAAAACCCATCTGAAGAAGCTATAGAATCTAATAGAAGTTTAAAGAATTTTGTTAGTTATTTAAGTAACATTGATGCAGAATTAGTAACCTTTGATATCGATACACTTCAGAAGCATGTAGATAAAGGGATGTATTTTGATTCGTCAATCCCACAAGGTTATGGTGTAGGTAGTAGTGGTGCATTAGTAGCTGCGATTTACGACAAATACGCTCAAGATAAAATTACAGTTTTAGAGAATTTAACAAGAGAAAAATTACTTAAGCTAAAATCTGTTTTTTCTGAAATGGAGTCCTTTTTCCATGGAAAATCTTCAGGGTTAGACCCTTTAAATAGCTATTTAAGTATTCCAATTCTTATTAACTCTAAAGATAACATTGAGGCTACTGGAATTCCTTCCCAAAAAAGTGAAGGTAAAGGTGCTGTGTTTTTATTAGATTCAGGAATAATTGGAGAGACTGCTCCTATGGTTCATATTTTTATGGAGAATATGAAACAAGAAGGTTTTAGAAAAATGCTTAAAGATCAGTTTATTAAGCATACTGATGCTTGTGTTGATGATTTTCTTAAAGGGGATATTAAATCATTATTTAGTAATACTAAGCAATTATCAAAAGTAGTTTTAAATCACTTTAAACCTATGATACCAAAGCAGTTTCATGAACTTTGGAAAAAGGGTATAGAAACAAATGAATACTATTTGAAACTTTGTGGTTCTGGCGGAGGTGGATATATTTTAGGTTTTACCGAAAATATTGATGTTGCTCAAAAAACGCTTAAAGATTATAAATTAGAGGTAGTTTACAACTTCTAACTTACATTATGCTTTCTCGAAAACA
This sequence comes from Jejuia spongiicola, assembly GCF_023502325.1. Taxonomy (NCBI): domain Bacteria; kingdom Pseudomonadati; phylum Bacteroidota; class Flavobacteriia; order Flavobacteriales; family Flavobacteriaceae; genus Jejuia; species Jejuia spongiicola. The sequence goes on from NZ_JAMFLZ010000001.1 coordinate 748,083, forward strand.
AAAACATGTATTGCTAAAATTCTTTAGCATGTTTTCTGTGGTTCGTGGTTACAATATTTTGGTAATTATTATTGCTCAATATTTAGCAGCCATATATATTCTTGCACACGATAAGCCTCTTAAAGGTATTCTTTTTGATATTAACCTGTTTATGCTTGTTTTAGCATCAGCTGCTACTATTGCAGGAGGCTATATTATCAATAATTTTTACGATTCAGAAAAGGATTTAATTAATCGTCCGCAAAAATCAAAATTAGATAGGTTGGTAAGCCAAAACACAAAATTGTCATTCTATTTTGTATTGAATTTTATTGCGGTTATTATGGCAAGTTACGTGTCGTTTAAACCTGTTATATTCTTTTCAGTTTACATATTTGGTATTTGGTTTTATTCACATAAATTAAAAAAACTCCCATTTATAGGTAATTTAACATCAGCTGTTTTAACCATTACACCTTTTTTTGCCATTTTTATGTATTATAAAAATTTTGAAACAGTCATTTTTGTACATGCTCTGTTTCTGTTTTTAATTGTGTCTATGCGTGAGCTCACCAAAGACTTAGAAAATATAAAAGGTGATTTACTTTTAAATTATAAAACAATACCAATTGCTTATGGCGAAAAAGTATCAAAAGTAATGCTAACTATACTGGCTGTACTAACCTTAGTTCCTATATATTTATTGGTGTACCATTTTGAAATTGGTTATATGTACATCTATTTTTATTTATGTATTGTATTGCTTTTTGGGTTTTTATTGTTACTATGGATATCAAAAACAAAAACACATTATTTAATACTACATAATATTTTAAAATTCATCATTTTAGCTGGTGTTTTTAGTATTGTTTTAATTAATGTTGATTTAGTATTAAACAGAATTTAAATGAAGAAAGACATGCTTAAAGTAGCTTTAGCTCAAATTTCACCAGTTTGGTTGAATAAATTAGAGACATTAAAAAAAGTTGAAAATTCAATTATTGAAGCCTCTAAAAGTGACGTGGAGCTTATTGTTTTTGGAGAAGGTTTAGTTCCTGGTTATCCTTATTGGTTAGCATTAACTGGAGGAGCAGAATGGAATAAAAAAGTAAATAAAGAATTGCACGCTCATTACGTATCTAATTCTATTACAATTGAAAAAGGCGATTTAGATGTGGTTTCTCAATTAGCAAGGCAACATAAAATAGCAGTTTATTTAGGTGTAATTGAGAGGCCTTTAGATAGAGGAGGGCACAGTATTTATGCTTCATTAGTGTATATAAATCAAGAAGGAAGTATTGAATCTGTGCATAGAAAATTACAACCCACTTACGATGAACGCTTAACATGGTCACCTGGTGATGGTAATGGGTTGCAAGTACATTCGCTTAAAGAATTTAAGGTAGGAGGACTTAACTGTTGGGAAAATTGGATGCCTTTACCACGAGCAGCTTTGTATGGCTTAGGAGAAAATTTGCATATTGCCGTATGGCCGGGGAGTGACCATAATACCAAAGATATAACACGATTTATTGCAAGAGAATCGCGATCTTTTGTTATTTCGGTTTCTAGCTTAATGAACAAAAATGATTTTCCTGAAGATACACCACACTTAAATAAGATTCTAGAAAATGCTCCAAATATTTTGGCTAATGGAGGTAGTTGTATTGCAGGACCTGACGGCGAATGGGTTATAGAACCTGTTTTAAATAAAGAAGGTTTGATAATTGAAACTATTGATTTTAATAGGGTGCTGCAAGAGCGCCAAAATTTTGACCCAGTTGGTCATTACTCGCGTCCAGATGTAACTAAGTTATCTGTGAATAGAGAACGACAATCTACGGTTAAGTTTAACGATTAAAAACAATTCTTCATTCTTAAATCGTCAATAGTAATTTTAGCTATATCTTTGCAGCAAAATTAAAGTAATGAGTAAACAACAAGGTGGACAAAGAAAAGGAAAAACTCAAGTAGAAGGTTCTAAAAAGAACTTTAAAAAGAGTTATGCTAAAGGTAATGCAACTTTTAAAAGAACTGACCCTAAACCTAAAAAGCCATCTAACCCGAATGAGATTCGTTTAAACAAATATGTTGCTAATTCTGGTATGTGTTCACGTCGTGAAGCGGATGTGCATATAGCTACAGGATTGGTTTCTGTAAACGGAAAGGTAATTACAGAAATGGGTTACAAAGTAAAAATTGGAGATGAAGTTCGCTATGATGGAGCTCGAATTAATCCAGAAAAGAAAGCTTACGTTTTACTTAATAAGCCTAAAGGGTTTGCTACTACAACTAGCGAAGGAAAAGGACGTACTGTAATGGATTTGGTGGCAAATGCTACAGCCTCACGTATTAAACCTATTGGGCGTTTGGGGAGAAACTCAAAAGGCTTGTTGTTATTTACAAATGATGATGTTATAGTCGATAAATTTACTAATTCTAAAAATGGCGTTGCACGTTTGTTTCATATTGAATTAAATAAAAATTTAAGACTTGAAGATTTAAAAAAAGTTCAAGAAGGTTTTAAAGTTCAAGGGAAACTGATTGCTGTTGAGGAGATTAGCTATATTGATGGTGCTTCGAAAAAAGAAATAGGTTTAAAAATCAAAAATACGGGCAATACCATTATCCGTACTATTTTTGATTATTTAAAGTATGAGATAGAAAGTTTAGATTGTGTGGCTATTGGGCATTTGACTAAAAAAGATATTCCACGTGGTAGTTGGAAGCATTTAACCGAGCAAGAGTTAAATATGCTTAAAATGCTTTAACTTTATTTAATATTTAGAAAACTTTCTGTTAAAATATATGCGTTTCATTTGCTTGTCTAAATAAGTGATTACACATATTATTATGAAAACGGCAGTTTTTAAAAACAATTTTTATTCATTTCTATTTGAAGATGGTTTACTAATAGATTTTGAAGAAATTCATCCCAAGGCATTATACAAATACAATTTAAAAGAAGATGATTCCTTTATAGATAAATCATTTAAACTAACATTTTCTGAAGTATTAGATAGTAAAGAAAATGATGTTTTTATTTACAGAATAGATAGTCTTAAATTGATTTAGATTTTTTAAAAAATCCTTTTTTTAAGTAAATTGAAAACAATTCTATATCTTGTATCAACACATGAAACCTTAACAAAGTATGTTGTTTATCGATGTTTGTCTTAATGACGTGTTAATGTTTATATGTTTAAAAACCAATTGGTTTTTATGTGCGTATATCTAAATAATTAAGGATAACATTTTGCGCAAAAGTTATTAAAAATTGAATAGGAGTGAACTCCTATTACCCAAATCATTTATAAACATTAAAATACTTTTAATTATGAGAAATTATCTTTTAGTGCTAGTAAGCATTTTTACATTAAGCTTTACTACAGCCACTAATGCACAAGATGAAATAGCTACCAATGCTACTTTCAATGGATTTGATGGTGAAACTTACTCTTTTACTACAATAGCTAATGGAAATGAAGATGCCAAAACAATAGAGTTTAGCGATATAAGCGCTGAAATTTTAGAACAATTTGATTTAAAGTCAGATACCTTTAATGGTGAAATTTTTTCAATAACATACGCAGTTACGGCAAAAACCAAAGCAGGTGATGGTGCTGAGGTTTATGTTTTAAAAACTATTAGGCGAGTAGCCTATTAAATTTTTTCTAAAGGAGGTTTTTTAACCTCCTTTTTTTTATTTAAAAAAACTTCCCATACGAATACACTATAAACAATTAAGTATTCTAAAGCAATAACCCATAGATTTTCAGACTTATCGGCTTTATCAACATTTATATAAGCCAAATAGCTAAGTATAATTGCTATACTCCATACTAACGGGAATTTATATTTAGTAAATACTGATAATATTAGAAGAGTAGCAATGTACCATGGATGTACAGTTGTGGTTGTGAAATAGTAAAAAGATAAAACCAATAGCATTGCTGTTATTAATTGAATCGTTGTTTTGTTTTTTCTAAAAAAAGTAATTATTAAAACAAAAAAGATGACTACTATTGGCGTCATTTTTCCAATAATTGCAATTTCATTATAGCCTCTAAATGAGTAACCAATTTCTCTAGCTATATAATAAATACTTGCATTAAATTCGAAATTTTGAAACCATAAAGCAACTGTTTCAGTATAGTTATTTATAAATTCAGAAGCGTAAAATGGAGCAAAAAGTAATAAGGTTATAGAGCCTAAGATTAAGTAAAACCCGATGCTTTTTTTCCAATCAAGCTTTTGAAATAATAAAGGTAAAAATATCAGTGGAATTAATTTAACAGAAACTGATAAAGCCAAAACAATAGCAGCAAATTGCCATTTGCCAATATGCAATAAGTATAAACTCCAAACTAAAAAGAAAATCATAACACCTTCAAAATGAAGATTTCCAGTCAATTCAATGATTATAAATGGGTTTAAAATATACCAAAAGATATTATATGCAGGAATTTTTAGCTTTGTGAGCAATTTTTTACCAAAGTATAACGTCCCAAAATCTGCAATAATAATCAAGAGACGCATTATAACTACTGATCCTAAAATACTTTTTCCTGTAAACAACCCAGCAATAACAAAACAAAGTTGATTAATAGGAGGGTAGTTAGTAAAATGGCTAGCATTTAAAGTGCCCATGCCATTGTATAATTCTTGTGCTTGAGCCACAGGAAACTCACCTTTACTAATAAAAGAATCTACTGTAAATAAATAAGGGTTAAAACCTTCTAAAAGCATTCTGCCATCCCAAATAAAACGATAAAAATCTTGAGATAGATTTGGTATAGCTAAAATAAATATGGCTCTAAGTCCAAATGCTAACCAAGTTAAAAGTTTAATGTTTGTTTTTAAAAATTGTACCAATTTGTAAAACAAAAACCATAAAGCACCATATAGCATAACCAGTTTTATATAATCTGTACGAATCAAATCATAAGCAAAAGAAATGTATAGTAGTAAGCTTACTAACGCTAAAAGTAGTGGTGTTTTGTTTAATTTAAAAAAGACAGGGTTTAAAAGCATACAGTAAATATAATATTAATTGTTTGTCGGTTTTTATATAGATACACTTACTTGATTTTATGAGAGAAATTAGATAACTTCGTTAGCTTGTTTATGTAATGTATAATATAGTTAGTTTCAATTTAAATTATGGTAAGATCAAGAGCAATTAAAACCTTAGTAACTTTATTTTTTGTAATTATTTTTATGGCTTGTTCAAAGCAAAAAAAGGAGCGGGTAATTAACTTTCCGAAAACTGATTTATCTTTAGAAAACTTTATCCCAAAACCTTTACAAGTAATTCCATCTAATAACGGGTTTGCACTTGATAAATATACCGCCATATATACTTCTAAAAATGTAGAAGGTTTTGATGAGGTTGGTAAGTTTTTAGCAAAAAAGATTAAAGCAAAAACAAATTTAGATGTGCAGGTAAATGTAAATGATCTACCAAGTATTGAAACCGTTATTTATATTAATCAATCTGATAGTATTAATGTTGGAGGTAAAGAAGGGTATCAATTGCACATTACTCAAGACTCAATAATTCTAAATTCAAATACAGCAGCAGGTAGTTTTAGGGGCATTCAAACTTTAAGACAGATTATTCCTGAAACAAGTAATGATACGCTGGTAGCTGGAACTAAAATATGGACTATCCCAACAGGGAAAATTATTGATAACCCTCAGTTTGAATATAGAGGAAGCATGTTGGATGTGGCACGCCATTTTTTTAGTGTAGAAGATGTAAAAAAGTATATTGATATTTTGGCATACTATAAGTACAATGTATTGCATTTGCACCTTTCAGATGATCAAGGTTGGCGTCTTGAAATTAAATCATGGCCTAAACTAACTGAAATAGGAGGAAGTACAGAAGTAGGTGGAGAATCAGGAGGATTTTATACTCAAGAAGATTATACTGAAATTATTGATTATGCAGCAAAGCATCATATTACAGTTATACCAGAAATTGATATGCCTGGGCACACTAATGCAGCTTCAGTTTCTTACCCGATTTTAAACGGAAATGGAAGAAAACTAGAATTGTATCAAGGCACAGAGGTTGGCTTTAGTACGTTTAATACGCGTAAAGACACTGTTTATACTTTTATTGATGATGTAATTCGTGAAATAGCAGCGCTTACTCCTGGACCGTATATTCATATTGGTGGAGACGAGAGTCATGTAACTAAAAAGCCAGACTATATATATTTTGTAAATAAAGTTGAGAAGATTGTTCAAAAATACAACAAACGTATGATTGGATGGGATGAGGTTGCAACTGCAGATATAGATTCAACCTCAATCGCTCAATTTTGGGCTAGCAAAAAAAACGCTCAAGCTGCTGTAGATAAGGGAATGAAGATAATTATGTCGCCTGCTAAGAAAGCGTATTTAGATATGAAATATGATACACTTTCCAAACACGGTTTACATTGGGCAGCTTATATTCCTGTAGATACTGCATATATATGGACACCAGAATCTTATGAAGGCATACCAATAAAAAATATTTTGGGGTTAGAAGCACCACTTTGGTCTGAAACTATTAGTAACATTGAAGAACTCGAATATTTGGCTTTTCCAAGAGCTATTGGTTACTCTGAGCTTAGTTGGACGACTCAAGAGAATCGAGATTGGGAAAATTACAAAGTGCGATTAGCAAATCAAACACCATTTTTAGACCGTATGAATGTTAAGTACTACCCATCTAAACTTATTGATTGGAAGAAAAACAAAAATAAATACAAAAAAATCGACAAGGATTGATAAGCTAATTCGATAGAAATTAAGTCTTTTTGGGTTAGTTTAGTTTCTATGCTGTAAATACTTCTATAAATTAAAAGTATTAATATAATGAAGAGAAGTAAATCATTATTGATTATTTGTTTGGTTATACCAATCCTATTAATATCAAGTTGTAAAAAAGCATTAGTTGAAAAAAAACCAAACATACTTTTAATTTGTGTTGATGATCTTCGTCCAGAGTTAAAGAGCTTTGGTGCAGAATATATAATATCCCCAAACATTGATAAGCTTGCAGACAAAGGAGTTTCCTTTCAAAGACATTATGTTAATTCGCCAAGTTGTGGACCATCGCGTTATACATTATTAACTGGTAAATATGGAGCTTCGGGTAACAATGCTCTTTTTTTACGCTCAAGAAAAATATTAAAAGGAGAACAGGTTGACCCAAGTATGCCAGAATGGTTTAAAAATCAAGGATATACAACAATATCAGTTGGAAAAGTATCTCATCACCCAGGAGGAAGAGGGGGAGTGAATTGGAATGATAGTACTATTATTGAAATACCTAATGGCTGGGATAAGCATATTATGCCAGTTGCAGAATGGGAGCATCCACGGGGAATGATGCACGGGTTAGCACATGGAGAAATTCGCGTAAAGTCTAGTGAAATGGATGTTTTTCAATCCGTAGATGGTGATGATAATATCTACCCTGATGGTGCCATTACTGAAGAGGCATTAAAGCAATTAAAAAGGCTTACAACTTATGATGAAAAACCATTTTTTCTTGCAGTAGGCTTTATTAAACCACATTTACCCTTTGGAGCACCCAAAGCTTATTTGGACAAATATGAAGATGCTGAATTTCCTGATATAAAGCATTCTAATAAACCAATAGGAAAGACTACATGGCATAATTCAGGAGAATTTAAGCAATATAATAGATGGGGGAAAGACCCAAATAATGATGGCCTATTTGCTGATGAGGTTAGACGGCATTATGCAGCTTGTGTTAGTTACGCCGATGCCCAAGTTGGAAAAGTTCTTGAAGAATTAAAACGAACTGGAGCAGATAAAAATACTATAGTTATTCTTTGGGGCGACCATGGATGGCATTTAGGTGAGCATGCTATATGGGGTAAGCATAGCTTGTTTGAGGAGTCGTTGCATGCTCCTTTGATAATTCATGATCCTAGAATTAAAAAGAAAGGTTTTAAAACCAATGCTATTGTAGAAACCCTTGATGTTTTTCCAACTTTATGTGAGCTAACCGGATTAGACATACCTAATTTCACCCAAGGTGTTTCGTTAAAAAAAGTTTTAGAAGAGAAAGATTCAGTTGGTCATATTGCCTTAGCATATAACAATTATGCAGCCACTTTAAGAACCTCAACACATAGATTGGTGCTTCATAAAGACGGCTTTGTGGAATTATATGATCATTCTACGAATGAAAAAGAAACTAACAATATAGCTTATGATTATCCAGAATTAGTTGAAAAATTAAAACAAGAGCTACAGATTAAATTAGATAAAAAAACCAAGGAGATTTAAACTTTAGAAGTTAGCGATTTAATAAAAACATAACCAAAGCCTAAAAATAGCATGAGGTGAAAAGGGAACAATCCAAAATCACCACCTTGGTCGCCTACTACAAATGCGCTATACATACCAAAGGCGAAATAAAGCATTAAAAGACCTTCAAAAATAACGTGTATAGAAACTGTTTTTTTTAGGTATTTATTCTTTTTCCAACCATCTTTTATAGTACTAATATTAAATTTAGGTGTACGTACAAATTCGCTTTTCTTCCCCAGATGGCCTTCTAAAACAGCAATGGAATTGTGCAATGAAAAACCCATGGCTATTGAGAAAAACACAAAAAACATCCCTATATAATTCATAAAATTTTTAATACCACCACCATACATTTTTCTGTACATGATCCAATAGCATATAAAAAATATTAAGGTGCTTATTACAAAAAAGCTCATGACATAAAAATAGAGTTTTAAATGAGCATACTCGTTTTTAATGTACAACATTGGGATACTTAATACAGCAACAATAAGGATGTTTAAAAACATAGTGCTATTTAATAAATGAAGTAAACCATGAACTTTTGTTTTAGATGAAATGTTTTTATTTTTTAATACTTTCCACATCATCTTTCTAAAGTTTTCTGCGCCACCTTTATTCCATCTAAATTGTTGCGAACGTGCTGCACTTATAACTATAGGAAGTTCTGCTGGAGTTTCAACATCTTCAAGATACTTAAATTTCCAGTTTTTTAATTGTGCACGGTAACTTAAATCTAAATCTTCAGTTAGAGTGTCTCCTTCCCAGTTCCCAGCATCAATAATACAGGTCTTTCTCCAAACCCCTGCAGTTCCGTTAAAGTTGATAAAATGACCTTTACTATTTCTACCTACTTGTTCAAGCGTAAAATGCGCATCTAAAGCAAATGCTTGAATTTTAGTTAACACTGAATAGTTACGATTGATGTGACCCCAACGTGTTTGTACAACACCTATGTTTTCGTCTTTAAAATATGGGACGGTACGTTTTAGCCAATCTTTTTTTGGTAAAAAATCTGAATCGAAAATGGCAATAAATTCCCCCTTTGCAGTTTTTAAACCTTCTTTAAGTGCTCCAGCTTTAAACCCTTTTCTATCAGTTCTAGTAATATGTTGTATGTCTAAACCTTTGGTTTGAAGCCTATTGATATGCCTCTTAGTCGTTTCAACTGTTTCATCAGTTGAGTCATCTAAAACTTGAATTTCTAATTTGCTTTTTGGATAATCTATTTTAGCAATATTATCAAGCAAACGCTCCATAACATACATTTCATTGTAAACAGGTAATTGTATAGTTACAAAAGGGATTTCGTCTGGATTTGATAAATCGTAAGACTCACAAGAAGCGTTGTTTTTTTTAGAAGATAAATAATTGAATAGTAAGTTTAATTGCGCCAACGCATACATAAATATAAGTAATAGCGCTATAGTGTATACTACTATGATTATTGTGTCTAGAATCATTTTTTAATACTGTATTTAAAAATCCAACCTAAAATTTTTAAGCCTGCAAATATAGCACCTTTTACCGTACCAGATACTTTTGAGACACCAATTCTGTTTCTGTAATTTACTGGTATTTCGATATATGTAAGTTTTTGTTTTAATGCTTTTAGTTGCATTTCTACCGTCCAACCATAGGTTTTGTCTTCCATGTTTAAAGCCAAAAGCTTATTATATTTAATAGCTCTAAACGGGCCAAGATCAGTGAATTTCGCTCTAAAAAATAAAGTCATTAAAGTAGTTGCTAGCCAATTTCCAAAAATTTGAGGAAACGTCATAGAACCTTGTTCTCTAAGTCGCTTAACTCGAGCTCCTATTACAAAATCTATATTATCTTTAATAATTGGATTTACAATTTTGGTTAATTCTTCAGGATAATCACTATAATCCCCATCTAAAAATACAATAATGTCTGGTTTCTCATTTTGATTTGCAATGTAATCCATCCCTTTTAAACAAGCATATCCATAACCTTTTCTTGTTTCTAATAATACTGTAGCTCCCGCTTTTTTTGCATTCATTTCGGTATCATCAGATGAGTTGTTACTAACTACAATAACTTCATCAACTATATTTGGAATATCATTAATTACATGCGTAATGGAGTCTGCTTCATTATAAGCAGGGATTATGACTTTTATATGTGTCATTGTAGGTCTAATAAATTATTTTCTTTTTTGAATGTTTTTAAATCTGTCCATTCTTTAATTTTTTTTCCTGCTTTAAATTTAGCTGCTGAAATAAGTTTTTCATTTTTGTACATTAAACAATAACCATTTTTCTGGTTGTGTTTAAGTTGGCATTTGTGATTAACTTTTTCCATATCATCATAGAATAACCACCAATTTGACTTTTCACCTTTTTTAAAATGCCCTTCACTTTTTTTAGTACCATTTGCGGAGTAAAAATACCAATATTTTATAGGTTTATTTGTTGAATAATGCCCTTCTTTTTTGATAAGCCCATTTTTGTAATAGAATTTCCAGTAACCTGTTTTTTGATTATTTTTTATCCAACCTTCGGATTTTAGATTACCATTATCAAAATAACTTTTTTGATAACTTTTTTGACCATAGGAAAGCGAGGAAAACAATAAGAATACAATTAAATAGCGCATTATTTTTGATTTACCAAATCCATTAAGTTAACATCATTACCCAATAAAACATCAGTAGGATTAATACGTCCTTTTCCTGGTCCGTTTTCTAATTTTAAAACACCTCTTGGGCAAACTGCAGAACAAATACCGCACCCTACACAACTTGCTCTTACTATGTTTTCGCCTTTTTGAGCATAGGCTCTCACGTCGATTCCTTGTTCACAATAGGTAGAGCAATTTCCACAAGAAATACATTGTCCGCCATTAGTTGTAATTCTAAATCGTGATTTAAAGCGTTGGACAAGCCCCATGTAAGCAGCTAAAGGACAGCCAAAACGACACCATACCCGATTTCCGAAAATAGGATAGAACCCTGTACCAATAACACCTGCGAATATCGAACCAATTAAAAAGCCATAAATATCTTGAATTGTCTGTGTTTTAATCCCTAATACTGCATCTGCTCCAGAAAAATAAGCATACAAGGTAAACCCAGTCATGACTAATGCAAAAACTAAAACACCATGAACTAGCCAGCGTTCTAGTTTCCATGCTTTAACAGATTTGTCTGATAACTGTCTATAAGGATCTCCTAAGGTTTCAGCTAAACCGCCACAACCACAAACCCAAGAACAGTACCACCGTTTTCCAAAGAAATATACCATTAGTGGTACAATAACTAAAGTTAGGATAATTCCCCAAATAAGAATGAATAGTCCAAAACCGCCACTTGCAATAAGTTCGTCTAAATTCCATTTAAAAAAGAAATCGTAATCTAAAGGAAATGCATTTTTAAAATCATACCATGGTTTTTCAAAACGCACTAAAATTTCTGGAATTAAAAAAGCAAAGACAATTTGAAAGAATAGAACTGAAGTTGTTCGTAATACTTGATATTTGTTATGGCGATATTTTATATACATTCGAATGGCCATAACTGTCATTACAGTACAATATAAAAAGCCATACAAAAACCATTGGCTTGCTGGGTTCCCACTTAAACTTTTGCTAATTGGGTCTACAAGGTAAACCCAATTTACAATATAATCTGGCCTAAAATACAGTAAAATATAAAAGCCAACTAGAAAGATAAAAGCAAACCAGCCAATCCATCCTCTATTAGTTGATGCACTATGAAATATGCCATTATTTTTTATTCCTGCTGGTCCTAAAGTTATCACGTTAGGAATAATAAACATAAGTGACCCTATAATACCTAAACCGAATGTTAGCCACCAGAATAGTCCTTTGTTTTCTTTTATTGGACTAACTCCAGCACTTTTAGCTATTTCGTAAGCAAAACTATGAGGCTTGCTCCAAATTACTTTATCCCATTCGTTATTTTGCTTATGCATTTCATTTGCTGTTTCTAAAGCAGATGTGATTTTTGAAGAAAATGTAAATGGGTTAGAAAATCCTTTATCAACAACATTAGATTTTAAATCATTGATAAAGAGTTCGCTTTTAATACCTCTGTTAGATATTGTTTCATCTAACAATTGTGGAGTAATTTCATATTTACCAATAAATATGAGCGAAATAAATATAGCAAGACCTGTTAAAAATAAACCAAGCCCTATTTTTTGAATGTTTTTCATGATCTATTTATGAAGTTTGGAAAATACGTTTCCAACTTTTCTTTTTAAGTTGAATATTAGTGTTGTTTTCTTGATTGAATTTGGCAACGATTTCAGGCTCGTAAAGCTTATAAAATTCAGGGTCAAAATTAGCATCTGATAGATGTTCTAAAACATAATCTATTGAGCGTTTTTCGGTTAAAACTTTGTCAAAAAACTCATGACGCATTCTAATTCCGAAATTATTGATACCTATAAACTCTCGTGTATTTTTATCGTAGTTTATGTGAATACACTTTTTCCCATCTTCGTGCTCCCAATAAAAGCGAGCTTCATTATCTTTTGGTTGTGCCCAAACCCAACCATAGGTTTGATATTCAATATCTATAAATTTTGCTGAGTTAAACCAATGCCCAGGCTTGTATTCGATACGATTGTCACAAATGGTTTGAGCAACAGTTTCTCCCATCATCCTTCCGGTATACCAAACAGCTTCAATGGGTCTGCGTTGGTCTATTGCCTCATGCTGTTCTGCACAATCACCAATAGCATAAATGTCAGGAATGTTAGTTTCTAAAAAGCGATTTACTTTTACACCGCGATTAGTATCAATTTCAGAATCTTTAATAAAATCGATATTTGGAGAAACTCCAGCTGTTAATCCAACTACACTACATTCAATTTCTTCACCAGTTTCCGCAATAATTATAGATTTAACTTTGCCGTTTTTATCTGCTTTAATTTCTTTTAAATTAACACCTAATCGTAAATCAATACCATTTTCTAATATTTCTCTGTTAATCATAGCACTTTCTCCTTCAGGTAAAACACCATTCCAAAAGCTAGATTCTCTAACTAAAAAAGTAACCGGGATATGACGAGAATGTAACATTTCTGCTAATTCAATACCAATTAAGCCACCACCAACAATTACTGCACGTTTACACACTTTATTATTAGGAGCATATTCTTCGAGATTATCCAAATCTTGTTTGTGGTACATACCCATAACACCATTTAAATCTTGACCTGGCCATCCAAATTTATTTGGTTTACTTCCAGTAGCAATTACTAATTTATCGTATTGTAATGCGTCGCCATTTGCAAAATGCAAGGTTTTACTTTTAGTTTCAACAGTCTTTACATAGCCTTTCTTGAGCTCTATTCTGTTTTTTTTCCAGAACCAAGACTCGTAAGGTTGCGTGTGTTCAAACTTCATATGACCCATGTATACATACATAAGTGCCGTTCGAGAAAAGAAATAATCGGTTTCTGCAGATACTATGGTAATTTTTTTATCAGAAAGTTTTCTTATATGCCTTGCTGTTGTAACACCAGAAATTCCGTTTCCTATAATAACAATGTGTTCCATGATTTTGTTAGTTATGCTGTATTAGGTCGAAGTTAAAGATAATAACTTAACTTAAGCTTATTAATTTAGAATAGCTATAAATTGAAATTGTATTGTAAGGATTTAAAGATTTTAAAGACGCCAAAAACTTTTTTTATCAATGTAAGCTATCTAACATTTTATACGACCTAGGAGTTATTACTTTGCAAATGATAAATTGAATCAAATGAAAAAACAAATAATAATATTAGTAATAATTTTAGTTAGCACTAAAGGGTTTTCGCAAGATGTGAATGTCTTTTTCAATAAAACTAATACTTTTTTTGAAACTTATGTTAGTAATGGTAAAGTCGCTTATTCTAAAGTTTATGAAAACCAAGAAGGCTTAAATGAGTTGTTAAATCTTGCTGAAGCTATTTCGGTTTCAAAGAATGATGCAAAAAATTATCAAGCTTTTTGGATTAATGCTTATAACTTATCTGTCATAAAAGGAATTATCGAAAATTATCCAACTAATTCTCCATTAGATAATGCTGGTTTTTTTGATAAAACTAAGTATAGTTTAGCAGGAAAAAATATCACACTAAATGATATTGAGCATAAATTATTAAGAGCTCAGTTTAATGATGCACGCTTTCATTTTGTATTAGTTTGTGGCGCAGTTGGGTGCCCTCCATTAATAAATAAAGCTTATTTACCAGATACGTTAGATGCGCAATTAGAGACGCAAACTAAAAAAGCTATTAACGGAGATTTTTTAAGAGTAAACACTAAAAAGAAACGTGTTCAAGCTTCACAAATTATGGAATGGTATAAAGGTGATTTTACTATGAAGGGTGAATCTGAAATCGATTTTATTAATAAATACAGAACTGAAAAATTAGAAGGAAAGTATAAACTAAGCTATTTTCCATATGATTGGAAATTAAACAAACAATAAAAAAGTAAATTAAGAATGAATAAAATGAAAAAAATTATAGCACTACTAATCTTTTCTGCAATAACCTTCACAGGTTTTTCGCAAGACGAAGATAACGATGATCAAGCAAAAAGTAATATTCAAACATATACACCATCTAAGTTACTTAAAAAAGGACAATGGGATATTAAGTTTTTTAATAACCTATATACACAAACTAAAGTAGCAAATAGTAGTGGTGATGTTTCTAAAAATCAGCCAAGAGAAACCTATTTTACATCAACTATTGATGTTTTTACAGGAGTTTCAGAAAACAGCAAATTAAATGTTGGATTATTAATTGAAATGCGATCAAATGTGGTTGGGAATAGAAAAGCATTTGATATTTTTAAATTTGATGGAGAGCGAGGAACTGCACGTTCAGGAGTTACATCAATTGCACCAGCTATTAAATTCAATCCGCTTAAAAATGTGAATAATTTTACTATTCAAACTGCGTTTCATATTCCTTTAGTAGATAATGAAGTTGAAGATGGTGTGTTTTTAGATCAAACAGCTTATACATTTCAAAATAGATTTTTCTACGATTATACTTTCCCAAGTGGAGACTGGCAATTGTTTACAGAATTAAATACCGAATATAACTTTGGAGAGAAAACTAGTTTTGCCGATAAAACATTTGTTTTAGCTCCTGGCGTATTTTTAAGCTATTTTCCAAACCAAGAATTCACCATCTTAGGATTTGTTCAACACCAACAACGTGTTGGAGATTTTGAACAAGATTTCACAGCTTTAGGACTTGGAGGAAAGTACCAATTAAGTAAAACTTTAAACTTAGAAGTACTTTATAGTAATTTTGTTAGAGGAAGCAATTCTGGTCTAGGACAATCATTTAATCTGGGCTTAAGAGCATTATTTTAATGATTAATAAGTAAATTAGGGGTTTAAATCAAATTTTATGAAAGTTTGTAAGCTCCTAATTGTCTTTTTATTTATAACAATTCAAGGTTGTACTTCGCAAAGCAAAAAAATTAATGGAGTGAGTTTTGTGGCTTCAGCCGAAGCCATTAATGAAAGCCATGTAAGACCTGTTGTTAACGTAAATGCAAATTATGCTGCAATCATGCCTTTTGGTTTTATAAGGGATTTAGAGCATCCAGAAATTGTATTTAATACCCAAAGGCAATGGTATGGAGAAACAAAAGCAGGAGCGAAACAGTATATTTTAGAGCTTAGAAAAAAGCATATTAAAATTATGTTGAAACCTCAAATTTGGGTTTGGCACGGTGAGTTTACTGGATATATTGAAATGAATTCTGAAGCTAATTGGAAAGCCTTAGAAAATTCATATTCAAAATTTATTTTAGAGCATGCTCAACTAGCTCAAGATGTAAAAGCAGAGCTATTTTGTATTGGTACAGAACTTGAAAAATTTATAGAAAACAGGCCTAAGTATTGGAATAACCTAATAGTAGAAATAAAGAATATTTACAAGGGGAAATTAACTTATGCGGCAAATTGGGATGAATTTAAACGCACACCATTTTGGGACGATTTAGATTTTATTGGAGTTGATGCTTATTTTCCTGTAAGTGGAGAAAAAACACCTACTATTAATCAGTTAAAAGTAGGGTGGTTACCACATAAAGCTGTTATAAAAAAGTATTCAGAGACATACAATAAACCCGTTTTGTTTACTGAATTTGGCTATAGAAGTGTAGATTATTCAGGGAAAGAGCCATGGAAAAGTGATAGAAGCATGAATGTAGTTAATTTAGAAGCTCAAACCAATACAACTCAAGCGTTATTTGAAACCTTTTGGAATGAAGATTGGTTTGCAGGAGGTTTTATTTGGAAATGGTTTCATAAACATGAAGACAGTGGTGGAGTTAAAGATGCGTTTTTTACACCACAAAATAAACCTGTAGAAGATTTATTGCGCAAGCAGTATATAGAGCATTCTAAATGAATAAATTTAAGTACATAATTTTAGGCCTTTTGGTTTTTACATCTTGTTTAAAAGATAATGATGATGATTTATTACTTGATACTTTAGCGGCTTATGTTTTAAATAAACCTGTTGAGAAGGGCGCTGTAATAGCGTGTTCTGCTAGTGATGTAGATACTAATAATGTTTTAACTTTCTTTTACCCAAAAACAGGAGCAACCAATATTCGGCTTTATGAAACTGAAACAGCCCAAGTTGATAAAAATGATTTTTCGAATTATAAGCAAATAACCATTACAAGCAACCCTTTTTTTAATGGATATTTAGGAAAGTTTACTCAAACTACTGCCGTTGAAAAATGGATTATAGTTACTTATGAATTGGATGATGAGATAAAAATATCAAACCCTATTCGATCTAAACAAATTACAAAACCTACCGTTTGGAATGACAATGTTTCAATAAATCAGGATGAAGCAGGAATGCCAAATTTTACATGGGCAGATAATCCTTTAGGCGATAATGCTATTTATTTTGAAGTTGTCTCAGATATTCAAGATAATTTACTTTCAGGTACTTATACTTACGATAATCATTTTCAGTATTACAACACATCAAATGTAGTTTTAAATATAACTACGCAAATGCCCCCATTACTAATTGCAGGTAACAATTATCATTTCACTTTGATGGATGTTAGCGAAGATAATTGGGTGAATTGGGTGGTTCTAAAAACATTTGAGGCGCAATGAATAAAACTCTAATCATCATATTCGCAAGTTTATTTAGTGTGAGTTTGTTTTCGCAGAATCATATAGTTGCCGATTTAAAGATTCAAGGTAATAAAAGATTAAAATCATCTTTTATAAAAAACATTTCTACTATTAAAGCAGGAGAGAAGTTAGATACGTTAGTTATTGAGCAAGATATAAAACGCTTAAAGCGTTTGCCATCTATATCCCATGCATACTATCAAGTGTTTCATTCTGAAGACGGGCAATATAACGTGTTTTATAATATTGAGGAAAATTTCACTTTAATCCCATCTGCAAATATTTATACCACAAATAATGATGAATTTGCTTATCGACTAGGGTTACACGAATTTAATTTGTTTGGAAGAAACATTGGCTTTGGAGGCTTTTATCAAAAAGATATTTACAGTAGTTACGCCATAAATTTTAGAGCACCTTATTTGTTTTCGAATAAGCTAGGATTGGCAGTAAACTTTCAAGATTTAACAACGCAGGAGCCTGTTTTTTTTGATGGAACAACCGCTGATTATAAGTATAATAATCAATCCATAGAAGTTTTGGGTTTATATGAGTTTAATTTTAATAATAAAATAGAGTTAGGTATAAACTATTTTGTTGAAGATTATGCATATAAATTTGGAGCAACTAACCCTATGGTTCCTCAAGAATTAAATGTGCATAAATGGTTGTTAAAAAGTATTTATGAATATAATAATTTAGATTATTCTTATCAGTATGTATCTGGAGTAAAAAATCAATTTAACTTTCAGTATGTTACTTCTACAGACGATGCATTACCAGACTTTTTTATAGCGTGGAATGACTTTTTCTATTTTAAACGCTTTGGCTCACGAAGTAATTGGGCTAATAGGTTACGGTTAGGTTTGTCAAAAAATGATAAAACACCATTTGCTCCTTTTTCTGTAGATAATAATTTAAACGTTCGCGGTGTTGGAAATACTATTGATAGAGGAACTGGTGTTATAGTTCTTAATACCGAGTTTCGCCATACAATTTATGAAAAAAATTGGTTTGTTTTACAAGGTAATGCTTTTGTTGACGCTGGTTCTTGGCGGAATCCAGGAGGAGATTTTGGTGACTTTAGCAAAAACGAAAATATTAAAGTATACCCAGGTTTAGGGCTTCGTTTTATCCATAAAAAAATATATAATGCTATTTTTAGGATAGACTACGGGCACGGTATAACTAAAAACTCTACTAAAGGATTTGTATTTGGGATTGGGCAGTATTTTTAATTTAATATTCTTTTAATAGTTATAAAAAGAATCCCCTATTTTTGATCGAAAATTTAATTAATGAAAACATTTGCAATAGGAGATATTCATGGTGGTTTAAAAGCTTTAATTCAGCTGTTAAATAAGTTAGAGGTTAAAGATGAAGACACACTCATTTTTGTTGGCGATTATGTAGATGGTTGGAGTGAATCTGCACAAGTCATTCAATTTTTAATTGAGCTTTCTGAGAAAATAAATTGTGTTTTCATCAAAGGAAATCATGATGTTTGGTGTGAAAACTGGTTAAAAAATGATGAGGTTAACCCAACCTGGTATATGCATGGTGGTAAAGAAACTATTGATAGTTATGAAGGTTTTTCAGAAGATAAAAAAAAGAAGCACTTAGCGTTTTTCGAAAATATGCCCCTTTATTTTATTGATAATGAAAACAGGTTGTTTGTTCATGCTGGGTTTACATCAATGCATGGTGTGAAAAAAGAAGTTTTTAAAGCGAGCCTTTACTTTGACAGAACACTTTTTGAGATGGCATTGACAATGGATAAGCGTATTGAAAAAGATTCAGAATTGTATCCAAAACGATTAAAGCATTATAACGAAATTTATATTGGACATACGCCAACAATCAATTTTAATGTTGATATTCCAATGCAAGCGGTAAATATTTGGAATATTGATACTGGAGCTGCCTTTACAGGAAAATTGTCAGCTATTAATATTATTACAAAAGAGTTTTTTCAAAGTGATGATTTACCGTCTTTGTACCCAAACGAAAAAGGTAGAAATAAAGGTTAAAACTACTCAATACTTTTAAAATCTTTTATAGCCTGATTAGGTTCAATAACATTATACCCTTTCCAGAATTCCGGATCGTATTTTGGTAAATATGTAGGGTTTACTTTTGCTTTTTCTGTATAGCTATTAAACGAAGCTTCGGTAATACTTTCGTTTTCAAAAACAACCAATTCTTTTTTTGTAATGTTTGATACTATAAAATGAATATCAGTCGAAATTTCATTTTGCTTTCTTCGCCCTTTTGTATTCTTATTTTTTTCAATGATTTTCAAAGGCCTTTTAATTCCAAATTTACTACCCATTTCTACTTCTGCATATTTAAGGGCATATTTGTCAGCATTATTTTTCGAGTAAATAAAAGTTCCCTTTTTTAAATATTCATTTAATGAAATACCTAAAAGTCTAAACTTTTTTAAAGATTTTACATTTTCATAATCCACACGAACTATCGCAAAATCATCAGTATTCACATAAATAGTCCCTTTAAAGTCCTCTTTTCTTTTAGGTGTAAATGTTATTTTATAAACAAAATTGCCGTTTAAGAAAATATAGTCTAAAAGCTCAAAATCATAACGTCTAGATTTTTCTAAAAAATTTAAATGAGAGTCTTCGTATATAAAACTACTATACTCTAAATTGGTAATAGAGCCTTTTCTATATCTTAAAAAATTCTTTTTTCTTTCACGCTCTTTCTTTTTTTGCGCTTCTATAAGCTCTTTTGTTTGTTCCACCTCTTTAGCTTCTTTTTCGTCTCCAAAAAGCGAAGAATCAATTTCTTCTTTAGTGCCAAACCATCCAGATTTTATTTTAAAATAGGAGTCTCTTTTTACATGCTTTCTAAAAATAGCATTAAATTTTTCTTCTAAGCCTTCAAAAGTAATTTCGTTGTTTTTATCATAAAGATTAGAAGCTTTTATAATATCTAACTTTTGAGCATTATTTGGAATAGGCTTTTCATATAAATTTCCTAAAATTTCGGTGTAATTATCAGAGCTTTTAGGCATAATATTTAGTATGCTATCAACGAATTTTTGACTAAATTCAGGAATAGTAGATTTTTTTATATCAATATTGTTTTTCAAAATATTGGTTAAATAAGATTCTCTATAAAACAATTTACTTTTTGTGAAATCAAAGTCGTAATTATTGGCTAAGTTTTGACTTATCTTTTCTAAAATTTCTTCAATAGTATAGTTTTTGTTTGAAACTAAAACTTCATCTAACTCAATGGATTTTTGGCTTAAAACTATAATGCTGTCCGTAAATTTTTGAATAGCAACACGTTTAGTTTCGTAACCTAAACAGTTAATAAAAAGAGAGTCTTTTTTTGTAGATTTTCTATTTAAATGCATATGAAAAATACCATTCCCATTAGTAATAACACCAGACTTTTTATTAAGCTCAACGGTAGCAAACGGGATGGGCTTTTGAGTAGTAGAATCAATAAGTTTAGCATGTATAGACTCTTGACTTTGAATTAATTGAGAAAAAATGAGGGTAATTAAAATAAGATGTAAATTTGGTTTCATATAAAAATCTGTTTGCTATAAAAGTAGACGATTATATAACCTAATTGTAACATTTAGTGTTTCATTAAGTGTATTTTATCATTTTTTAACACTTACATATTTTAAATAATATTGATTCAGTTTTTCAGGCGAAGCACCAAACCATTTTTTTAAATGAATAGTCCAATAGTGAAACTGCAAGCGCCAAATACCATTTGTAGAATAACATCTTGGTGATGTAGTTAGCCATTTTTGAATAACTACAAATTGTTTACGAGCGTAAAGCTTACCAATTAAATCATTGTCTTCATATATTTTAAAGTTTTCGTCATATCCACCAATGCTATTGAAAAGTAATTTTGTAATAAATAAACTTTGGTCACCACCACGGCAAAATCTAAAAGGTAATCGTGTTAGTTGTCCTGCAAGTTTTAACCACCAGTGTTTACTGTTAAACTTCATTATGAAGCAACCAGCATCGTTGTTTTTTTTAACTTGTTCAATTATGTGTTTGTCAAAATTTTTAGGAGGAATAGAGTCAGCATGTAAAAAATAAAGAATGCTTCCTTTAGCTTTTTTTGCACCTAAATTCATTTGTTTTGCACGACCTTTTTTTGAATGAAGAAGCGCAATGTTATTGAATTTTGAAACAATATTTTGAGAGCCATCTGTACTTCCACCATCAACAATAATAATCTCTAAAACATTTTCTTTTGATGAGTTTCCTAAAAGATGATTTAGCAAATGGTAAATATTATCTGCTTCATTTAATATAGGTATTATTATGGAGATTTGGTGTTTCATATTTTGCTCTTCAAATGGAGCTAAAGCTTTATTTAATCATTCAAATTCCAATTATAGGTTTTAAAACTTTTTTTCGCTTTCGCTGAAATTTTGATGCTCGAGTATTGATTTAAAAAATCAATTAAACTCCCATTTTGTTTAAAATCTTTGGTAAACCACTGGAAAATTTTAGATAGTTCAATTTTGTTTTCTGAGATGTTGTTTTTTGAGGTGTCTGAAAGAAACTCTTTGGTAACATTGGTTAGTTGTTCATTTAAATTTAAGGCATTATAAGCTTTGTTTAGTAGCTTAGGGCATGAAACCGATGCACAAACAATGGCAAAATGAATACGAGGCTCATCCATTTTTCGTAAAATTTGATGTTCAATATCGTTTAAATTATACCATTTTTCACCTAATTTCCAAAAGCGTTTATCCCAAGGTTTATCAATGTCTTTTATGCTTTTTATTGGGTAATTGCGTAGAATTAAATCAATAGTCATAGCGTTGTAAGCATTTATCCAATAGGCTAGTTTATCTTCTTTAGAGAATGTCCTAAAATCATCGCTTGAAAATGTTAAGTTTAAAACATTGATATAATCGAGTAATTTTTTATGTTCGTTTTTAAACGATTTGTAGTTTACATTTCCTTTATCTGAAATGTGCTTGCTCAATAATTCATCCCATAATTGATGTGTTGTAATGAATCGTTTGGTAACAATTTGATTAAAATCATTGCCTTTTTCTATTTCTTCTTCACGCTTAACTGTTTTGTCTTTATTTACAATTACAGAATCATTTATAATAGTTATAGGCTTTTCTTGAATGATTGAATCTTTAGTCTTCACTATTATTTCTGTTTGCTCTTTTGGTTTTTGAGTTTCAACAACCCGCTTTGTCCCAGAGCAACCAGATAAAATAATAACTAAAAATATAAATATTGTGTACTTCATTTTCTTTATAGATTCTCTAATAATTTAAAGAGTATACCACTTATAATTGCTGCAATTGGTAGTGTTAATAACCAAGATAATAATATTTTACTTATCATTTTGTAATCAGCTTTTTTAGTAGCCGTACCTATACCGAAAATAGAACCTACTGATACGTGAGTTGTAGAAACTGGTAATCCATGAACACTAGCTGTTGTTACTAATAAACCTGTAATTAAATTGGCGGTAAAGCCTTGACCGGAATTCATAGGTGTGATTTTTTTACTCATAGTTACACCTACTTTTTTAGCATTAAGTAATCCACCAATAGCCATAACAATAGCAATAATAATCATACTCCATTTAATATCAATAGTGTTAATAATTAAAAGTAGCCCAACTATTTTTGGGGTATCATTTAAACCTCTGGCAAAACTAACAACTCCAGCACTTAAATAATGTAAACTATCTAAAGCTTTTTGTGAACTTAACCCTAAAATTTCACCTTCATAAGTTTCTACTTTATCATTTATTGTAGCTTCTAAAGAGGCGTTTGATTTTAACGTTGAAGAGTTATCCATATTTACAGATGCGATATTTATAGTCTGTTTTTTATGAATACTTAAGTTTGTTTTTTTAGTAACTCCCAGTTGTTTTCTGAAAAACTTAAAAATAAGATATGCGATTAAACTTAATATAGCAGCCATTAAAGGGCTAACTATTAAAGGCATTAAGAATGTGCTTCCAAGTTTTTCAAAATTAAATTGAGAACCTACTGCCATGACTCCGGCACCAAATAAACCACCAACTAAGCTATGCGTTGTAGAAATTGGCATCCCTATTTTAGTTGCAATAAAAACAGTTAGAGCTGCACCAAAAGCAATAGCAATAGCAAAAATAGGCATGGTAATAAGCTCATTAGGAACTAATCCTTTTCCTGAAAAATTCTTTACTAATTCATTGGCTAAAAAGATGGCTGCAACAGATCCTGAAAATGTAGTTATGGTTGCCCAATTAATGGCTTTTTTGTAATTAGTAGTTCCACTGCCAAAAAGTGTGGCAACTCCTTTAAAATTATCATTAGCACCATTGCTATAGGCTAAAAAACATGCAGAAAGGAATAAAAGTACAAGAATCATAGAAAATTATTTTACTTAGTTTTTTGACGATAATATCTATGATAGCTTACTTTTGCTTTAAAGAATTTAGATGTTAAAAAAAGAGCGACTAATTAGTCGCTCTTTTTAATTGTTTTATAATAAGTTGTTTAGCAACAACCCCCACCATCGTAATGAAAAGTAGATTCTGAAAAATAAATATCGTCTCTACCTATAGCTTGTAATGCTCCAGCAGTTTTATCGCAAATAGCTAAAGGTTGGTTTTTTAATAAAATATGTCCTGCATTATCATCAAAATAATCTTCGTCCCCATAATAAATTGCAGCTTTACCTGTAAAGATACATGGACCGTCTTCTGGCATCGGATCTTTAATTGCAGCTACCTCAATAGATTCTATATAAATTAACTCATCCGTTGGGTAATTTTTAGGGTCTAAAATTCTATAAGGTTTACGTGCACGAATTTCAATAGTTCCAAAACCAGCATCAGTTAAAGCTTTTACATATTCAGCAATGGGTAAACTACCACTTAAGCATAAAGCTCGTAAACGTTCGTCGTTACGTAATTCTTCATTCATAGGTTGTTCGCAAGTTGGATCACTCATTACTAAACGGCCATGAGGCTTTAAAACACGATACATTTCAGCAATAGCTTTCTTTAAATCATCAGCTTTAAAAATGTTAAATAAGCAGTTTTGTGCAGCGACATCAATACTATTATCTTCAACAGGAAGATGCATTGCATCACCCTTTTTAAGATCAACAAATTCACTTTTAAACCAAGGATTTTGTGCTTCAGCTTCTTTAAAATTTTTACGCGAGGCCTCCAGCATTTCATCGACAACATCTATACCAACTACACCTCCTTTTTGGCGATTAAAGTAGGCGAATTGTAATAATTCCATACCGCCTCCAACACCTACGTAAAGCATTTTTGGATTGTTGGTTAAATCGCGTGCATGCACAGTTGAACCACAGCCGTAATTCATCTCTTGCATAATTTTAGGAATTTTTAATCCTGGTAATTCCCATATTGGGTTTGTAGTACAACATAAGCCAACATCAGGAGTTAATGCTGCTTCTTTATATACGTCGTGAGTGGTTTCTAAGTAGCTCATAATTGCATTCTTCATTCTTTAGTCTTCAGTTAAATTGGCTGTAAACTAAAGACTGATTATTATATCGTTTTTATTAATTCTTTAAATAATGTTATCATATCGGGCTCTGCTTTTGTAGCCATGGCAATAATTTCTGAAATATCTACAGGTTTTAGATTATCTGGGTCGCATTCATCGGTTAAAACTGACACTGCCGCTACCTTTAATTTTAAATGATTTGCCACTATAATTTCTGGAACGGTACTCATACCAACAGCATCTGCGCCAATAATTTTAAGCATTCTGTATTCTGCTCGAGTTTCTAGTTGTGGTCCAACAACACTAGCGTAAACGCCTTCGTGAAGTTTTATATTATTATTTTTAGCAATGGTTTTGAATGTTGAATTAATGCCACTATCATACGGTGCACTCATATCAGTAAAGCGTTCGCCTAATTTTTCAACACCTTTAAATGCTAATGGAGAGCTACCTTGCAGATTTATATGATCTTCAATAAGCATTAATTCGCCTTTTTTGAAACCTAAATTTATGGCTCCAGCTGCATTAGATACTAATAAAGTTTTAATACCTAGTTTTTCCATAATGCGCACTGGATATGTAACATCTTGCAACGTGTAGCCTTCATATAAATGAAAACGACCTTGCATTACCATTACTTTTTTTCCTTCGAGATTACCATAAACAAGCTTGCCTTTATGAAATTCGACAGTAGCAGTTGGGAAATTTGGAATGTGGTTGTAACTCACTTCAATTAAAACTTCTATTTCTTCTATAAGTTTTCCTAGCCCAGTACCTAATATGATACCTACTTCTGGGTTTTCAAAACCTTTACTTTGCAAGTATTCAACGGTTTCGTTTATGTGTTTAATCATTTAATTGTTGTATTCGTTGTTGTAATTTAATATTTGATTTGTAAAATGCTGATGCTTCTAAATCTTCAAACGTATCAATATCGTTTAAAGAGTTAAGTAAAGCAAAAGAGGTGTTATTTTGTTTTAATTCTTTTGAGGTAACGTCCAATAAATTAGATTGACTCCAAGGTTTGTTGTCAAAAATAAAATCATACATCTTAGTCATACCAACAAGGTAGTAACCGCCATCGATTGCAGGTCCAAAAACTACATTATTAGTTTTTAATGCTTGCAATCCGTTTTTTATATGACTAGAATTAATTTCAGGTAAATCGGAACCAATTAGTACAATACGATTATAGCCATCTTCAAAACCTTTTATAAATGCGTTTTTCATACGCTCGCCTAAATTATTACCTTCTTGAACCGCTTTATAATGAGCTCCCCATTTTGATTTGATAACTGCATCAGAGAAATAAATACGTTTATCTATAGGAATATTTTCAGTAGCATTTTCTGTAATTTTAACGAGTTCGCTATACACCTCAAAAGCCCCTTGATTACCAATGGTTTTTGCAAGACGTGTTTTAACCTTGCCTAGTTTAATGTTTTTTACAAAAACAATAATGAGTTCTTTAGTCATAAATCTTAATACCTTTTTTTAACCATTTACTCCATTCGTGGTTAAATGTATGTATACTATCTGTTTCTTTTCCTATGGAATTATAAACAGGGAAATTATTGTTTTTCCATTCAAAAATACCACCATGTAAATTATAAATATTAGTATATCCAGCCTTTTTGAGTTTTTCGGCAATATCTTCTGATCGTATTCCTAACGAACAATAAACGATAATAGTTTGTTGCTTGTTATTGATTTTTTTGATTGTTCTTTTTAGATTGAAATTATCATACCCAACAAAAAGAGCATTTTTTAAATGACTGACTTCAAATTCTGATGATTCTCTAGCGTCTAAAAGAATAACTTCTTTTTCTTTTTTGAATAAATCTTTAACAGTAATATACGGAATGCTTTCTTCATTATATTTATCTAATACCTCTGAAATTGACTTTTGGGAAAACCCAGAGGCCGAAAAACAAATAAATATGTATAATATAATCTGTTTCATATTAAGCAACCACACCTTGACAACTACTTCCTGCACCAGCTGTACAACCATAGCAGTGTTGCGAAATAACAATTTTCCTGCCTTCTAATAAGTCTTCGTTAAATTCAGAAATGTGTTTAGATTTACTATTTACAGGTAGTTCTAGCATTTGATTAAAATCGCAATCATACAAATAACCATCCCAACTAACGGAAAGCGTATTCGTACACATTACATTTGAAACAGCAGCAGGGTTGTAAGCTTCTACGAGCGAATACATATAGTCTTCATAATTTTCTGAAGCAATTAAATAATCTAAAAACCTTGAGATTGGTAGATTTGTAATGGCAAATAAATTATGAAACTGAATATTGAAATCTTCTAATAGAGCCTTTTTGAAATCTTTTTCCATAGACATTTGATCTCCTGGTAAAAAGGCCCCTGATGGATTATAAACTAAATCTAATTTAAGACCACTATTTGGCATACCATAGCCAATTGCATTTAATTCTTGTAACGCTTTTATTGATTTATCAAATACACCATCACCACGTTGTTTGTCCGTTTTCCCACGTGTCCAATGTGGCATCGAGCTTACTACATGCACATTATGTTTTTTAAAGAACTCTGGTAAATCGTAATACTTTTTGTTGGCCCTAATAATGGTAAGATTTGAGCGTACTATAAAATCTTTAATACCCGCCTTTGCTGCCTCTTCTACAAACCATCTGAAATCTGGATTCATTTCAGGAGCACCTCCAGTTAAATCTAAAGTGTGCGCTCCAGTGTTTTTAATAACAACCAAGCATTGTTGCATAGTTTCACGTGTCATAATTTCTTTTCTATCAGGACCAGCATCAACATGGCAATGTTCGCAAACTTGGTTACACATATAACCAACGTTTATTTGTAGGATTTCTAATTTTTTTGCTTTAAGCGGAAACTGATTAGTTTCAGCAATTTTAGCTTTAAAGGTTGGTAATTCTCCGTTTTGAAAAATACCATTCGATAAAATTTCTAATTGCCTATTGCTATTAGCCAAGTCGCTTTCGCGTTTATGTAGGGACTTTGTAACCATTATTTACTTTGTTGTCAGGTCGAGCGCAGTCGAGACCTTATGAATACCTCTCGACTGCGCTCGAGGAGACATTTAGTGGTTGTTAAAAAAACTCTAACCGTCTAACTTTTTAACTTTATTCATCATTTGTACACCATGAACCAAAGTAGCACCACTTTTTATGGCAGCTCCAACATGTATGGCTTCCATCATTTCTTCTTTTGTTACCCCGCGCTGTAATCCGTCTTTAGTATAAGCATCTATACAATAAGGGCATTGCTCGGTATGTGAAACGGCTAAAGCAATTAAGGATTTCTCACGGGCTGTAAGAGCACCTTCTTCAAATACTTTTCCGTAATACTCAAAAAATTTGTTTCCAAGTTCTTCGCTCCATTCTGTTATATCTCCAAACTTTCTTAAATCAGCAGGATCGTAATATGTTTTTTGCATGTGGTTTTAAATTTTATTTAAAGATATAAATCTAAAAGTTTCAGTCGATAATATTAGCATTACTTAACATAAATTATTGGACTCATTTAATTTTTTTAGCAAATTAAAAAAGTTCAGATGAGTTCATTGATATAGATTTTAAAATTTTACTTTAGCATAACTAAACAAAGGAGAAATGAACGACTACTTTTTTATAATTACAGTTTTAGTAACGCTATCGGCAATTTTTGGGTACATTAATGTACGCTTTTTAAAGTTACCAAACACTATTGGGTTAATGCTTATTACTATTGTTTTTACTCTTGGTGTTTTTGCCTTAAGTTATTTTGATTCTACACTTTTAAATGCTGAAAAATATATTATTACACAAATAGATTTTAAAACCGTATTGTTAGATATTATGCTTAGTTTTCTGCTATTTGCAGGGGCTTTGCATACAAATTTCCAACAACTAAAGGTACAGCGTTGGCCCGTTTTTGTGTTTGCAACTTTTGGCGTATTAGTGTCTACTTTTTTAGTAGGTATTACTGTGTTTTACCTTTTAAAGCTGCTAGATTTAGATGTCGATTTTATTTACTGCTTACTATTTGGTGCTTTAATTTCTCCAACCGACCCAATTGCGGTTTTAGGTATTTTGAAAAAAGCAGGAGTACCAAAAAAACTGGAAGCTAAAATTGTAGGAGAATCGTTGTTTAATGATGGTGTTGGTGTAGTTGTGTTTCTTACTATTTTTCAAATTGCCGCTTTAGGGACTGGAGAAGTAGAAGCTTTTGATGTTTTTAGTCTTTTTGGAAAAGAAGTGTTTGGCGGTATTTTATTAGGCGGTATTTTAGGTTGGATAACCTATCGTTTAATGAAATCTATTGACGATTACGATATTGAAGTTATTATAACACTTGCTGCAGTAATGGGTGGAACCGTAATTGCACATAAGCTTCATTTATCTGCGCCATTGGCTATGGTTACTGCAGGACTTATTGTTGGTAACGATACAGTTAGAGGTAGTGCTATGTCTGAGATTACTGAAAGTTATGTCGATAAATTTTGGGAACTTATAGATATTCTTTTAAACACCATATTATTTGTGCTTATTGGTATGGAAATGCTAGTTTTAGCTTTCGATGGAAAATATATTTTAGCAGGATTAATAGCCATTCCTATTATACTTTTATGTAGATATACATCTTTATTATTACCTATAAGTTTCTTTAAAAAACGATTGGATTTTGTTCCAAAAACGAATTTGATTATGACTTGGGGCGGATTACGAGGAGGCATTTCTATTGCATTGGCATTAGGGCTTACGGAGGCTATGCAACGAGATTTGTTTTTAGTAATTACTTATGTAGTCGTGGTTTTCTCGATACTAGTTCAAGGACTAACCGTTGGTAAACTAGTAAAAAAAGTGAGTTAGTAGTTTATGAATGTAAATAACGAACTAGATTTAGCTTGGGATTTTGTAAATAATACAGATAGAAATGTGTTTTTAACAGGAAAAGCAGGAACAGGAAAAACCACTTTTCTGCACAAGTTAAAAATGAAATCTTTGAAACGTATGGTAGTAGTTGCTCCAACTGGAGTAGCTGCTATTAATGCCAAAGGCGTTACTATACATTCGTTTTTTCAAATGCCATTTGGTCCTATTTTACCAGATGTAGAAGTGAGACCTTCCTCTGGATTCAACAGAAAATTCAATAAAACCAAAATAAATATTATCAAGTCTTTAGACTTATTGGTTATTGACGAAATTAGTATGGTTCGTGCCGATTTATTGGATGGCATTGATAAAACACTAAGACGTTTTAAAAATAAAAATAAAGTGTTTGGAGGCGTTCAATTATTAATGATTGGCGACTTGCAGCAATTATCACCAGTAATTAAAGAAGACGAATGGCAATTATTAAAAGCACATTATAAAAACGGATTCTTTTTTAGTAGCAAGGCCTATCAAGCATGTCATGCTGTAACTATCGAGCTGAAGCATATTTACAGACAGGACAATCCTACGTTTATTAATATTCTTAATGAAATTAGAAATGACACCCTTACTCAAGCCTCGGCTGATGAATTAAATAAATGCTATCAACCCAATTTTATACCAGACGAAAAAGACGGTTACATTGCCTTAACAACTCATAATCATAGAGCAGAACAAACCAATAAAGCAGAGCTTACCAAATTAAAAACCAAAGCACATACTTATAATGCCGTTGTAGAAGGTAAGTTTCCAGATTATGCTTACCCCAATAAGGAAGAGCTGATTTTAAAAGTTGGAGCGCAAGTTATGTTTATTAAAAACGATAGCTCACCAGAAAAGCGTTACTTTAATGGAAAGATTGGTAAGGTTATTTTATTGGATAAGGATGAAGTTGTTATTAATTGTCCTGATGATGATTTTAATATTGTAACCACTCCAGAACTTTGGGATAATATAAATTATACGGTTAATAAGGAGACAAACGAAATCTCTGAAAACATAATAGGTACATATACTCAAATGCCATTGCGATTGGCTTGGGCAATAACCATTCATAAAAGCCAGGGTTTAACCTTTGAAAAAGCCATTATAGATGCCCAAGGGGCTTTTGCTCATGGGCAAACCTATGTGGCATTAAGCAGGTGCAAATCTTTAGAAGGTTTGGTGTTAAAAAGTAAAATAAGCTCCAACCAAATTATAAGCGATGCAAATGTATTGTCGTTTAATAAAAGTGCTGAAGAAAATCAGCCCAATGATGAGATATTACAACAATCGAAAGCTGAATTTCAATTGAATTTAATAGCAGAGCTTTTCGATTTTTATAAGTTTTTATATCCTGTAGGACGTATTTTAGATATTTATTATAAAAATAGAACTATTATTGAAGGACAGCTAGAAACACCCTTAAATACCATAAAAGAAGAGGTAACTAGCTTATTGAAAATTGGCAATGGTTTTAAAGCACAACTTAAAACATTATCAGAATCGGCAGGAGCTCCGGAATCTAGTAAAGATGTTCAAGAACGTTTTGTAAAAGCAGTCCATTATTTTAGAGAGCAAACCAAAACCACTATTAGCGAACCTTTTAAAATTTTAGGTTTTACAACGGATAATAAAGCGATTGAAAAAGATATTAATAAACAACTAGATACGATAGAAGAGCTTTTAGCAACCAAATTACTGTACTTTCAAAAGTTGGATAAAGGTTTTAATGTCAAAACCTTTTTAGAATTGCGGGCAAAATCTATTTTTCTGGCAAAAGAAAAACCTAAAAAAACTCGAAAATCGGTTATTGATGGTACTACCAATGTTGAATTATTTGAGTTATTAAGAGTGCTTAGAAATGACATCGCACAAGAAAATGATTTGATCCATTATCAGGTATTTACCCAGAAAGCTTTATACGAAATATGCGAAACCTTACCCACCAATAAAAAAGAATTGCTACAGGTTAATGGTATGGGAAAAACCCGTGTTGAAAAGTATGGAACCAAGATTCTAAAAGTTATTCATGCCTATTGCGATGAAAATGATATAGAAATATCTACTGAAGAAGACCTATTTGAAGTAGAAAAACCCAAGAAAAAGCGAGGAGATACTAAAAAAGAATCTTTAGAGTTGTTTAAATCAGGAAAATCTATTGATGAGATTGCAAACCAAAGAGAACTAAATTCTAATACTATAACTGGGCATTTAGCTCATTTTATACCAACGGGCGAAGTAAAAATAACCGACCTAATTTCCGAAACACACTATAAAGAGCTAAAAGCCCTTATCCCTAAGCATAAATTTGAAAACCTATCAGATTTGAAACACCAGATTGACAATAAATATACCTATGGCGAACTGCGTTTGGTTTTAGATGATTTAAAAAACTAAAGTAGTCTTAAAATAATATTTTTATGTAACTGTCTTATTGTAAGCGCTTTAAAAAGTAAGGGTTTGCAGGCGTTTAGTTACTATGTTATTGTTGTGTTAAATTGATAATAATAATCGTTTTTTTATACTGAAAAACTCCCTTTTCTATTTAGCTTTGCGCGAAAAAAAATCGATTATGACTTGGAGTAAGGCTATAAAATTAATTTGTGTAATCCCATCGTGTTTAATTATCTCTTGTTCAGATGATAACACAAATACACCATCTGATGACTTATACTTAAATATTCCAGATGCCAATTTTGAAGCTAAATTAATAAGTCTAGGAATCGATTCTGATAATACCGTGAATAAGCAAATGTTAAAAACAGATGCAAAAAACATTCAGGATCTTAATGTAGATAATTTAGATATTAATGATTTAACGGGTATTGAAGGATTTGTAGATTTAAAGAAATTATCAGCAGCACAAAATAGCATTACCCAAATCGATTTAAAGTACAATAAGTTGCTAGATACCTTGATTTTATTCGCTAATAATATTAAAAGCATCGACTTAAGCAATAACCCAGAATTGCTTAAGGTAAATATAGAATCTAATGAGCTTACTACGCTTATGGGCATGTCAAATACCACCAAGTTAAAAAGGTTGGATGCATCATTTAATTACTTAAAAGAGTTTAGTATTAACCACGAAGCTATCGAGGTCTTGTATATAAGTGATAACGATTTAGAATCTTTTGATGTTGAAGGTGCTGTAAACTTGAAAAACATTTTTTTAAAAACAAATAAGCTTACTAGTATAGATGTGTCATCTAATACCTTGTTAGAAACTCTAGTGCTTTCAGATAACAAAATTAAGGAACTTAATTTAGAGCAAAACAGTGCTTTAACTGTATTGTGGATATCTAGTAATTTACTAACGGGACTTGATGTGAGTAACCTTAATGCATTAAGTTTTTTATCGGTGTATAATAACCCAGATTTGTCTTGTATCAAAATTTATAGTGGGCAGGATGTTCCAAATCTTACCATATCTGATTCTCAAGAATTGAATGTGCTTTGTGATTAGTTTAAGGATGTTTTCTTAAAATATTTTTTATAGTAATGCCATCACACTAGGTGTGATAGACTATGGGCTCTTCTAAAAAAATATCAACTTTGTAAACATTATTCTTTCTGAAACAACAATAAGAGAGTAGTATATTGTTTTGTCAACATAAAACGCATATAAAATCAACTCTAACGCTTATTGATTAAAACCCTACAAAAAAAGATTTACTATTTCTCGATTTGTTTTATAAAGGTAGTTTGGCTTTTTATAAACCTTTAAACAAATCAAATATGAAAAGAAACCTACTTATTTTAATCACCTTTTGTATATCTATAATAGGATATTCTCAATCGGTTGGAGACACTTTTGTTGATAATTTTATAACCTTTGAGATTACTTCACTTTCACCTAATGAAGTTGAAGTCCATGACTACAATCATAGTGGTAATACAGATGTAGTTATACCTAACACAATTACTAATAGTAGCACAACTTATAATGTAACTAGCATAGGAGACGATGCTTTTAATTATATTATATCAGCAGGCAAAATAACTAGCGTTACGTTTACTTTACCTAGTAATATTGCAACTATTGGAAATCAAGCCTTTCGTGATCAGAATTTAACAACTGTAACTATACCTTCAAGTGTTATCAGTATTAGCCAGTATGCGTTTTGGCATAATAATTTAACTAGTGTTACTATAGAAAACGGTATAGAAAGTATCGGTGATCATGCTTTTTCAACGAATCAAATAGCGAGCATTACTATTCCAAATAGTGTTACCAGTATCGGTCAATTTGCTTTTCAAAGCAATCAATTAACTAATGCAACACTTTCAAATAGTCTTATCAGTATTGGCTCAGCTGCTTTCAGTCAAAACCAACTACAGAGTATTGTAATTCCAAATAGTGTTACTAGTTTTAGTAGTGCTTTTAGTTCTAATCAATTAACTAGTATTACATTACCTAGTGGTATTACTAATATTGATGTTGGTGCTTTTCGAAGTAATAATTTAACTCATGTTACTATCCCTAGTACTGTTACAAATATTGAGAACACTGCTTTTAGAGATAATCCATTAGCAACTGTGACTTCACAAGCAATAATACCTCCTACTATATTTGTTCCTGGGATTAATGATTCGTTTTGGAACCGTTCTGTTATTGATTTAACGATTCCAGCAGGAACATCAGCTGCCTATGCTGCTGGGGGTTGGACTGGCTTTAATTCGGTAACAGAAGCAAATGCATTAGCGGTTGGAGATACTTTTGTTGTAGATTTTATAACTTATGAGGTAACTTCTTCTACATCTAATACAGTTGAAGTTATAGGCTATAATACAGCTGGGGGAACTGTAGTAAATATACCTGCTATTGTTTCCTATAGTGTTGTAGCGTATGATGTAACCAATATTGCTGGTGGAGCTTTTCAAAGTAAAAATTTAACCCATGTTACTATTCCAAATAGTGTTACTAATATTGAGATTTCTGCTTTTCATACAAATCAACTTACAAGTGTTATAATTCCTGAAAGTGTTACTAATATTGGTCCAATTGCTTTCCTTAATAATCCCTTAAGTACAATTATTTCATTAGGTGCAATACCTCCTATTATAACTACAGGTGGCGGTACTGATACTTTTGGAAGCTCTAGTTATAGTCGTAGTAACATTAATTTGGTTATACCAAATAATACTACAGACGAGTATGTTACTGATAGCGGAGCACTTTGGACAGGCTTTAAAATGGTTTTTGAAGCAACTTCTCCAACAACAGCTGAAGTTTCAAATTACGACCCAGCAAATGGCACTAGTGTTGTTATACCAGCATCTGTTACAGCAGGTTCTATAGTATTTGATGTAATTAAAATTGATGATTCAGCATTTGAAAACATAGGCTTAACAAATGTTACTATTCCTAATAGTGTTACAGAAATTGGGATTTCAGCATTTAACACTAATAACTTAACAAGTGTAACTATTCCAGATAGTGTTACTACTATTGGTACTACAGCTTTTGCAACTAATCCTATAATAAATCTATCATTAGGAGCTAATGTAACTGATATAGGTATTGGTGCTTTTGTAGATAATAATATATCTGATGTTACTATTCCTAGTAATGTTACTTTTATTGGTTTGTTAGCTTTTGGAAACAACCCATTAACTAGTGTAACCTCATTGGCTACAACACCACCAACTATTACAACAGGTACTAATGATACTTTTGCTTTTAACCGTAGTAGCATTCATTTACATATCCCACCAAATACTATGGGTGCTTATGTTACAGATGTTGGAGCGTTATGGACAGGTTTTAATCCTGTAACCGAAGATGCGCTATTAAGTAATACTGATTTTGAATTAACAAATAATATAAAGGTTATTACTGAAGCGGATGCTTTAAAAATTTCGTATCCAAATAACATTAAATTAAAAAACTATAGCATTTACAATATTAATGGAGCTAAAATAACTACAGGTACAAGTGATGAAATAAAAACATCAACTTTTAATAGTGGTGTTTATATTTTAAAACTTCATTTTGATAAAGGAATAGCTACCAAAAAAGTTGTAGTTAATTAATAAATATTATAAACCTTGTTGAATATGCTTAGTTTTTTAGAAAGGTATAGGTTAGAGTTGTCCTTGGTTTTATTATATGCATTAATTTTTTACCTTATTTTTTTGTAGCTAAAAATATAAGCGTAATCTAAAACTAGATTTACCTTTTACTAACTATAAGCGTTTTTAAAGTGCTTGTAGTTAGTATTTTATTTGTTATCGTTAAAAATTATATTGTAATTAGCTTGAAATTCTACCTTTAATATGAAAATCATCAATTCCTTTATATTTTTTTTAGTGCTATCTTTTTCTATTTCAACTACTATTCTAGCTCAAAATGCAGAAATAGATAGTCTTAAACTGGTATTGCAAAATCATAAAGTAGAAGATACGATTAGAGTAAACCTTCTAAACAATTTGGCATTCAGTTTAAGGAAAATAGATACTACTACTGCCGAGGTATATTTAAAAAAATCTGCCAAAATTTTAAGTGTGCTGAATTTCCCTAAGGGGAAAGCTAAAAACATGCTTATAAATGGAATAATTAACGCTTCAAAAACAAAGTATGAAGAAGGCTTTCCGTTGTATGAAGAATCACTTAAGCTAAATAAATCTATTGGTTTTGATAAAGGAATTTCAGAATGTTATAAAGAAATGGGACATTTCTATTATAAAAAAGGGGATCAACAACAAGCTATATCGCATTACAAAAAGGCTTTAATGATTAGTGAAAAACTTAATGATAAAGAGGAAGTATTTGGTGTTTTGAATGATGTAGGATGGTCTTATATTTTAATAGGGGATTATGATGAAGCTGAGTCAATTTATAAAGAAGCCTTACTTAAAGGAAAAGGAACAAAAAATAAAACATTACTTTCTGGTTGCTTTAGTGATTTAGGGATTATTTATTCTTACCAAGGAAATTACACAATAGCCTTGGATTATTATAAAAAATCACTCGAAATAGCCCAAAAACATGTAGATAGTGTAGCAATAGGAAATGTTTTTGGTAATATGGGGCCTATTTATACAGAGCTAGAAAATTATGATAAAGCAATAGATTGTTTTAAAGAATCTATAAACTATTTAAAAGGCAATTATAAAAATGCTACTGCAAGTAACTATAATAATATAGGTTTAGCTTATACAGCAAAAAAAGAATATAAAAGGGCACGTCAATATCTTAATGATGCAAAAAAAGTCTATAGAGAAATGAATGATAAAGGAGGTGAAGCCATTGCACTAATTAATACTGCTGATGTCTATTTAGCATTAAATGAATATGACACAGCATATCAATATTTTGAATCAGCAAAAAAAATGAGCTTAGAGGTTGATAATCAACGAAACATATGCTATTCTTTTCTGGGTCAAGCCAAAATCCTTGTAATTAAAAAAAAATATAGTAGCGCATTGTCCCACGTTCTTAAAGGTAAAAAGATTGCAGATAATCTTGAACTTTTAAATTTTCAAAGAGATGCTAATAAAATACTTTCTGACATATATAATCATATAGGTAATTATAAAAAAGCCCTTCAAAATCATCAACAATATCAAATATTAAACGATAGCTTATTTAATAAGAAAAATATTGAAAAAATAACACGATTAGAATCTGAATACAAACACAGGCAAGCATTAGATTCTGCAAGCATAAGAGAATTACAATTAACAAAAACAATAACAGAAACTAATATAAATTTAGAAAAAACCCAGCGCAATTATTTATGGGCAATTATTGGTGTTCTTTTAATCTCAATGTTATTGGGTGCTGTTATTTTCTACCAGAAATTAGGCCATGCCAAGGCTAAGACCCAAAATGCAGTTATAGAACAAAAACTATTGCGTTCGCAAATGACACCGCATTTTATCTTTAATTCATTGTCAGTCTTACAAGGGATGATTTTGAATAAAGAAGAAAAAAAGTCGATTAATTATTTGTCAAAATTCTCAAAATTATTGCGCATTACTTTAGAAAACTCAAGAGATAAAACGGTTTCTTTGTCACAAGAGTTAACAGCTATTAAAAATTATTTAACACTTCAGAATTTAGAAAGTAGCGCTTATCAGTCTACAGTTTTAGTCGAAGATACTATCGATGTGTCTTTATTTGAAATTCCACCAATGCTTATTCAGCCATTTGTAGAAAATGCTATTGAGCATGCATTTGAAGGTCAAGAAACAAATAGGAAAATAGATGTTAAACTGACATATGCAGACAAAAAATTAATGTGTTTTATAACAGATAACGGAATAGGTTATAAGTCTCAACAAGCAAATAAAAAAAGTTATAAAAAATCATTATCATCATCAATAACATCAGAGCGTTTAAAAATATTATCTAAAGATTTTAAAATGGAAGGTTCTATTAGTATTGAAGATAGGCAAAAATACAATGAGCAAGGTACTATTGTTACTTTAGTAATTCCTCATAAAACACTTGTGGTATGATGAAAACATTAATAGTAGAAGATAAAGCCTATATTAGAAAAGGGTTACTTAATATTTTAAAAACAATAGATGCAGAAGTAGAGGTTGTTGGAGAGTGCATATCAGTAAAAGAAGCTGTTGTTGTGGCTAGTGCTTGTAAACCAGAGTTAATTTTTTTAGATATTAATCTAACTGATGGTAACGCTTTTGAGTTTTTAGAGCAAACAGAACACTTACAATTTAAAGTGATTTTTATCACTGCTTATGAAGAATATGCCATAAAAGCCTTAAAGAGTGGAGCGATAGATTATATTTTAAAACCAGTGGACGTAGATGAGCTTAAAGTTGCTTTAGAAAAGGTGAAACATTTACCTATAGCTGAACAAAAACAACAAATTAGAAAAGTAAAAGAAGTATGGAGTAATGACGATACTAAATTAATTGTATCTCTACACGATAGCTTTCAGGTTATAGATTTAAATGAATTACTTTATTGCGAATCAGATAAAGGTTACACCACATTTTACTGTAATGATGGGAGGAAACATGTTGCATCTAAAACTATAAAAGAGTTTGAAGATCAGCTTATTGCGGTAAACTTTATTCGCCCGCATCAATCCTTTATAGTAAACTTAAAGTTTATAGATAAGTATGAGAAGTCTGGTACTATTTACCTTAAAAACGGAAAAAAAATACCAGTGTCCTCAAGAAAGAAAGAACATTTTGTAACCTCTTTTTTGAATTGGTATAAAAGCTAATTAACAAATATTGTCGTTTGTACTATAACGTTCTGTGTTATATAACTTTGCTTTGGTAAAAAGTGAAAGTTTAATACATGTTTTTCTTTATTTTTTTCTTGACAAATGTTTCTCTACGATGTTAATGAAACACTCTTTTCACGAAATGACGAGTAGGAGTGCAGTGGAATGTGTGTGAAATGGAAATACAATTTTATTTATATTATGTGCGTTGTTTTATAAAACTAGCCAAAAATGTTGAAAACCATTCAAATCATTGCTCTTATTCAAGGGCTGTTTCTGCTATTTATTTTATTTAAGAAGCGTAAAATTTATAAGAAGCCAACTTTTTGGTTATTAGTAGGGAGTATTGTTTCTATATTGTTATTTATAATTGGAGATGATGATAATAATCTTTTAGCAGAAAGTAGAGGTTGGTTTCTTTTTGATAGCTCATTATTCATAACATTTTTATTCCTGTTTTTTAAGTATTTCAAGTCAGACAAAGAAAAATTCAACAAAAAAGACTTTTTCTTTTTTTTACCTAATATTATATATTTCATTATTGAAATCATTGAACTTTTTCAGATTGAAGAAATTTTATTAATCGAGCTGTTCGAAAAACTTATAGAAGTTACTTTTTTAGCTTACTTAATTTATATAATAATTGATCTTTTTAAAAATAAATCAAAATATTGGATTCTATATTTAACCGTACCTATTACATTGCTGATGGGGGTGAACTATGTAAATGATTGTGCTGAATTGATTGGTTTTAATGAAGTTCTCACTTCTAATGATACAGAATACCAAAGTTATTTTCTAATTATAATAGCATTTTTATTCTATGGCATCACATATTATTTAATAGTCAACCCTAAAGCGTTAATGCCAATATCTAAGCTGAATAAATACAAGGGCTCTAATTTAAATAAGCAACAAATTGAAAGCTATAAAATTACCATATTAGATGCAATGAAAACAAAAGAATTGTATATAGATCCAAAACTATCCATTCATAAATTATCTCAAGAAATCAACATTCCACGACAGTATATTTCGGAAGTTTTAAATATCCATTTAGGTAAAAGTTTTCAAGATTTTGTTAACGAATATAGAGTTGAAGCTTTCGTTACAAGCCTCAAAAAAGACCAAAATGAGCAGTTTACACTTTTTGGCTTAGCTAATGAAGTTGGCTTTAATTCTAAATCAAATTTTAATGCTATCTTCAAGAAACACAAAGGGTTAACGCCATCACAGTTTAAAAAAACATTAATTTAATTTATACTATTATGTCCTAAATACTTATTCTGGACTAACAGTATGTAAATTAAGTGTTTAAAGAGGCGTTTATTTGGGAAATATCAGTATTCCCAACTTATGTACATTTCATTTTTCAAAACTGTCTTTTTTGTTTTATTCTTATCTATAGTTTCTCAATTCGAAGCACAAGATACTAGCAATTCAACTAAATCGCATATAACAGAAAAAATTGGTGATGTAGTATTGATAGCACTTCCTGTAGCTACAATTGGTTCTACGTATATTTTAGGAGATAAAGAAGGCCCCTGGCAATTTACTAAAGGATTACTTTTAACAGAAGCAGTTACCTATAGTTTAAAATGGAGTATTAACAAACCACGACCAGACTTAAGTAACAATAATTCATTCCCTTCTGGTCATACATCAACTACTTTTCATAGCGCTGGTTTTATACACAGACGTTATGGCTTTAAATATAGTATTCCTGCTTATCTCTTGGCTGGTTTTACTGCTGCAAGTAGAGTAGATGCAAAGAAACATGATGTTTTGGATATTCTGGCTGGAGCTGCTATTGGTTTAGGGAGTAACTTAATTTTTATTACAGAATATCAAAGAGCACATTTTCAACTCTCTTTCAGTGGCACGAGGGACATCTTTTTAATTGGTTTTACCTATAAATTCTAATACACAATGCAAAATATCAAATTGTATTTATTTATTTTTTTACTTCTGTTTTCTTTCAAAGCTATAAGAGCTCAGGATGATAGTCCCAGTGAATTAAGATTTGAAAAAGATATACAAGACGCAGGAGATGTTATTCAATTGGCATTGCCTGCAACTGCATTTTTAGGAACACTCATTAAAGGCGATAAAAAAGGGAGTTGGCAATTTGTAAAAGCATTTAGTACAAACTTAGCAGTTACATATGCTTTAAAATACGCAATTAACAAACCAAGACCTGATGGTGCTACCGATGGTCATGCCTTTCCGTCTGGTCATACATCTGTGGCTTTTCAAAGTGCTGCTTTTATTCAAAGGAGATATGGTTGGGAGTATGGCATTCCTGCTTATGCTTTAGCAGGTTTTGTGGCTTACAGTAGAACAGAAGGTTTTAACGATAGACATGACGCATGGGATGTACTTGGTGGTATTGTAGTCGGTATTGGCAGTACTTATTTATTTACATCAGAATATCAAAAAGAGCGTTTTCAATTATCGTTTTCAAGCGAAAATAACTCATATCAAGTGGGATTAACATTTAAATTTTAATAATGGCATTACAAGAAGAACTTAAAAAACAAGGCGATTTTTTATTCAAAAATAGAAGCTATTTACCGTTAATTATTTTATTAATTGGATTAGGAGTTTACATTAATACAGAATATTTAGGAATTGAAGAAGCAACTGAAACTTGGTTTACCAAATCTTATAAGTTTATATGTTTAGGGATTTGTCTTTTCGGATTGTTAATTAGAATAATTACAGTGGGACATTCTCCCAAAAACACCTCAGGTAGAAACACAAAAGAAGGACAAATAGCTGATGTTCTAAATACAACTGGACTATATTCATTGGTAAGACATCCTTTGTATGTTGGTAATTTCTTTATTTGGTTAGGTGTTGCTATGCTTACCGAGAATTCTTGGTTTATTATTGCATTTATATTATTCTATGCGTTTTACTATGAACGGATTATGTACGCGGAAGAAAGTTTTTTGAGAAATAAATTTGGTAAGCATTATTTAGATTGGGCAAACAATGTTCCTGCTTTTATTCCCACATTTAAGAACTATAAGAGGCACAGACACTCATTTAGAATAAAGAAGGTTCTAAAAAAGGAAAAGAATGGGTTAACCGCAATTTTTCTATTATTTTGGTTCTTTGAATTTATAGGCGAAACAGTTGAAAACAGAAAAATCGTTATGGAATACGACTTTTGGTTTTATTCTGCTTTAGTTTCATTAATGATTTACTTTATTCTTAAAACAATGAAAAAAAGAAAACTATTAAATTAAAGTAGAAATCTTGT
Source organism: Jejuia spongiicola (assembly GCF_023502325.1). NCBI lineage: Bacteria > Pseudomonadati > Bacteroidota > Flavobacteriia > Flavobacteriales > Flavobacteriaceae > Jejuia > Jejuia spongiicola. The sequence goes on from NZ_JAMFLZ010000001.1 coordinate 790,463, forward strand.
GACTTGACCATATGAAATAAGTGCTAAAACAGTAGGAGAGTGAAAAATCACTAAAATACTTAAAGCAAATAATATAAGGCAAAATCTACCCCCTAATTAAACTCCTAGAAATCACAATTTTCTGGATTTCTGAAGTGCCTTCATAAATCTGCGTAATTTTAGCATCACGCATTAAACGCTCCACATGGTACTCTTTTACAAAGCCGTTACCACCATGAATTTGCACCGCTTCAACGGTGTGTTCCATAGCCACTTTTGAAGCGTATAATTTTGCCATCGCACTAGACATATCGTAATTGTTTCCTTGGTCTTTATCCCAAGCTGCTTTCATAACTAAATGTCTGGCAGCAGCAATTTCGGTATGCATATCGGCAAGTTTAAAAGCAATGGCTTGATGGTTACAAATTTCGGTGCCAAAGGCTTTACGCTCTTTAGAATATTTTAAAGCCAACTCATAAGCACCTTGAGCAATACCAAGTGCTTGAGAAGCAATACCTATACGTCCACCAGATAAGGTTTTCATAGCAAAACGAAAACCAAAACCATCATCTCCAATTCTATTTTCTTTAGGCACTTTTACATCATTAAATTGCAGCGTATGTGTGTCGCTTCCGCGAATGCCTAATTTATCTTCTTTTGGCCCTACATGAAACCCTTCCATGCCTTTTTCAACAATAAAAGCATTAATACCATGAGATCCTTTATCACGATCGGTTTGCGCAATAACCAAATACACATCGGCACGTCCGCCACTTGTAATCCAGTTTTTTGTGCCATTAATAATATAATGGTCGCCTTTATCTATAGCTGTTGTTTTTTGCGACGTAGCGTCACTACCAGCTTCGGGTTCGCTTAAACAAAACGCACCAATATTTTCTCCTGTAGCTAGTTTGGTTAAATATTTTTCTTTTTGAGCTTCAGTTCCATAAGCTTCAAGACCATAACAAACCAACGAATTATTAACCGATACAATTACAGAAGCAGAGGCATCAATTTTTGATAGTTCTTCCATAATAAGAACATAAGATATGGCGTCCATACCGCTTCCGCCGTATTTAGGATCGACCATGATTCCCATAAAACCTAAATCGCTCATTTTTTGAACTAATTCTGCAGGAAATTCTTGTTTATTATCGCGTTCAATAACTCCTGGAAGCAATTCGGTTTGTGCAAATTCGCGAGCAGCATCGCGTATCATTAAATGTTCTTCAGAAAGGTTAAAATCCATAATTCGTAATTAAAATCTTGTTTTGGTAAAAAATGTTTACAAATATAGCTTTTAATTGTGAATTCTTAAAAATTATAGCTTAGTTTTCGCTTGTAAATTCTTTCATCATTTTATTTAAGATGATTACTTTTACCTAAGTAACAGTCAAACTTCAATTAGTTATTGTTTAACAGCTACTTAATATGATGAAATCGAAATATAATGTTATCGGAGTGATGTCTGGAACATCGTTAGATGGTATAGATTTGGTATATGTTACGTTTGAATTTGAGCAAACATGGCAGTTTAAAATAATTCATACAGAAACAGTTGCTTACAATAATTATTGGCATGAAATCCTTAAAAATTTAGTCTCATATTCTTTAAAGGAATTGCAACAAATTGATGAAGATTATACAGTTTACTTGTCCAATATTATCAACAGCTTTATTGAAAAGAATAATATAAACGATGTAGATGCGATATGCTCTCATGGTCATACCGCTTTACATCAACCAGAAAACAAACTAACCTATCAAATTGGTAATTTGCCAAATATGGCGAGATTGGTAAACAACAAAGTAGTTTGCGATTTTAGAGTGCAGGATGTTGAATTTGGTGGCCAAGGTGCGCCTTTAGTTCCAATTGGTGACCAGTTATTGTTTTCAGAATACAACTACTGTATTAATTTAGGAGGCTTTGCTAATATATCTTTTGATCATAAAAGCAAAAGAATAGCCTACGATATTTGTCCTGTAAACATTGTGCTAAATTATTATGTAAAGCAACTTGGTTTTAACTTTGATGATGAAGGTAAAATAGCGTCAACAGGAACTGTAAATAATGAACTATTAGAACAACTAAATGCTCTTGATTTTTACAAAGAGAGCCCACCAAAATCTTTAGGCTTAGAATGGGTTAATACTAATATATTCCCCTTAATAGATTCGTTTGAATTAGACATGAAAAATGTTTTAAGAACTTTTGTTGAACATGTTGCTATTCAAATTTTAAAAGTAACAAACGGTGATGCTAATGCTAGCTTGCTTATAACGGGTGGTGGCGCGTATAACACCTTTCTTATTGAAAGTATAAAATCACGCTCTAGTAATCAAATAGTAACCCCATCAAACGACATTATTGAATTTAAAGAAGCCATTATTTTTGGTTTTTTAGGCGTGCTAAAATTAAGAAACGAGACCAATTGTTTACAAAGTGTAACAGGCGCGAATAAAGACCATAGTTCTGGTAAAATATATCTTCCCTAAAATTTATTAAAATTTAATATTAAAGGACTTTTAGTTTTTTATATTTGTTAAATTAATAATTTTAACACCTTTCATATGAATCAGCTTTAGCTTTGCTTAAGAAGAAATACTAAAAACACTAAAAAGATTAAGCAAAAAATTAAATGATTATTATTAAGAAATGAAAGAATTATTAAAAAAATACGAAAATAAAGAACCAGAAATTGTTTTTAATTGGAAAGACCCTGAAACGGATGCAGAGGGTTGGACGGTTATAAATTCGCTTCGCGGAGGCGCTGCAGGAGGCGGAACAAGAATGCGAAAAGGTTTGGATATGAATGAGGTTTTGTCTTTAGCAAAAACCATGGAAATTAAGTTTACCGTATCTGGTCCATCTATTGGAGGTGCAAAATCGGGTATTAATTTCGACCCTAAAGACCCTCGTAAAACAGGTGTATTAGAACGTTGGTATGCCGCAGTGTCGCCATTACTTAAAAGTTATTATGGTACAGGCGGCGATTTGAATGTTGATGAAATTCACGAAGTTATTCCTATTACAGAAGAAAGCGGTGTTTGGCACCCACAAGAAGGTGTTTTTAATGGACATTTTAAACCTACTGAAGCTGATAAAATTAATAGAATTGGACAGTTAAGACAAGGGGTTATTAAGGTTATAGAAAACGCAATATACTCACCAAGTGTTTCAAGAAAATATACTGTAGCAGACATGATAACTGGCTTTGGTGTTGCCGAAGCAGTGAAACAATATTATGCTATTTATGGTGGAGACATTAAAGGTAAACGTGCCGTAGTACAAGGTTTTGGTAATGTAGGAGCAGCGGCAGCATTTTATTTATCGCAAATGGGAGCCAAAGTAGTTGGCATAATTGATATAGCAGGAGGATTAATTAATGAAGATGGTTTTACTTTCGAAGAAATTACTAACTTGTTCTTAGCAAAAAATGGAAACACACTTGTTGCTGAAAATTTAATTCCTTTTGAAGAAGTTAACGAAAAAATTTGGTCTATTAACACTGAGATTTTTGCACCATGTGCGGCATCACGATTAATTACGATTCACCAAATTGATGAAATGATAGATAGTGGCTTAGAAGTTATATCTTGTGGAGCTAATGTGCCTTTTGCAGATAAAGAGATTTTCTTTGGTCCTATAATGGAGCATACAGATTATAGAGTAAGTTTAATACCAGATTTTATTTCTAATTGCGGAATGGCACGTGTTTTTGCATATTTTATGGAACGCCGTGTACAAATGACAGATGAAGCGATATTTAACGATACCTCAAATAAAATTAAAGAAGCTATAGAAAAAGTTTATAATAAAAACCAAAGTAAAACAGGAATAAGTGCAACAGCTTTTGAGATTGCCTTAAACCAACTAATATAAAAACCAAATATATATGGAAGCTGCGATTATTTTAGTATTTGTAATGGGCTATTTAGCCATTACCCTTGAGCATAATATAAAAATTGATAAACTAATTCCTGCATTGGTCATGATGGCTATTTGTTGGGCGTTAATTGCTTTAGGTATAGATAGCTTCCCCCAATGGTTTGATTCTTCCAAACATTCATTGTTAGAAGGGTTTGGAGATTTTGCTTCTGAAGATAAGATGCATCTTATGGAAGAAACACTTTTACATCATTTAGGTAAAACTTCAGAAATATTAGTATTCCTTTTAGGAGCCATGACCATTGTTGAAATCATTGATTATTTTGATGGTTTTTCTACAATTAAAGACTTTATAAAAACAAAAAAGAAAAGTAAAATACTTTGGATTTTCGCCATTTTAGCATTCATTTTATCGGCTATTATAGATAATCTTACTGCAACTATTGTACTTATTTCTATCCTTCAAAAAATTGTAAAAGATAGAAGTGTTCGTATTTGGTATGCAGGCTTAATTATTATTGCTGCAAATGCGGGTGGTGCTTGGTCTCCTATAGGCGATGTAACAACAACCATGTTATGGATTGGTAAAAAAGTAACTACAGGTCATTTAATTGGGTATTTATTATTACCATCTTTTTTATGTATGGCTGTACCAACATTTATCGCATCATTTTTACCAGCCTTTAAAGGCGATTTGGAACTTGAAAAAGAAACTACAACTAAGAAAAAATCTAAGTTTAGCGGAACGATGCTATATCTTGGTTTAGGAGCTATTGTTTTTGTACCAGTTTTTAAAGTGATTACACATTTGCCACCATACGTTGGTATGATGCTATCTCTAGGTGTAGTGGCAATTTTTGCTGAAATTTACAGTAATTCTAAGTTTAGTATGACTGAAGTTGATTCAGAGGAAAGTGATGCTCATGCTATGCACAGTCCTGTACACCATTCATTATCAAAAATTGAATTGCCAAGTATTTTATTCTTCTTAGGAATTTTAATGGCGGTTGCCGCTTTAGAATCTTTAGGAATTTTATTTGGTGCTGCAGATTGGTTAAGAGGAAATACTCCACAACTGGGAACTGAATTGCATGAAGGAGGAGTGTCAGATTTAGTCGTTTTATTTTTAGGTATAGGATCTGCAGTTATTGATAATGTGCCTTTAGTTGCGGCTAGTTTAGGTATGTTTTCTGAGCCTATAGATCATGAACTTTGGCACTTTATAGCCTTTTCTGCGGGTACAGGTGGTAGTATGTTAATTATTGGTTCGGCAGCAGGTGTTGTGGCAATGGGAATGGAGAAAATTGACTTTTTCTGGTATTTAAAAAAGATTGCTTGGTTAGCTGCAGTTGGCTTTTTAGTAGGTTCAGTAGCCTTTATGTTTACTAGAACTTTATTTTAATTGAAAAAATAGGTTTCGATTTTTTATCGAGATTTCAAATAAACAGATCATTCTCTCAATAGTGAGAATCTAGCAAAAAGCATTTTTGCTATACTTTAACAATAAAAGATACGTTATACAGTTGCAATAAATTGAATTATATGCTAAATATTTTATTACTAAACACACAAGATGAAGCAGAAGTGCTTACTGATGAATCGGTTGAAAAAACACTTTCGATCATAGAATTAATAAGTAGCGGTGGCGCTGCAGGACAAGTTATAATTGCACTCTTATTTTTACTGCTTATTGTGGCTTCTTACATTTATTTTGAAAGATTATTTGCTATAAAAGCAGCATCAAAAATAGATGCCAATTTTATGAATCAAATTAAAGACCACGTAAGTAACGGTAAAATTGACTCGGCACAAATGCTTTGTGCGCAAGTAAATTCACCTGTATCAAGATTAATAGGTAAAGGTATTTCTAGAATAGGAAAGCCGCTTGCTGATATTAATACAGCAATAGAAAACGCTGGACGATTAGAGATATATGGCTTAGAAAAAAACGTGAGTATTCTAGCAACAATATCTGGTGCAGCACCTATGATTGGATTTCTTGGTACGGTAGTTGGAATGATATTAGCAATATTTGAATTGGCTAATGCAGGAGGAACCATTGAAATGGATGTTTTAGCAGGCGGATTATATACTGCAATGACAACCACAGTAGCAGGTTTAATAGTTGGAATTATTGGATACATTGCTTACAATCATTTGGTAGTTAGAACAGATAAAGTAGTGTATCAAATGGAAGCTAACTCATTAGAGTTTTTAGATCATTTAAACGAACCAACGTAGTGTGAAATAAATGATTAAAAATTTAGAATAGATGAATTTTAGAGGAAGAAATAAAGTTACGCCAGAGTTCAATATGTCGTCCATGACAGATATTGTATTTCTGTTACTTATATTTTTTATGATAGCCTCCACTTTGGTTACCACAAATGCTATTGATATCATATTACCCAAAGCAAGTGGTAAAACCGAAAATAAAAGATCGGTGGCGGTAAGTATTAAAAAAGATTTGACCTATTATATCGATCAAAAACGAGTAGGCGTAAGTGTTTTGGAGAATGAATTATTGGCAGCATTATCTTCTCAAGAAAAACCAACCATAGTTTTAAGAGCCGAAAAATCGGTGCCAGTTGAGAATGTTGTGAAAGTAATGGACATCGCCAATAGAAATAAATTTAAAGTCATTTTAGCTGTAAAGCCTAATTAGAGATGAAATATTTTGAAACAATACATGAAAAGAATTCTGCTAGAATCACATTGCTGATTGTGCTGATTTTGCTTTTGTTATTGTTTGTAGTTAAAGGATGTGCTCATATGGACCCTCCAGAAGAGTACGGTGTTGCAGTAAATTTTGGAACAACAGATTTTGGTAAAGGGAATGTACAGCCTAAAAAACCTGTGAAATCTGAGCCTCGAAAAGTAGAAGAGCCGCCGCAACCAGATGTTTCAAAAGCAGAACCTACAAAATCATCTGACACTAAAGAAGAGGTTTTAACTGAAGATAATTCGGAAGCCATAGCCATAAAAAAACAGAAAGAAGCTGAAGCAAAAGCAAAAGCCATCGCTGATGCTAAAGCAAAAGCGGAAGCCGATAGAATTGCTAAAAAAAAGCGAGAGGAAGATGAAAAGAGGAAAAAACTAGATGCTTTAATAGGAGGTGTTAGTAAATCTGAAGGCAGTGAAACTGGTAGTGAAGGCAACGATAATAAAGCAGGCGATAAAGGACAACTAAATGGCGACCCTTATGCACCAAGTTATTTTGGACCAGGTTCTGGATCTGGTAGTGGTGGCGTAGGTTACGGTTTAAACGGTAGAGGACGAGCAACATACAAAACACTTAAGCAAGATTGTAACGAATCTGGAATGGTTATCGTTAGAATTGTTGTAAACAGAAGTGGCAATGTAGTTGAGGCTACTCCTGGAGTAAAAGGCACAACAAATACAGCCCAATGTTTGCTAGTTCCTGCAAAAAAAATAGCCATGTCTCATAAATGGCCAGCAGATTCTAAAGCGCCAGCAAAACAAATCGGTTTTGTTAAGGTAAACTTTAAACTTGGCCAATAAATAATGACGTATCAAGATACATTAAATTGGATGTTTTCTCAACTGCCAATGTATCAAAAACAAGGTAAATCGGCTTACAAAACAGATTTAAGTAATACTATTTTACTGGTTAATCACTTACGGCAACCACATAATGATTTTAAATCTATTCATGTAGCAGGAACAAATGGCAAAGGGTCAACTAGCCATATGCTAGCTTCTGTTTTACAAGAAGCAGGCTATAATGTTGGTTTGTATACATCTCCTCATTTAAAAGACTTTAGAGAACGTATCAAAATAAATGGCAAAGAAGTTAGTAAGTCATATGTTATTGGTTTTATAAAGCGAAACAAAGCTTTTTTCGAAGCAAATCAATTATCGTTTTTTGAAATGACTGTTGGTATGGCATTCGAATATTTTTCAAAAAAGAAAGTAGATATTGCCGTTGTTGAAGTGGGTTTAGGAGGACGATTAGACTCTACTAATATTATTACACCAGAAGTATCAGTCATTACAAATATTGGGATAGATCACACCCAGTTTTTAGGAAATACACTAAAGGCTATTGCTTTTGAAAAGGGAGGAATCATAAAACCAAATATTCCAGTTGTTATTGGCGAAACTCAAAAAGAAACTCAATCTGTTTTTAAAGATTTAGCAAAAAAGAGTAAATCAAACATAGCTTTCGCAGATAAAGAGATAACTGAAGTATATAAATCAGATTTATTAGGAAGTTACCAAATAAAAAACATTAAAACAGTTATCCAATCAATAAAGGAACTCAATAGAAATGGGTATAATATATCTGAAGAAAATATAAAAAAGGGTTTACTGAGTGTTATTAAAAATACAGGATTGCTAGGACGATGGCAAGTTTTAAATAAAAAGCCTAAAGTAGTTTGCGATACAGGACATAACAGAGAAGGGCTGCAATACGTAATGCGACAGCTTTTAAATGAAAAATTTGAGCAGCTTCATATTGTTTTTGGTGTTGTAAATGATAAAGATTTAAATTCAATTCTAGATTTATTACCTCAAAAGGCCACTTATTATTTGTGTAAACCAGATATACCTAGAGGGTTGGATGCCAATAAACTTAAATCTATATTCGATAAACTTAATTTAAAAGGTAAAGCCTACAACTCTGTAAAAGAAGCCTATAAAGAAGCATTAAAGCATGTCAATTCAAACGATTTTGTATTCGTAGGAGGCAGCACTTTTGTGGTAGCAGAAGTAATTTAGTACAATTCCTTTTTTAGACTATATTTGAAAACAAAAAATAAAAACAAAACAAACATTATGAAGAATCTCTTTACACTTTTATTACTAGTTGTAACTACTGTATCATTTGCTCAAGAATCAACACTTTTAAGGCTAAACTATAATAAAGGTGATAAGTATATAATGGAGATGGATATGAAGCAAAATATGGGTGAAGGAGCTATGATTATGGATATGGCCATGGAAATGCCTATGGAAATCATTGATGTTAATGATGGAGTCTATAGTTCAGAAATAGGCTTTAAGAGTATTAAAATGTATATGGAACAAGCCGGTATGAAAGTAAGTTACGATTCGAATCTTAAGGAAGAAGATTTAGATGAAATGGCTAAAATGATGAGTACGCAAATGAAACCTATGCTCGAAACAGTTTTATCTTCTAAAACTAATATCTATGGAGAAGTCTTAGAAATGAAGATGTTAGAAGGAACAGGAAATGCAGACCAGTTTACCAGTCAAGCTGAAAGTGTGGTTTATCCTAAAGAGGCCGTAACCGTTGGGTATTCGTGGACAGCAGAAAAAGATAATAACGGAATGAAAATTAATAGTACTTATACTGTTAAATCTATTAATGATAAAGAAGTAGTAATAGATGTTAAAGGCGATATCTCTGGTTCCTCTACAGGAAGCTTAACGGGTGTTATGAATATTGATAAAGTTTCAGGAGTACCTACTTTATCTACTATTGATATGAATTTTGAAATGATGGGGCAAAAGGTTGTTACTAAAGTTGTTATAGGGATGAAAGAAGTAGAGTAATAGCGCTTTAAATGAATAGTTAGTTTAAGAGTGAAAATTTATTTAATTTTTATTGAAAAAGTTTTTGCAATATTAAAAACTAGGTTATATTTGCAGTCCAATTTAGAGGGCGCGTAGCTCAGTTGGTTCAGAGCACTTGGTTTACACCCAAGGGGTCAGGGGTTCGAATCCCTTCGCGCCCACAAAAAGCTTCCATTACTGGAAGCTTTTTTTATACACTGATATTTATGAATTATTACGTCTATATATTATATTCAAAAACTTTGGATAAATATTATATAGGTTCAACTAAAGATATCGATGTTCGTTTAGAAAAACATTTATCAAACCATAAAGGGTTTACTTCAAAAGCTAAAGATTGGGTATTGAAATATCAAGAAGTTTTTTATTCCAATTCAGATTCTTTAAAAAGAGAATTACAAATTAAAAATTGGAAGAGTAGAAAAATGATTGAAAAATTAATCAACAATAGTATATAGATTGGTTCAGGGCATCCCGATTTTACATCGGGAGTGTCAGGGGTTCGAATCCCTTCGCGCCCACATTAAAAAAGTCCCGATACATTTGCATCGGGACTTTTTTGTATAAGTTTTGTTTTTTCCAGTAAATAATACTAATAATAAGTATACCTCGCCTAAACTGTAGGGTATACAGTTTAGGTTTGGTATTTAAAACACACTTAAGCCTTTTATCTTTGGCAAATTAATCCCTGCTATTAAAAAGTTGTGTTTATATTATAACAAAGCACGCTTTGTTAATTCATTAACTCGTTTTTTGGAGGTTCTCTCTTAAGCGGTTTGAGATATCTTTATAATCTTTTGCTATTTCTATAATGGCATTAAAAACTAAAATATTTTTGCTGAATCCGTTTTTAGTATTTCTGACGGTTTGAGAGTCAACATTTATATTATTAGTAGAAAGTTTAAGAATTACTTTTGCTGTATATTCTTTAGGTAGATGATTTATGAGTAAATCTTTTAAAGCGTCCTGTTCTTTCTTAGAATGCACATCATATAATGTGTATAATTTGTTTAAATTTGTCATAACTTGAGTGAAACATGAGTAGATTTATACAAATATATACAAATAATTAAATAAAATAGTAAAAATTTAATTATTTGTATAATTCATATTGATTCTAAATTATGAGTTTTGAAGATAAACTAAGACAATTAGTTAAGACTAAGTATAATAAATTGAGTGATTTAGCTGAAAAATTTGATATGAATTATTCCCAGCTTTCTCAGTATATTAATGGTAAAAAGGTATCCTTAGATTTTTTAAATAAAATAATAGAAGAGTTTCCTGAAGCAGATCTTAATTGGTTATTAAGAGATGACAATATTAATGATAATAGAGTGCAAGAACAAAGCGAATCTTACAAAGCTGTATTAAATAATGAGCAAATCATTAATAAAATAGAAGTGCTGTTAGATGATTTGAAAAATCAGATAGCAAAAGAATAATTATTATAAAACGTTTGATGTTTTTGTAATATTTATTTTAATGGTGAGAGTAACTTCATAAAAGCTTTCGCCAATAAAAATAATTTCATTATTTTTATTAAAATCTCTCATTTATGGATAGTAGTAGCATTAAAAATGTATACAAAGAAATATTTAAATCCTACGAAAACCCATCCTTAGAAAAGCATATTGAAAAGATTAAAGAACTAGATGTTTATCTGCCATATAGCTCCACTTTTTTTTGCATTACTAATACTCAAGATTTAAGTTTTGAATTTATAAGTAAAAATATGAATGCCTGTTTGGGTTTTGATATTAATGAATTAAAAACCCGTGGTATGAGATACTTTTGGAGTAGAATGCATCCAGAAGATTTAGATTTATGGCTTAAGGCTTTAAATGAACTTATGAATTTTACTTTAAACGATATTAATATTACTGAAAGAAGTAAAATGTGTTATACTTGGAATTATCGGATTAAAGATGCAAAGGATAACTATGTTAACGTGGTACAAAATACAACACCTCTTGAGTTTGATAGTGATGAAAAACCTATAATTGGACTAGCTCATTACACCGTACTAGATTCTAAAATAAAACTAGATATTACCGCTACAGCTAAATTATTAAACAAAAATAATGAATACGAAACGGTATATTTTAATAACTTTTCGCAGAAACTACTTACTAATGGTATTAGCAACAGAGAGCGTGATATTATTAGATTATTGGTCTTAAGCCATTCAAGTAAAGAGATTGGGGAACGGCTTAATATAAGTTCTAACACAGTTGATACTCACCGTAGAAACATTCTTAAAAAATTAAATATATCTTCAACAGGAGAGTTAGTTGGGATGCTTAAAATGAATAAGAATTTTGTATAAATACAGTAATTACTCAAATTGAGTATTGCATAGTATTTAATATTCATACATCTTTGTAATGCTATTAATTAATTCTTAAGGAGAATTATTTTAGGTATCTGACTATAAACCAATAATCAGATACCTTTTTTTTAATATATAGATGTTAGATTAATTCTAAAACTCTTTCTAAAGCCATACCACGAGATCCTTTAATTAATAGTGTAGCATGTACTATTTGAGAAAAGCTAAAGTCATCTTTAAAGTTTTCATATACTTTATACTGTTGGACTTTGGCAGAATTACTTTCTGATTTATAAAAGTTTTCGCCAATAAGAATAATTTTATCAATATTTAAAGAAACAGCCAAATCTGTAATATTTTGATGCTCTTGTTCTGCATCATTACCAAGCTCAAACATATCTCCAAGTATGGCTATTTTGTATCCTGTTTGCTTTTCAAAATTAAGTAACGCTGCACGCATACTTGTAGGGTTAGCATTGTATGCGTCCAAGATAATTTTGTAATCCCCTTTATTAATTATTTGCGAACGGTTGTTAGTTGGGGTGTAGTTTTCAATAGCTATTTTTATGGATTCAGTTTCTACTTCAAAATATTCCCCTATTGCAATGGCTGCTGCAATGTTATTAAAGTTGTAATCTCCTATAAGTTTACTTTTTATGGTTATGCCATTATATCTGCATTTAACAAATGGTTGCGCATCAATAAAATCAATAGTAGTATTTGCTAAAGTATTATTCCCAAAAATAACTCTTTTAGCATCATTTGTTTTTTCAAGTTGAATGGCATCATTCCCATTAACAAAAATAGTTTTATCATTAGCAATTAAATAATCATACATTTCGCTTTTACCCTTAATGACGCCTTCAACGCTTCCAAAACCTTCTAAGTGTGCTTTTCCAAAATTGGTTATATAACCATAGTCTGGTTTGGCAATATTGCATAAAAATGCAATTTCTTTTAAATGATTTGCTCCCATTTCTACAATTCCAATTTTAGTATTTGAATTCATAGAAAGTAGGGTTAAAGGTACCCCTATATGATTGTTTAAATTACCAATAGTGGCAGTTGTGCTATTTTTTTGAGATAGTACTGCGTTTATTAGCTCTTTGGTTGTGGTTTTTCCATTGCTGCCAGTTAAAGCTATAATGGGAACATTTAAAAATGTTCTATGATAAGAAGCTAACTCTTGAAGCGTTTCAAGCACATTATTTACAACAATAGTATGAGTTGAGGTGTTGTATTTTGCTTCATCTATAACTACATATTTTGCACCTTTACTTAAGGCTTGTTCTGCATAAACGTTTCCATTAAAATTATCGCCTTTAAGAGCGAAAAAAATATCGTTTTTTTGAATTTTCCTAGTATCAGTGCAAACCGAATTGCACTCTAAGAAAAGACTATGTATTTGATCTATTTTCAATATGTAGTATCTTAATAAATTATATAAATTAAAAGTATTAAAAAAGTCCTAACAAATGCTAGGACTTTTAAATATATTTATTTGAAACTTTTTAATTTTTTGTTTTGTTTTTAGACTTGCTTTTTGAGCCTACACGAGACATAGCACATCTAAATCCAATATAGTCTGTAGCCATATCTTGCGGGAAATAACGTCTTTGAGCTGGATCTAGCCAGTATTCTCTGTCTTTCCATGAGCCTCCTTTGTAAACTCTAACCTCATCATTAATTAAAGAAGATCTATTATCGTTTTTATCGTATTCTCTAATAATATTTCCTAATGAATCTCTAGAAATTGAGTGTTTTGGAGAATTATACATTAGACGAGTTTCAGTATCAGATTTGTCTCCTGATTCTAAATCTTCATCATCGTTAAAACTTTCAAAGTTACGAGAAGAACGTCTATCTCCATCTCTAAAGTTTATAGCATTACTCTTATCAAAGTTAGTTCTTAAATAAGTTTCGTTTTCATCAACTGGAACTTGTAGAATTTCACCAGGTAAATTTCTAGCAACTACTTTTCCGTTAGAAAGCGTATCGTAAACAATATCATCAGAAGTAACTACTTTTACAGAGCCATCTTCGTTAATAGCATTTTTTGTATAAACATTACCACGGTAATAGTTAAAGTCGTTAAACTCATCATCAACAATAGGTCTGTATACATCTGCTACCCATTCGGCTACGTTACCAGCCATATCATATAATCCAAAATCGTTAGGATCGTATGATTTAACAGCATTAGTAATATCAGCACCATCGTCTGACCAACCTTGAATTCCGCCGTAATCTCCTTTTCCTTGTTTGAAGTTAGCTAATTGATCACCACGAACTTTACGTTTTCCTGAGCGTGTGTATTGACCATCCCATGGATATTTTTTTCTACCTCGATAAAGGTTGTAGCTTCTAAGTTCGCCTAATCCTAGAGCAGCATATTCCCATTCAGTTTCGGTTGGTAGCCTGTATTTTGGAGAAATGATACCAGTTTCGCGAGTAGCATAAACACCAGTTTCGTTACCATCGGCATCAGTTCTTACATTTCTTTTATTACGCCCGTCACCATTTATGACTTCTTCATTTCCACCATAAGTTAAAGTAGGCGCGTTAATATATGTATCTGTACTAAAAGTAGCATCAGCATTTACATCCAAAGTTTTAGCATCTCTTTTTAAATACCCAGCTTTTTCTAAGTAAAATTCGTTAACACGGTCTGATCTCCAATTAGCAAACTCAACAGCTTGAATCCAACTTACACCAACAACAGGGTATTCAGCATAACCTGGGTGACGTAAATAGTTTTCAGTCATAATTTCATTAAAACCTAAACGATTTCTCCAAACTAAAGTGTCTGGTAAAGCACCATGGTAAATAGCTCTAAAATTATCGTCTGTTGGCGGATAAACACGTTTAATCCAATCTAAGTATTCTAAATACATTACATTGGTAACCTCAGTTTCATCCATGTAAAAAGATTGAACATGCTGTTGCGTTGGAGTATTATTCCAATCATGCATGACATCATCTTGTACTTTTCCTTTTGTAAAAGTTCCTCCTTCTATGAAGACTAAACCTGGGGCAGTTTCTTGTTCTTTAAAATTGGTATTGTATTGAAAACCACCTTCTCTGTCGTTGATTTGCCACCCTGTTGCTCTAGAACTATTCTTTGAGCTCGAAGATTTTTTACAACCAATAGCGGTTACAGATAGTGCTAAAACTACCATAACCTTTAGTGCTACTACTTTTTTCATATCCATACGTTTAAGTAAGCTAATAATATTTTTGGTGCTGCAATATAAGAATTAAACCGAATAACACAAGCAATTTTTTGCATTTTAACCAAAAAAATATGCATTTCACCCTATTTTTTTAACATTACAACGATGTTTTTGGTGTTTTTCATCATTGTTTTGTGTTTAATAAACGCGTGTTTTACTAATTTATTATTGTATTTTTGCTATGGTTTTTAAATTTGTTATTTTTTTTAATAATAACATGTTACAAAAGCCGTTATTCTAGCGATGAAAGAAAGAATTTTACTTTTATTTTTAATTATTTCTGCAACAATGTTTTCGCAGCAAAAAAGGTTTACCGTTAATTGGGATGGTTACCAAACCATTTCTGGCGGAAACTATGAATTAAAAATACCAGCTTTTAACACTGATAATTTTAGTTTTGATTTTAATGAAGGTTTGCTATTTGTTGCACAATGGGAAATTTCAAATGCAATAAACGAATCTTCAATATCTATTAGTAATGTTAGTTATGCTACAATTTCAAAAGAAGAATTAAAGGATTTAAAAATCAATACTATTGGTAGCGAAATAAAATTTGCTTTAAAAAATTCAAAAGCAAGGACGCAACAATTTGCTTACTTTCAATTAACCCCTATTATAAAGGATGCCAATGGTAATTATAAAAAAGTACAATCTTTTCAAATAAATTATAATACAAATACTAGTAATGTATCTTTGTTTAGTAAGGGTAATGGTGTATCTGGAGTAATAACAAACTCAGTATTAAGCTCTGGAGAATGGTTTAAGTTTTATGTAGATACAACAGGTGTATTTAAAATTTCTAAAAGTTTTTTACAAGATTTAGGAGTAAACGTAAATAGTATAGATCCAAGAACTATAAAGTTATACGGAAATGGTGGATGCATGATTCCGTATTCTAATGGCGTACCCTATCCTTTCGATATTACCGAGAATGCTATAAGGTTTATTGGAGAAGAAGATGGTGTTTTTAATAATGAAGATCATATTTTATTTTATGCCCAAGGACCAAAAGAATTTAATTCAGAAAGTAATACCAATATTAATTGCTATACCGATAAAACTTATTATTATATAAATGTAAGTTCTGGTTCTGGTAAACGTATACAGCCTATGATTCAGCCTATAGGGAATGCTGATTTGGTTATTGATACTTTTGAGGATTACAAATTTCATGAAATAGATGAATATAATATTGCTTTTTTAGGTAGGAGATGGTTTGGAGATCGATTTGATATTGAAAACGCTAAAACTTTCGAGTTCGATTTTCCTAATTTAGTTACGTCTAGTCCGATAAATCTTAAAGTATATGTAGCATCGGCATCTTCAACACAAAGTAGTATGCAAATTAGTGTTAATGGGAGTGCCGTTTCAACACTATCAATTGGAGGGTCGTCAAGCCCGAGTTTAGCTAGTGAATCGTCTTTTATTGGTAACGTAAATGTAGCTTCATCTAATATAAGTGTAGATCTTAATTATGACAACCAAGGAAACCCAAGTGGTTTAGGGTATTTGGATTATATTTCAATTGAAGCGACTAGAGCCTTAAGTTTTACAGATAAACAATTTCAATTTAAAAATAGTGCAGTTGTATCAGCTTCAGGCATTGGGCAATATAATATCTCAAATGCATCACAAGTTTCTGAGGTTTGGGATGTAACCGATTTGTATAACGTAACAAGTTATGCTAATGATGATGCAAGTAATAACCTGTCTTTTATGTCAACCTTAGGATCACTTAAAACCTATGTTGCTGTAACACCATTAGATTATTTTGAACCAAAAGTAGGTGATGACAAAAGAATAAGTAATCAAAATATAAAAGGTACTATTTTCCAGAACAGTAGTGGCCAATTTCAGGATATCGATTATATTATTATTGCGCCAAATAATATGTATAATCAAGCCGAACGATTAGCTCAAATAAATAGGAATCAATATGACTTGAATGTTAAAGTTTTAAGATTGAGTGAAATATATAATGAGTTTAGCACAGGAAATCAAGATGTTGGAGCAATAAGGAATTTAGTAAAGTATGTTTACGATAATGCCAGTACACCAGAAAATAGAATAAAGTATTTGTGCTTATTTGGAGATGGCTCATTTGATTATAAAGATAGAATTGCTAATAATACCAATATTATGCCTTCATGGTATTCGTACAATAGTTTTAATCTAACCAATTCGTTTGTTTCAGACGACTTTTATGGGATGATGGATGCAAATGAAGGAACGATGGCTACAAGCGATAAATTAGATGTGGCAGTAGGTAGAATACTAGCCGAGACTCCACAACGAGCCAAAGAAATGGTTGATAAAATAGAAAGTTACTACGTAAAAGAAGCTTTCGGAAGTTGGCGTAATAATTTTGTAGTCATTTCAGATGATGTTGATCAAGATTGGGAAGGCATTTTACAAGAAACTACAGATAATGTAGGGAACACTGTTAATCAAGAAAAGCAATTTATGAACGTAATTAAAATTCATACTGATGCTTTTAAACAAGAAGCCTCAGCAGGAGGGAACAGGTACCCACAAGTTACAGAATCTTTAACTAATGCTATAGACAATGGTGCATTAGTGGTTAATTATTTTGGGCATGGTGGAGAGGAAGGATTGGCGCAAGAACGTATTCTAACGAAACCTGATGTAGAAGGCTTTAGAAATTTTTGTAAACTCAATTGTTTTGTTACGGTAACTTGTGAGTTTACTAAATTTGATAACCCTTTTAGAGATACTGCTGGAGAGTTTACCTATTGGAATAAAAAAGCAGGAGCGATTGGTTTAATTACAACTACAAGGCAAGTGTTTGTCAATTTTGGAATCACCTTTAATAATGAATTAGAGCAATACTTATTTTCGTTTAATGATACTGATAATTTTGAGGATTATGAGTATCCATCAATGGCAGAAGCTTTAAGGTTAACAAAAAATTTACCATCAATTTCAAATCAAAGTCAAAGGCGCTTAGTGTTTTTTATTGGAGACCCTGCTATGAAATTAGCATTTCCTAAGCCAAACATTAGGTTAACAAGAATTAACGATGTGCCTGTTACTCAAGCTACAGATACTTTAAAAGCTCTAAGTTATGTAAAACTAGCAGGAGAAGTTACAGATGTTTCAGGTGCTATTTTAAGCAATTATAGCGGAACACTTTCAACAACTATTTATGATAAGAATATAAATAGACAAACATTGGCAAATGATGGTACTAGATTAAATGGGCAATTAGTACAATTAGACTTTGAAACTTTAGGAGAAATTATTTTCAGAGGACAAGCTTCAGTTACTAATGGTCAATTCGAATTTGATTTTGTGGTACCAAAAGATATTGGTATTCCTGTCGGTTTTGGGAAAGTTAGCTTCTATTCAAAAAACGAAGAGCTGCTTCAAGATCAATCAGGTGTTAGCCTTAATACTGTTAGAATAGGAGGTTTAAACGAAAATGCGGCTGAAGATAATATAGGGCCAGTAATTACGCTTTATATGAACGATGAAAACTTTGTGTCAGGAGGAATTACAAACGAATCACCAACATTATTAGCTAAATTGGAAGATGATAATGGTATTAATACGGCAAGTGGTATCGGTCACGATATTGTGGCCATTATAGATGGAGATGAAACCAACCCATTTATATTAAACGATTACTATCAAACCGAAGTTGATGATTATAAAAAAGGCGTTGTTTCATTTCCTTTTAGAGATTTAGAACCAGGACTTCATACTTTAACTTTAAAAGCTTGGGATGTTTATAATAATTCGTCAGTTACTGAAATTCAGTTTATTGTACACGATAAAGATGAAGGGTTGGTTATAAACAATGTTCTTAATTACCCAAACCCTTTTGTAAATTACACAGAATTTTGGTTTAATCACAATAGTTCAGACCCTTTAGACGTTTCTATACAGATATTCACCGTTTCAGGAAAATTGGTAAAAACACTTAATGGTCAAACCAATGCAGGGACAAAAACAACTAGCTCATTATCTCGAGATATTGTTTGGGATGGAAGAGACGATTTTGGAGATAAAATAGGAAAAGGTGTATATATATATAAGCTAACAGTACGGTCTAGCTTGCTAAATAAAAAAGTACAAAAAATAGAGAAACTTGTAATCCTCTAAGAAAAAATTATATTTGTTAAATAAAAACTAATTCATGAAGAAAGGAATATTGCTATTAATAGGGTTTGCCGTTTTTTTTAAAGTTGATGCTCAAACAACAATAATACCGAATGATGATTCTAGAGTTATAACAACCGGACTTCCATTTGTTTTAATAGCCCCTGATGCACGCGCAGCATCCATGGGAGATATGGGTGTAGCAACATCAGTTGATGCATTTTCACAACAATGGAACCCATCAAAATATGTGTTTTCAGAAACTCAATCTGGTATTGGAGTAAGCTATACACCGTACTTAAGTAAATTGGTTAACGATATCTTTTTAGGAAATGTCACCTATTTTAATCGATTGGATGAAAAAAGTTCATTTGCAGCTAGTTTTAAATATTTTTCGTTAGGAGATATTGAGTTTGTTCAAGATGAGTTTTCCGACGCTTTAATTCAAAGACCAAATGAGTTAACAATTGATGTATCATATGCTTTAAGATTAGCAGATCAGTTTGCTATGTCTGTAGCTATGCGTTATTTACGTTCTGATTTAAGACTAGATACAGGAAATAATGATACAGCTGCTGCAAACACATTCGGAGTAGATATTTCTGGATTTTATCAAGGAGAAGAGGAAGCTTATAACGATTTTAACGGACGTTGGAGAATGGGCTTTGCTATTCAAAATATTGGACCAAAGTTTAAATATGATGAAGGCGGACAAGAAAATTTTCAGCCAACTATGTTACGTTTAGGAGCTGGGTTCGATTTTATATTTGATGATTACAATAAAATTGCTGTAACCGCTGAGGTTGGGAAGTTATTGGTGCCAACACCACCAATGTTAGGAGATGAGTATAATTATACAGATACTAATGGTAATGGAGTTTATGATGATGGTGTTGATACTTTAGGTAGCAAAACTCAAGATGATGTTATAATTAGCGGACAATCTCAAGATGTTAGCTTTTTATCTGGCATGTTTCAATCTTTTGGAGACGCTCCAGGTGGGTTTAGTGAAGAATTAAAAGAGTTTACTTGGTCTCTAGGTGCAGAGTATTTATATCAAGATTCTTTTGCCTTTAGAGCGGGTTATTTTAATGAAAGTGAAGAAAAGGGTGCGAGAAAATTTTTAGCACTCGGTGCAGGGTTTAAATACAATGTTGTTAATATAGATTTATCATACCTATTTTCAGCATCTAAAGTGCAAAGCCCTTTGGAGAACACGTTACGTTTTTCGTTAACATTTAATATTGGTGCCGAGACTTATAACGAGTTTTAATCAAAAGTTAAATAATTTTATAAAAAACTATTGTCATAAAGCAATAGTTTTTTTGTTTATATTGGTATCATGATTTTATTCAACATTGTGTAGTTTATGAAGGAAGTAAAAATTGAATCAACACTTTATGTCTTTGAAGACTTAAGTGAGTTGCCACAAGATGTTATAAAGTTAATGCATAAAGCCATAGAGGCAAGAGAAAAAGCCTATGCGCCATATTCAAGTTTTCACGTTGGTGCAGCAATTCTTTTAGATAATAATGAAATAATTACAGGAAGCAATCAAGAAAATGCTTCTTACCCATCAGGGTTATGTGCAGAACGAACAGCTATTTACTATGCAGGAGCAAAATACCCAAAAGCAAAAATAATAAGAATGGCTATTACTGCCGGTTCTAAAAAAAATAAAACAACAAACCCTATTCCGCCATGTGGTGCCTGTCGACAAACTATTGCCGAATATGAAGTAAAGCAAGACACACCAATTGAAATTTATTTTATGGGAGAAACAGGCAAAGTAGCAAAATCTAATTCATTGGCAAATTTGTTGCCATTAGTGTTCGATAAATCTGTGCTATAACGTTTTCGTTTAAAATTTACTATTTTCAGCTTTTTCATTAATGACTAAAGTATTACTTTTGTTATTCGTTTATTAAATTAACGCTAGCAATGCAAAAAATAACTAAGGAAGTATACCTCAAATGGTATGAAGATATGTTGTTCTGGAGAAAGTTTGAGGACAAATTAGCTGCAGTATATATTCAACAAAAAGTAAGAGGGTTTCTTCATTTATATAATGGTCAAGAGGCTGTTTTAGCAGGTGCTTTACATGCTATGGATTTGACTAAAGATAAAATGATTACGGCTTATCGTAACCACGTACAACCTATTGGTATGGGGGTAGATCCTAAACGTGTTATGGCAGAACTTTACGGGAAAGCTACAGGAACATCTCAAGGTTTAGGAGGTTCAATGCATATATTCTCTAAAGAGCATCGCTTTTATGGAGGGCATGGTATTGTAGGCGGACAAATTCCTTTAGGAGCTGGTATTGCTTTTGGAGATAAATATCATGATAGTGATGCTGTAACATTATGCTGTTTTGGTGATGGTGCTGCGAGACAAGGCTCGTTACATGAAACTTTTAATTTAGCAATGCTTTGGAATTTACCAGTAGTGTTTGTTTGCGAAAATAACGGCTATGCCATGGGTACATCAGTTGAGCGTACAGCAAATCATACCGATGTTTGGAAACTAGGTAAAGGTTACGAAATGCCTTGTGGGCCAGTTGATGGAATGAATCCTATAAAAGTTGCTGAAGCTTTTGATGAAGCTATTCAAAGAGCGCGTAAAGGTGGAGGGCCAACATTTTTAGAACTTAAAACATATCGCTATAGAGGGCATTCAATGAGTGATGCACAGCATTATAGAACTAAGGATGAAGTTGAAGAATACAAGAAAATAGACCCTATTACACAAGTGAAAGATATTATTCTTGAAAAGAAATATGCTACAGAAGCAGACATCAAAGTAATTGATAAACGTGTTAAAGACTTAGTTTCTGAATGCGAAAAGTTTGCAGAAGAATCTCCATTCCCTGACAAGAATGTGATGTATGATGTTGTTTACGAACAAGAAGATTATCCATTTATTCAACATAAAATATAAGCTATGGCAATAGTAGTAAATATGCCGCGTTTAAGCGATACCATGGAAGAAGGAACCGTAGCGGCTTGGTTAAAAAAAGTTGGTGATAAAGTTGAAGAAGGCGATATTTTAGCCGAAATAGAAACCGATAAAGCCACTATGGAGTTTGAGTCATTCAACGAAGGAACTTTACTTCATATTGGTGTACAAGAAGGTGAAACTACTAAGGTTGATGAGCTATTAGCAATAATTGGAGATAAAGATGAAGATATTTCTGGGCTATTAAACGGGAATACAGAAGTTGCTAAATCTGATGTAATTCCAGAAGTAAAAGATGAGCCTAAGGACGTTTCAGATGTTGACTTTACTGAAGAAGTAAAGCAAGACTTGCCAGAAGGTGTTATAGTTGTAACCATGCCACGATTAAGTGATACCATGGAAGAAGGAACCGTAGCAACTTGGTTAAAAAAGGTAGGTGATACTGTTGAAGAAGGCGATATTTTAGCCGAAATAGAAACTGATAAAGCCACTATGGAATTTGAATCTTTCCAATCTGGTACTTTATTGGAAGTTGGATTACAAGAAGGAGAATCTGCGAAAGTAGATGCTCTATTAGCAATTATAGGTCCAGCAGGAACAGATGTTTCTGGTGTGGCTGCCAATTTCTCGACAACATCTTCTGCTGATAAAAAAGATGAAGCTCCCAAGACTGAAGCTGAAAAGGAAACACCTAAAGTTACTACTACAACTGAATCAAAAGCTCCAACTCCAACTCCAATTACAGAGAACGGGCGTTTATATGTATCACCTCTTGCTAAGAAATTAGCTGAAGAAAAAGGAATTAACTTAACTAAAGTAAAAGGTACTGGTGAAAACGGACGTATAGTTAAGCGAGATATTGAAAATTACGAACCAGCAGCTTCTGGAGCATCAGTTGGTAAATTTGTCCCTACAGGTCAAGAAGATTTTGATGATGTTACTAATTCGCAAATGCGTAAAGCCATAGCTAAAGCATTAACAAACTCTAAATTCACGGCACCGCATTATTATTTAAGTGTGGAGTTTGATATGGAGAATGCTATAGCGTTCCGTGCACAATTCAACTCAATACCAGATACTAAAATCTCATACAACGATATTGTTGTTAAGGCCTGTGCTTTAGCTTTAAAACAACATCCACAAGTAAACTCTCAGTGGTTTGCAGATAAAATGCGCTTAAACAACCACGTACACATTGGTGTTGCAGTTGCTGTGCCAGATGGTTTAGTTGTACCGGTTGTTAGGTTTGCTAACGAACAAAGTTTACCTCAAATTGGGGCAGCGGTTAAAGACCTTGCAGGAAAAGCTAGAAACAAAAAATTAACACCTGCAGAAATGGAAGGTAGTACATTTACAGTTTCTAACTTAGGGATGTTTGGTATAGACACATTCACATCTATTATTAACCAACCAAACTCGGCTATTCTTTCTGTTGGGAATATTGTAGAAAAGCCAGTAGTTAAAAATGGGCAAATTGTGGTTGGAAATACTATGAAATTATCTTTAGCTTGTGACCACAGAACAGTTGATGGTGCTACTGGAGCTCAATTTCTCCAAACATTAAAAGGGTACATTGAAAACCCAGTTACTATGTTAGTATAATATATACCATCCTGAATTTAATTCAGAATTTTATAAAAAAATTAAAAACCTGTTTCATTAATTTGAAACAGGTTTTTTGTTTTTAAATAAGCGATTTAACTACCCAAAGGGGTAGGTGATTTCTTTTTTTTGTTTTTGTACATTTAGGTTTTTCGAAATAGTAAGTCATATATGAAAATCGTTTTAATAATAGCACTACCTCTTTTTTGTTTTTTTACAGGTTTTGCCGTTGCACAAAATGATTGCGATTGTAATTTTGAGGATTATAAAGAGAAAATAAATATAATAAACAATAGGGATTCTTTAGAGGTTTCAAAGCTAGCAGATCAACTAAAAAGTACAAAAATACCAGCATGTATATTTAAAAGCTTAGAGTTAGAGTTTAAGCTTTATTTGGCTCAATTGAAATTAGAGAAGTCCCATGAAGCTTTAAATAAACTTGAAGAATTTTCAGCTAAAACTAAATGTGAAAATCAATTTAAGTTTAGTATTTATTTAAACAAAGTAAGATATTTTAAGTTAACTAATGACTACGAAAGGCTATCAGATTTTGCTTTTAAAGCCTTGAAGAAAGCTGAAGAGCTAAAAGATTCTGATAAAGAAATTGAAGCTATAAAAAAAGTTGTGTATTTATTCACAAGGATGAATGAGGACGCCAAAAATTGGGATTATATTAAGCGAGCTCAAAAACTAATCTTTAAAGAGCAAGAGTTTATCCAGTCTATTAAAAATTATCGATGGTTGGCTTATGAGTATGAAAAAAAATATACAAGCACAGGGCGAAAATCACTACTTGATTCTGTATTTATCTTTGCAGAGCAATCTAAAAGAGGCGCTTTAAAATTAAAAATGCATGATGAATTAGCACAATCATATCGTGCTTTGGAAGCTTATTCATATCATAAAGGAGAAGCTAGGAATGCTTTGAGGTTTATAGATTCGGCAATATATTTTGCTGAAAGAATTAAGGGGTCAAAAAATCTAAGCGGCCTCTATTTATCAAAGTCATGGGATCATTTAGATTTAGGTGAAAATGAATTAGCTGTTAAATGGATGGATACCTCTTTTGCAAAAATTGTTTCTAACGATGTTGCTGGTTTAATGATGCAGCATCTAGATGCTTCAGATCTTTATGAACAGGCTGGTAGATTGGATAAAGCCTATAAGAGTTTTAGGATATATACAAAAATGAAAGACAGTATCTTTAATACAGAGAGAGTAGAAGTTATAAATGAATTAGAAACAAAATATAAAACAGAACTTAAAGAAGCTCAAATTAAAAAACTTATTGTTTTATTAGTAATTGCATCACTTGTTATAGTTTGCATTGTTTTAGTTGGAAGTATGATCCAATTGAGAAAAACAAAACAAAAAAATCATGAACTAAAGCTGGCCTTTGAAAAACAGATAAAATTAGAGAAAGAACTATCTGATGTTAGAGACGAAATTGCTCAAGACTTCCATGACGATCTTGGAAACAAACTAGCAAGAATTTCATTGTTGTCAAATTTAATAAGCGGTGAAGTTTCAATAAGAAACCCAAAAGTAAAATCAAAGATTCAGCAAATTAGCGAAGACGCGAATGGGCTTTATAAGGGAACTAGAGATTTTATATTTTCTTTAAAATCTAATAGTAATTATTTAGAAGAAGTTACCACATACTTATCGGATTTTGGTGGAGATATGTTTGATAAGACCAAGGTTAAGTTTGTTGTAAATAAAAATATCTCAAATAATATAAAATTACCTTACCATTGGAGTAAACAGCTTATTTTTATTTTTAAAGAAGCACTTACTAATGCCTTAAAACATTCAAAGAGTCGTATGGTTGCGCTTTCATTTAATTATAATGACCAAGAACTAGTAATTATTTGTGAAGATGATGGTATGGGAGTTTTAGAGAGCGATTTAGAATCTTTAAATGGGTTGTCTCACATGAAAGCTAGGGCAAATAAAATAGATTGTCAACTTACTATTAATTCTAGTATTGGAAAAGGTACTACTATAATATTCAAAGGTAAATTAAAAGAAAATTCAATTGAATAATGAAATATAAAGTCGTATTGATTGAAGATAATGTGCCTTTAAGAGAGGGCTTTGCAGAGGTAATAAAGGCTACTGAAAGTTTTGAGCTTACTAATTGTTATGATAACTGCGAAGAGGCTATTGATCGTTTACAATACGATAATGCTGATATTTTTTTAATGGATATAGAATTGCCAGGTATTGATGGTGTTGAAGGAACAAGGCTTATTAAAAAGGCATTGCCTAAAGCCAATATTATTATGGTTACAGTTTTTGAAAATTCAGATATTGTTTTTGAGGCTTTATGTGCTGGAGCATCAGGGTATTTAACAAAAAATATTAGCCCTGATGAGCTTATTGGGGCTCTCAATGAATCCGTTTCAGGTGGTGCACCAATGAGTATTAAAATAGCTAAAATGGTTGTTAGCTCTTTTCAAAGGCAACCTAGTAAAATAGAATTATCGCCTAGAGAAAAGGAAGTGCTATCTCAACTAGTTAAAGGAAATACTTATGATAGTATAGCGGATCAATTGTTTATCAGTAAAAATACTATTAAATTTCATTTAAAGAATATCTATATAAAGCTTCAGGTTAACTCTAATATTGAAGCTGTTCAGAAAGCAAATAAGGAAAACCTGATTTAATCTCTTAAATATGCCAGTTTTTTACTTCTACCCTTTTGGGTAGTACACCCGTACATTCTCTATTCTACTTTTACAGTAAACTTTTAAACCTATTTATTATGAAGAAAACACTACTTTTTATGTTATTGCTGGCGTGCCCATTTATTTATGCTCAAAGTATCGTTAAGGATATTAATTTTGGTTTTGCGGATGGAATGCCAACTTATGTTGTAAAAAACAGAATAGCTTTTGGAGGTAAGTTAATTTTTGCTGCAAAAGATATTACAAATGGGATGGAGCTATGGGAGACTGATGGAACAAGTGCAGGAACAAGCTTAATAGGAGATTTTATATCAGGACCAAGTGATTCCAATCCTAACGGATTTCATATATTCAACAACAAGGTATATTTTTCAGCAATTAGAAATCTTTCTCTTACTAAATATGAATTATATTCTACAGATGGAACTCCTAGCGGAACTATTAATTACCCAGAGATTAGAAACGGTAATGGATCTGCATCTCCAAGGCTATTAACAACTTTTGGTAATACACTAGTTTTTAGTGCTAGACCATCTGCTTTTAATCAACCAACTCCTTTTTACGGCGAAGAAGTTTTAGGTTTTGATGGAAACCCTTGGACAGGGGGCGGTGATCAAATAATGATAAAAGATATAAGCCCATCTGGAGGTAGCTCACCCGAAAATTATACGGTTTTAAATAATCTTCTATTTTTTTCTGCCGATAATATAACAAACGGAAGAGAGATATGGGTAAGCGATGGTACAAATGCAGGTACTAACTTATTGCTTGATGTTAACTCTGGTCAAGCAGACTCCAACCCAGAAGACTTAATTGTTTTAAATAATAAGTTATATTTTACTGCTGATGACGGAGTAAATGGAGGAAGAGAGCTTTGGATTTCAGATGGGACATCTGCTGGTACACAACGAATGAATGATTTAAACTCTATAGCAGGAGACTTAGATAATCCAGAAAATCTTACTGTATTTAATAATGCACTTTATTTTACTGCAAATCATCCAAGTTTGGGGATAGAAATATTTAAACTGGGAGGAACATCTATTACTAATTTAAAAAATATAGCTTCTGGTAGTAACCATAGTAATCCTTCAAATTTATTTGTATCAGGAAGCAGGCTTTATTTTTCAGCCAATGATAATGTTAATGGAATAGAGTTATGGTCTTCAACTGGATTTTCTGCGACAACAAATATGGTAAAGAATATAAATACATCTCCTTCTTTTCCAGATAGTAATCCTAATGGTTTTACAGAATATAATGGCAAAGTATATTTTTCTGCAACTGACGGCACTAATGGGGTAGAACTTTGGGTGACAGACGGAACTAGTGTAGGAACTAGCATGGTAAGCAATATTAATCCTTCTGGAAGTAGTAGTCCAAGGGATTTGATTGTTGCTAATGATTTATTGTTTTTTTCAGCCAACAATGGATCTCAAGGTGTTGAACTTTGGAAATATCAAGACCCTTTATTGTCAATCAACGATTTAGAATTAGAAAACAAAATTGCCTTATATCCAAATCCAACTTTAAAGCGGTTTTCAATAGAAAGCAAGCTTAAATTTAGCAAAATATCTGTTTTAGATATGCAGGGAAAAACAATTAAAGTATTTGATGAAAATATAGAGGAGTATAATGTTGAAAATTTAACATCTGGACTTTATTTTATAAATATTAAAACAGAAAAAGGACAAGTAACAAAAAAACTTATAAAAGAATAAAAAATATTAACCCCCAAATTTAAATATTATGAATACAATTAAAACCTTTATGCTATTATTGGTAATAGCTACAATTTGCGCATGTAGTAATGATGACGCTCCAAAAAACAATGCACCAGTTTTAGAAGATATGGTGTTAGATGTTAGAGAAAACATTAGTTCAGATCTAATAACAACATTAAATGCTACTGATGTTGATGGAGATAAGTTAACCTATTCAATTGTTTCTCAAAACCCAGCAAATAGTGTAACTATTGGAGAAACTACAGGTGAAGTTTTTGTGGCTAATGCCTCAGCTTTTGATTATGACAACAATCAAAGAATTACAGTCATTATAAAAATAAATGATGGCACTGTAGATGTAACAATGCAATTAACCATTAATATTATTGAGAATGTTTGATAAATCTAAATTTTTGATTGAAAAATATAGGCTAGAATTGTTTTTAGTATTTTTTTATAGCACTTCATTTCTTTTGTTGTTTTGGGCTTTTAGTTAGGGTAAAAGTTAAGTCCCCAAAAGTAAAAACCTGTTTCGTTTGTTTGAAGCAGGTTTTTTTTATCTTTAAGCTCAAATAAAAATAATATGAGAAACACACTTTTAATTGTTCTAACTTTAATATTAGTTTCATGCTCAATAAGTCGTAAAGCAGCTGATGGTAAATCTGGAGTTGATGGAACATCAGCAACTCCTTCAAATTCTGAAATGCAAGCTACACTACTTAAAAAGAATAACGATTTTATTTTTTTAGAATCTATTAAAAGAAGTATGGAGTATTTAGCCTCAGATGAATTAGAAGGAAGAAATACAGGTAGTAAAGGAATTGAGAAAGCCGCTGTGTTTATTGAGAACTACTTCAAAAAAAATAATATAAAACCTTATTTTAAGACGTATAGAGATAGTTTTAATTTAAAAGATATTGTTGGTTATAATATTGTAGGGTATATTGAAGGGAACGATCCAGAATTAAAGAATGAATTTGTTATTCTTGGGGCTCATTATGATCATATTGGAAATGGAAAAGAAGTTAATGGAGATGTTATTGCAAATGGCGCTAATGATGATGCCTCTGGAACTGTAGCTGTTTTAGAATGGGCGAATTATTTTTCAAAGAGTAAAAGTAATAAACGAAGCATCCTCTTTACTTTATATTCAGCTGAAGAAATGGGGTTAAAGGGGTCTAGTCATTTAGCAAAAAGGCTTAAAAAAGAAAACCTCGATTTGTATACTATGATTAATTTTGAAATGATTGGTGTACCAAGAGCGAAAGAAGAAATTATGGCTTACATGTCGGGTTACGAAAAATCTAATATGGGAGCAAAATTAAATGAATATGGAGGAAAGGAAGTTATTGGCTTTTTTCCAAAAGCTAAAGAATTTCAATTGTTTATGAGGTCTGATAATTATCCGTTTTATAAAGCTTTTAAAAAGCCATCTCATGCTATTTCTACATTTGATTTTACCAATTTTGATTATTACCATCACGTAGATGATGAAGCTGATAAAATGGATTATAAGCACATGACTGATTTTATGAATGTAATGATTCCTGCATTAGAAGGAATGATTAACGCACCAACTCAGGAAATAAAAATGAACGATGAGTAATATTATAATTACAGGAACAAGTAGAGGTATAGGTTACGAGTTAGTAAAGTTATTTTCTAAAACAGGGCACAATGTGCTGGCGCTTTCTCGAAATGAAAAACCAATAAAAAGGTTACAGTTAGACAATGTAGTTTCAATGCCTTTTGACTTATCTAATGCTAATGAATATGCTAAAGTTGAGGATTATATTAAAGGTGAGTGGGAGCAGGTTGATGTTTTAATAAATAATGCAGGGACATTACTTAATAAACCTTTTCCCGAAACATCTATGGTAGATTTTGAACAAGTTTATAAAACCAATGTTTTTGGGGTAGCTGAAATGACTCGCGTTGTTTTACCATTTATGAAAAAGAGTAGTCATGTTGTAACTATTAGTTCTATGGGAGGCGTACAAGGTAGTATGAAATTCCCTGGATTAGCTGCGTATAGTTCTAGTAAAGGGGCTGTAATTACCTTAACCGAATTATTAGCCGAAGAATACAAAGAGCAAGGTGTTGCTTTTAATGTCCTTGCTTTAGGAGCAGTGCAAACTGAAATGCTAGAAGAAGCATTTCCTGGTTATCAAGCACCTACTACTGCTTTAGAAATGGCAAAGTATATTTTTGATTTTTCGCTTAACGGAAACAAATATTATAATGGAAAACTGTTACAGGTTTCTAATTCTACGCCGTAGTTTATGTCAAAATACAAATGTGTAATTTTTGATTGTGATGGTGTTTTAGTCGATAGTGAAACCATAAGTAATGCAGTATTTGTAGATATGGCTAACGAATTGGGAGCTAACATCGATTTGCATTATGCCATAAAACATTTTAAAGGAAGCTTTCTTAAGGACTGTGTTAATCATGTTTCAAAATTAATAGATTCTGAAATCCCTCAATCTTTTGAAGATGAGTATCGTAAGCGTAGTTTTGATGCTTTTAAAGCAAATATAAAACCCATTCAAGGAGTTTTAGGAGTATTACAAAATATAAAACTTCCCTTTTGTGTAGCATCCAGTGGGCCTGAAAACAAAATTAGGCTTAATTTAGAATTAACAGGATTATTACCATATTTTGAGAATAACATTTTTAGTTCTTATACCATCCAAAAATGGAAACCAGATCCGGGAGTTTTTTTATTAGCAGCAAAAACCATGGGGTATAAACCTAATGAATGTGTAGTGATTGAAGATAGTTTGTCTGGCATAAAAGCAGCGGTTAATGGAGGCTTTGATGTCTTCGGATTTACAGCACACGATTTAGATAACGAATTAGATGCATTAGCTACTAAAACCTTTGGTAGCATGAATGATTTGTTAGAGATGATTTAATATTTGGAATTTTGCTTGTTTAAATTATCCCATTCTTCTTGAGTAGCTCGGTGTTTTTGATGTTCCATTATGCCAACCCATTTACCATTTTGTTTTACTAACAACATTTCAAAGTGTATAATATGCTGTACCTTATTTTTACCATTGCTGTCTGATGACCAGTAATTAAAGATCCCTGTTTCGTGAGCTGTGGTAGCATCGCCAATACGTTGCGAAAAACGAAACTCTACATCACTTTTATTTTTACCTTCTTTAGTGTCAATAAAACCTTGTTTCCAGCCAGCAAGTGCTTTGGCTAGAGGTACAGAGGTTTTGTTTTTACCAGTTGCAAAAACTACAACAGCATCCGGATGATAACCTGCCTCATAAGCTTCAAATTCACCTTCTCTAACAGTTTTTGAAAGTTCTGACCAATACTTGTCAAGTTCAGTTATTCTAAGTGAATCTTGACTAATTTCAGTTAAAAGAAAAGTAGTATTTGTGCTAGCTGTAATTGAATGAATAGATGAGCTTAAGGCTAATAAAAAAAGAATTTTTTTCATGATAATGATTGAATGAATTGTAACCTTTACAAGGTCGTTTATTTTTATTAAAAAGCCAAGAAATTAAGCTTCAGCATTAAAAAACACTTTATAATAGTGCATTTTTTTATCATCGTCATAACCACGCTCTAAATATTCAGCAGATGCATCAGGAGCATCAATATCGAGTTTTATTTGAATATTGGTATCTAGTTTTATGTCTGTTTTAATCTTTCTTTTTTCTTTAGTCACAACACGTTCAGCGACATCAAACTGATTTCTAATAACAATATTTTGTTCGCCTTCAAACTCTTTTTTATAATCTTCAAATTGTCTTATTTGTTTTTCATCTTCAAAAAGCTCTTCTTTAAAGCGTTCTATATTTACAATTTCATTTTCTTTAAAAAAGTCGATGGTTTTTGCTAAAAATGTGTTTTGCTCTTGTGCACCGTAACTGGTTTTTAAAATTTCGGTAGAGAAGTCTTTACAAAGCTCAATGTACTGTTGTGTATGGTTATTGGCATCATCGGCATATTTAATATTTAAGAACTGATTCGTCCAATATTGTGCATCATATCCATTATTATCTACACTTAAAATAATGTTACCTTCAGTGTCAGATTGATTTAAAATTAAGCATCCTTTATCTACTTTTTTTGAGTTGATTCCTTTTTGTACTAAGACATCGTAACTATTGTTTTCTAAATAAGTTTGAAAAAAACTAACCTTACTTTCAATTTTAAAAATACCAATAGCGTTAGTTGTCATGTCTCTAAACTCTATGCCTTCAAACATAACGACTAATACGTCGCCAGTTTTTATTTGAGCTGAAGTAGATTGCTCATATAAGTGAGTAACTACATGTTTAGAAATATCAACAAATGCTTCATCATCATTAAAAAGTTGTGTTGCATAACTGTTAATTTCGTTTAGAGAAATATTAGCATGATGGTTAAACCGATAGCTTTGTACCACGCTACCAAATGACCTTAATAAGAAGGGTAACATTAAATCGTAACTCGCTTCATCAAAATCAACTGTTTTATCTGAAAAAGCATTTTTTGTATCATTAAATTTATTACCGACTTTATGAATGATGAATTTTGATATTGAAGCGTTTTTTCGTGAAATCATGTATAAAATATTAAGACTACAATAGTAATAATTTCAAAGCAAATAAGCACCAAAAAAGAACGCCAAAACATATAGTTTTGACGTTCAAGATTCGAGGACTTCAGATTTGGTTATCGTTATATTTTAAATATTTATTTAGTTATACTTGTAAGTTCAGAATACCCCATTAATTTGCCTTTCTTATTATAAGTTTCACTTTTTACAACACCAACACCTTTGGCAATCCATTCTTTAATTTTATAGTTCATTTTCATGCCCATTTTCATTTCGGTATTATAGCTTATAGCAAAACAATCAAATGTTCCTGCGACTGTTGTAAGAGATTCTTTGGCATCTACTTTTCTGTTAAGCATGTTTATGCTCATATTCATTTTAATACCACTCATATTCATCGTCATTTTGAGGTTAGCATCTTTTAAGGTTTGCCCCACATCTAAATTGTTTGGAAATTCTATATTGGTTCCAGACATTTCCATTTCCATGTCTTTGTATTGTTTAAATAAATCTGGATTCATTAAAGATTTAAAATCAATTGAAACACTATTACCGTTGCAGGTTATGTTGTATTCTGTAGTGGTTACTTCTTTGCCCTTAGCATCAGATATTTTTGCCTTTATGGTGGCAACATTATTATCTATAGTAGTTATTTCGTAATTAACTACGCTTTCTTTTTTACCTTTTTTGTTAAAGCTTGTAATTTCAAATTTAGCACCTTCCTCAAAAGGATAATAAGCACTACAAGTATTTTGACTAATTGAAGAGTAACTAATAAATAATAAACAGAAAAAACCTATAATTTTTGCTTTCATAATCATCTATATTTTCACAAATTCAACACGTCTATTTTTTGCTTTGCCGTTAGTGGTATTATTATCATCAACAGGTTCAGTATCTCCTTTTCCTTCTGTTTGCAATCTATCACCAGATATTTTATAAACCTTAATTAAAGCTTCTTTTACAGCATTAGCTCTGCTTTTTGATAGTTTTAAGTTTGTATCATCATTACCGTCAGAATCTGTATGGCCAATAATATTTAATTTGATATTTTCATCTTGTATTAGTACTTGAGAAATTTGGCGAATAATTCCATAAGATTGAGGTTTGATATTTGCAGAACCAGAATCGAATAAAATGCCGTTGGTAGATATTTTTCCTTTACTTATTAATTCGCGCCTTAAATCTACACCGCCTTTAGCCACCTTTAAATTACTTATATATAAATGTTCTTGTCCGTCTTTGAGATTGTTAAGATGAAATTTTAAATATTTAAGTACATTTTCTTGTTCTATAAACCTCGGTATATCAATGTATTTAGTTTCGTTTACCCATAGCCTAAAGCGTTTTTTAGTAACCGAAATAGCTATATGCGGTTGGTTAAGAACAGCTTTTCTAACATCTGCTTTTATATCTGTATTTATTGAGCCTCCGTTTCTATTAAAATAGTTTCGAGCTCTAAATGCAAAAGCGGCATACTGCCCTAAAGGAATAGAGATTTTGGCGTAATGCTCTACACCGTCTTTAAATTGATCATTGTCACTTAAAATTACATAAAATCTAGCTGTAGAAGATGTTTGTTGATTAATTCCTTTGGTAAGTAAGTCGAACTCTATGGTAAAGTCTTCAGGTAAATCTTTTACGTCAGGGATATAAAAAACACCATATCCAGTTTTTAATTCGAACCAATTGCCTTTGTTGCTAATTTTTACAACTTCGCCTGAGGCATTAGTATTCCATTTGCTAGGAAAGTCGCCAACAAAATCTTGAGAAAAATTATCAAAAAATAATAATTTATCTCCTGGGACATAATCAAACTTGCTATAGATTTCTAAATTGTCAGATATGTTAGTATTAACCTCTTCAGCTGTGTCATTATTCCCATTAGTAGTTCCTGAAGAATTACTTGAACCTTCTTCGCTTGTAGATGTATTGCCAGAATCATCTTCTTTTTTATCACGTTCGCGCTGACCTAGAAGTAATTCTTTAGCGGTTTTGATACTGTATTTTAGTGCTTTTTTGGCTTTGTTTATTTGTAATGTAGCTTTGGCTTGTTTTAAAACACTTGTGCCGTCAATATCTCCTAAAATATCTGGAGCGCTATCACTTAAACCCTGTAAATCGTCCAATGCATCTTCTAAAACATCAATATCATCATCGTCAAGTGGTGTCCCTGCTGCGGCGTAACCGTCATATTTATATACTTTATCATATATATCAAAAGATTGTGTTACAAAGTTATCAACGCTAGAAATGCCAACCGAACTTTTTGGTCGTTTTAATTGTTTAGTTTGTGCGTAAGTATTAGATATAAAAAATACCAAAGCAATCCCAATAAAGGAAATGCGTAATGCATTTTTATGTGGTTTCATTGTAATTATTTGATTAATAGCTGCCTTAAAGATAAAAATTAGTTTGCAAATGCAAAACCTTAAGTGCTATTTAATAATAATTTAGTTCATTTGATACAAAATAATAGAGTTGCTATCTCCTTTTGTGACAAATTCAAGATTTCTGTCTTTATCAACATTATCTAAATCAATTAAAGAATTTCCGTAAACAGGAAAGTTTACTATAGGTTTTGCTTGACTATCGTAGAGGTGTATTTTTTGAGATTGTAAATCGGTAACTGAAACATATATTTTATCATTTAAATAAAATATTTTTGGATGAGTATAGTTCCCGAAATCAAGTTCAATAGTTCTATTTTTAATACCTAATTTGTTATCTGTTAATGTAACAAGTGTTTTGCTTGTAGTTTGTAAATGATGATCATTTGAAAGCCTTAAATTTTGAATTGATGTATTACCTCTTGTGTCGATCGTTACTAAATTGCCATTTTGAGTAGTGGTGGTAAATTTATTTTTATATAGATAGACGCTTTGGTTTGAAAATCTATTTGAGGTTTTTGGTATTACTCTATTTTTTCCTGTGCGGTCTAAAATATAAAGCTTGTCTTCAGTTTTAAAAGTTAAATAATCTTTACCACTCATTCTAAAATGGTTGGGTTGGGTTAAAATATTTTTGTTGGCAGATTTAAAGGTAAAGCCATTTACAATTTTCGCTTTAACATCGTACATTAAAACATTTTTACCTTGAGTGATAAGTAATCTATAGTTTTTCTTTTTGTCATAATCAAAAACAGATAGCGGTTGTGTGATTTTGTCATTAAATTTTGCAGGAAATGGAGCTACATCTTTACCGTTTCTATCTATTACATAAACTCTGTTTGGTGTTGCAAATGCAAGCTGAAGCCTACCGTTTTTGTATATGTCTATTTGTTCAATGTTTCCTATAACAGCCCCTTGCAATTGTTTTTTCCATAGAACCTTTCCTTTATTTGAAATTAAATACAGTCTATTATTTACGTCTTGAACAACAATTTCTTTTTGTTTGGTAATATGATTGGTAACAAATTGAGGTTGGTTTAATAAATCTGCATCTAATTTAATATTAAATACTTCTGAAATAGAGTTTTGGTAACCTCTAGTCTTAGCTTTTTTAATAATGCCATTAACATGAGCAAAATTAGTGTCATAAATAAATTGTAAAGCCGAAGCATTATATTTATTTAAATTGTAGTTAGAATTATCTTGAAGATTTTTATTTAGAATGGTTTTTAAAATCGATGGATTTACTATTGTTAATAATGAAGATTCGTCACTTAAGTTTTCTTTAATGTCTTTAAAATATGATTGTTCGCTTAAAGTAGTTTTGTTTTGATAATTAGCAATAATATTTTGAAGCATTTCTAAATTATCAGCAAACACAAAAAAGTTATCTAATACACAATATTTTGTAGCATTATTAGATGTAATTAAAGGAAAGAAAGTGTTTGAAAACAAATCAGGTTCGCTAAAATTAAAAATATCAATTTGTCTGTAGCTATCAATAGTACTTAGCTCACTTAGTAAAGCGTCTTTGGTTGCAATAACATCTATTGAATTTAATATTACGGCATGCTTTTCGTCTTCGTAAATCACTCCAACTTCTGTAATGTTATCAAAAAGAGTAGAAGAAACGATAGAGTCTTTTCTATTGAATTTTTTTAAGTTGGTTTTAAAAAGGTTATAATCACTAAATGTAAAACTCATAAAACCATCACTGTTTGATGGTGTTATATTTTGAATTTGATTTTCTTGCGGAATGTTGTTTTTAAAAATGTTAATTAAACTTTTTGAAGAATCCTTTGCTTTTGTTATACCGTTTATTAGAATTTCATCCTGACTGATATCAGTATCTATGGCTAAGTAATTTGAAAAATTATTAAAGCTGATGGAATCTTCAATAAAAAATGATTTTATAAATTTATTTTCAGATTCAATTATAATAGATAAGGATTTGTCTTTACTTATTGTATTATAAATTTTTTCTAATTCAATAGTTGTGTCAGAATTTAAAAAAGCGTCGTCCACTATTTTTTTTGAAGACGATGCGAAAAACATACTATCAATTACTGTACTATAAAACGTGTTGTTGTTTAGTTTAGATTTTATGATAGATTTATTTTTATAGGTAATTGTTTCTTCAATGTAGTTTGATAAAGAATCTCTTTTAAATAAATTTTTGTGGTATTTTGTAATTATTGAATATTGAAGACTGTCGTTTTCTCCATTTGAAAAACAAATTAGCATTTCGTCTTTTGGAAAGAGAAGAGATAGAGATTCTAATTTACTTTCTGTATGATTAAAAGTATTTGCTTTTGCCAATTTTTGGATAAAGTCACTATTTTGAATATCGCTTTTTAAACTTTCAATATTTGAAGTTTTTATAATTACCGATGTTTCATTTGGGATAAAGTGAATTAACTTGGTTCGGTTTTTTTTGTTGTTCGAGCAACTAAGTGTAATTAATAAGAGGGCTAGGCAAAAGAATCTCATGCAAGTAATTAATTTTTACAAACCTACATATTTTTCATTTTAAAAAATATAGAAAGTCTTATAAAGTAAACTAGGATTATTACAATAAACCTAAATATCTAATTTTAATTGATTGGGTAATAATCTAAACGATTTTCTGTGATATTTTGTTATACCATATTTTTTAATGGCTTCTCTGTGCTCTTTAGTTGGGTATCCTTTATTTTTTTTCCAGTTATACATAGGGAATTCTTCATGAATTTTATTCATATAAATATCACGATATGTTTTTGCTAAAACAGAAGCAGCGGCAATGCTTAAGTATTTACTATCTCCTTTAATAATAGTTTTGTATGATACATTATTATAAGGTTTAAACTTATTACCATCAACTATTATAAATTCTGGAACTTGTTTAAGTTTGTCAATTGATTTGTGCATAGCTAAAATTGAAGCATTAAGAATATTAATGGTATCAATATCTTCTTGAAAAACATGAGCAACTCCAAAGGTTAAGGCATCGGTTTCTATAATAGGTTTTAATTTATCTCTTTTTGTTTCGCTAAGTTGCTTAGAATCATTTAGAATATGGTTAGAAAAATTTTGAGGAAGGATAACCGCAGCAGCAGTTACAGGTCCAGCAAGACAGCCTCGTCCCGCTTCGTCAGTTCCACACTCCAACACCTTGCTTGAGTAATTATTTAGCAACATTTATATATAAATATTGTCAAATCTATAATTTTTATGGGTAATTATTATGCACACATAATATATTTATGTTGTTTTTTGCGAAAATCACAGTGCTTGTTGTTAAATTCGGAATTTTTACCATGTATTTTGATGTAATATTAAATATTTTGTTTGTTTTTTTGTTAAATGCGTATTATGCTAAATGTTAATTCTTACTTCTCTTAACATTTTTTTAAGGTATTTCTTTGTTTATTTAATATATTATTAAGATGTTTGTGGTTGACTAACTCAAAATAATTGTTATATGAAATTAAAGTTGACATGGTTGTTAACGCTAATAATGGCGTTTTCAATTCAATTCTCTAATGCA
Source organism: Jejuia spongiicola (assembly GCF_023502325.1). Taxonomy (NCBI): domain Bacteria; kingdom Pseudomonadati; phylum Bacteroidota; class Flavobacteriia; order Flavobacteriales; family Flavobacteriaceae; genus Jejuia; species Jejuia spongiicola. Next base: position 829,040 of record NZ_JAMFLZ010000001.1, read on the forward strand.
CAAGAGAAATCTATTTCGGGAGAAGTAACATCATCTATTGATGGTTTACCATTGCCTGGAGTAAGCGTAATAGTAAAAGGAACGACAAGGGGAGCACAAACAGATTTTGATGGTAAGTATACCATTAGTGGATCTGCTGGTGAAGTTCTTGTTTTTTCATTTATAGGAATGAAGAATGCTGAAGCGACTATCGGAGCAAGCAATACAATTAATATGTCTTTAGATGAAGATGTAGCTGCTTTAGATGAAGTTGTAGTTGTTGCTTATGGTACACAAACTAAGCAATCAATTGTAGGTTCTGTTGGTGTTGTATCAAGTACTACAATTGAAAATCAACAAGTAACGTCGCCATTAAGAGCATTACAAGGAGCTGTTCCTGGTGTAAGTCTTATAACCGCTGGTGGACAACCTGGTACTAACCCTACTATACGTATTAGAGGTTTTGGTAGTCTTAACGCATCTGCTGCGCCACTTATTATTTTAGATGGGGCTGCGTATAATGGAAACATTAACGCTATAAGTCAGGACCAAATAGAATCAATGTCTGTTCTTAAAGATGCATCTTCTACATCACTTTATGGATCTAGAGGTGCTAATGGTGTAATTGTAATTACAACAAAGAAAGGTAGAAAGAATTCTGCACCTAAGGTTACAATCAGATCTCAAATTGGTTTATCTAACCCAACGGTAGGTTTGCATGATTTGGCAAGTGTTGATGACCAGTTCAGATATACATGGGAGGCTTTAAAAAATACTAATCAATTTGTATTAGGTCAATCTGCAACTGATGCGGCTCAAAATGCATCAAATGGTCTTGTAGATTATTTTGGATATAACCCTTACAACGTTGCAAACCCTGTAGATGCTAATGGTAACTTAACTACGGCTAATAAATTATGGGAAAATAGTTGGGAAGATGAAGTGATTAGAAATGATGTATTAAGAGTAAATCATAACATTAGCTTATCTGGTGGTGATGATAAATCTACTTACTTTATGTCTTTTGATTATTTAAATGATGAAGGACCAGTGATTAAGTCTAATTTTGAAAGAATTTCAGCTCGTGTTAATTTAGAATCACAAGTAAGTGAAAGATTCAAAGTAGGTTTTAATACAAGTTTTTCTCGTTCAACTTCTGGAACTCCAGATCAAACTTCTGGAAGTACAACACAAGCTATTTCTTGGATATATAATGTATCAGACGTATATCCTGTATATGCAAGAGATGGTAATGGTCAGCTGTTAAGAGATACTGCTGGTGATGTTTTTTACGATTTAGGTAATGGATTTACTCCAGGGCAATCAGTTAATAATGTTAGACCTTCAAATGGTGGTGAAAACATATTAGCTAGTATTTTCTTGGGTAGAGAAAATAGAAGACGTACAAGTTATTTAGGTAACGCTTTTGCAGAGATAAAATTATTTGAAGGATTAACTTTTAGAACTAATCTTAGTTACGAAAACTACTTATTTGATTCATTTAGTTTTGATGATGATTTATTTAGTTTTGCTACAAACCTTGGTGGTAGAGTAGATCAAGATAGAGATATTACAACTACTTTAAATGCAGTTCAATCTTTAAATTTCACTAAGTCTTTTGGAAATCATAATTTTTCTGCAGACCTTATAACTGAAGCCTACACTTTTGAATTTGACGATTTAGGAGCTCAAGGAACTGGATTTTTACCTAATGTAGAAGTGCTAGACGGTGCAACAAGCCCAGAAAGTGTTGAAGGTAATACAGTTATGGAAAGATTAAATAGTTATTTAGGAAGATTAACTTACAACTTTAATGAGAAGTATTACTTAGAAGGATCTTTTAGACGTGATGGATCTACAAGATTTTCTGAAGAAACTAGATGGGGTAACTTTTTCTCTGTCGGTGGTTCTTGGATAGTATCTAATGAAGGTTTTTTAAGTGATAGTAATACGTTAACGTATTTAAAGTTTAGAGGATCATATGGTGAATTAGGAAATAATCAAATATTCATTTCTGGTTCTAACCCTCTTGCGCAAGATTATTTCCCATACCAATCTGTGTTTAATTTAGGATGGAATAACGAAGGTAATACTGGTGTATTACTAGGTGGTGTTGCAGATCCTACTATTAGCTGGGAAAAAACATCTTCTACAAATATAGGTGTGGACTTTGAATTGTTTAACGGAACAATTTCGGGTACTGTAGATTATTATAGCAAAGAATCGGTTGACTTAATTTATGATAAACCAATTCCTTCATCTACAGGTGTTTCTGAAATTACTACTAATATTGGTAGTATCAAGAATTCAGGATGGGAAGTAACGCTTAATTCTATAAACGTTAGTACTGATGACTTTAGCTGGTCTTCTGGAATTAACTTCTCTTTAGATAAAAATGAGATTACAGAGTTAACTCAAGATGAATTTATCAATGGGTCTAAACTTTGGAAAGTTGGTAATTCTATTTTTGATTTTTATATTGATGAGTGGGCTGGAGTTGATCCTGCTGACGGATTCGGTATGTGGTATATGGATGTTTTAGATGCAAATGGTAATGTTATTGATAAAGTTACGACTAAAGATAATGACCAAGCAACACGTTACCAACAAGGGTCTTCATTGCCAGATATTTATGGTGGTTTTACTAACACAATTAGATATAAGCAATTTGACTTGAGTATTTTAGCTAACTTTAGCTTTGGTGGATATTTATTAGATTCTGATTATTCAGGATTGATTAATCAATTCCAAAATCCAGGATCTAATCATCATGTAGATGTAGTTAATAGATGGCAGAACCCTGGAGATATAACAGATTATCCTTTATTATTAACAGGAAACAATAATCATTCATCTAGATCTACAAGATTTTTATTTAAAAATGATTATATAAGATTGAAAAGTTTAACTTTTGGTTACAACTTACCTGAGTCAGTATTAGAAAAAATAGGATTCAGTCAAGTAAGATTATTCTTGCAAGCTGATAACATTTTAACTTGGCAATCGCATAAAGGAATTGATCCAGAACAGGCTTTTAATGGTTTAACAAATAACAGATCTCCGTTAGCTAAAACTATTACAACTGGTGCTATTTTACAATTTTAAAAAAAAAGAAAAAGATGAAAAGTAATTTTAACTTAAAAAATATAAAGAGAGGTTTCCTCCTTATGTTTACAGCTTTCGCATTGATGACGAGCTGTCAAAAAGAATTTTTAGAAGAACCAAAAAACACAAATGGTGTTACTGCTGATGTAGTATTTGCTGATCGTGCTGTTGTAGAGTCTTATATTACTGGTATTCTAAGAAACTTTAGAGCGCAGTATACTACAGTTGATACTGGAGGTTTATATGCGATGTATTTTGCTAGAACAGTAAAAGGTAATGATATTATCCAATCACCAAACTGGTATCGTTTTGATTATGGACATGAAAATAGAGAGCCAAATTATAGACGTACAATCTTTAACTGGGATTATAACTATGATAATGTTAACCAAGCGAATGTTCTTATTCAAGGTGTTGAAAACAGTACTTTAGATGATGTATCTAAAAGAGAGTTTATTGCAGTTGGAAAAACGTTAAGAGCGTTCCATTATTTTCAGTTAGCATTAGAGTTCGCACCTAATTATACTACAGATCCTTCGGCTTCTAGGTTACCAATTTATACTGAGCCAGCAACTGGAGCTTCTGAAGGTAATCCAACAAGTCCTACTAGCGAAGTATATGCTTTAATATTATCTGATTTAAAAGCGGCAATCGCTGATTTACCAGATTCACGTTTAGGAAAAAGTTATATTAATAAAGCTGTAGCGCAAGGTATCTTATCTCGTGTGCTTTTAGTGACTCAAGATGATTGGGCATTAGCTTCTTCGTCTGCTAGAGCAGCTTACGGAGGTAATGCAGCATCAGCTGTTGTATCTACAAACTGGGGCGCAGGTTTTACTGATTTAGGAGATCAAGAATGGTTATGGGGTATGTACCAAGATGCTAATGAAACTAATTTCTTTTATGCGGCACCACACGTAATGACAGATCACTTAACACTATCTTATCAAGCAACTTATGTAAATACAAATTTTGTTTCTGAGTTTGCTGCTACAGATGTTAGAAGATTATTTTTCGATATTTATGGTTCTTCTACTCCTTACAGAGAATTTATTACAACAAAGTTTGCATTTACTTTTGATACTGATTTACCAATTATGAGAAAATCTGAAATGGTATTAATTGATGCTGAAGCTCAAGCAAGAATGGGTAATGACGGTCCTGCACAAGATTTATTATTTGCTTTACAATCTGCTAGAGATGGTAGTGCTGTAAAATCTACAAGTACTGGAGCGGCTCTTATGGATGAGATTTTACTTGAAAGACGTAAAGAGTTATATGGAGAATTTGGAGTTGAATGGTTTGATGCTAAAAGAACAAGAAGTGCTATTGTAAGAGATCCTGAGCATAGAGTTGTACTTACTGTACCAGCTGATAGCGAATTATTTTACTTAAAAATTCCAGAAAAAGAAATTGATGCTAATCCTAATATTGATGAGTCTATCAATAACTAAGGACTAGTCTTAATTTATAAATTATATAGTATGGAGTAGTTTTTAAGCACTAAAAACTACTCCATTTTTTTTATAGATTAATAATTAACTAATTTTTTACCAACCATTAAAAATTATTTTATTAATGAATTATATAAATAAGAAATGAAAAGAAAACTACTTTTTAGTTTATTGTTATTATTTGGTTTTATAGTAGCGGCGCAAACAGATGCTGAAATAAAAAAAATTACTGAAACTTATAATAAAGAAAATATAGATGACCTTAAAGCTGAGTTACTTAATAAGTATTTAGAAAGAGAAAGCAGGATTGAAAATTATTTGAAATCATATAAAGCACTTGGTAGAAAGTATAAAAATAAAGGTAAAACTTACGATATTTATGATATTGTAGATGGGAACCCTATTTATAGAACAACCCACAATGTAAATAGTGCCATTGGTACGAAAACTAATAGAATACAACCTGGAGGAAGCTTGGGGTTAAGTTTGGAAGGAGAAAATATGAATATTGGGGTATGGGATGAAGAAAGCGTGCGTGGTACTCATGATGAATTTAAGGACGATCAAATAGTTCCACAATCTAGAGTTGAATATCCTGAATTTCCTGGAGGTTTTTTTGGACCAATAAGTGATCATGCAACACATGTAGCTGGTACTCTAATGGGTAAAGGAGCAGATGCAAGTGCTAAAGGAATGGCCCCTAAAGCAACTTTGAGATCTTTTGATTGGACTATAGATGATACTGAAGCTCTTAATGAAGCTTCAAACGGCTTACTGATTTCCAATCATTCTTACGGTGTTCCTATATTTACAAACGGAGGGACACAGCAAATCACAGCTGCTAATATTGGAGCTTATACAGCTAATGCTAGAACATGGGATCAAGTAGCCTTCTCTTCTCCATTCTATTTAGCTGTAAAATCTGCTGGTAATGAAGGAACTGATACATATACTGGAGGTTTGGGTACAGGTTATGATAAATTAACAGGAAATAAAACCGCTAAAAATAATTTGGTAGTTGCAAATGCAAACCCATTTTTTAATGCAACGACTGGAGAAATAACAGTTTTAGCAATAAATTCAGGAAGTAGCCAAGGGCCTACTGATGATTTTAGAATTAAACCAGATATTGCAGGTGATGGAACTAATGTATACTCACCAACATCTGGGTCGAACACAGAGTACTCAACTTTTTCAGGCACATCAATGGCATCACCTAATGTAGCTGGAACTTGTTTATTACTACAAGAGTATTATAATCAGCTAAACTCAAATTATATGAGAGCTGCAACATTAAAAGGCTTGGTTTGTCATACAGCAATTGATGGCGGAAATAAAGTAGGACCAGATCCTGTTTTTGGCTGGGGTTTACTTAACGCTGAAGATGCAGCTAATGCAATTAAAGATGATAATGATGGAACAGCTAAAATAGATGAGCTAACCTTAAATAATAGTGGTACATATACATACCAATTCTCTTCAGCAGGAACAGGACCAATTAGTGCTACCATTTGTTGGACAGACCCTGCAGGAGATACATCTTCAAGCCCAGGTAATGTTTTAACACCTAGATTAGTTAATGATTTAGATTTAAGAATAGAAGATTCAGGCGCTACAACTTTTACTCCATGGAAGTTAGATAATACTAATGTAGCTGCTGCTGCCATTAAAGGAGATAATAATGTTGATAATATTGAAAGAATTGATATTGCCACTTCTGTAGCTGGAAATTATACATTAACGGTAACTCATAAAGGAACGTTAACTAATGGTTCTCAAGCATTTTCTTTAATTTTAACAGGAGCTAATTTAACATTAGGCGTATCAGATAAATTAATATCTAATGTAACGGTTTGGCCTAATCCAACAAATGATAAGTTAAATTTAAACTTTGATTCTAAAAGTGAAAAATCTACAATTCGTTTGTATGATTTACAAGGACGTGAAGTATATAAGAAAAGCTTAAAAGAAGCATCGTCAAAGATTAATCATTCAATTGATACAAAAGCATTTTATTCTGGAGTATATTTTTTAAATATCCAGAACGGTAACGCAATTTTTAATAAGAAAGTTGTTATCGAATAAATTTTATAACTAAAAACTGTGCAGATACTGCATATATAAACGATTCTGAATATGATATTTATAAAATAAATATTATATTTGGCTTGACTAACTCAATAAATAATTAAAAAATTACATTATGAAAAAAATTAACTTATTCTTTCTGTTTGTTTCTCTAATTGCTTTTGTAAGCTGTGAGAAAAATGAAGATGTTATTGCCATTTCTAATATTGATTATGTTTCTTTTGAGACTGGATTCAATATTGGCGTTGACCCGACAGGAACTGCATCACAAGAAGTAAAAATATTTACATCTCAAGTAGCAAGTGCAGATAGATCATTTACAATTAGTGTTGTAGCTGATCAAACATCGGCTAGTGCTTCAACTTACACAGTGCCTGCTTCAGTAACAGTGCCTGCAAATAGTAATGCTGGAGTGTTTAATGTTGATGTTGATGGAGCGAGTATTGATCCTAACGGAGACACATTAACTTTAGAGTTTATGGATTCTGAAGGTTTATTTGTAGGAGATCCTATTACATTAAATTTAGAGCAGGTATGCCCAAATCCAGAAACTTTTTTAGACATAGTTTTTGATTCTTATTCTGCTGAAACATCATGGGATATTAAAGATTCATCTGGAACAGTACTTTACTCAGCAGCATATGCTGGTGGTCAAACAGATGCTTCTCATAAATTCTGTTTACCAAACGGTACATATACATTTACTATTTATGATGTGTATTCTGATGGTATTTGCTGTACTTACGGAAATGGTTCTTATACGCTTACAAATAATGGAAACGTTATAAAAACTGGAGGAAGTTTTGGTGCATCTGAAGCAACAGAATTTACTTTAAGTAATTAATAAGAATAAACAATTTTATTATATAAAAAGTTCAGCAATATAATTGTTGAACTTTTTTATTTACATCAGTATTTTTATAATACTGTTTAACTTAATACTTTAAACTGCTATGAAGAAGTATTATATCTTTTTCGCTATTGTTTCAATTATTGCTAATTTATACTCTCAAAATACGGTTGGCATAATTAGCAATTCTGCTGAAGCTTATAATGGCTATACCTTATTTACAAGTCATAAGTCTACTTATTTAATTAATAATTGTGGAGAAATAATTAATAAGTGGACTAGTAATTACATTGATGGAAAATCTGTATACCTTTTAGAAGATGGGAGTATCTTAAGAACAGGGGTTATAGAAAATACCGATATATCAATTCCTGGTATAGGTGGAATTATTGAAAAAATAGATTGGGATGATAATGTAATTTGGAGCTACACATACTCTTCAAGTAGCTTGACTCAGCATCATGATATATACCCTATGTCTAACGGAAATATTTTAATACTCGCTTTAACAAAAAAAACTGCAGCTGAAGCTATACAAGCAGGAAGAGATCCTGCATTGTTAGATGATGCAGATTTATACAATGAACAAGTTATTGAGATTGCGCCAGATTTAATAAATGGAGGAGCTAGTATTGTATGGGAATGGAACATCTGGGACCATTTAATCCAAGACTTTGATAATACCAAAGATAATTTTGGAGTAGTCTCTAATAGCCCGCAATTGTTAGATATTAATTATTTGGGGACCTCTGATAAAAAAGCTAATTGGTTGCATTGTAATTCAATTCAATATAACGAAGACCTAGACGAAATTATAATTAGCGCACGACAAATGAATGAAATATATATAATAGATCATTCAACAACAACATTAGAAGCTTCTTTACATTCTGGAGGAAATAGAAATAAAGGAGGAGACATACTTTACAGATGGGGGAACCCATTTGCTTATGGAAAAGGATTAGAATCAGATCAAAAATTATTTGGACAACATACGCCACATTGGATTCCGAGTACTTACAATGATGGAGGTAAGATTTTATTATTTAATAACGGTTTCGGTAGGTCTACCGAGTATTCTACAGTAGAAATAATAAGTCCTGAAAAGGATATGAGTGGAAACTATACTTATACTGGCGCCCCTTATGGACCAACAAATTTGGATTGGTCTTATCAAGATCCAACTACTCTCACTGACTTTTTTTCAAGGATAATGTCTAGTGCTCAAAGACTTCCCAATGGAAATACTTTGATTTGTGATTCAGATTCTGGTTATTTATTTGAAATAGATAATCTAAAAAATAAAGTTTGGGAATATATTAATCCTCAAAGAAATAATGGAGATATAATAGCTCAAGGAGATACACCATTAGGTAACTTAACATTTAGAGCTTTTAAATACGAACTTAGTTATCCCGCGTTTACAGGGAGAGATTTAACACCACAAGGAACAATAGAAACTGGAGCTAGTTTACAGCCTTGTTCAATTTTAAGTACTAAAGATGCTGAATTTGCTGACCTTAAAATATTTCCTAATCCAGTGAAAAATATTTTAAATATCAAGTCCAAACACAATATAGATAGAATCGAAGTATATAATGTAATTGGTAAAAAAATACAAAGCAACTATAATTCTAATAAGATTGATATTAGTTATTTATCTAAAGGCATTTATTTTGTGAAAATTAATTTTAAAGACAAATCAATAAGTAAAAAAATAGTTAAACAATAGTTTCTTCAAAATTACAAGTTACTTTTGTTTGGTATATTTATCGAATATAAAGCAATAAAGAAAGCCAGCTATTTTAGCTGGCTTTCTTTATTTAAAATATTTACTTAAAATTAGCGTTCAAATAATTACTTTTGCTGTGGAAAATTAAGTTATGATAAGATTAATTTTAGTATTTTTTTTGGTGTTTTTGTTTAATAATGTAAGTGCACAAACAAAACCTAAACTATCAAAAGAACAAATGGAGCGCTTAAGAAAGCAAGACTCTCTAAATCCAGATTTAAATAATAGAGGAGCTAAGCAAGAAAAAGCTAAAATATCAGACTATTTAATTATCTCCCATAAAAACGATACAACATTTGTAGATACTACCTTAACCATTCGAAAAGAATACAAGTTTAATTATTTACGAAAAGACAATTTTGGTTTAATACCTTTTTCAAACTTAGGGCAAACCTACAATAGCCTAACGTATAATTTTGAAAACACTAGCCTAATGCCGAGTTTTGGTGCAAGAGCAAGGCACTTTAATTATATGGAGATAGAAGATGTTAATTACTATCGCGTGCCAACACCATTAACAGAGCTATTGTATAAATCTGCTTTTGAGCAAGGGCAACTTGCCGATTCTTTTTTCACAGTTAACACATCGCCTCAATTAAATTTTTCAATAGCTTACAAAGGCCTTCGGTCCTTAGGTAAATACCAGCACTTGTTAACAAGTACAGGGAATTTTCGTTTTACAACAAACTATCAAACTAAAAACAATCGCTACTTAGCAAGAGCGCATATAGTAATGCAAGACTTGTTGAATCAAGAAAATGGGGGGCTAAGAGATGATATGATTGAGAATTTTGAAAATGGAGTCGAGGAATTTTTAGATCGCTCAATTTTAGAAGTAAATTTCGAAAATGCTGAAAATATATTAAGAGGAAAGCGGTTTCATTTAGAGCATAATTATAGTATTATCAGAAAAAAAGACTCGCTTTCAAAAAATAAATTAAGCATAGGTCATATTATATCTTTAAAAGATAAATCGTACCAATACGATCAAACTAGTGTAAGTACAAGTTATTTTGGAAGTGCTTTTGCAAGTTCGAACCAAAGAGACCGTGTAACACTCGAAAATTTTTATAATCAACTTCAACTAAATTATAGTAACAATATTATTGGCGATTTACAATTTAATGTAAGCAGTAATAATTATAATTATGGTTACAACAAGGTGGTAGTATTAAATGGTAATACAATAACCAATAGATTAAAAGGCGATGTGTTTTCAGCTGGAGGAAAATACCGCAAGCAATTTAAAAAGTTTGAATTATTTGGTGAGCTAGGAATAAATGTTTCAGGAGATTTCGATGGAAATTTTTTAAAGGCACATGCTACATTTAAACTAAATAGCGATTTATCAGCAACAGCATCAATAAATCACAGTTCCAAAGCACCAAATTATAATGTGCTGTTATATCAAAGTAACTACACAAACTATAATTGGCGAAACAATTTTAATAATACAGAAACCCAACAATTAGCATTTCAGTTAAAATCAAAAAAAATAGCTGATATTTCTGTCGATTATTCAACAATAAACGACTATACCTATTTTAAAAGAGATGCAACAGGAATTCCAGATGGCGAATTTGTTCCAATCAAACCATTTCAAAATACCGAAACAATAAGTTATTTAAGAGTTAAATTAGACAAAGAAATAAAAGTTGGCAAATTTGCACTGCAGAATACCTTATTATATCAAAACGTACAAGACGATAATAATATATTAAACGTTCCGCAGCTTACTACGCGCAATACATTGTATTATTCCAGTCACGTATTTAAAAAAGCCATGTACTTACAAACAGGTGTAACATTCAATTACTTCACAAAGTATAATATGAATAGCTACGATCCATTGTTGGCAGAATTCTATGTACAAACCGATAAAGAATATGGCGGATTCCCACGATTAGATTTCTTTGTAAATGCAAAAATTCGTCAAACAAGAATTTATATAAAAGCCGAGCATTTCAATTCAGCATTTACAGGTTACAATTATTTCGCAGCACCAAACAATCCATATCGAGACTTTACTGTGCGTTTCGGAGTAGTATGGAACTTCTTCTTATAAAGTAA